>NZ_JBEYWE010000001.1:0-808749 GCF_040644295.1 Streptomyces sp. NPDC047000
GAACGCGCGCTCTCCGCCGCCGTGTTCCGCTGCTTGCGGGCCGCGGCGAGGATGTCCTGCGCGTCCTGCATCAGCGTCCTGCCCGGATCCTCGAAGGAGGTGGCGGGTTTCGGCGGCAGGGAGGCGGGGTGCCGTTGGTCGGCGGGCTGGGCGTTGTAGTGGTCGACGGCCTTGTTGTAGTCGTCGATCTTCTTGCGGTGGGCGTCGGCGGCGTCCTCCGACGCCTTCACCCCCGCCTTCCACAGGTCGATCGCCGTCTGCGCCTGGGCCTGCGCCCAGGTGACGGTGCCCGAGAACGCCTCCAGCGCACCGACCGCACTGGTGCACGCGTCGGCGGCGGTGTACCACTTGGGCGGCTGGGTGCTCACCGCGGTACGCAGCGCCTCGGCCGTCTCGCCCTTGAGACGGGAGGAGTCCAGGCCCTTCAGGCCGCCGCCGGTGGTGTCGAACGCCACCTGGAAACCGCCGAGTTGCTTTACGACAGCGTCGATCCTGGCCGGGCTGCCGTAGATGAGCTTGGTCTTGTCCTCGGTCTGCCCGAGGTCCATCTCGTCGACCTCGGCGCCGAGGCGGTTGGCGACCGAACGGGACTGCTCACGCACCCAGTCGGCGCCGGACTTCCAGCCCACGTCCTGAAGCCGGTCGGCGGTCCAGTCACCCGCGTCCTCGACCTTGCCGCCCACCCACTCGACACCGTCCCCGACCGCGTCCTCGACGGAGTCGGGCGTGATGTCGCTGATGAAGTCGCCGATACCCACGCCTACTTGCCCCCGCCATCACCCTGTTGTTGCTGTTGCTGCTGTGCGCGCTCCTCCGGCGACGGGCCGAAGGTGTCGTCCAGTTCCTTGTTCCATTGGTCGTCGGAGACGCCGGACAGGTAGTTGAGCACCTGCGACTGCCGGCCGCCCTGTCCCTCGGTGACCAGGCTGCGGCCGGTGTCCTTCCAGGTCTGCCCCATGTCGTGACCGGCCTTGTCGAACGAGTCGGCACTCCAGTCGGGGTTCAGGTAGTCCGGCGTGAGGACGTCGCCCCAGCTCTGCTGCTCGATGTCCTCCTCGCTCGCGTGCGGGTTGCCGCCGAACAGGGAGTTGGCGCCCACCTTGAGCGAGCCCGCCACGTACTGGTCGCGTTCCCACAGGGTGCCCGCCGCCAGACCGAGCCGGTTCGCGATCTCACTGGCGTCCCGCACCAGGGCGCGTACGCCCCACTCCCAGCGCTCGCAGAAGTCCTCGAAGTCCTCGGCCAGGCCGTGGTGTCCGGCCTCCATCCCGGTGATGGCCAGCCCCGAAAAGCCCTTGCCCAGCACCGAGCCGGTAGGCCCGCCGAGGTCACCGAGCTGGTCGATGACCGCACCGAGGCCCTGGGTGAACTTGGTGACCGATTCCTTGCCGAGCTGGAGGTCCGCTCCGTCACCGCCCATGACCACGCCTCTCCTCACTGCGACCGGTGTCGACGGCTGCCGCGTCCGGGACGATGCCGGTGACCGGCGGGAAGAACATCGCCCCGTCCTCGGTGGCGATGTCGACGGCGAGGCCGGCGGGTTCACCGAGACCGGGCACGATCTCGTCCACGATGCGCGCGCCGAGCAGCGCGGCGTAGTCCAACGACCGGTCACCGGGTGCGTGATGCACGGCGAAACGCGCCAGCGCCTCCTCGTCCGTGAACCCGCACACCCACCGCACCCCACCCGAATGCGCCGACCACAGACGCCCGCCGACGGACGGAACGAGCAGCACCGAACGCCGCATCTCACCCACCAGTGCCCTGGGGTCGCCGATGCCCGCTCTCCGCTCGGCGATCCGCTCGGCCAACACCGTCCTGGGTTGCTCCACGGCCCCTCCCTCGTCTCTGCCTACCGATGGCCCCGTACATGCAGACGCTCGCGAAGGAGGTAGTGGTTCTCAGCGAGTTCACACCAATGCTTTGCAGGTGTCGCCCAGTTCGGGACAACCGTGGACAGGTTCGTCGCCGAGGCGCAGGCCCGAGCGGCGCTGGGTCGGCAGGAGGCGCGTTCACGAACGCACTGCGCAGGTGAACACGCTGCAGGTGCGCCCGGACCGCAGGGGGTGCCCGGACCGTGGCCCGGCTTCTCCTCGGCACCGAGGGCTGTGTCCCGCGCCCGCATCGCCGGTGCGGCCCGGTGCGGTCAGCCGGCGGGGTGCTGTGCCGCCGGGCGGACGTTCTCGGTGGCGGCCAGTGAGGCGAGCAGGCGCAGGCCCTCTTCCGAGGAGGAGCCGGGTTCGGCGGTGTAGACGGTCATGCTGAGTCCCGGTTCGGCGGCCAGGTCGAGGGACTCGTAGGCGAGCGTGAGGTCGCCGACCGCCGGGTGGTGGAACCGTTTGGTGCCCGTTCCGTGCCGCCGGACGTTGTGGGCGCTCCAGCGGGTGCGGAAGTCCTCGCTGCGGGTGGACAGTTCGCCGACGAGGTCGTGCAGGTCCTTGTCGTGGGGGTCGCGGCCGGCCTCGCGGCGCAGGATGGCCACCGCCATGTCCCCGAACAGGTCCCAGTCCGGGTAGAACCGGCGGGAGGCCGGGTCGAGGAAGTTGAAGCGGGCCAGATTCCGCTGGTTGCCGGGGTTGGCGAGCAGGTCGGCGTAGAAGGCGCGGGCGAGCGGGTTGGCGGCGAGGATGTCCGTCCGGCCGTTGCACACGACCGCGGGCCCCGCCGTGATCGCGTCCAGGGTCCACTGCAGGCTGCGGTGCGGGGTCCACGACCGGGTGGAGCCACGGCGCCGGGGGCGGGTGAGGACGTCCGAGCCGTCGGCGGCCTGGGCCAGGTTCAGGAGGTGGGCGCGTTCGGCGTCGTCCAGCCGCAGGGCGCGGGCGACGGCCTCCAGTACGGCGGGGGAGGCGCCGGCGAGGCTGCCGCGCTCGAGTTTCGCGTAGTACTCGACGCTCATGTCGGCCAGGGCCGCGACCTCGCTCCGGCGCAGCCCGGGGACCCGGCGCCTGCTCCCGGCGGGCAGCCCGGCCTGCTCCGGGGTGATCTTCGCTCGCCGCGAGGTGAGGAACTCGCGGACCTCGTCTCGGTTGTCCACACCTCGACCGTACGGCCTGGCCGCCGTCGGAGGGATGTACTGCCGGTACACCTCTCACCGGTGACTCGTTGCGCGGGCGGAGAACGGGTTACCTGGAGGGTGCGGCTCGCGATCCGCGATCCGTGAGCACGTGAAAAACGTGAAGAACGCAAACAGTGCAAACAGTGCACAAAATGCGAAGACGTAAGGAACCCCTCATGCGCGGAGCAGTGATCCACGCCCCCGGCGACGTCCGCTTCGAGACCCTGCCGGATCCCGAGATCCTCAAGCCGACCGACGCGATCATCCGTACGGCCGTCACCTGTGTCTGCGGCTCCGACCTGTGGCCCTGGCGCGGTCTGGACGTGACCGGTGAGGCGCACCCGATGGGCCACGAGTACGTCGGCTTCGTCGAGGAGGTCGGCAGCGAGGTCACCGCGGTGAAGCCGGGCCAGTTCGTGGTCGGCTCGTTCGCGACCTCGGACAACACCTGCGCGAACTGCCGCAGCGGCTTCCCGTCGAACTGCCTGAACCGCGAGTTCATGAGCACCTGCCAGGCCGAGTACGTGCGTATCCCCAACGCCCAGGGCACTCTCGTCGCCACCGACGGGATACCGGGCGAGGAGCTGTGGCCCGGTCTGCTGGCCGTCTCCGACGTGATGGGCACCGGCTGGTGGGCCGCCGACGCCGCCCAGGTCACGCCGGGTTCCACCGCCGTGGTCGTCGGTGACGGGGCGGTCGGCCTGTGTGCGGTGATCGCCGCGAAGGAACTGGGCGCCGAGCGGATCATCGCGATGAGCCGCCACGCCTCCCGTCAGGAACTCGCCCGCGAGTTCGGCGCCACCGACATCGTCACCGAGCGCGGCGAGGAGGGCGTCGCCCGGATCAAGGAGATGACCGGCGGGATCGGCGCCGACGCGGTGTTGGAATGCGTCGGTACCGCCGAGGCCATGCGGCAGGCCCTGCACGCAGCGCGTCCGGGCGGCAGCGTCGGCTTCGTCGGCGTCCCCCACGACGTCGCCGTCGACGGCCAGGAACTGTTCTTCTCCCACGTCGGCCTGCGCGGCGGCCCCGCCCCGGTACGCCGCTACCTGCCCGACCTGATCGAGCGCGTGCTGTCGGGGCGCATCGACCCGGGCAAGGTCTTCGACCTCACCCTCCCGCTGGAGCAGGTCGCCGAGGGGTACCGGGCCATGGACGAACGCCGCGCGGTCAAGGTCCTCCTCAAGCCCTGACGCCCTCCTCCCGAAGCCCCGCCCCTCCCGCCACCCGCCTCCCGCCACCGGCCGTCCGTAACTGGCCACCCGCCACTCCGCCACGTCCCACGAGTGCACAGAACAGGTACGACCATGCAGATCACCCGAAGCTCGATCGACACCGTCAAGGGTCCCGCCGACTGGTTCACCGGCGATGTCTACATCGACCCCGTCGCCGCCGCACCCGGGCCCTCCCGGCTCAGCGCCGCCCTGGTGCACTTCATGCCCGGCGCACGCACCCACTGGCACCGCCATCCGCTGAGCCAGACCGTCTTCGTCACCGAGGGAGTCGGTCTGTGCCAGCGCCGGGGCGGGCCGGTCGAGGTCATCCGGCCCGGCGACCGTGTCCTGTTCGAGGCCGACGAGGAGCACTGGCACGGCGCCGCACCGAACCGGCTGATGGTCCACCTGGCCCTCAACGAGAGCGACACCGACCATGACGTCGTCCACTGGCTGACCCCCGTCACCGACGAGGAGTACGCCGCCGCCCCGGCCGCTGACTGACCCCCTTGGTCCCTCTGCGAGCCCCGGAGCGGTTCGTGAACCGGTGGGCCTGCCTGACCACGCCGGTGGTAGGCACCGGCAGGTCTGGTTGCCCGGGGGGCCACGACTTCAGGATGAGTCACACGGCCGACGGCACTCACCGGGCGGGTCACGGAAGGGCTGCACACGCAGTGCGGCTGTGCCTGCTCGCCGTGCCGTCGGCCAGGTGTTCCATCCCGACGTCCGTCCGTTCCCGGAGCCGAGGCGAGACCCCGGCCGGCCCGCCGAACCGTCAAGGTGGGCGCGTCCAGCCGCCGGCCACCTCTCTCCGGCTCCCCGCTCCACAAGGACCAAGAAAGAGCCATGCGTACTCGACTGCATCGCATCATCGTCGGGGCGTCCGTCGCCTCGGCGTTCCTGGGCACGCTCACGGCGGGCACCGCCGCAGCCGCGGCGCCGCCGGTCAGCACGTCCTCCGTGCTGCATCTGGACCTGCAGGCAGGCCAGATGCCCGAGAACATCGTGCCCGACCGGCACGGCAGTGTCACCGTCACGTTCGCCGGAGCCCGCCAGGTCGCCCGCATCACGGCGGCGGGCCGCATCCGGGTGCTCGCCACCCTGCCGGCCCCCGCGGACACGACTGCCAGGACGCCGCTGCTGGGATTCCCGCTGACCACCGGCCTGGTCCGTGAAGGACACACGTTCTACGTCCTCTACGCCACCGGCACCGAGGCGGAGACCGGTGTCTGGACGTTCACCGAAGGGCACAGGCCCCGGAAGTTCGCCGACCTCCCCGCCGACGGACTTCCCAACGGCCTGGCCATGGACCCCGGGACCGGCACGCTCTACGTCACCGACTCCGCGAAGGGCGCCGTCTACTCGGTGCCCACCAGGGGCCGCGCGGCGGGCCGGACCGCCCTCTTCAGCGACAGCGACGCCCTCGCCCCCACCGGCTTCTTCGGCGTGAACGGGGCGAAGATCCACGACGGGGACCTGTACGTGTCCAACCTCGACAAGGGCACCGTTCTGCGTACGCCGCTGAGCGGGTCCCGCGCCGGTACGTTCACGGTCTTCGCCGACGGGCTGAAAGGCATCGACGACTTCGAGTTCACCGGCAGGCACGGCAGGCACGACGAGTTCCTGGCGAGTCTCGTCACCGAGAACACGGTGGTGCTGGCCGACGGCCGGGGAGCCCGCAGGACCGTACTGACCCGGGCCGACGGCCTGTCCAATCCCACGTCGATCGCGATCCGCGGCAGCGAGGTCTATGTGCCGAGTGCCGCGTACACGACACAGAGCGACCCGAACGTGCTGTTCGGTCATCTGTCCCGGCCCTGACACGGCGGGCCGTGCCCCCGTACGATGCTTACCGTGCAGGGCACGGCCTCGGCCGAGTGATCCGGGCGGAGGGCGTCCGGCGGCACGGGGGCCATGGGCCGCCGCCTCAGGCGCGGTCCGCGGGGTGCTCCGGACGGGCCGCCGGGCCGGTCGCCTGGGAGAGCAGGCGGAGCGCGGCCTGGGACGGGGAGCCGGGTTCGGCGATCGCGAGCACGATGTGCCGTTCCTCGTCCTGCGGAAGCCGCAGGCTCTGCTGCGTCACGGTGAGACTGCCGACCAGCGGGTGGTGCATCGCGAACACCGTCGCGGCACAGGGGCTGACCCGGTGATCGGCCCACGGCTCGGCGAACTCCGCGCTTTTCATGGCCAGTTCACCGACGAGTGAGGCGAGCAGCGCGTCGTCGGGGTGCCGCCCGGCGGTCATGCGGAGGTTCTCGACAACGGCCCTGGCCTTGCTCGGCCAGTCGGCGTAGAGCGCGCGGATGTGCGGGTCGAGGAAGACCATGCGGGCCAGATTGGGGCGGTTCTCCGGATCCGCCGGGTCGTCCCGGTCGATATGGGACGCGAACAGCGCGTGACCCATCCGGTTCCAGGCCAGTACGTCACTGCGCCGCCCGCTGAGGAGGGCGGGAACGTCACCGAAGGCATCCAGCAGGTTCGAGACCGACGCGTCGACGTGTTCCGCCGGCGGACGGCGGGCGACCACACGCCGCTTGGCGCTGCCCGCCAGGTCGTGGAGATGACGCTGCTCGGCCCCGTCGAGACGCAGGGCCCGGCCGATGGCGTCGAGCACCTCCGGCGAGGCCCCCACGGACTGGCCCTGCTCCAGCCGCGTGTAGTACGACGAGCTCACGCCGGCCAGCAGTGCCAGTTCCTCGCGGCGCAGGCCGGGGACGCGGCGCCGGTCCCCGTAGTCCGGCAGCCCGACGTCCTCCGGCCGCAGCCGGGCCCGCCGGGTCTGCAGGAAGTCCCCGAGTTCTCGCTGTCCGCTCATACGACCGAGTATGCGGACCCCGCCACCCGGCAACCTGCCCCTGCGGGGGACAGGCACGGCCCGGTCCGGTCCGGTCACAAGGCGGTGCGCCCGGCCGGCGGCTGGTCGTTCTTCGTGGCGGCCGTCAAGAGCGGGCGCCTGGCTGGAGGCGTCCAAGGAGCAAGTTGAGGCTTCTGCCCCTGCGCAGGCTGCGACTGGCAGTATGCCAAGGCCGGGGCGCAGTGCCGGTTGCAGGGTGAGGTCATCGCCGAGCAGTGCCGGCGGCTGGCGTCGAGGGCGTACTGGACACGGGTCCGCCGCTGCGGCACCTGGTCGGACGGCGGCTTGCCGCCCGGACCGCGCGGGCCTGCGAGGCCACCGCTCGCGCGAGGCGGAGCGGATCGACCACTGCCTGATCGCGGCCGAGGGCGTCAGTTGTGTTTCCCCCCGTCATCAGGTGCTCAGGCGGTCGGCAGCCCCAGGGCCCTGAGCGTCCCCGGGGAGACGTCCGCGCCGTCGAGGGCGCGGGCGAGACGGAGCGCCTGTTCCGCGATCACCAGGTCCTGCGGGACGTCGGGGACCGGGTCGCCGATGTCCCGCAGGAACGCGGCGACCCGGTCCCAGGAGTAGAGAACCGTCCCTTCACCGGATACGGGTTCGGGGAAGCGCTGGTCCTGGGACAGCTGAGCCAGCGACTGCATGCTGTGTCCGCTGCGCTGGGCGGCTTCGTCGAGTGTCACCGTGCCGGGCAGGGTGGCGCCGACGGGTTGGAGCCCGTCGATGAGCCGGATGCGTTGCACGGCTTCGGCAACAGCGTCCAGCAGGGTCGGGGCTTCGATGTCGCAGGCCAGCTCCCGCAGCATGGCTGAGTCGGCGGAGTTCGGGTGGGCGTGGGGATTTTCCGGGGCGAGGGTGTAAGAGATCGCCCCGTCCGCGAGGGCATCGCAGCGATCGAACGCGTCAGCCTGCTCGCGAGTGAGCGGCTGGTCGAGAAGGACGCTGAAACTCCACTCCACTTCGTACCTCCCTAGTGCATGTGGGCGTTGACGAAACGGTCGATCTTCTTCGCCTCGTTACCTGGGTTCTTGGGCGTGCCGGAGACAGCAAGGCGTGCTCCGCACGAGCAGCAGACGACCCATCCCCACCGGTGACCGTTCTTGTCCGGCACGACTGTGCAGCCGGCCTGCTTGGCACGGTCGAGCGCACTGGCCACGTCCGCGTTCTGGTGCCGCCCTTTGGAAACCACCTGCTGACCGTAGTGGTGATCCTGCTCACCACAACGCGATCAGAGCTCTCTCTGCCAGCCTTGGGTGAGACGTCCCGCTTCGTCGGGCGAGCTCGGTGGATGGCGATCGCGATCTGTCCGGGTTGGTCACGTAGGACAGCGGGCGGCAGTCGTCGCGGATGGTGGAGGGTGGCGGCGACGCTGATGGCGAGGTCGCGCAAGAAGGCCATGGCGCGGGACAGGGAGTCGGTGCGGACCTTGGAGCCGTCTTCGCGACTGACACGGGCTCAGCGGCCCTCGCGGTGATCGTCACGGTGAGGGCCGTCAACGTACCCGCCCTGAAAAATTCGGACATCCGGTACAGGCAAGGCCGCCCGTCCGGAACAATGGGGCCACGATGAGCTCCGAGATCTCCCCGGCCGCCGCGTCCGCCGACTACGCCCCCTTCACCCACCTCACCGTCCCCAACGCACCCCTCTACCGTCAGGTGATGCGGGCCTTCCTCGCCGCCAAGGAGCGGTTCGCGGTGCATCTGCGGCCGGAGGATGTGTACGCCGCGCTGGACGCGGGGAGTCGGCCCGCCGATGTCGAGGCGGTGACCCTGGCGCTGGACAAGCTCGTGGGGTGGGGCAATCTGCGGGCCGATCCGGACCACGCGCACGTCACCACGGTCGAGGACTGGTACCGCCGGCGGTTCATCTACCAGCTCACCCGGGCCGGTGAGGCGGCCGAGGCGGCACTGGGGACGTACGACGAGGTGCTGGGGCGGCGCGGCGAACTCCAGGCGGTCGCGCTGCACGACATCGTCACGCAGCTGCGGGCCCTGCTCGTGATCGCCGCCGAGGACGAGCCCGACCCCGCCAAGACCTACGTCGCCCTGTCCGTGCTGACGGCGCGCTTCACCGACCTCGCCGACAACGCCCGCGCCTTCATGGGCTCGCTCCAGCGCACCATCGACCTGCACGACATCGAGGTCGAGGCGTTCCTCGCCTACAAGGACCGGCTGATCCAGTACCTGGAGCGGTTCATCCAGGACCTCATCACCCTCGGCGGGCGGATCGCCCTGCTGATCGGGGAACTGGAGCAGCAGAAGCGGGTCGGGCCGCTGCTGCGGCTCGCCGCCGCCCGTGAGGCCGCCGACGCCTCGCCGGAGGAGGCCGAGCGGGCGGAGGCGGTGGCGTACGAGAGGTGGGCCGCGCGATGGTCCGGGCTCGCCGACTGGTTCGTGTCGGGGGAGGGGCGGGAGTCGCAGGCCAGACTGCTGCGCGGGCGGGCACTCGGTTCGATCCCGCAGCTCCTCGCCGTCGTACGGCAGCTCAACGAGCGGCGGTCCGGACGCTCGGACCGCTCGGCCGACTTCCGAACCCTGGCGCGCTGGTTCGCCCAGGCACCGGACGACGAGGCGCGCCACCGGCTGTGGCGGGTGGCGTTCGGGCTGCACCCCTCGCGGCACCTCACCGTCGACGCCGACACCCTCGCCGACCGGACGGCCTCCCCGGAGCCGGCCTCCACGCCGTGGGGTGCGGCGCGACCGCTGCGGATCAGCCCCCAGCTGCGCCGCACCGGCAGCTACGAACGGCGCGGCAAACCGCGCCGGGTGGCCGACCGGGGCGAGGCGAAGCGCCGGCTCGCCGAGATCGCCGCCCGGCAGACGGAGGAGACCCGGCGGGCCCGGGACCGCCTCGTCACGGGCGGCCCGGTGCTGCTGTCCCGGCTCGGCGAACTCGACCCGCTCGCCTTCCAGTTGTTCCTGCGGCTGCTCGGCGACGCGCTCGCCGGCTGGCGGCCGGGGACGACGACCACCGTGGCCACCAGCGGGGACGGTTCGATGGAGATCCGGCTGACCGCCCTCGACGACGGGTCGACGGCCGAAGTACGCACACCGGAAGGGGTGTTCAGAGGACCCGACCACCTGATCGACATCGTCGACCTCACGGCCCGGTACGGCGACCGCGGCGCGTCCGTCCCTGTCCCTCCGCCCGAACCTGTCCCCGCGCCAGGTGCGGACACCTACCCCCGCCCCGCGGAGGACCGATGAACGACCCCCTCGCCGAAGTCCTCGACGGCCAGCGCCAGGCGGACCTGCAGAAGGCCGCCCGCGCCCTGCTGAAGGAGCCGCTGCTCACCGCCGACGGACCGCACGCCGACGAGTACCGGCTGGTGCGCCGCCACGCCGCCGAGCTGCGGGACTGGTTCGAACGCAACGTCGGCTGGACGCTGCGTACGGACGCCGACGCCGCACGGCTGCGCAAGACGCCCGGCACCCTCACCGACGCCACGCACCCGGCGCGCGAGGCCGCCCGCAGCGCCCTGCCCTTCACCCGCCGCCGTTACGTCCTGCTGTGCCTGGCCCTGGCCGCGCTGGAGCGGGGCGAGTCGCAGGTGGCGCTCGGACGCCTCGCCGAACAGGTCGTCCTGGCCGCCGCCGATCCCGAACTCGTCTCCGCGGGCATCACGTTCACCCTGGAGCGGCGCGACGAGCGCCTCGACCTCGCGGCCGTCGTACGCCTGCTGCTGCGGTTCGGGGTGCTGCGGCGGGTGGCCGGCGACGAGGACGCCTACGTGAGCGGATCGGGCGACGTCCTGTACGACGTGCGGCGGCGTGTACTGGCCGGGATGCCCGCGTCCCTGCGGGGTCCCTCCCTGGTCGAGGCCGAGGGCTTCGACGAGCGTCTGACGGAGATGACCGCGTGGACCGTGCTCGACACCGACGAGCTCAGGTTCCGGGCGATCCGCTGGAAACTGACCCGCGTCCTCCTGGACGACCCGGTGCTCTACTACGACGACCTCACCGACGACGAACTGGCCTACCTCACCCGGCAGCGCGGCTTCATCACCGCCCGCATCAACGAACTGACCGGCCTCGTACCGGAGATCCGCGCCGAGGGCATCGCCATGGCCGACCCGATGGACGACCTCACGGACGTGCGCATGCCGGAACAGGGCACCCACGGTCACGTCACCCTGCTGCTGGCGGGGCACCTGGCCCAGGCGTCCGGGCCCGTGGAACCGGGGGAGTTGGAGTCCCGCGTACGGGAACTGGCCGTGGAGCACGCCGGGTTCTGGTCCAAGTCGGCGCGGGAACCGGGAGCGGAGTCAGGGCTCGTCGAGCAGGCGGTGGCCAAGCTGGTGGCCCTGGGACTCGCCGAACGCACCGAACGGGGCGTCGTGCCGCGGCCGGCCCTCGCGCGCTACGCGGTCGGCGAGCCCGTCGTCAGGGAACCGGGACGGCACCGCCGGGCCCCCGCCACGACCGTACCGCCGACCCGAGCCGCGCAGCCCGTGCAACCCACGGAGCCAGGGCAACCCGCGCATCCCCCGCAGCCCGCCCAACCCGTCCAGGACGAAAGGTGAACCACCCCGTGACCGCGCCTCCCGGCCCCGCGCTCCCCGCTCCCGCCCCCGGCCGGTGGCGTCCCCTGCGTATCGGGCTCGTCGACCTCTTCCACTACGACACCGAGGAGTTCTGGTTCCGCGACGGCCGCCTGCTGCTGCGCGGCAACAACGGCACCGGCAAGTCCAAGGTGCTCGCCCTCACCCTCCCGTTCCTCCTCGACGGCGACCTCTCCGCCCGCCGCGTCGAACCCGACGGCGACCCGGGCAAACGCATGGAGTGGAACCTGCTCCTGGGCGGCGCGCACCCGCATCCCGAGCGGCTCGGCTACACCTGGGTCGAGTTCGGCCGGCTCGACGCGACCACGGGCGAGGCGCACTTCCGCACCCTGCTGTGCGGACTGAAGGCGGTCGCCGGACGCGGCATCGCCCGCCACTGGTTCGCGGTCACCGACCGGCGCATCGGCGCCGGCCTCGACCTGCTGGACGCGACCGGGACGGCCCTGTCCCGCGACCGGCTCGCGGAGGCCGTCGGCGTCCACGGCATGGTGTACGACACGGCGAAGGCCTACCGCCGCGCGGTGGACGAAACCCTCTTCGGGCTCGGCGAGCAGCGCTACGGCGCCCTCGTCGACCTCCTGATCCAGCTCCGCCAGCCCCAGCTGTCCAAGCGGCCCAGCGAGGCCGCCCTGTCCCGGGCGCTGACCGAGGCACTGCCGCCGATGGACCAGGCGGTCGTCGCCGACGCTGCGGAGGCGTTCCGGTCGCTGGACGAGGAGAAGGAGGAACTGCGGGCGGCGCGCGAGGCCGAGCAGGCGTCCTCGGCGTTCCTCGACCACTACCGCCGCTACGCGCGCCTCGCCTCCCGGCGCCGCGCCCGCCTGCCCCGCCGCGAACACGCCCGGTACGAGAACCTGCAACGGGAACTCGCCAAGGCGCAGACGGACCGGGACCGGGCCTCGGCCGACCGCGAGGAGGCCCGGGCGAAGGGCGACGCCCTCGACGAGCGGGCCGCGCGGCTGGCCGCCCAGGACGCCACCCTGCGGGCCCGGCCCGAGATGCGCGACGCCCGCGCGCTCGACCAGGCCGCGCTGGACGCCACCCGCACCGCCGGAGAGCTGGAGCGGGCCGAGGCGGACCGGCGTACGGCGGCCGAGGCGCACACCCGGGCCCTGGGCCGGCTCGCCACCGCGGACAACCGCCTCACGGCCGCCCGGAAGACGCTGGACGGCATCCGGGACGAGGTGGCCGGGAACGCGGCGGCCACCCGGCTCGATGTCCCCAGGACCGAGGGAGCCCCCGAAGCGGTCCTGCGGAAGGAGGCGGACGAGGCGACCGCGAGCAGGCGGCGCGCCGTCGACCATGTGGCGGAACTCGTCACACAGGCCGAGCGGGCCGCGGAGCGGCACCGGAACGCCCGGCAGCGCGCCGACGAGGCCGACGAGGAGGTCGTGCACGGCCAGGAGCGGCTGGCCGAGGCGGAGGAGGACGTGGCCGGGGCGGGGCGGGCCCTGGTCTCAGCCGTGCGGGAGCACCTGTCCGGGTGCGCGGAACTGCGGGTGCCGGGCCTGCCGGGAGTCCTGGACGCGGTGCAGCTCTGGGCGGGCTCGCTGGACGGTCCGCTCCCGGCCCGTACGGCCGCCACCGAGGCGCACCGCGGCGCCGCCTCCCGGCTGGCCGACCGGGCGGCCGCACTGGCCCACCGCGAGACGGCGGCGGAGGAGCGGCAGCGGCTGGCGGCGGAGGAACTGACCGCCCTCGAAACGGGCGGCGAGCGCGGCCCGGCGGCTCCCCCCACCCGCACCCCCGGGGTACGGGACCGGGGCCCCGGCGCCCCGCTGTGGAAGCTCGTCGACTTCCGCCCGCACGTCACCCCGGCCGGTCGCGCGGGGCTGGAAGCCGCGCTGGAGGCGTCGGGGCTCCTCGACGCGTGGGTGCGCCCGGACGGCTCCGCGACCGCGGCGGACGGCCACGACGTGCTGCTCGACCCGGTCGGGCTGCTCGGCGGGACGGGCCTCGACCGCGCACTGCGCCCGGCGGTCGATCCCGCGGACGCGGGGGCCGCCGCCGTGGGGGAGGAGACGGTCGCGCGTCTGCTCGCCTCGATCGGGCTGGCGGCCGCGGGCGACGGCGACGGGCCCGCGGAGACCGCCTGGGACACCGGCGGCCACGACACCTGGGTCGGCGCGGACGGGCGCTTCCGCGTCGGAGCCCTCACCGGGAGCTGGGCCAAGGACGCCGCCCAGTACGTGGGAGAAGGCGCGCGGGAACAGGCGCGTCGCATCCGCATCGCGGAACTGCACGCCGAGATCGGCACCTTGGCGGCCGAACGGGAACAACTGGCCCAGGAGTCCCGTGCCGTGGCCGGGCGCCGTGCCGTACTCGACGCCGAACTCGCCGCACTGCCCGGTGACGACGGCCTGCGGCGCGCCCACGCACGCGTCACCGCCGCGGCCGAAGCGGTCCGCCGCACCCGCGCCCGGCAGGGCGAACGCGCCGCCGAACTGGCTTCGCAGGCGCACCGGGCCGAGCGGGCGGCGGCCGAACTCACCGAGACCGCCGCCGCTTTGAACCTTCCCACCGACCCCACGGCACTGGGTGCGGTGCGCCAGGCGCTCGCCGACCGCACCGTCCTCCTTGCGGGTCTGTGGCCCGCGCTGCGCGAACGCGGCGAAGCCGAGCGCGCGGTGCTGGCCGAAGGGGAGGAGACCCACCGGGCCGAACGCCTCGTGTCCGCACTCGCGGAGCGCGCGACGGAGGCCGCCCGGGCTGCCGCCGCGGCGGACGAACACCTCACGACGCTCCGCTCCACCGTCGGGGCGGCCGTCGCCGAACTCCAGCGGCAACTGGCCCGGACCGCCGAGGCGGCCCGCGTCTGCGAGCACGAACAGCAGCGGGCCCGGGAGGAGTTCGGGGACGCCGACCGGCGGGCCAGCCGCGCCGAGGGACGTATCGAGCGGCTCACCGAGGACGTCACCGAGGCGACCGCCGCACGGGAGGAGGCCGTCGCGGCGCTCCAGCGGTTCGCCGCGACCGGACTGCTCGCCGTCGCGCTGCCCGACCTCGCCGTACCGGACGACGGCGCGGGAACCTGGGCGGCGACCCCCGCCGTCGCCCTCGCACGCGCCGTGGAGTCCCGGCTCTCCTCGGTCGACGACACCGACGCCGCCTGGGAACGCGTACAGAAGCGGCTGAGCGAGGAGTTCGGCAGGCTCCAGGACGCGCTGTCGCGGCACGGCCACACCGCCACCGCCCGTCCGAGCGAGGACGGCATGCGCGTCGACATCGTCTACCAGGGCCGGGAACGGGCCGTGCCCGAACTCGCCGAGGCACTCGCCGTCGAGGTCGCGGAACTCACCCGCATCCTGTCCGCACGCGAGCGCGAGATCCTCCAGACCCATCTGATCACCGAGGTCGCCGGGACGCTCCAGGAACTGATCGGGGCGGCCGAACGGCAGGTGGCCGCCATGAACAGGGAGCTGGAGGAACGCCCGACCTCCACGGGGATGAAGCTGCGGCTGGTGTGGCGGGCGTCCCGCCGGGCCCCGCAGGGACTGGACCGGGCCCAGGAACGGCTGCGCCAGTCCGCCGACGCCTGGTCGATCGAGGACCGGGCCGCCGTCGGCGCGTTCCTGCAGGAGCAGATCGCCCGCCGGCAGGCCGACGACAGCGCCGGCAGCTGGCTGGAGGACCTCACCGCCGCCCTCGACTACCGGTCCTGGCACGAGTTCGGCGTCGAACGCCACCAGCACGGCAAGTGGGTGCCCGCCACCGGCCCCGCCTCGGGCGGGGAGCGGGTCCTGGCCGCGTCCGTGCCCCTGTTCGCCGCCGCGTCCTCGCACTACGCGAGCGCGGGCGGCGCGCACGCCCCGCGACTGGTCACCCTGGACGAGGCGTTCGCCGGCGTCGACGACGACTCGCGCGCCAAGTGCCTCGGTCTGCTGCGCGCGTTCGACCTCGATGTCGTCATGACCAGCGAACGTGAATGGGCCTGCTACCCCCAGGTGCCGGGCATCGCCATCGCCCAGCTCTCCCGCGTCGACGAGATCGACGCCGTGCTGGTGACGCGGTGGGAATGGGACGGCGGTGAACGGCGCCGCGGGGTGGAGCCGGGGGCGGCTGCCGTCACCGGTGCCGGTGCCGGTGGCTACGGAGAGGGGCCCGGAGGCCCGGTGAGCCCTGCCGGTGAGCCGGGCCGGACCGCCGGTGCCCTCGGCGGCGACGCCCAGGGGGCCCTGTGGACGTGAACCGTCCGGCGACACCGGAGGACGCCCCCGCGGACGCGCCACCGGCAGCAGCTGGCACCGGCGTCGACGCCGAGCGCCTCGGTCGTCTGCTCGGTGATCCCGGCCTCGCCTGGTTCGTGGACCGCGTCCGCCGGCGCATGGCACGCGGCCGGCCGCTCACCGGCTCCGTCACCCTGTCCGACCCCGATGAACCCCAACGGCGCGCCGCCGAACGCCTGCTGGGCCGCGCACCACGCTCCGGCGGCTCCCTCGGCATCCGCCTCGCCACCGTGGACGAGATCCTGCGCCGCTCCGGTGTCAGCCCCGGCGGACTGGCGGCGGCCGTCGAGGCCCTCACCGGGCCGGTCACCCTCCACGCCGAGACACGTGGCGCGGAGGAACGGGCCTGGGCGGAGGCGTACGCCCCGTTCGACAGCCTCGGCAGCCCCGACACGGAGCTGGCCCGCTGGGCCGAGCGGATCCGGGGCGACGGTCTCGTACGGCGCCTCGCCCGCACACCGGAGGCCGCGGTCCCCCTGGTGGAGGCCGCCGTACGCGCGCTGCGCGCCCTGCCCGCCTCACCCCCGACCTCCCGGGCGACGTTCGCGGCACGGAACCTCTCGGGCGCCCATGCCCTGGACGAGGGGACGCCACTGGCCACCCTCGTCCTGTCCGGCATCCGTGCCCTCACCGGCTTCCCCGACGGCTCCGGTGCGCAGTGGCGGCGGGAGGCGTGGGCCTCGGCGGGGCTGCTCAAGGACGACCTGTCCTCGACCGTCCTCACCCTCAACCTGCGCGGCACCCCGGCCCTCGACTGGGCGGCCGACGCGGGGGAACCGACGGTGCTGACGCTCCGCTCCCTCACCCGCCGCGCACCGGTCACCATCGCCTCGGCGACGGGAACCGTCCACCTCTGTGAGAACCCGGCCGTCCTGTCCGCCGCCGCCGACACCTTCGGTGCGGCGTGCCCGCCCCTGGTGTGCCTCCAGGGACAGCCGTCCGCCGCCGCGCTCACCCTGCTGCGCGACCTGTCCGGGGCCGGAGCCGTCCTCCTCCACCACGGCGACTTCGACTGGGGCGGTGTGCGCATCGCCGCGGCACTGGCACGCAGTGTCCCGTGGAAGCCCTGGCGCTTCACGGCCGCCGACTACCGGGCAGCGGTGACCGCGGCAGCCGAGGCCCCGGCCCTGACGGGCGCACCCGCCGCGACCCCCTGGGACCCGGCCCTGGCCGTCGCCCTCACCGAGTGCGGCGTCCGCGTCGAGGAGGAGACGGTACTGGACGACCTGCTCACGGACCTCGGAGCGGCATCCCGATGAGATACGGCCCGGAAGCGCGGCGAGCGCAGGACCAGGCGGTACCGGTCACGCGCACCCAGGACGAGCCCAGACGCGATCCCCGGGCTCACGCATGGCGGAGGAGAAACTGCCTCTCCGGACTTGGGCAGGGGCGGTCGCCCGCGCAACCTCTGCACGGTACGGCTGGTGGGCCTGCCCGTCACGCACCGAATCTACCGTGATGCCGCACACCCCTCCCGGCTCGTGCTGCCGTTCACGGTGGTGGGCGGTCCTGCGGGTGGGTGGGCCGAGTGGTGCTCCAGTGGTGCTGAAGCCGGGACCGGCAGGGTGGTGGTGAGTGGCGGGCGGCCGTGAGGGGCGCCGCAGCGAAGGGAGTTCACCATGTCTCAGCCGGTCGGAACCCTCAGTCCACAGGTCACGGGTGACCTGTACGCCGAGGTACAGACCTTCTACGCGCGGCAGATGCGGCGGGTCGACAGCCTGGACATCGAGGGCTTCGCCGCGACGTTCACCGAGGACGGCGAGGTCGTGCACGCGGGCGGCCAGCGGCAGAGCGGCCGGGCGGAGATGATCGCCGGCATGCGGGCGGCGCTGCCCCGGTACAAGGACATCGCGACCCGGCACTGGTTCGGCCACCTCCTCATCGAGGCCGACCCGGCCGACGAGGACACCGTGCGCGTCTCGTACTACACGCTGGTCACGCAGACCGACCGGGAGGGGAAGGTCTCCTTCCAGCCGACGTTCACCGTGGACGACGTGCTCGTCCGCCGCGACGGCGGACTGCTGACCCGGTCCCGGGTGATCCGCCGGGACAGCCCGTCCGCCCCCGCGGCCTCCTGACGGACCGCGCCGGGCGGCACACGGGAAGAACGGGAAGAGGAGAGGGGCCCTTCGGCGAAGGGCCCCTCTCCTCTTCCCGTACCGGCGGTCGTGTCACGCGGCGCACGGTGCGGTCAGGCGTGGCAGGCGGGCAGGCCACCGTGGAAGGCGGCCATCTCCCGGAAGGACGCCGCGACGTCCAGCCGTTCGCCCGGCGCCAGCCCCTCCAGCTCGGCGTACGCGCGGTGCAGGTTCCCGACGAGGCGTTCGGAGTCCAGCAGACCGGCGAACGCCCCGAGGTCCGCCTCGCGGGCGGCCGTCAGCACACTCGCGCCGCGCCGCAGGCCGTCACGCGCGATCTCCCGGATCCGCCGTACGTACGCCTCCGTCGCGTCCAGGAGTTCCGGGCCGCCGACCTGTCCGTGCCCCGGGACGATCACCGAGGCGCCGAGTGCGCGCATCCGTGCCAGCGCCTCCAGCGACCCGGTGACCGAGCCCATCAGGAGGTACGGGGTCACCCCCGACCACACGACGTCCCCGGTGAACAGCACCCCGCGCTCCGGGACCCACGCGACGACGTCGTTCGGGGTGTGGGCCGGGCCCACGTCGAACAGCTCCGTGCGCGGCCCGCCGGCCCCGTGCAGGGTGAGCCGGTCGCGGAAGGTGAGCGACGGCGGGGTGAGAGGGGTCTCGCCCCACTCCACGCCGGGCCACAGACCGCGCAGCCCGAGACCGGCCTCGCACACGTCGGACCGTGTCCCCTCGTGCGCGACGACCACGGCGCGCGGGACGAACTGGCCGTTGCCGAAGGTGTGGTCGCCGTGGAAGTGGGTGTTGACGACGAAGTCCGGGCCGCCGGGCACCACGCGCTCCACCTCCTCACGCAGCCGCCGGGTACGGGACTCGGTCGCCGCGGTGTCGACCAGGACCGCGCGGTCCCCGCCGACGACGAGGCCCGCGTTGTTCAGGCACCAGCCGCCCTCCGGCTGGACGAACGCGTACACGTCGTCGGCGACCCGGGTCAGAGAGCCGTGCGCCGCCGGGGCGGTCGGCGCCGTCACGCGGCGGCCTCCTGCGGCGCGCCGGACGGCAGGCCGCCGAACCGTCCCTGGTGGAACAGCAGCGGATCCGGCGAGGCCGTGCCGCCGGACAGCGCGACGACCGCGCCGATCAGCAGCGTATGGTCGCCGGCCTCGTACTCGGCGTGCAGGACGCACTCGACGTACGTCTCCGCGGCGGGCAGCACGGCGTTGCCGGTGACCCCCTCCACGGCGGACAGCCGCCGCATCGCGGCGCGCCCCTCCGGCCGGTCGGGACGGCAGAACTCCTGCGCCAGGTCGCGCTGCGCGTGGCCGAGCACGTTCACGGCGAAGCTGCCCGAGCGCGAGATGCGCGGGCGCATCCGGCCGTCCGCCTTGACCGACACCAGGATCAGCATCGGGTCGAGGGAGACGGAGGTCAGGCTGTTGAGCGTCATCACGATCGTCTCGTCACCACTGCCCTGGGTGAGCAGGGTGACGCCGGTCGGGAACCGGCCCATCGCGGTGCGGAAGGCGGCCACGTCCGGTTCGGCCAGCAGCGTGCCGGCGGTCACAGCGGGGGTCATGTCGGTACTCCGTTTCTGCTCGTCCACTCGTCCACTCGTCCACTCGTCAGTAGTTGCCGAGCCCGCCGCACACGTTCAGCGCCTGCGCGGTGATGGAGGCGGCCGTGTCCGACACGAGGTAGCCGACGAGTCCGGCGACCTCCTCGGGCGTCGAGTAACGGCCCAGCGGGATCTTCGCGTTGAAGCGGTCCTGGATCTCCTGCTCGCTCACCCCGTAGTGGCCGGCGTACCCCTGCCGGACCCGCTGGGCCATCGGGGTCTCCACATAACCGGGGCAGACGGCGTTCACGGTGATGCCGGTCGCGGCCAGCTCCTTGCCGACGGCCTTGGTGAAGCCGATCACGCCGTGCTTGGACGCGGAGTAGGGCGCGGCGAGTTCGACGCCCTGCTTGCCGCCCGTGGAGGCGATGTTGATGATCCGGCCCCAGGAGCCGTCGCGCATCAGACCCGTGGAGAGCACCTCGCGGGTGACACGGAAGGTGCCGTTGAGGTTGGTCTCGATCACGTCGTCCCACAGTTCGTCGGGCAGTTCGGCCGTCACGCCGCCCCCGCCCCGGCCCGCGTTGTTGACGAGGACGTCGATGCGCCCGTACGCGGCGACCGCGGCCCGTACGGCCTCCTGGATCTGCGGCAGGGACGTCACGTCGCACACCGTCCCGGACACCTCACGGCCCAGCTCGCGCTGCTCCTTCACCAGGGTGCGCACGTTCTCCGCGTCCCGGGCCACCCCGAACACCGCGACACCGCGCTCGGCCAGCAGCTCGGTCACGGCCAGGCCGATCCCGCTGGTCGCCCCGGTGACGAAGGCGACCCGACGTTGCACATCTGTCATCGTGCTCTCCCCATCGCTCGTGCGGTTCGGTCCACTCCGGCTCGACGGTGGGCCCGCCGCCTTGCGGGGGTCTCGCCCCGGGGTGGAGCCGGGCTGGAGAGCGCACGTTCGAGCGGCACTGGACGGGGGGCCTAGCACGCGCCGCCAGTTTGGGCGTAATCGACCGCGGCCGGGCGGACACCCGGCAGGAGCGAGGAGGCCCCGTGCCCGAGCAGACGCAGACCCTGCCCGATGTCAGGAAGTCGGTGACCGTTGCGACGACGCCCGACGAATGCTTCCGGATCTTCACCGAGAGGCCGGCCGACTGGTGGCCGCCGAGCCACGTCCTGGTGCGCAAGGAACGGGCCGGCCTCGCCTTCGAACCGGGCGTGGGCGGCCGCTACTACGAGTGGGACGTCGAGGGCACGGAGATCGCCTGGGGCCGCGTACTGGAGTGGGTCCCGGGCCGCCGTCTCGTCATGACCTGGCGCATCGACCCCAACTGGCAGTCCCTGCCGACCGACGAGGGCGCCAGCCAGATCGAGGTGGACTTCGAGGCCGTGGACGGCACGCACACCCTGGTGTCGCTCGCCCACGTCAAGCTGGACAACCACGGTCCGGGCGCCGAACGCATCTTCAAGGCGCTCGACGGACCCAGCCCCGGCGAGACGCTGGAGCGCTTCACCCGGGCCGTCGCGAACGGGGCGGCGGCATGAGCGTCGACACCGGCGCCGCGCCCGCCACCGCGCCCGCACCTGCCGGTGCCGTCACCGTGCCCGCACCTGCCGGTGCCGCCGGGCCGGTGTCCGGTCTCGGCGCCGCCGCCGAGCGGCTCCGCACCGTGGCCGCCGCCCACGCGGCCGACGCGGACACCGCCCGCGGCCTGTCCCGCGACGTCGTCGACGGCATCCGGCACGCCGGGTTCGCCCGGCACTTCGTGGCCGCCCGCTTCGGCGGCACGGAGGGCACCTTCGCGGAGCTGACCGGAGCCGTCATGGCCGTCGGCGAGGGCTGTGCCGCCGCCGCCTGGTGCGCCTCGCTGGCCGCGTACTCGGCGCGCTTCGCCGCCCACCTGCCCGAGGCCGGGCACCAGGAGCTGTGGGGCGCCGGTCCCGACACCGTCGTCGCGACCGGCCTGATGCCCGCCGGCCGGGCCCGGCCCGGGAACGGCGGCTGGCACGTCACCGGCCAGTGGGCGTACGTCAGCGCCGTCGACTTCGCCGACTGGGTGATGGTGTGCGCGGCGGTCGCCGGTGCCGAGGGGCCGCCGCGGCTGCGCTTCTTCACCCTGCCGCGCGGCGCGTACACCGTGCGCGAGAGCTGGGACAGCGTCGGGATGCGGGCCACCGGGAGCCACACCGTCGTCGTCGACGACGTGTTCGTGCCGGACCACCTGACCTTCGACCGCGCCGACATGCTCACCGGCCGCAACGGCACCTCCGCCGTGTCCTCCCACAACGTGCCCTTCCAGGCCGTCGGCGGACTCACCTTCATCGCGCCCGTCGCCGGTGCCGCGACCGGGGCACTGGCCGCCTGCGCGGGCTCGGTCACCGGGCGCCGCCGCAACCAGACCGCGGAACTGACCGTGGTCCGCGCCTCCGGACGCGTCGACGCGGCACGCCTCCTCGTGGAGCAGAACGCCCAGGTCCTCGACCAGCGGCTGTTCACCGCCGAGCACATGGCACGCAACGAGCGCAACGCGACGTTCGCCGCCGAGATGCTCCGCGAGGCCGTGACGCTGCTGGTCGGCGCCGCCGGCACCGCCGGGCTCGGCGAGAGGCACGCCCTCCAGCGGCACTGGCGGGACATCACGTCCGCGACGAGCCACGTCGCGCTCCAGTACGACACCGCCGCACGCAAGAACTACTCGGCGGTCCTGCTCGGCCCCGAGGGGTGAGTGCCCGCGGGCCGAGGGGGCGTCCCGTCGCGGACGCCCCCTCGGCCGTCCGGCGCCCACCGCCGCCCGCC
The DNA here is from genome assembly GCF_040644295.1 of Streptomyces sp. NPDC047000. Lineage (NCBI taxonomy): Bacteria > Bacillati > Actinomycetota > Actinomycetes > Kitasatosporales > Streptomycetaceae > Streptomyces > Streptomyces sp. NPDC047000. Next base: position 22,353 of record NZ_JBEYWE010000001.1, read on the forward strand.
CGTCGCGGGCCGGGGCGACCCGGCCCGTGTCCCTCATCCGTACGTCGAGGCCCGACCGTAACGTCCCCAGCGGAGGAACCATCGTGACAGTCACCCAGGAGACGGCCCTTCAGGAGACGGCCGCACCGCAGACGCCCCCACAGAAATCAGCCGGCCCCACGGCGCCGCCGCAGGGCGGCGGCTGCCCGGTGGCCGGCGTCTTCCCCTTCAGCGGCTCCAGCTACCGGGGCCCCGCCCCGGCGTACGGCACGCTGCGCGCCGAGCAGCCGGTGGTGAAGGTGCCCACCGCGGGCGGCGTGGACGCCTGGCTGGTCACCCGGTACGAGGACGTGCGCCGGCTGTCCGCCGACCCCCGCCTCAGCCGCGCCCGGGCGTGCGGCGAGGGGGCGCCGCGGGTGGGCGGCACGATGCACACCACCCCGGAGATGATCATCTCTCTCGACGCGCCCGAGCACTCCCGGCTGCGGAAGCTGGTGGCCGGCGCGTTCACCATGCGCCGGGTCGAGCGGATGCGGGAGAACGTCCAGCGGGTCACCGACGAACTGCTCGACGACATGGAGAGCAAGGACGGGGTCGTGGACCTCGTGCAGCAGCTCGCGGTGCCGCTCCCGCTCACCGTCATCGGCGAGCTGCTGGGCGTACCTGCCCAGGACCTGCGGGAGTTCGAGCAGTGGGCGCGGGCGTTCGCCACCGTCGACGACCGGGCGGGCGGCGAGGAGTCGCTGCACGCCCTGGGCAAGCTCAGCGAGTACATCGTCGGGCTCATCGCCGAGAAGCGTGCCCGGCCCGCCGACGACATGCTCTCCGAACTGATCGCGGCCCGCGACGACAACGACCGCCTCAGCGAACCCGAGCTGGTCACCTTCGGCTTCACCCTGATCGGCGCCGGATTCGACACCACCGCCAACCAGCTCGCCAACTCCGTGCTGGCGCTGCTGGTCGACCACCAGGACCAGTGGCGCCACCTGGTCGAGGACACCTCCCGCATCCCGCGGGCCGTCGAGGAACTCCTGCGGCACGTCAATCTGTTCGCGACCGACACGTCCGGGTTCCCCCGGATCGCGGCCGAGGACATCGAGGTCGGCGGCGTGACGATACCCGCGGGGGACGCGGTGCTGCTCTCCCTGGCCTCCGCCAACCGCGACGCGGACGTCTTCGACGAGCCCGACCGGCTCGACCTGGCCCGCGAGCGCAACCCGCACATCTCCTTCGGCCACGGCATGCACTACTGCCTGGGCAAGCACCTGGGACGCATGGAGATGGAGGTCGCCATCGAGGGCCTGGTACGGCGCTTCCCGGACCTCAGGCTCGCCGTCCCGGAGAGCGAACTGCCCTGGCACGAAGGGGAGATCAACCACACCCTCACCAGCCTGCCGGTGGTCCGCGGCAACTGACCACGCGGCGCGCACGCGCGGCACGGAAGGGGCTGCGGCCCCGGCGCCGGCCCCTGGAACCCGCCTCCCGGAGGAGTTCCAGGGGCCTTTCCCGTGCCGCCGCACGCAACGCCGCCGCACACCACGCCGCCACCGCAACGCCGCCACGGAGCACTGCAACCGGCGCCGGGTGTCGTGCGGCAGCCGGTGCGCGGGGCCTCGAGGGCGTGGGGGACTGCTTGCCGGGCGTTCGACGGTGTCGGGCGACGTCCGTCGAGGTCCGTCGGGCCCGCCGCCGCCCGCTCGCCTGTGCCGGCACCCGGGGGAGACACGGCCGCGCCCGGCTCCAGGAGGAGCCGGGCGCGGTACGGAAGGCGAAAAGGAGCGAAGGCCGGGTCAGGAGGCCGGTACCGGGGAGACCCAGGTGGCCTTGCTGTCGACGGCGATGGGCCCCTCGGGCGCGGCCCCCGGCGCGGTGAAGACGAACGCGTAGGCCGCCGTGGCGAAGTGCGTGCCCGTGATCTTGCCGACGTGCTCGGCCTGGACGGTGCCGGGGATGGCGCCGCCCTCGGACGCACCGCCGTGGGTGATGTAGAAGGCGATCGTGCCGTCGCTCCGCTGGTTCCAGTAGCCCGTGGCCGCGTAGAGCGGCGAGCCGCTGTCGTCCGGGGGACCCTCGGCGGTCAGCTTGTGGTCCGGCGCGAACGTGAACCGGGGCGTCGTCACCGAGGTGCCGCCGTCGGGCAGGTGGACCGTCACCGTCAGGTCCCACACGCCGGCCAGCGGCTTGTTCCTGACCTCGTGGTGGACGCGGGCCGGTGAGGCCGACGCGGTACCGACCCCCGCCAGGACGGCCAGCACGGCGAGGAGCGCACCGAGCAGCCGCAGCGCGGTCGGACGCGGACGCGGACGCCGCGTCGGTGCGGCTACGGGGGATGTCGTGCCCTCGGGCGTCGACGTGGTCTCAGGCATGGACGGACAGCCTTTCCTCGGATGCGGAGCCGGACGGGGATGCAGTGGGGGTGGGTGGGGCGGATGGAGCGGGTGGGGTCTGTGGGGTGCGGGGGAGTTTCTTGAGGTCGAAGCCGGGTGCGCGGACCTCCGCGGGCGTCAGCCGCGTGCCGGCGGCCAGCAGCCGGGCGGCGATGCCGTGGTCGGCGGGACGGTTCACGGACTCGACACCGGTCAGCCGGCCGGCGCGGAAGCAGAAGACGGAGAACCGGTCACCGTCCGGATCCCCCGAGGTGACGGTCTCGTCGTGGCCGGACGTCAGGCCCGCCGTCTGGATGCGCATCGCGTACTGGTCGGTCCAGAACCGGGGCACGGCGGTGTACGGGCGGGGCTCGCCGCAGATCGCGGCGGCCACGCACCGCGCCTGGTCGGTGGCGTTCTGCACGGATTCGAGACGGATGCGGCGGCCGGCGTGCACACTCGGGAAGGCGGCGCAGTCGCCGACCGCCCAGATGCCCGGGTCCGCGGTGCGCAGCCCCTCGTCCACCACGACACCGTCGTCGACGGCCAGGCCCGCGGCCAGCGCGAGCCCGGTGTCGGGCAGCACCCCGATGCCGACCACCACGAGGTCGGCGTCGATCCGCTCGCCGTCCGCCAGCTCCACGGCCCGGACCCTGCCGCCGCCCGCGCCCGCGCTTTCGCCCTCGTCCGTGCCCTCGCCGTGCAGCGCGGCGACCTGACGGTCCATCAGGACACGCACGCCGTGGGCGCGGTGCTCGGCGACGATCCGGTCGGACACCAGCGGTGTGAGCGCGCGGGCCAGGGCCCTCGGCTGCGCCTCCACCACGGTCACGTCATGGCCCAGACCCCGCGCGGTGGCCGCCACCTCGAGCCCGATGAACCCGGCGCCGATCACGACGAGCCGCACCGGCGTGCCGTGCAGCCGCTGCCGCAGGGCCTCCGCGTCGGCCAGCCCGCGCAGCGTCCGCACCCCGGCGAGCGAGGCGCCGGGCACCGGCAGCGGCCGCGGGCGGCAGCCGGTCGCCAGGACCAGCGCGCCGTACGGCAGCCGCAGGCCCGACTCCAGCAGGACCGTGTGCCGCTCCCGGTCGACGGAGGCCACCACGTCGCCGGTCAGCAGTTCGATGTCCTGCCCGGAGTAGAACGCCGCCGGCCGCAGCGGGACGTCCTCGGCGGACACGGCACCGGTCAGGTAGCCCTTCGACAGCGGTGGCCGGTGGACGGGACCGGGCGGCTCGTCGCCGACGAGCGTGACACGGCCCGGGTAGCCGCGGGCCCGCAGGGCCGCCGCCGTCTCCAGACCGGCCTGGCCCGCGCCGGCGACCACCACCGAGCGCGGCGCCATCAGCTCTGCGCCTCGGGCAGATGGACCAGCAGACCGTCCATCTCCTCGGACACCGGGAGCTGGCAGCTCAGACGGCTGAACTCGGTGCGCTCGCACGCCGTGCCGTACAGGACGTCGTCCTCGACCTCGTGCATCGGCGGCAGCGGCAGGAGGTTCGCCCCGTCGATGTACACATGGCAGGTGCCGCACTGGGCGGACCCGCCGCACTGGGCCTCGATGCCGTCGACGTTGTTGAGCTTGGCCCCGCGCATGACCGTGTCGGGGGCCTCGACGTCGACGACGGTGACGGTTCCGTTCGGATGCTTGTAGGTGATCTTGGCCATGGCGAGGTCTCCTGGGCTGTCGTGCGGATCAGGTCGGGATCAGGTCGCGGAGGAGGGATCCGACGCGGCGGGACGCCTTCGGCCGGGGTCCGAAGTCGGTGACCGAAGTCGCTGACCGAAGTCCGAGTTCGACGCCGGAAGCCGAAGTCCGCAGTCCGAAGGCCGCGGCCCGGCAGCCCCCGGGGGACCGCCGGCCGTCCGTGCGGAGGTACGGCACCGAACTGTGGCGGCCGTTCCTTCAGCCGCGGTGGAGGGTTTCTGGACCGGCCGGACGCGCTCGACCCGGTCACCACCGCCGGTCCATCGGCGCGGCGCAGCGTGCCGTCATGACTGTCACCGATCGGACCGAGGAGAGGACCGCCCGCCCCCGCAGGGGCGGTTCTGGACCACACCTCCGCCTCATACTCGCCGCCTGCTGCCTCGGCCAGTTCATGAACGTGCTGGACGCGTCGGTGGTGAACGTGGCCCTGCCCGTCATCTCCGCCGACCTGCGCTTCACCCAGCACAACCTCCAGTTCGTCAACAACGCCTACACCGTGGTCGTCTGCGGTTTCCTGCTGCTCGGCGGCCGTCTCGCGGACCTCTTCGGCCAGCGCCGCGTCTTCCTGTGCGGAGTCGGACTGTTCACGTTCGCCAGCCTCGTCGGGGGAGCGGCCGACGCACCGGCCGCCCTGGTGCTCGCCCGCGCGTTCCAAGGGCTCGGCGCCGCCGTCATGGCACCCGCCACCCTCACCGTGCTGGGCACGACCTTCACCGAACCGGGCGTCCGCGCGAAGGCGTTCGGCTGGTGGAGCGCGGTCTCGGGTGCCGCGGGCGCGATCGGTGTGCTGGCCGGCGGGGTGATCACGGAGTGGTTCTCCTGGCGCTGGATCTTCCTCGTCAACGTGCCCGTCGGCCTGCTGCTGTTCGCCGGGGTGCGCTGGGTCGTCCCCGAGACCCGGCCGCGCCGGACGGGCCCCTCCCGGGGCCTCGACCTGCCGGGCGCGGTGACCGTGACGCTCGGCCTGATGTCCGTCGTGTACGCGGTCTCCCAGTCGCACGCCTACGGCTGGGGCTCGGCCCGCGTGCTGGTCCCGCTGGCGGGCGGCGCGCTGCTGCTCGCCGCGTTCCTGCTGATCCAGGCCCGCTTCGCCCGCCATCCCCTCGTGCCGCTCGGCATCTTCCGCAACCGGTCCGTCGCCGCCGCCAACCTGGTGGCCTTCTTCGGGGTCGCCGCCCTGTTCAGCACCTTCTACTTCTTCACCCTGGTCCTCCAGCAGGTCCTCGGCTACAGCCCGCTGCGCACCGGACTGAGCTATCTGCCGCTGTCGCTCGGCATGGCCCTGGGCGGCTGGGGCATCGCCCCTCTCGTACCGCGCACCGGCCCGCGTCCGATCCTGCTGGGCGGCCTCACCCTTACCGCCGCCGGACTGCTGCTGCTGTCCCGGGTGGACACCGGGGCCGGCTACCTCACGGACGTCCTCGCCCCCTGCCTGCTGCTCGGCTTCGGCATGGGCGCCGTCCTCAACGCCACCACGAACGCCGCCACCGCCGGACTCGCCCCGCACCAGGCAGGGCTGGCCTCCGGGCTGCTGAACACGACCCGCCAGCTCGGCAGCGCGGTGGGCCTGGTGACCCTGGCCGCGCTCTCCGCGTCCCGTATCGACGCGCGGACCGCCGCCGGCGCGCGGACCGCCGCCGGCGCGCGGACCGCGGCCGGTACGCCGACCACCGACGCCCTCGCCTCCGGCTACGGCCTGGCACTCACCGGGGCCGCCCTGTTCGCGCTGGCCGGACTGGCCGCCGCGCTCCTCGTCCCGGTCCGGAAGCAGTCCAGCCCCCCTCAAGGCCGCACCGAGAAAGTGGCGGCCTGACGAGAACGGAGGTTTGCGGTGGTGAGCGAGTTCCACACACAGCGGCCCAACTGGTCGCCCGCACCCGGTACGGACCACGTCGAACACGCGACGATCGAGGTCCCCCGCGACTACGCCGAACCGGAGGGCGAGCGGATCACCCTCGCCCTCACCCGCCGCCGCGCCACCGACCCGGCGCGGCGCCGCGGCATCCTGCTGGCGGTCAACGGCGGCCCCGGCGGCGACTGGGGACGCGGCAGGGACCTGCCCGCGGCCTACGCCGGCACCCCCCTCGCGGAGGTGTACGACCTCATCGGGTTCGACCCGCGCGGCACCGGCGAGTCGACCCGGCTGTACGCCGAGGTCACCGTCCCCCGGGTCCCCTTCGACTCCCGTCCGCCCGACGACGCCTTCCCGGCGATCGCCGAGGACATGCGGCGGCGCGAGGAGGCCTGCGCCCGCGCCGGCGGCGAGCTGCGCCCGCACATCAGCACCCGCAACACGGCCCGCGACATGAACGTGATCCGCGCGGTGCTCGGCGAGGAGCGGATCAGCTTCGTCGGGTACGCGTACGGCGCCTACGTCGGCGCCGTCTACGGCAGCCTCTTCCCCGCGGCCCTCGACCGGCTCGTCCTCGACTCCTGCGTCGGCCCCGACTGGACCTGGCGCGAGCAGTTCCTCCAGCAGGGCGACGCCGTGCAGCGCAACGTCGACCTGTGGGCGGCCTGGGCGGCCGAGCGCCACGGTGCCTTCGGCATCGGCACCTCACCGGAGCGGGTGCTGGGCACCGTCGAGGAGGCGGTCGCGGCCCTGGAGCGGCTCCCCGAGGACGGTGTGCGGCTGCGCACCCTGTTCGACGGCGCCGTCGGCAACCGGGCCGCCGACCGGGGCAGGTGGGCGGCGCTGGGCACCCTGGTCGGCGACCTGCGCCGGGCCGCGGCCGCGGGCGACGTCACGGCCTGCCGGGAACTCCTCGCCGAACAGGGCACCTGGCGGCCCGCCGACAGCGAGGGCGACCTGCGCGTCGGCGTCCTGGAGGCCATCACCCTGGAGCACGCCTGGCCCGCCGACCCGGAGGTCTACCACCAGGACATGCGGGAGTTCCGGAAGCGGTTCCCGTACGGGTACGGCGTGCTGCGGGCCTCGCCCTGGGTGGGCGCCTTCCGCACGTTCGAGGCCCCCGAGGAGCCCGCCGTGCTCACCCGTGACGGCTACCCGGTGGGACTGATCGTGCAGGCCGACGGCGACCCCATGGACCACTACGACGGCGGCGTGGCCATGGCGGAACGCCTGGGCCACCATCTGCTCACCGTCGAGGACTCGGGGGAGCACGAGGTGTTCGTGCTGGGCGGCAACCCCCACGTCGACGCCGTCGTCCACGCCTACCTGGTGGACGGCACCCTGCCGCCCGCGCGTTCCTCCTGCCCGGGCCGCACCCCGCGGCCGGACGTCCCCGCCGACGCCGGCTGAACCGGCGCCGCACCACCGTGTCCCACCCTGTCCAGCCGTGTCACCTGTGGAGGTGCTGTCTTGAACGTGACCGATGAGGTCCAGGAGACCCTGACGTTCCCCCTCGCCGGTTCGTCCTACCGCTGCCCGGCTCCGCAGTACGCCGGGCTGCGGGCCGGCGGGCCGGTCGTGCGGGTACGCACGGAGGGCGGCGTGGACGCCTGGCTGGTGACCGCGTACGAGGAGGCGAAGGAGGCCCTCGCGGACCCCCGGCTGAGCCGTGCCGAGACCGTGAAGCCGGGGGCGCCCCGGATCGGCGGGGCGATGACCTCGACACCCGAGATGATCATCTCGATGGACGGTGCCGAGCACGCCCGGCTGCGGCGGCTCGCCGCGGGGGCGTTCACCGCCCGCCGTATCGAGCGGATGCGGCCGGGCATCCGGCGGATCGCCGACGGCCTCCTCGACGGCCTGGCCGGTGCCGCCGACGCCGGCGCCACCGTCGACCTGGTCGAGCGGTTCACCGTGCCGATGCCGCTCACCGTCATCGGTGAGCTGCTGGGCGTCCCGATGAAGGTGCTGCGGCTGTTCGCGGCCCACGCGCGGGACTTCGTCACCGTCGACGACCAGAGCGAGGGCTCCGACTCCGTCAACGGCCTGGCGAAACTGAACGAGTACATGATCGACGTCGTCGCCGAGAAGCGCGCGCACCCCACCCGGGACCTGCTGTCCGACCTGGTCGAGGCCAGGGACAGCGGGGACCGGCTGAGCGAACAGGAACTGGTGACGTTCGCGTTCACGCTCATCGGCGCGGGCTTCGACACCACCGCCAACCAGCTCGCCAGTTCGGTGCTCGCGCTGATCGCGCACCACCGCGACCAGTGGAAATGGCTGGCCGAGGACCGGACCCGCATCCCCCGGGCCGTCGAGGAACTGCTCCGCCACGTCAACCTGTTCTCCACGGACTCCGCCGGCAACCCGCGCATCGCGGTGGAGGACCTGGAACTCGGCGGCGTGCGGATCGCCAAGGGCGACGCGGTGGTCATCGCCATCTCGGCCGCCAACCGGGACGGCGGCGTGTTCACCGACCCCGACCGCATGGACCTGGCCCGCGAGCACAACCCGCACCTCTCCTTCGGCCACGGCATGCACCTGTGCCTGGGCAAGCAGCTGACCCGGATCGAGCTGGAGATCGCCCTCGACGGCCTGGTGCGCCGTTTCCCCGACCTGGCGCTCGCCGTCCCCGAGAGCGAGATCCCCTGGCACCCGGGCGGCATCAACCACGCGCTCGGCACCCTGCCGGTGACGCTCAAGCCGTAGGGGGCCCGGAGCGCGTCCCGGGAGCCCGCCGTGTCCGCCCCCCCCACGGACGCGGTCGGCCCGCTCCGCCCCGCTGGTGCCCCCAGCGGGGCGGAGCGCTGTGCGCACGGCGGGGGCGGGCGCGGGCGCAGTCGGACTTCTGCCGGTGATCCGGGAAGGGAACACGACGACGGCCTGTGCGACCCTCTCGGGGTCGCACAGGCCGTCGTCACGCGGGCTCTCACCGTACGGCCGTCGCACGGACCTGTCGGTGCGGGCCGCCCCGGGCTCAGGCGCCGGGTGCGTCCTGGGCCACCGCCGCGGGGTCGGCGCCCGCGATCCAGGCGTCCATGGACGGTTTCATGAGGGTGTTCAGCAGCTCGATCCGGACACCGCCCAGACCCCGGTGGTAGACCCACATGAGGATGCCGTCGGCGGCCACGTCGTTGGACGCCTCCACCGCGAAGCCCTGCGCGACGAGCTCGGCGGACATGTCCGCGATCCGCTCGTTCTCCGCCCAGTACCCCACGTGGTGGGCGCCGTTGCTGCCGTCGGACACCCACACCGTCCCCGGGACCGCCTCGACGAGCTCGAGCCGGGGCTCCTCCAGGGAGAGCGCGAACCGCTGGGAGGCGTGCTGGAGCCCGTCCGGGGTGCGCGCCGTCACCTCCAGCTCCATCACGGTCGTGAAGCGGTAGCCGGCCAGCGCGCCGAACGTCTTCATCGCCAGGTCCAGGTCCTCCACGACCAGGCCGGTGTGGAACAGGGCCTCGGGGGAGAGCACCGGGCCCGCTGCCGGGCGGTCGTGCCCGTCCGCTGTCTGCGGCATCGGTGTGCGTCCTTTCTTCCGTACGGAGGATGGGAGATGAGGAAGGGGCCGGGGTCAGACCTGGCGGGCCCGCACGAGGTCGGCGCCGCCGTCCATCGTCAGGATCTGGCCCGTCACCCAGGCGCTGCTCGGTGCCGCCAGCAGCGTGATCCACTGCGACACGTCCTCGGGGACCCCGGTCACCCCCAGCGGCACCCCGGTCGCCGCCTGCGCGAACAGCTCGTCCACCTGCTGCGGCGTCATCCCGCTGCGCTCGTAGACCTCGGTGCGCACCCAGCCCGGGGCGACCGCGTTGACCCGGACGCCCCGCGGCGCCAGTTCCAGCGCCCAGGAACGGGTGAACGTGTTCACCGCGGCCTTGCTCGCGGCGTACACCGACGCCATGGGCGTCGGGTTGTGGCCCGCGGGACTGGTGACGAACACGATGCTGCCGCCCGGCGAACGCAGCGCGGGCAGCAGCCTGTTCGTCAGGACGACGGCGCCCAGGACGTTGATGTCGAACAGTTCGCGGGCGGCGGCCGGGTCGATCTCGCCGACGGCGCCGATGGTGTGCACACCCGCGTTGTGGACCAGCACGTCGAGGGTGCCGCCGAACTCCTCGACCGCCGCGGCGACGGCGTCGGCGCCCTCCTGGGTGCTCACGTCGGCCCGTACCGGGACGAGGGCCGGGTGCAGCGCCGCCGCCTCCGCCAGCCGGTCGGCGCGCCGGCCGGTGACGATCACCCGTGCGGCGCCCTGCTTGGCGAAGTCGAGCGCGGCGGCCAGGCCGATGCCGGTGGCACCACCGGTGACCACCACGTACGTGTTCGTGAACGGCTGATCGGTCATGTTCCGTTTCCGTCCTTTCCCCGCCGCCCTTGCGGCACGGACTCAGATGTAGATGGACTTCGACGTCCAGTCGGGGGTGGGCAGCGCCTTGCGGTCGGTCTTGCCGTTGCCGGTGACCGGCAGCCCGTCCACCGCGACGAAGGCGGCCGGGATCATGTGCTCGGGGACCCGCTCGCGCAGGTACGCCCGCAGTGCCCGCCGGTCCAGGCCGTCGCCCTCCGGCACCAGCCACGCCACCAGGCGCCGGTCCCCGACGTGGCTGTCGCGCAGCCCGACCGCGGCGCCCCGCACCTGCGGATGACCGGCGAGGGTGCTCTCCAGCTCGCCCGGCTCGATACGGAAGCCGCGCAGCTTGAACTGGTCGTCGTTGCGTCCCAGGAACTCCAGGACACCGTCCGGGCGGCGCCTCGCCAGATCGCCGCTGCGGTAGAAGCGGCCGGCCGCGGGGTCCCACGGCGCGGTGACGAACGCGCGCTCCGTGAGCTCCGGGCGCCGCCAGTAGCCCCGGGACACCCCGGCCCCGCCGATCCACAGCTCGCCCGCGGTGCCGTCCGGCACCGGCCGGCCGTCGTCCCCGACGATCCGCACGTCGACGTTCTGGACGGGGGTGCCGATCGGCACGGAACGGCCCAGGTCCTCGTGGACGCCGATCCGGTGGCACACGGCGAAGGTGGTGGTCTCGGTGGGCCCGTACCCGTTGACGATCCCGCAGCCGGGCACCGCCGAGCGCAGTTCGTCGAGGTGCGGGACCGACAGCACGTCACCGCCCGCGAGGACCGTGCGCAGCCCCGCGAACGCCTTGACGTCCACGTCGATCTGCCGGTGGAAGAGGGCCGCGGTGAGCCACAGCACGGTGATGCCCTCGTCCCGCAGCAGCGCGCCCAGCTCCTCCGCCTGGACCTGCTGCGCGGGCGCCAGCACCAGCCGGGCGCCGTTGAGCAGGGCGCCCCAGATCTCGAACGTGGCGGCGTCGAAGGCGACCGGCGCCAGCTGGAGGATCCGGTCCGCCGGGCCGAGCGTGACGTAGTTGGGGCCGGTGACGAGATTGACGATGTTGCGGTGCTCGACCATCACGGCCTTGGGACGCCCGGTGGACCCCGAGGTGTACATGAGGTACGCGAGGCCGTCGGCGCGGGCGGCGGACCCGTCTCCGGTCTCCGGCGCGGCGCCGGGCCCCGCCTGCGGCACGCCGTCCGGCCCCGTGTCCGGGCCGGGCCGCGCCGGTACGTGCAGCACCGGCACCCCGTACGGCGCGAAGCGGTCCGCGTCGTCCGGCTCGCACAGCACGGCCCGCACCCCGGCGTCCTCGAACACCTCGGCGACGCGTGCCGCCGGGTCGGTGAGGCCGACCGGGACGAACGCCGCGCCCGCGTCGAGCACGCCGAGCAGCGCCGCGATCAGCCCGGGGGAGCGTTCCAGGCACACGGCGATCCGGTCGCCCGGCACCGTGCCGGCGCCGGTGAGCAGGCCGGCCACCGCACGGGTCCAGCGATCGAGCCCCGCGTAGCTGAGCAGGTCGTCACCGGCGGAGACCGCCACGGTGCCGGGTGCGTCGGCCACCCGCCGGCGGAACGCCGCGACTACCGATGTCATGGGCTGACTCCTTTCGATGGTCCCGGTCCGGCAGGGTCCGCCCGGCTGCTCGACTGCCGGTGGAATCCCGGCGCCCCCGCGGGCGGGTCGAGGCACGCTCGAGCGGAGCCCGCTTGACTGAACTGCCGGCTCCGCTTGGCGCCCGTCCCCCGCGATCCGCCGGACAGGCGCCCAGACACGCCCCGGGCCCCGAGCGACAGGAAGAGCAGGAAGAGAGCGACAGGAAGAGATGCGGAAGGCCCCCGAAGGGCCGCTCGCGGGTCTCCCCCACCGTCCCGGACCGGCACCGCACCCGATGGGAGTACTTTTCGTGACCATCCTTGTAACCGGCGCACGCGGCAACGTCGGACGCCGCGTCCTGGACCGTCTGCACGCCGCCGGCCACGACCTGCGCGCCTCCGGACGCACGCCCGGGGACCTCACCGTCCCGGACGGCGTGGAGACCGCCGAACTCGACCTCACCCGTCCCGCCGGTTTCGACGCCGCGCTGAACGGTGTGGACAGCGTGTTCCTCTACGCCGAACCCGACGGGGCGAAGGACCTCTTCGAGGCCGCCGCGCGCGCGGGCGTCCGGCACGTCGTCCTGCTGTCGTCGGCCACGGTCTCCGGCCCGGCCGCCGCGACCGACCCGCTGGCCCTGCACCACGCCGCCGTCGAGGACGCCCTCGCCGCGTCCGGCGTGCCCGGCACCGTGCTGCGGCCCGGCGCGTTCGCGGGCAACGCGCTCGGCTGGAGCCACACGATCGGCGCCGGGCAGCCCGTCCGGCTTCCGTATCCCGACGCGCACACGGCGCCCGTCCACGAGGACGACATCGCGGACGTCGCCGCCGCCGTGCTCGGGGACGCGTCGTCCGCCGGCCGCACCCTCACCTTCTCGGGGCCGCGGTCGATGACGTTCCGCGAGCAACTGGCCGTGATCGGCGGTCTGCTGGGGCGTGACGTCCCCGTGCACGAACTGACCCGGGACGAGGCCGCCGACGAGATGGGGCGGTTCATGCCCGCCCCGGTCCTCGCCTCGCTGCTCGACCAGTGGGCCGCCGCCGTCGGCCGGCCCGCCGAGGTGCACGACGTGACGGCCCTCACCGGCCGGCCCGCCCGCACCTTCGAACAGTGGGCCCGCGAGCACCTGGACGCGTTCACCGCCCGGACCTGAACCGGGCGCGTCCGCACCCGCGGCGCGCGACCCGGACCGCCGGGGTGCCACCCGGATCGCCGGGGCGCACAGCGCGCTGTCGAGCGGGTCTCGAGACGAGGCTGCGATGGTGCCCTGAGATCGCCCCCGAGCTCGGTGGGCCGGGCGGGACCCCGCCCGGCCCACCGCCGAACCGCGGGGTTCTGTCCGTGACTTGGAGGCCGGAATGTACGACGTCATCGTGGTGGGGGCTCGCGTCGCGGGTGCCGCCTCGGCTCTGCTCCTGGCGCGGGCGGGCCATCGGGTGCTGCTCGTCGACCGGGCGCGGTTCCCCAGCGACACCCTGTCCACCCACTACATCCACCAGCCCGGCATCGCGCGGCTCGCCCGCTGGGGCCTCCTGGACGCCGTACGCGCCACGGGGTGCCCCGCGCTCGACCGCACCGTCTACCAGGTCGGTGACGACGTCCGGCTGGACGGCGGCACCGTGCCCCACGACGGCCAGTCCGCCGCGTACGCGCCGCGCCGCTATCTGCTGGACAAGATCCTGGTCGACGCCGCGGTCGCCGCCGGCGTCGAGTTCCGCGAGAGCTGCTCGGTGTCCGGCCTGGTCTTCGACGGGGACCGTGTCGTGGGCGTCAAGTGCCGCTCCCGGGACGGCAGGCCGGTCGAGGAACGGGCCCGCCTGGTGGTGGGCGCCGACGGGATGCGCTCGTCGGTCGCCCGCGCCGTGGGCGCCCCGTTCACCGTCCACGACCCGCTGATGTCCTGCATCTACTTCACCTACTGGCAGGGCATCACGGCACAGTTCGAGCTGTACGAACGCCCCGGCCGCTGGATCGGCGCCATCCCCACCAACGACGGTGCCACCCTCATCGCCGCGTACTTCCCGCAGGCGGAGTTCGACCGCGTGCGCGGCGACGCGCTGGCGAACTACCTGGAGAACATCCGCACCACCGCGCCGGACCTGTACGGGCGTGCCATGGACGGCGGTGAGCGCGTCGAGCGGCTGCGCGGCACCGGCGACCAGCAGAACTTCTTCCGCACCCCGAGCGGCCCCGGCTGGGCCCTGGTCGGCGACGCCGCGCACCACAAGGACTCGATCACCGCACGCGGTATGAGCGACGCGTTCCTCCAGGTGGACCTGCTGGCCTCCGCGGTCTCCGGTGTGCTCGACGACCCGGTCCGTCTGGAGGAGGGGCTCCGGCACTACGGGGAGCAGCTCCAGGACGACCTCTTCGAGGGATACCGCAACACCCTGTTCGTGAGCCGCCTGGAGGTCACCCCCGACCGGCTCGCGATGCTCCGCATGATCCAGCACTCGCCGGACCTGACGGAGCGCTACTTCGCGGTCGCCGCCGGCGGGATGTCCGTCGACGAGCTGTACGACGAGGAACTGCACAGCCGGCTGGAGACGGAGGCGGCGGTATGACGCCCCCCGGGCTCCCGGCGCACGACCAGCCACCCACCCAGACGCACGAGACGACGGAGGCCCCGGTGACCGAGACCGAGTGGGAGAACGAACTGCGTCTGCTGTTCGGCGAGGTGCTCGGCCTGCCGGACGTGGACGCCGACGACAGCTTCTTCGACCTGGGCGGCCACTCGCTCCTGGCGTCCAAGCTGACCCGGCGCGTCCACGAGGCGTTCGGCATCAGGATCCCGGTGCGCCGCATCTACCAGGTGCCCACCCCCGCCACCCTCGCCGCCTACCTCCGCGCGGCCTGAAGGAGAGACCGACATGCGCTGGAACGACCTGTACGTCGCCGGTACGGGCGGCTACCTGCCGGAGCGGATCGAGACCGCCGAGGAGGCGATCGCCGACGGCAGGTACACGCAGAAGAAGCAGTCCCTCAACGGGTTCCGCTCGGTCCATGTGGCGGCCCCGCACGAGACCGGCCCCACGATGGCGGCTCAGGCGGGCCGCCTGGCGGTCGCCCGCTCGGGGCACGGGCACGACGAGTTCGGCCTGGTCCTGCACAGCTACATCGGCCACCAGGGCCTCGACTTCTGGACGCCCGCCAGCTTCGTGCAGCGCGAGACGGTCGGCGGCACCGGTCCGGCGTTCGAGATCAAGCAGGGCTGCAACGGCATGCTCGCCGCGTTCGAGGTGGCCGCCTCGTACGTGACGGCCCGCCCGGACGTCACGGCCGCGCTCATCACCGGCGGCGACGCGTTCCGGATGCCGTACATCGACCGCTGGGGCTCCGACGAGCAGAACGTCGACGGGGACGGCGCCGCCGCGCTCGTCCTGTCGGGCCGCGGCGGCTTCGCCCGGGTGCTGTCCACCTGGTCGCACGCCGACCCGTCGCTGGAGCCGATGGGCCGCAGCGGCGCGAGCTGGACCGACGCCCCGTTCTCCGGCGGCGCACCGGTCGGGGTCAGCGAGCGCAAGTCGGACTACCTCCTCGCCGAGGACATGGACTTCGACGACGCGATCGAGAAGATCTCGGCCAGCGTCCAGCTGTCGATGAAGCAGGCCCTGCACGACGCGGGGGCGGACCTCTCCGACGTCCGGTACTTCCTGCACCAGAACCTCGCGCTGTCCATCGTGACCCACGGCCTGTACGGACTGCTGGGCGTCGACCGGGAGCGGACCACGCACGAGTGGGGCCTGTCGACGGGGATGGTCGGCACCGCCGACCCGGTCCTCGGACTCGACCGGGTGCTGGGGACGGGCGACGTGAAGCCCGGCGACCTGGTGGTGCTCCAGGCGGCCGGCGCCGGTTACGTGTGGACCACCGTCGTCCTGGAGATCCTCCGGACGCCGCACTGGGCCGGCTGACTCCCGGGCCGTACGCACCGAGGGCGGGGGGAAGGACCGGGACGGTCCTTCCCCCCGCCGCGTACCCCCGCCGCGTACGCCGTGCCCGCGGCCGGGGCTCAGACGAAGCGGACCTCGTGCGAGGCGGCGGAGTCCGCGGCGAACGCGAGCAGCCGGCCGCCCTCCTCGGCGAGCGCGGCACGGTCCCCGGCGCCCAGCGCGCCGAAGGGCTCCAGGACGAGGACGGCCACGCCGCGCGTCTGCTCGACGCGCCACAGGCCCGCCACGAACCCGTCCACCAGGAACGTCGACCTGATCAGCCCGTTGCGGGTGAAGACGGCCTTGCGGTGCTCCTCCGTGAGGATGCGGGCGCGGTCGGCGTGGGAGAGCAGGATGTTGTCGAACTCCGGCAGGAAGCGCACCGCGGCGGGGGTGTCCCCGGCGGGACGGGGGGCGTCCGGCAGGTCGAGCAGTTCGCGGCCGTTCTCGTCGCGGAAGACCGCGAGCCGCGGCCGGAGCCGGTTCACCACCCCGGCGAGCCGGGTCATGCCGGACCACACCTGCATGTCCTTGACCGTGGCGGGACCGAAGGCCGCCAGATAGCGCTCGACCATCAGCTCCGCTGCCATCGGCTCCGGTGCCGCCGGCCCGGCGGCGGTCCGGCCGAGCCACGCCTCGGCGCTGGTGTGCACGGCCTGCCCGCTCTCGCCCCACAGCCCGCGCGGCGGCACCTGCACGAGCGGCACCAGGTTGCGTACGGCGTTGGCGAGGGCGAAGGGGTCCCGGTCCGGCCACCGTTCGGCGAGCAGGGTGCCCAGACCGCCCAGGGTGAGCGGCTCCCGCTCGACCAGCTCGCGTCCCAGCTCGGCCACCTTCTCGAGGTCGAGCCCTTCGAGTTTGCGCCCGAAGGTGCCCTTCAGCCCCTGCCGCAGGGCGTCCCGCAGGACGGAGCGCAGGGCGACGCAGTCCTCGGCCGTGACGAGGTGGATCGTGCCGCGCATCAGCACCAGCCGCACCACCTCCCGGTTCCTGACGAGGGAGGCCAGATCCTCGACGCGGAAGCCGGTGAGCCGCGTCCACAGGCCGATGTAGGGCGGGTTGGGCGCCTGGGCCTGCATGCCCACCAGGTGCGCGACCGCCCGCGCCGCCGGCATCGCGGACCGCTCCAGCAGTAACTGCCGGGCCAGCAGGCTCCGGTTGAGCGCCCGCCGGTCCAGCACCTTCATGTCTCCTGTCACCACGACGGGATTCCCTTCCTCGTTTCCGCTCACGACGACACGGTGGCGTCCCGGACCCGGTGACCGGGTCCGGGACGCCACCGTCGCACTCCGGTGCGTTCAGCTCATGCGTACCAGCACCGTCCCGCTGTACCTGCGCTCGAGCAGGGCGACGAACGCCGCCGGCAGTCGGTCGGTGCCGCCCTCGACGACCGTGTGGGGGAACACGATGCGTCCCTCCCGCAGCCACGGGCCGAACCGCGCGTTCCAGTCCTCGATCTGGTCCGGCGTGTGCAGCGTGGCGAAGCCGCGCAGCGTCAGGTCCTTGGTGATGGCCGACATCAGCGGCAGCCGCGGGCTGCCGCCGTCGCCCCCGCCGTGCTGCCCCGACAGGGCGCCGCACAGCGCGAACCGGGCGCCGCGGGCCGCGACCTGCACCGCCGCCTCGAACTGCTCGCCGCCCACGTTGTCGAAGACCACGTCCAGACCCTCGGGCGCCAGCTCGGCGAGCTGGTCGGCCACCGGTCCCTCGTGGTAGTCGAAGGCGGCGTCGAAGCCCAGCTCGTCCACCAGGAAGTCGATCTTCTCCTTGGAGCCCGTGCTGCCGATGACGCGCTTCGCGCCCCGCAGCCTGGCGATCTGCCCGGCCAGCGCGCCGACACCGTTGGTGGCGCCCGACACGAACACCGTGTCGCCCTCGCCGACGTCGGCCGTGCCGACCATGCCGTGCCAGGCGGTCGGCCCCTGGGACAGGAAGTACTCCGGCCCCGGCAGCAGCGCGCGGTCCCGCTTGAAGAACCCGCGGGCGTCCCCGGTCGCGTACTCGCGCCAGCCCAGGAAGTGCTCCACGAGGTCACCCACGGCCAGCAGGTCGCTGTTCGACGCGACGACCGTGCCGACGGTACGGCCCCACATCGCCACACCCGGCAGGAAGACCGGGATCGGCAGCTTCGTCGCGGGGTTCATCTGGTCGCGCGCCACGGACCCCAGCGTCATCCAGTCGTTGCGCACGACGACCTCGCCCGGGGCGGGCGCCGACAGCTCGGCCTCCCCGAACTCGAAGTGGTCCAGGGTCACTTCGCCCTCGGGGTAGGCCGCCAGGCGGACCTCCCTGCTGACGGCGGGAAGCTCGACGCTGCTCATACGGTGCTCCTTCTCAGGTGAACGGGGAGGCTGACGAGGTTGTGGTTCACGTCGCCGGCCCGCCACAGCAGCTCGCTCTCCGGCACGGCCAGGCGCGCGTCGGGGAACCGGCGGGTCAGCTCCTCCAGCGCGACGGCCAGCTCCACCCGGGCCAGCGGCGCGCCCAGGCAGCGGTGGATGCCGTGGCCGAAGGCCAGGTGCGGGTTGTCCGTCCGGCCGAAGTCCACGGTCTCCGGGTCGGGGAAGACCGCCGCGTCGCGGTTGGCGGAGGCGAAGGAGAGGAAGACGGCGTCGCCCGCGGGGATCGTCGTCCCGCCGATCTCCACGTCCTCGGTGGCGATCCGCGGCAGGCCCGAGGTGTCGTTGCCGGTCAGGTTGACCGTGCGCAGCAGCTCCTCCAGGGCGGCGGGCACCTCCTCCGGACGCGCGCCGAGCCGGTGCCACACGTCCCGGTGGCGGTCGAGCAGGGTGAGGACGAAGTTGGAGATCTGCCCGGCGGCCGAGTCGAAACCGCCGCCCAGCAGGGTGTAGCCGAGGCCGACGAGTTCCCCGAAGTCGAGACGGTCCTCGCCGTCGCGCGCGGTGATCAGCGCGGACAGCACGTCGTCGGCGGGCGCGGACTGCTTGCCGGCCACCAGCCCGGCGATGTAGGCGCCGAGGTTCTCGCGGCCCTCCACGGCCAGCTCCTCGGGTCCGGACACATCGGCGAACTGCCGTACCCAGGTGAGGAACCGGTCCCTGTCCTGCTCCGGGACGCCGAGCAGTTCGCAGATGACCCCCATGGCCAGCGGCGCGGCGAAGCCCTCGACGAGATCGACCGCCGTACCGGCCGGTTCCTTGTCCAGGGCGTCGAGCAGCCGGCCGGCCAGCTCGCGCACCCGCGGACGCATGCCCTCGATCCGGGCGGGCGAGAACGCCTGCTCGGCCAGGACGCGCAGCCGGGTGTGGTCCGGCGGGTCGAGCGAGATGATCATCCCGGGCGGTGCCTGGAACAGGCCGCTGAACTTCGGGGCGTCGGGCGCGTAGGAGGCTGCCCGGCTGAACCGGGTGTCGTCCAGCACCGTCCTGATGTCCTCGTGGCGCGTCACCAGCCAGGCGTGACCGCCGCCGCTCCAGCGCACACGCACCACGGGACGTTCCTCGCGCAGCCGCGTGAAGATCGGGTCCGGACCCCGGTAACTCGTGTCCGGGAAGGGGAAGTCGGGCAGTTCGTCACTCACCCCGGTGGATCGGGCGGTCATGGCAGTGCCTCCGGAAATCGGGAGCCGGGAGAACTCGGGGTCGGGATCGGGGTTGTGAAACGGGGCCGACGGCGACGGACCGCGGTGGTGGTCCGCGGTGGTGCGCCGTGGCGCGGCCGTCAGGTCAACGGGGCCAGGAACGAACGCAGTTCGCCGACGAGCAGACCGGGCTGTTCGAGCGCGGGGAAGTGGCCGCCGTGCTCGTGGTCGGTCCAGCGCCGCAGATCGGTGAACCGGTGCTCGCACCAGGCGCGCGGCATCCGGCCGTCCTTGGGGAAGAGGGAGCAGGCCGTGGGCACGTCGACCCGGCCCAGCGCCATCTTGTTGTGGCTCTCCCAGTAGATCCGGGCGGACGACGTGGCCGTCCCGGTCAGCCAGGTGACGGTCACGGCGTCCAGCAGCCGGTCGCGCGGGATGACCTTCTCCACGTCACCGTCGTGGTCGCTCCACGCCCAGTACTTCTCGATCATCCAGGCGAGCTGACCGGCGGGCGAGTCGGACAGCCCGTACCCGAGCGTCTGCGGCCGGGTGGCCTGGAGCACCGAGTACGCGCCCTCGTTCGCCTGGAACTCCTTCAGCGCGGCCAGGCCGGCGAGGTCGCGCTCGTCCAGTTCGACCTGCTCCTGCGGCGGCCTCGCGAAGGGCATCGCGAGGTGGATGCCGGTCAGGTGCTCCGCGTCGGTCTCGCCCAGGATCGCGGTGAGGAACGAGCCCCAGTCGGTGCCGTGGGCCGCGTACCGCCCGTAGCCGAGCCGGCGCATCAGCTCCGCCCACGCGGCGGCGGTGCGCTCCACGGTCCAGCCCGTCGTACGCGGCTTGTCGCTGAACCCGAAGCCGGGCAGCGACGGGCAGACCACGTGGAAGGCGTCGGCCGGGTCCTCGGGGTCCGTCAGCGGGCCGATCACGTCCAGGAACTCGATGACGGAACCGGGCCAGCCGTGGCTGAGCAGCAGCGGCCTGGCGTTCTCGTGCCGGGACCGGACGTGCAGGAAGTGGATGCCGAGCCCGTCGATCTCGGTGCGGAACTGGGGCAGGGTGTTGAGCCGCGCCTCGGCCGCCCGCCAGTCGTAGCCGCTGTGCCAGTACGCGGCGAGCTCCCGGAGGTAGGCCACGGGCACGCCCTGCGACCAGTCGTCGACGGTCTCCTCGTCCGGCCAGCGGGTCCGGGCGAGCCGCTCACGGAGATCGGCGAGGTCCCGCTCCGGGACGTCGACACGGAAAGGAGTCGGTGCGGTGCTCATGCGTCGTCCTCCTGGGCTGCCGGGGGCTCCTGGCCCGCCGGGGGCCGGGGTCCCGGCCTCGGCGACACGCTACGGACGGTGGCTGGAGCGCCGGTCGACCGTGCCCCCGGTGCGCCGTACGCCCCGGGAGAGGCGGCCCCGGCCGGGGTCACCACGTCACGGGCAGCTCCCACAGCCCGTAGATCACCGCCCCCTCCTTCCGAGGGATCTCCAGGAAGGGCTTGGCGAGCCGGAGGGTGGGGACGCGCTGGAACAGCTTGCTCCAGACGATCTCCAGTTCCAGCCGGGCGAGGTCGGCGCCGATGCAGTGGTGCACGCCGTGCCCGAAGCCCAGGTGCTTGCGGCTGCCGCGGGTGATGTCCAGCTTCTCCGGGTCCGGGAAGACCTCCGGGTCCCGGTTGGCCGCGAGACCCAGGCACAGGATGCCGTCGCCCTTGCGGATGACCTGGCCGCCGATCTCGATGTCCTCCATCGCCACCCGGGGCACCGCGGCGTCACCGATCGTCGCGAACCGCACCAGCTCCTCGACCGCCGGCCTGACCAGCGACGGGTCGGACAGCAGCAGTTCGAGCTGGTCGGGGTTCTCGAGGAGGCAGGCGGTGCCGAGCGAGATCTGGCTCGCGGTCGTCTCGTGGCCGCCGTTCATCAGCAGCCGGACCATGTTGAACAGGTCGCGGTCGGTGTACTCCTCGCCGGACGCCTCGTAGTCGGCCATCGCACGGCTCAGCAGGTCCTCGCCGGGCTCGCGCTTCTTCAGCTGGATGAGGTCGCTGATGTACGCGTTGACCTCGACGATGGCGGCCTGCCGCTCCTCGGTCGTGCTGTGACCGCCGAGCAGCGCGGTGCCGTGCTTGATGAAGAACTCGTGCCGGTCCTGCGGGATGCCCAGCAGTTCGCAGATGACCGTCATGGGCACCGCCAGGGAGAACACGCGGTGGAAGTCCACCACGGGCGTCATCGCCAGCAGCCTGTCGAGGTGGTCGTCGACGATCTCCTCGATGCGCGGCCGCAGCCGCCGCACCTGACGGGCGGTGAACGTCAGGGCCGCCTTGCGGCGGGTCTCGCTGTGCGCCTTGCCGTCGTAGCCGATGAACGACGTCTCCGTGCGGTACTCCGGCGGGGCGATGAAGTAGAAGGGGAAGTTGTCGTGCTTGCGGGACGCGCTCACCCGCGGGTCGGTGAGCAGGGTGCGAATGGTCTCGTAACCGGCGATCGTCCATATCCGCAGGCCGGATCCGGTCAGGGTGACCTGGGAGACGTCCTTCTCGACGATCTCCGCGTACTCCTTCGGCGGGGTGAACGGGCACTGCCGCCGGTAGGGAAAGGTGGCGGTCTCCGCCTCGGCGGCGCCCCGCTCCGTGGCACTGGTGGTCACGGTGAATCCTTCCTCGTCGGTGTTCCTTGCTGCTGTTCCGCGCTGCTTTTCACGGACGGACAGGAGTTCCCGCGACACGGTGTCAGCGCCGCCTCGGGCACAGGTGGAGTCCGTGCGGGGCCGCTCCAGAGGGCCCCGAGGACGGCTCCGGCAGCCGCCCGCAGCCTTGCGCGATGGCTATCGCAACGACGGAGGGCGGGTTCCGCGGAACCGGCCCGCTGAGCGGGCTGCGGGTGGTGGAACTGGCGGCGATCGGGCCGGTGCCCTTCGCCTGCATGGTCCTCGCCGACCTCGGCGCCGAGGTGATCCGTGTCGAACGGGCCGACGGGCGCCGCGCGTTCGAGCAGTGGCACCGGGAACTCGACCGGGGTCGGCACCGTGTCGCGCTCGACCTGAAGGACGCGGACGACGTGGCGGAACTGCTGCGCCTGGTGGACGGCTCCGACGTCCTCGTCGAGGGATTCCGTCCGGGTGTCGCGGAACGGCTCGGCATCGGACCGGACGTGTGCCTCGGCCGCAACCCGGCCCTGGTCTACGCCCGGATGACGGGCTGGGGCCAGGACGGGCCGCTGGCCCACACCCCCGGCCACGACATCAACTACCTGGCGCTGACCGGTGCGCTGCACGCGATCGGTGAGGCGGGCGGTCCGCCCGTCGTCCCGCTGAACCTGCTGGGCGATTTCGGCGGCGGCGCCATGTTCCTGGTCGCCGGCGTGCTCGCCGCGCTGTACGGCAGGGCGTCGACCGGCGCCGGACAGGTCGTCGACGCGGCGATCGTGGACGGGGTCGGCGCGATGCTCGGCATGCTCGTCGGCATGCGCTCCGCCGGACAGTGGCGGGACGAGCGCGGTGTGAACCTGCTGGACGGCGGCGCCCCGTTCTACACCTGCTACACCTGCGCGGACGGCGGTCACCTCGCCGTCGGCGCCCTGGAGGAGCGCTTCTACGCGGCCCTGCTGCACGGCCTCGGCCTCGACCCGGCGGCCCTGCCCGACCGCGACGACCCCGCCAACTGGCCCTTCCTGCGGCGGGAGTTCGCGAACCGGTTCGCCACCCGCGGCCGTGACCACTGGGCCCGGCTCTTCGAGGCCACGGAGGCGTGCGTGACACCGGTGCTGACCGCCGACGAGGCCGCCTCCCACCCCCACCACCTGGCGCGCGGCAGCCACCCGGCCGCCGCCGCACCGCGTTTCCGGCGCGCTCGAGCGGGACTCCACTGACGTCCGGCATCCTGCACCTCCGGTGCTGTGAGGCCGTCCAGCCACGTGTGGCGTTTTCTCCCAGGGCTCCTTCCGGTTTCTCCCCCAGATCTGAGAGGTACACCATGGCTATTTCCTCCGAGCAGGCTTCGCCCACGGAAACGGAGGTGACACCGGGCGAGAGCGCCCCGGCGGCTTCCGGCGGCGCGGCGGCGCCCGACCCGAAGCGGTGGATGGCCCTTCTGGTGCTGCTCGTCGCGGCGTTCATGGACATGCTGGACGGCACCATCGCCAACGTGGCGGCGCCCGCCGTGCAGCAGGGCATCGGCGGCGGCTACTCCATCATCCAGTGGGTGCTGGTCGGCTACCAGCTCAGCTTCGCGCTGATGCTGATCCTCGGCGGCCGTCTCGGCGACATCTACGGCCGCAAGCGGATGTTCCTGCTCGGCGTCGTCGGCTTCACCCTGGCCTCGCTGGGTGCCGGCGCCGCACAGGAACCGTGGCAGCTCGTGGCCTGCCGCATGGTCCAGGGCGCCTTCGCGGGCATCATGGTGCCGCAGATCCTGGCCATCATCCACGTCACCTTCTCGGCCAAGGAGCGTGCCGGCGCGTTCGCCATGTACGGGGGAGTGGCCGGTCTGGCCGCCGCCGTCGGCATGGCCGCGGGCGGACCGCTCGCCGAGTGGGACCTCTTCGGCCTCGGCTGGCGGATGATCTTCCTCATCAACATCCCCGTCGGCGTCCTGGGCATGATCTACGCCCCGCGCGTGCTGCGGGAGTCCCGGGCCCCGCACGCCCTGAAACTCGACGTCCGAGGCGTCGTCCTGGCGACGGCGGGCCTGCTCCTGCTGATCTTCCCGCTGCTCCAGGGCCGTGAACTGGGCTGGCCGCTGTGGGGCTTCGTGTCGATGGCGGCCTCGGTGCCGGTCCTCGCCGCGTTCGTCCTGTGGCAGCGGCGCCGTACGAGCCTGGACGGTTCACCGCTGGTGGAGCTGGCCCTGTTCCGCATCCGCAGCTTCTCCTCCGGCCTCGGCGTCAACCTCGCGTTCTACGTCGGCATCGGCATGTTCAACATCGGCTGGACCGTCTACATGCAGGTCGGCCTCGGCTGGTCGCCGATGCGGGCCGGTCTGACGAGCCTGTCGTTCTGCATCGGCGCGTTCCTGACCTCCTCGGCGGCGATGGTCGCCCTGGTGCCCAAGTTCGGCCGGAAGGTGCTCCAGGTCGGCGCGGTCGTCACCGTGACCGGCGCGCTGACCTTCCTGTGGGCCGCGGGCCACTACGGCAGCGGGATCAGCTCGTGGCACCTCGTGGTGCCGATGCTGCTGGTCGGCCTGGGCTTCGGCCTGATCGCCGCCCCGCTGCCGCAGATCGTGATCTCCGAGGTGCCGCAGAAGGACGCGGGTTCCGCCTCGGGCATCGTCCACACCAACGCCCAGCTCGGCTTCGCCGTCGGCGGCGCGCTCGTCAGCATCGTCTTCTTCGCCGGCCTCGCGGGCAACACCGGCTCGACGATCGACGACCAGGCCGCGCACCTGCGCAGCGACCTCGTCGCCACCGCGCACCTCACCCCCGGCCAGGCCGACACGACCGTCGCCGCCTACCGCGCCTGCGCGGTCGACCGGGTCGACGAGAAGGACCCGGCGACCGTGCCCGCGAGCTGCACCGCGGCGCCGCTGCGGGACCAGCGGGTCGCCCCGGTCCTCGCCGGCTACTCCAAGGACGCGACGGGTGTGTCCTTCGCCCTCAGCCTGAAGACCACCCTGTGGGTCTTCATCGGCGTCGTCGCCCTCGCCTTCGCGCTGATGTTCGCGATCCCGCGGCAGATGCGCCTGGAGGCGCCCGAGGACGAGGAGAACGAGGGCGGCAGGGAGCCGGAGGCCGCCCCGGCCTCCTGAACCTCCCGCACCGTCTGCACCACCCGCACGACACCGCACCACCTCCCGCGCGGCGGGACCGGAGGGGACCTGTGTCCCCTCCGGTCCCGCCGCGTCGTCGTCGGCCCGGTCCATCCGGGCTCAAGCCCTTCTCCGGGCCGTCGCCGGACGCTGGGCACATCCGAGAGCGGCCGGTACCACCGGCCCACAGAGCAAGGGAGGGGCGATGGCCGAGCGGAGCTTCCAGCTCTACGACACGACCCTGCGCGACGGTGCCCAGCAGGAAGGCATGACGCTGACGGTCGAGGACAAGCTCGCCGTCGCACGCGAACTCGACGGACTCGGCATCGGGTTCATCGAGGGCGGCTGGCCCGGCGCCGTCCCCCGGGACACGGAGTTCTTCCGCCGGGCCCGTACCGAACTCGCCCTGGAACACGCCGTACTGGCCGCCTTCGGGGCCACCCGCAGGCCCGGCGGCCGGGCCGCCGACGACCCGCAGGTACGGGCGCTGCTGGCGTCCGGGGCACCCGTGGTCACCCTCGTCGCGAAGAGCCACACCGGGCACGTCCGGGACGCGCTGCGCACCACTCTCGCCGAGAACCTCGCCATGATCGGCGACACCGTGCGCCACCTCGTGAGCGCCGGCCGGCGGGTCTTCGTCGACGCCGAGCACTACTTCGACGGCTACCAGCTCGACCGCGAGTACGCCCTCACCGTCGTCCGCGCCGCCGCCGAGGCCGGCGCGGAGACCGTCGTCCTGTGCGACACCAACGGCGGCTCGCTGCCCGACGAGGTGTCCTCCGTCGTCGCCGAGACGCTCGCCCTGACCGGTGTGCAGCTCGGCATCCACTGCCACAACGACACCGGCTGCGCCGTCGCCAACACCCTGGCGGCCGTGGACGCCGGCGCGGTCCAGGCCCAGGGCACCGCCCACGGCTACGGCGAACGGTGCGGCAACGCCGACCTGTTCACCGTCATCGCCAACCTCGTCCTCAAGCGCGGCCGGGAGATCGTCCCGCTGGAGCGGCTGGCCGCCCTGGCGGCGACCGGGCGTGCCGTCGCCGAGCTGACCCAGCTGCCCGGCGCCGCCGCCGCGCCGTACATCGGCGGCTCGGCGTTCACCCACAAGGCCGGGCTGCACGCCTCCGCCCTGCGCGTCGACCCCGACCTCTACCAGCACACCCGCCCGGCCCTCGTCGGCAACGCGATGCGCACGCTGGTCTCCGACATGGGCGGGCGCTCCTCCGTCGAGCTCAAGGCGCGCGAGCTGGGGTACGACGTGGAGGCGGGCTCCGACGCGGTGGCCCGCGCCGCGACGCGGGTGAAGGAACTGGAGAACGCCGGCTACAGCTTCGAGTCCGCGGACGCCTCCTTCGAGCTGCTGCTGCGCGAGGAACTGACGGGCACGCCGCGGCCCCGCCCGTTCGAGGTCGAGTCGTGGTCCGTCGGCGTCCTCGGGACGGGCGGCGACGAGGTGCGCACCGAGGCGGGCGTGGCCCTGCGGGTCGGGGGCCGGTCCGTGACGGCGACCGGCCGGGGCAGCGGCCCGGTCGACGCCCTCGACGCGGCGCTGCACGCGGCGCTCGACCCCTGCTTCCCCGCCCTCGCCCGGCTCCGGCTCGTCGACCACCGGGTGCGGGTCCTCGACGGCACCGCCGCCCGCGTCCTCGTCTCCTACCGCGACGGCGGCCGCCGCTGGAACACGGTCGGCGTGGACACGAACACGACCGCGGCAAGCTGGCACGCCCTGCTCGACGCGATCCACTACGCCCTCCTCGACACCGGCCCCACCCCCGACCACCGCGTCCCGGCGACCGCCACGGTCCCCGATCCCCGGCCCGGTACGACGGCTGCCGTCAGCCTCGGGGCCCTCGACCCCGCCACCGGCCCCGACCGGTTCCGCCCCTGACGGGCCCACGGCCGACGGCCCCGACCGGTTCCGTCCCGACCCCGCACACGGCCCCCGGCCCCGAACCGTTTCGCAGAGTGGGAGAGACAGTGCGTCTGGAAGACGTCTACATACGGGGGACCTCCACTCGGCTCCCCTCCCGCCTCCTGATCGCCGATGCCGTCGCCTCCGGGGCGTGCCCGCCCGCGACGGCCACCGCCACCGGTATGGAATCGGTGGCGTACTCGCCCGACGAGTCGGCCGCCGAGATGGCCGCCGCGGCCGCCCGTACCGCCCTGCGCCGGGCCGGTACCGACGGCGGCGACGTGGACCTGCTGCTGCACGCCGACACCTACCACCAGGGCCAGGACCTGTGGCCGGTCGCCTCGTACATCCAGCGCGAGACGCTCCGCAACACCTGCCCCGCCGTCGAGATCCGCCAGATGTCCAACGGCGGACTCGCCGCGCTCGACCTCGCCGCCGCCTACCTCCGCGCCGGCCACGGCCGCAGCGACGCCCTCATCACCACCGCCGACCGCTTCTGCGCGCCCGGCATCGACCGCTGGACCACCGACCCCGGCACCCCGTACGCGGACGGCGCCACCGCGCTGGTGCTCTCCCGGCGCGGCGGACACGCCCGGCTCGTCTCGCTGGCGCTGCACGCCGACCCCGAACTGGAGCCGCTGCACCGCGGGGACGACCCGTTCACCGAGGTGCCGTTCGGCCACCGCATGCCCGTCGACTTCGAAGCGGCCAAGCGGGCCTTCGTCGGCCGGGCCGGCATCTCGTACGCGATCACCCGGACCTACCACGGCCAGCAGACCGTCATCAAGCAGGCGCTGGCCGACGCCGGTTCCGAACTCGCCGAGGCCGACTGGGTGGTGCTGCCGCACTTCGGCCGCCGCCGGCTGACGTCCATCTACTACAAGCCGTTCGGCATCGACCCCGCCCGCACCACCTGGGACCACAGCCGCACCGTCGGACACCTCGGCGCGGGCGACCAGTTCGCCGGACTGGACCACCTGACCGTCTCAGGGCGGGCGGCACCGGGCGACCGGGTGGTCCTGGTCAGTGTCGGCGCCGGCTACAGCTGGGGCTGCGCCGTCGTCGACATCCTCGAACGGCCCTCCTGGGCAAAGGAGTTGCCCGTTTAGCCGGTCCGGCCGTCCCGCAGGGGCCGGTCCGCCCGGCGGGAGCCGGCGGTCCACCGTTACTCCAGTTCCGCTCCACCCGTTCATGCCAGCCTTGAGATCCGCCCTGTTGCGGACTGTCCGAAGGGAGGGTTTCGCCGTGGTGCCGACCGCTACGTCCGAGACCGAAGCACTCCATGTCACCGAGCACTCCATCACCGTGGCCGCGTCCGCCGAGACCGTCTACGCGCTGGTGGCCGACGTCACCGAATGGCCCCAGGTGTTCGGCCCCACGGTGCACGTCGAGGTGCTGGAGGAGGCCCCCGAGCAGGGCGGCGAACAGCTCCTGCGGCTCTGGGCCGTCGCCGGCGACAAGGTCCGCACCTGGACCTCGCGCCGCTTCCTGGACCCGGTGGGCCGCACCGTCACCTTCCGCCAGGTCGTCACCGCCCCGCCCGTCGCCGCCATGGGCGGCGAGTGGCGCGTGAGGGAACTGGAGGACGGCACCACCCGCGTCACGCTGCTGCACGACTACCGCGCGGTGAACGGCGACCCGGCCGCCGAGGAACTGATCGAGCGCGCCGTGGACGGCAACAGCCGCGCCGAACTCCTCGCCCTGAAGAACACCGCCGAACTCGGCGACGCCCGCGAGGAACTCCACTTCACGTTCAGCGACTCGGAGACCGTCTTCGGCGCGGCCGGTGACGTCTTCGCCTTCCTGGACCGCGCCGACCTGTGGCCCGAGCGGCTCCCGCACGTGGCCCGTCTCGACCTCACCGAGGACGAGCCCGGCATCCAGTACATGGACATGGACACCGCGAGCCCGGACGGCTCCACCCACAACACCACGTCGGTACGCGTCTGCTTCGAGGACCGCAACGTCATCGTCTACAAGCAGCTCAGGGTGCCGGTCGCGATGAGCGGTCACACCGGACGCTGGGTGATCGAGTCCCTCGGCGACGGCACCGTACGGGCCACCTCCTGGCACACCGTGACCCTGGACCCCAGCGGGGTGCGCACCGCGCTGGGCCCCGAGGCCACCCTGGCCGAGGCCCGCGCGCTGGTGCGCAGGGCGCTGGGCACCAACAGCTCGACCACCCTGCGTCACGCCAAGCAGTTCGCGGAGGAAGCGCGTGCGCAGTCGTAGGCAGGACGCACCCCTCACGGTGATCAACCGGTTCGAGGTCAAGGGGGACACCGAACGCTTCGAGCGCGCGTTCCGCGACCAGTCCCAGTACCTGCGCGGACGGGAGGACTTCGCCTTCCTGGTGACCGTCCGGCTCGTCGAGCGCCCCGACGTGTACGTGCACCTCGGGCACTGGCGGACCACCCGCGGCTTTCTCGACACCGTGCACGACGACACCTTCCAGGCCTACGTCAGGAAGCTCGGCCCCATGGTCGACGCCCAGGTGGACCAGGCCGTGAGCGTGGCTCGGGTGCTGCGGGAGAAGGCCGCGGTGGGCGGGGAGAACGTTGTCCTGCTCCGGGCCAGGACGTTCGGCGGCACCTCCGGCTTCGAGAAGCTGTTCGGACAGACGACCGAGTACTTCGAAGGGCTCGACGGCTTCGGCGGCAGCGACCTGCTGCGCTCGACGCTGCGCCCCGACCTGTGCACGGGCGTCCACTGGTGGCGCAGCACCGAGGACTGCGACCGGGCGCTGAGCGGCCCCGGCCACGCGGCGCTGCTCGAACGGATGAGGAGCACCGCGGACATCGAGGTGGAACGTACCCGGCACGTCGCGTACGAGTGCGTTCTTGCCTGACACGACGCGACGCGACGCCCCACCGGAGCCGGACCGGAGCGGGAGCCGGAGCCGGACCGGAGCGGGAGCCGGAGCCGGGGACCCGGACCGTGCCGGACACGGCCCGGCGGTCCCCGGCTCCGCCGCTTCCCCGCCGCTTCCGGCACGCGAGCCCGCTTCGAGCGGCCCGGCGCACGCTGTCCCCATGGCGAACCCGATGCGTATCAAGGTGATCCACGGCCGGCCCGACGAGACCGAGCTGGCGGCGGTCACCGCCGTACTGATCGCCCTGGTGCGCCGCGCCGCCGGGTCCGGCGGCGCGACCGGGCCCGCGTACGCCGGCTGGACCGTCCAGAGCGGCGGCCACCGGCCCCGGCCCGCCCGGAACGCACCGTGAACGGAAGCCCGCGGCACGGCCGCACATCCAAGGGCGCGGCGGAGGACCCCTCGACGAGGGCCGTACCTCCGGCCCGCCGACAGCAGAGCCGGCCGCCGGCCGTCCCCCGGGACGGCCGCACGGCGGGGGAGGGGGAGGCGTGAACGGTCACCAGACCTTGACGGAGCACATCCGGGCCCAGGCGGCGGCGACGCCGGACCGGGAGGCCCTGATCCTCCTCACCGAACACGAGAGCGGCCTGCGGCCCGAGACGGTCACCTACGCCGCGCTCGACCGCTCGGCGCGCGCCCTGGCCGCCGTACTGGCCCGGCACGTCGGCCCCGGGGACCGGGTGCTGGTCACCCACCGCTCGCCGGGGCTGTTCGTCACCGGCTTCCTCGCCTGCCTCTACGCCGGGGCGGTCGCCGTCCCCGTCGCCCCGGCCGGCGGACGCGGCCACCACGACGAGCGGGTCGCCGGGATCCTCAAGGAGACCGTGGCGGCCTGCGTGCTCACCTCCGCCGCCGAGGCGCCCGAGGTGTCCCGGCTGCTGGCCCGCACCGGGCACGGCGACGTCGTCTGCCTGCCCTCCGACGGCCCGGCCGCCACCGCCGACCCCGGCCCGTTCGAGCCGGTCGTGCCGGACCCCGGCTCGGCCGCCTACCTCCAGTACACCTCCGGCTCGACCCGCGACCCGCGCGGCGTGATCGTCACCCACCGCAGCCTGCTCGCCAACCAGCGCGCCATCCGGCAGGCCCTGGGCACCCGCCCCGGGGCCCGGGTGGGCGGCTGGCTGCCGCTGCACCACGACATGGGCCTCGTCGGACAGCTGCTGCACCCGCTGTGGCTCGGCGGCACCGCCGTCCTGCTGTCCCCGGCCGCCTTCGTCAAGCGCCCCGCGAACTGGCTGGAGACCGTCTCGTGCTACCGGCTGACCGTCAGCGCCGCCCCCGACTTCGCGTACGAGCTGTGCCTGCGCCGCGTCAACGACTCCCAGCTCGCCGGCCTGGACCTGTCCTGCTGGGAGACCGCCGTCGACGGCGGCGAGCCCGTCGACGCCGCCACCCTGGCCGCGTTCGCCGAGCGGTTCGCCCCGGCCGGACTGCGCCCGGAGGCCCTGACCCCCTGCTACGGACTGGCCGAGGCGACCCTCATGGTCTCCGGCGCCCGCGGCACCGCCGGGACCGCCGTGCGCGCCGTCGACGCCGCGGCCCTGGAGGGCGGCCGGCTCGACGAACCCGCCGGCGCGGCCCGCGACCTGGTGCCCTGCGGGCCGCCCGCCTCCGCCGACGTACGGATCGTCGACCCCGCCACCTGCGCGGAGCTGCCGGACGGCCGGATCGGCGAGATCTGGGTCCGCGGCGAGAGCGTCGGACCCGGCTACTGGGGCCGTCCCGCCGAGACGGCCGCCGCGTTCGGCTGCCGGATCGCCGGCCTGGGCGGCGGATACCTGCGCACCGGCGATCTCGGTGCGCTCCAGGGGGGCCGGCTGCATGTCACCGGACGGCTCAAGGACACCATCGTGATCGCCGGCCGCAATCTCTACCCGCAGGACCTGGAACGCGCGGCCCAGCAGGTCAGCGGACTCCTCGGCGCGGCCACGGCCTTCGCCGTGCCCGGCGTCCGGGAACGCGTCGTCATCGTCCAGGAACTGCGCGCGGGCAGCCGCTACGACATCGACCTCGCCGCCCTCGCCGCCGCCGTCCAGCAGCGCATCACCGAGGAGTACGACGTACGGCCCGCCGCCGTCCTGCTGGTCCGGCCGGGCACCGTCCGCCGGACCACCAGCGGCAAGGTCGAGCGGGCCGCGATGCGCCGCCTCTACCTGCGCGGTGAACTGCCCGCGCTGCACCGGCGTGTCGAGCCCGGCGCCGAGCAGCCGCTGACGGCGGGGAGGGGACAGTGAGCGGCACGGAGGGGGCGGTGGGCGGCGCTGCGGAGCGGGCCGACGCCCTGGAACGGGCGTTCGGCGCGCTCGACGACCCCGCCAACCCGCTCGGCGCCGACGCCCTCCTTGCCGCCGACGCGGCCGGCACGGTCCTGCCGGAGGCCGAGCGGGTGCTGGACACCTTCGGCCTCAACGCCGAGTTCGTGCCCGCCGACGTCGGCGGACGCCTGGAACGGATGGACGACCTCGGCAGACTCCTGCGCCCGGTGTTCCGCCGCGACGCCTCCCTCGGCTTCGGCCACGGGCTCAACTGCTTCTTCGCCGCCGCCCCGGTGTGGACCGCGGGGAACCCGCGGCAGCGCCTGCACGCCGCCCGGCTGCTCCTGACCGGCCGCCGCATCGCCGTCGCCCGGCACGAGGTCGCCCACGGCAACGACTTCGTCCGCGACGAGTTCACCGCGCGGATCGTCCCCGGCGGACTGGTCGTGGACGGCAGCAAGTCGGCCATCGCCAACGCCTCCCGCGCCACCGGTCTGGTCGTCTTCGCCCGGACCGGGGAGACCGCGCGGGGCCGCAGCCACACCGTCCTGCTGCTCGACCGCGACGAACTGCCCGCCGGCCGCGTGACCCACCTGGGCCGCCGCACCACGACCGGCATGCGCAGCACGGAGTTCGGCGGACTGGCGATCTCCGACTGCCCGGTGCCCGCGAGCACCGTCCTCGGGGAGATCGGCGACGGCTACGAACTGTCGCTGCGCTCCTCCCTGCTGATCCGCGGGCTCATCCCGTCGATCGTGCTGGCGGGCGCCGACACCGCGCTGCGCACCGTGGCGCGGTTCGCCGTCCGCAGCCGCACGGACGGCCGTTCGTCCCTGGACGTGCGGCACGTACGGGACGTCCTCACCGGGGGCTTCCTCGATCTGCTCGTCATCGACTGCCTCGCCCTGGTCGCCACCCGCGCCCTGCACCTGCTGCCCCGGCAGATGAGCGCGTACGCGGCCGCCGCCGCCTACCTGGCGCCCAAGCTCGTGGCGGAGAGCATGGACGAGATGTCGTCCGTGCTCGGCGAGGAGACGTTCGCGCAGGACGGCGCGTACGGGATGTTCCAGAAGCAGCGGCGCGATCTGCCCGTCACCTCGCTCGGGCACGCCGGCAGCGCCGGACGACAGGTCAGCATCCTGCCCCAGCTGCCGTACTTCGCGCGGCACGCGTGGTTCGCCGACCCCGAGCCGCCGCCGTCCCTGTTCCGGCCCGACGAGGCGCTTCCCCCGCTCGACCTGTCCCAGCTGGTGCTGCTGGGGGACGGCGACCCGCTCGCCGCGACCCTCGTCGCCTGCACCGACCTGCTGGAGGCCGCCCGGCCGCCGCACGGGGAGGGCGGGCCCGCCCTGCACTTCCTGGTCCGGGTCCTGACGGGCGAACTGGGCGATCTGAAGAAGGCGTTCGAGAACGTCGCCGAGGGCGACCGCGCGGCCCTGGCCAGCCCCCGCAGCTTCGGCCTCGCGGACCGGTACACCCTGGTCCTCGCCGCGGCGGCCTGCCTCGGCGTGTGGCGCGGCCAGCGGTCCGCCCCGGCGGGCGGCGCGAACGCGTTCCTCGCCGCGCCCGCCTGGGTCACCGCCGTGCTGTACCGGCTGGTCGGACGGCTCGGGCTGCCGCTGCCCGACCGTCCGCACGGCCAGGAACGGCTGGTGCTCGACGAGGTCGTCGCACGGCTGCACAACCGCCGCAGCTACGACCTCTACGCCTCCCGGCTCCCCTGACTCCCACCTCCCCCCACCCCAAGAGCAGCACAGGGAGCACTCCATGCAGGAACGACCCCCCGGAGAACAGGACGATTTCGCCGTCGCCCACCGGGAATGGCTGAGCGAACGGGTCGCCCACTACCTAGGGCACCCCGTCGGGGACACCGTGCCGCTGGCCGAGGCGGGCCTCGACTCGGTGGCGGCCCTGAGCCTCTACGGCGACATCGAGAACGAGTTCGGGACGCTGATCGACCCGGACGACGTCTGGGCGTACCCCACCGTGCGCCGCCTCGCGGAGTTCCTCGCCATGCGGGACGCGCGCCGGGACCCCGGCCGGGTCAGGACCGCCTTCGTCCTCACCGGGCAGGGCTCCCAGCACCCCGGCATGACCGCGGGGCTCTACCGGAACTCCACCGGCTACCGGGCGTTCCTGGACGAGGCCGACGCGGCCGTCCGCCCGTGGGCGGGGGAGTCCGTGGTGGACCTGATCCTCTCCGGCGACCCGCGCGTCCACCGCACCGCCCTGACCCAGCCGGCCCTGTTCGCCGTCGGGTACGCCCTGGCACGCACCCTGGAGGAGGCCGGGGTCCGCCCGGTCGCCGTACTGGGCCACGGCATCGGGGAGTTCGCGGCGGCGGTCGTCGCGGGCGCGCTCACCCTCGCGGACGCGGCCAGGCTGGTGTCCGTGCGCGGCGCCCTCATGCAGGAGCTGCCCCCGGGCGGCGGCATGACGGCCGTCTGCATCACGCCGTACGAGGCGGCCGAACTCGTCGCCGCGGAACCGGCGGTGGGTATCAGCGCCGTCAACGCGGCCAAGGCGGTCGTGCTCTCCGGCGACCGGGCCGCCCTCGGGCGCATCGAGACCCTGCTGGCCGGACGCTCGCTCCGCTGCCGCCGGCTGAGCGTCTCCCACGCCTTCCACTCCCCGCTGATGGCGCCGGTCGTCCCCCGGTTCGAAGCCGTGCTGCGCACCGTGCCCGGCCGCGCGGCCCGGGTGCCGTTCTACTCGACGGTGCACGGCCGGCTGGCCACCGGGCCGCTCCACACGTCCTACTGGGCCGAACAGATCACCGCCCCGGTCCGGTTCGCCGACGCCGCGCGCGGCCTGCTCACCCAGCAGGTGCCCACCCATGTCGTGGAGATCGGCCCGCGGCCCGTCCTCACCCCGTACCTGCGGCGCATCGGCGGCGGACCGCGCGGCCCCGTCTGCCTGCCCGTGTGCCAGGGCCCGGCGAGCGACGCCGTCGACCTGGCCGGGGTGATCTCCGCCCTCGACGCCGGGCCGCTGGCCGAGGCCCTCCAGGGCGGCAGGGGATGAGGGCGCGGACGGGACACCCGGTGTGCGTCGCGGGACCGGACGGACCCTGGGACGAGACCCGTGCCGAACTGCGGCGCACCGGCAGCGTCGTGCTGTACACCCGGATGCGCCCCTGGCTGCCGGACGGCGGCTCGGAGGGCGAACTGCGGGACCGGCTCGGACCCGACTGGCGGCGCTACGAGAGCCTGCGCCGGCCCGGCGCCCGCGAGCGGTTCGTGGCCTCACGGCTGATGCTGCGGCACGCGGCGGCCGCGGTCCTCGGCACCACCCCCGACCTGGTGGACCTGGCCTACCAGCCGGGCGGACGCCCGTACGTCCGCGGCTGCGACCAGATCGACGTGAGCCTCAGCCACACCGGGGACGTGCTGGTCGTCGGGATCACCCGGCGCGGCCGGATCGGGGTGGACGTGGAGCGGGCCGACCGGCGCCTCGCGCACACCGGCTCGGAGGAACAGGCGTGCACCCCGTACGAGCGGCGGCTGCTGGACGCGGGCCCGGAGGACACGCGCAACGGCACCCTGATCCGGCTGTGGACCCTGAAGGAGGCGTACAGCAAGGCGCTCGGACAGGGACTGCGGTTCCGCTTCACCGAGTTCGGCTTCGCGCTGGACGGCCCGGGGCCGCGGCTGGTGCGCCCCGACGGTTCGCCGGTGCCCGGCGCCGAGTGGCAGTTCGGCACCTTCCCGGCGGGTCCCGGGTACGTGCTGAGCGTCGCCGTCTGCGACACCGGCTTCGGCGACCTCGCGGACCTGTCCGTCCGGACCATGCTGGACGACGGCATGCTCGACGCGCTGCTCGGCGCGTCCGGCCCGGCACGCGGCCCGGACCGAGGCGCGGACCGCTCAGGGCAGCCAGCCGGCCTCCTCGGCGATGCGGATGGCGTCGATGCGGTTGCGGGCGCCGAGCTTGCCGACGATGGCGGTGAGGTAGTTGCGGACGGTCCCCTTGGACAGATAGAGACAGCCGGCTATCTCGGCGGCGTCGGCGCCCCGGGCCGCGAGGCGTAGGACCTCCAGCTCGCGCGGCGACAGCGGGTTCTCCGGGGAGTCCCACGCGGTCAGCGCGAGCTGCGGGTCCACCACCCGGCGGCCGGTCGCCACCGACCGCACGGCCAGGGCGAGCTGGTCGGGCGGTGAGTCCTTGAGCAGGAAGCCGGAGACCTGCGCGGACAGCGCCCGCCGCAGGGTGCCCGGGCGCCCGAGGGTCGTCAGGATGAGGGTGCGGCAGCTCGGCAGCCGCTCGTGCAGCTCGGCCGCCGCCGTCAGCCCGTCGATGCCGGGCAGATCGATGTCGATCACCGCCACGTCGGGCTTGCAGGCCAGCGCGGCCTCGACGATCGTGTCGCCACGGTCGACGGTGGACACCACATGCAGGTCCGGTTCCAGCTGGAGCAGCGCGACGAGCGCACCCCGGACCATGTGAACATCCTCCGCCAGGAGGATTCTCACGGACAACATCCTTACCCCCGGTCAGATGGCTTTCAGGCCAGGGAGGTCTTCTCCCGGCGGGCCGGCTGGAACAGCAGCGGCTCCGCCTCCTCCTGACTCCGTGGCCTGAGCGGTGCCCACACGTCCAGCCGGAACCTGCCGTCCCCCTGGAGCCCCGCGGAGAGCCCGCCGCCGATGGCGGTGAGCCGGCACCGCAAATTGTCCAGACCACTGCCGCCGGAATCGTCCGAGGGGATGTGGCCCTGTTCGTGCGGGTGATCGTTGGTCAGGCCGAGCCGGACCGTCTCCTCGTCCCGCTCCGCCCTGATGGTGCACACCCGTACCCGGCTGTGCCGGAGGATGTTGGTGACGCCCTCGCGCAGCGCCGTCGCCAGCACCGTGTCGACGACCGGGTGCAGCCGCCCGCACCGGACGTCGACCTGCGCCCGGACATCGGCGGCGGAGAGCACCGTGCTCGCCGACTCCGCCTCCTCGGCGAGCGACATGTCGCGGTAGCCGCTGGACACCAGCCGTACGTCGGCCAGTGCCTGGCGTGCCACCTGGAGCACCGAGGCGGTCTCCTCGCGCGCCTTCTCCGGGCGCGTGGTGATCAACCGCTGGATCAGCTCTCCCTTGAGCGTGATCGCGGAGAGACTGTAACCCAACAGGTCGTGCAGGTCGCGGGCGAACCGCAGACGCTCCTGCGCCACGGCCATCCGGGCCAGCTCCTCCCGGGCGTCGTGCAGCTCGCGCACCAGGTCGGTGAGCCGGGTCAGACCGTAGATGACCAGCCCGGTCAGGGCGCCGGCGATGGTGAAGTAGAGCACCAGGTCGACCGTCGCCCCGGCCAGCAGGTTGTACGCCGGGATGAACGCGACGAGCGCGCCGTAGCCCGTCCAGGCGTACCGGGACGGCAGCGTCAGCAGCAGGGAGGCCGCGAGCGGCCCCTCCATACTGCCCCAGCTGACGCCGAACCAGACCAGCGGCGCGAAGGTGAGCAGCGCCTGGAGCCCCAGCATCAGTGCCTTCCGCGAGGTGGGCCACTGCCGGGCGCCCGGGGAGGAGACGGCGAACTGCACCCCGAACAGGGCCAGTACGAGTCCGACACAGACGACGAGCTGCCCCTCCGGCGGTCTGGCGCGCACCACGTTCAGCACCGTCATGGTGCCGTAGAGGAGCAGCGCCACGACGATGATCGCCTGGGCGAGCCGCGGAGCCGGCGCCTGCGACCGGGGAGAGACCGGAACGACATTCCTCGTCGGCATCGCCGCCTCCTAGCGAGGGATCCGTAAGGGCGGACGCATGTTATGCCGTTGCACTGGCCGGTAGCCAGCGAATCGAACCGACGGCCGAACTCAGACGAACAGCGGAATCGGATTGATTTTCCCGTACGGAGTGGGGCGGTCCAGCCGGCCGAGCCGGACCGGTGTGTCGAAGAGACGGCCCGGGGCCAAACGCGCCCAGAAGTGACGCATCCCCGGAATGACCACCTTCACCACGGGAAGCCCCACGTCGGGCCGGGTCTGGTCGAGCACCAGCAGTTCCATGCCGTGCTCGCGTACGAGTGTTTCGGCCAACTCGACGTCGTCGCGGAGGTCTTCACGGAGAGTGAAGGAGTAGGCCGCCGGGGTGCGCGGGACTTCGGCCGGATCCGGGCGGAGATATGGCTGATTCTCCACCGTCGCCCCCCGCCACCAGGCAGACCAGTCAGGGTCGTTCGACGCGAGTTCGTCCGATTCCGCTTCCGTCGGAAGCAGCTGTGCGGCCTCTGTGACCGCTCTGCGGAGCGCCAGCCGGGGATCGAAATGAGCCCCGAACCCGAAGGAGACGCCCTGTACCCCTTCCGTGGTGCGCCGGGACACCGCGGCCATGACCGGGATGCCGAAATCGGCCGTCAGGTCGAGCACCCACAGTTCCCGCCCGAGCCGCTCGTAGGCGAGCCTGGTGCGGGCGAGCCACGGCTCGTCGAACGCGTCGAGGTCCACGGCGGGCTGGCGGGTGCGGTTGTACCACCACAGGGCGACCGCGTCCCGTTCCACCAGTTCCAGGAACCCCTGGACGACGGCGTCCTCCGGGCTGCTGCCCGCCGCGTTGCCGTTGGAGTCCGCCCACGGTGCGGCCGTCACCCCGTCCGGGCCCGGCCCGAAGTACAGCATCGACGTGGGCAGCAGCCGGTGCGTGCGCGAGGTGAGGGACCACACCGGCGTCCAGTCGACCGGCGTGCGCGGGTCGAACGGCGGGGGGACCTGCTGGAAACGCGAGTGCAGCGGGTTCCAGAGATCCCTTTCCCGGAACTGCCGTTCGGCGAAGAGCTGGCAGAGATTGGGGTGCAGGGCGGCGTCACCGAGCCCGGCGAGCGTGTCGCGCACCGTGGGCTCGTCGCCCTGGCGGCTGCCGGAGTAACGTTCCAGCGATTCGCACAGCGCGCCGACCTCGGCCTCCTCGGGAGTGGTCCCCTTGCCGCCGCTCTGGCCGCGCAGTCCACCGCGCAGACCGGCCAGC
Source organism: Streptomyces sp. NPDC047000 (assembly GCF_040644295.1). NCBI lineage: Bacteria > Bacillati > Actinomycetota > Actinomycetes > Kitasatosporales > Streptomycetaceae > Streptomyces > Streptomyces sp. NPDC047000. Next base: position 61,398 of record NZ_JBEYWE010000001.1, read on the forward strand.
GAACGGCTGTCGCCCAGCGCCAGGTTGCGGCCGCCGAGGTACCGGTTCAGACCGTCCGGGGAACCCGGGGCGGGACGCAGCTCGGACACCACGCCGGTGACCGGATCCGCCAGGTGCCGGTAGCGGTCCAGCACCGTCCGCGCGCTCAGCGAGCGGTGGTTGCCGCCCACCACGGCGGCCTTGGGACTGGAGACCGGCACGAAGGGACGCCGCACCCGGCGCCCGACGAGCCCCGGGTCACCGCAGGAGGGGCACTGCGGCCGGCGGGACACCGGGTGCCGTTCGGTGGCCAGGGTGCGGGTGTCCAGCGTGCACACGGCGCGCTGGCCCTCGTACCGCATGCCCGCCACCCACTTCGCCGCCTCCAGCACCGCCGCGTTGAGGCCCAGCGCCCGCGCGGTGGCGAAGGACGCCTCCGGTACGGGCACCGTCCCGGCCAGCCCCAGGGCGTGCCGGACCGGCGCCGTCGACGTACGGTGCTCGCGCAGCCGGTGCGCCAGACACGCCCAGCACGGACCGTCCCCGGCACCGAACACCGGCCCCACCCAGGTCTCCCCGCCGTACGGCTTGGCCGGCAGCCAGACCCGGCCCGCCGCCCGGTGCCGGGCGTCCAGCCCGGCCAGCCGGGGATCGAGGTAGTCGTCGCACAGGACCAGCGACAGGACGGCGCCGTCCTCCTCGCCGGGACCCGCCACCCGCAGACCCGCCGCCCGGCACTCGGCCGCCGCCGACTCCCCCCGGCTCAGGTTCACGAGCCGTACGGTGCTGGTACGGAACGAGGCCGACGCGCTCGGGCCGTTCAGCCCGGCGAACTCCCAGTACGCCTCCGTCGAGACGTCCGAGGCCGGGTCGTGGTAACCGACCAGATCGGCGCGGGCGAGTTCGGCGATCACACGGGCCGCGGTCGCCGGCGGCACCGTCGCCGCCGCCTCCCGCAGCACGCCCGTCAGCGTGCGGGTGCCGTCCAGCAGCACCGCGAGTTCCTGGATCTCGCGGCCCTGCAACGCCGTGGTGCCCCGCTCCGAGAGCAGATAGACGGCGTCCCCCTGGATCGCCTCCACCCGCAGATGCCTCTTGAACCCCACCGGCAGCTCGGTGCCCGTCCCCCCGGTTGCGGTCATGCAAGCGCCGTCCCGGCCTCTTCACCGGGCAGGGGCGCCATGCCGGTGGCGCAGCCGTAGCAGCTGCCCGGCGCGGCGAGGCCCGGCCGGTCCAGGTGGTCGATGACCAGCACCCGGCCCGTGCCGCCGGACCCGGCGCCGTACGCCGCGCCGAACACGGCCGCGAAGTCGTCGCCGTACACCGGCTCCGTCGCCGGGAGACCGAACTCGGCGAGCACCGACACCGGGTCGCTCGTGTAGCGCTGCGCCAGCTCGGGCTCCAGGCCGGCCCGGGCGGTGAGCAGGGCGAACCGGTGGTCGCAGGAGAGCGGGACCGTGCCGGGCACCAGGGACGTGCCGGTGCCCCGGACGTCGGATGCGGAGAGATGCGTGACGGTGTTCATGGTGATCCCCCTGTCGGGTCGAACCTCACGAAACTGCGTTCGCTTGCCGGATGCCAGGAGTCTGCGGCCCGCCGGGCGGCACGGCACAGTGCCGGGGTCACCACCGGGGCATGACATTTTCATGCCCGCCGACGTGACCGCCTCACTGGGACTCGAACACCGCAGGTGCGAGGCTCGCTGGAGACTCCGCAGCCCGTGCAGGCCCGCTACGGGACCTGCCGTACCGCACAAGAGGAGGGCGTGAACATGGAGATCCAAGTCCTGGGACCACTGGTGGCCCGTGAGAACGGGGTGTCCGTCGTCCCCACCGCGGCCAAGCCCCGCCAGATCCTCTCGCTCCTCGCCCTGCAGGCCGACCGGGTGGTGACGGTGGCGACCCTGATGGAGGAGATCTGGGGCGAGGACATCCCGCGCAGTGCCGCCACCACCCTCCAGACGTACATCCTCCAGCTCCGCCGCAAGATCGCGGCGGCGCTCGACGGCGACCCGTCCCGCCGCCCCAAGGACGTCCTCGTCACCCAGCACGGCGGGTACCTCCTGCAGGTGCAGCCCGGCCAGATCGACGCGCACGAGTTCACCCGGATCACCGCCGCGGGACGCGCCGCGCACGAGGCGGGGGACCACCGCACGGCCTCCGAACTGCTGGGCCGCGCCCTGAAGATGTGGAAGGGCTCCGCGCTCGTCGACGTCCGGGTGGGCACCGTCCTGGAACTGGAGGTGCTGCGCATGGAGGAGGACCGGATGGCCGCGCTGGAACGGCGGGTGGACGCCGACCTGAAGCTCGGCCGGCACGCCGAGATCGTGCCCGAACTGCGCGTCCTGGTCGCGCGTCACCCGATGCACGAGAACTTCTGCGCCCAGCTGATGACCGCCCTGCACCGCGCCGGCGGTGCCTGGCGCGCGCTGGAGGCGTACCAGCGGCTGCGGGGCACCCTCGTCGATGAGCTGGGGCTCGAGCCCTCCGCCCGCCTCCAGCGGCTGCACCAGGCGGTGCTCTCCGCCGACCCGGCCCTCGACCTCCCGGTGCCCTCGAACGGCTGACCCACCCGAACGACCGGACCGCACGGGTGACGGTCCGGCAGGGGGTGCCGAACCATTGCGGCGACAGGCCCACTTGGGCGACCGGACCGTGCGGGTGGCGGGCCGACATCGGGCGACCGGACCGTCGGGGCGGCGGGTCCACATCGAGCGGCCGAACCATTCCGGCACCGGGCCCACTTGGGCGACCGGACCGTCCGAGCGGCTGACGCGTCCGGCCGGCTGCCGCCTCCAGTCCGTCTCGAGGCCGCGTTCCTACGTTCGGCCGATGACGATCCTCGACGACCTGACGGTCAGCCAGGCAGCCCCCGACCTCCGCCGTGCCACCGCCGAACTCCGGCGGCTCAAGGAGGAGGTGAGCCGCGGTCCCGATCCGGCGGCCACCGCACGGCAGCACGAGAAGAACAAGCTCACCCCGCACGAGCGGCTGGAACTCCTCTTCGACGAGGGCACGTTCACCGAGATCGAGCCGCTGCGCCGGCACCGCGCCCACGGCTTCGGCCTGGAGGAGCGCAAGCCGCACGGCGACGGCGTCGTGATCGGCTGGGGTCTGGTCCACGGCCGGACGGTCTTCGCGTACGCCCACGACTTCCGGGTCTTCGCCGGAGCCCTCGGCGAGGCCCACGCCGCGAAGGTGCACAAGGTGATGGACCTCGCGGCCGACGCGGGCGCACCGCTGGTCAGCCTCAACGACGGCGCGGGCGCGCGCATCCAGGAGGGCGTCACGGCCCTCGCGGGCTACGGCGGCATCTTCCGCCGCAACGTCGCCGCCTCCGGCGTCGTCCCGCAGATCAGCGTGATGCTCGGCCCGTGCGCCGGGGGAGCCGCCTACTCGCCGGCCCTCACCGACTACGTGTTCATGGTCCGGGAGACGGCGCAGATGTTCATCACCGGACCCGACGTGGTGCAGGCGGTCACCGGTGAACGGGTCACCCACGACGGTCTCGGCGGCGCCGATGTGCACGCCACCGCCTCCGGCGTCTGCCACTTCGCCCACGACAACGAGGCCGACTGCCTGGAGGACGTACGGTTCCTCCTCGCGCTGCTGCCCTCCAACAACCGCGAACTGCCGCCCGCGGTGCCCTGCGAGGACCCCGCCGACCGGCGCACCGACCGCCTCACCGACCTGGTGCCGGCCGACCCGGGCCGCAGCTACGACATCCGTGCGGTCATCGAGGAGATCGTCGACGACGGCGAGACCTTCGAGGTCCACGAGGCGTGGGCGCCGAACGTGGTGTGCGCGCTCGCCCGCCTCGACGGCCACCCGGTGGGCATCGTCGCCAACCAGCCGACCGTCCTCGCCGGGGTGCTGGACATCCACGCGAGCGAGAAGGCCGCGCGGTTCGTGTCGACGTGCGACTCCTTCAACATCCCGCTCGTCACCCTCGTCGACGTCCCGGGCTTCCTGCCCGGCGTCGACCAGGAGCACAACGGCATCATCCGGCACGGCGCCAAGCTGCTGTACGCGTACTGCAACGCGACCGTGCCCCGCGTCTCCCTCGTGCTGCGCAAGGCGTACGGCGGCGCCTACATCGTCATGGACTCCCGTTCCATCGGCGCCGACCTCTCCTTCGCGTGGCCCACCAACGAGATCGCCGTGATGGGCGCCGAGGGCGCGGCCAACGTCATCTTCCGGCGCGAGATCGCCGCCGCCGCCGACCCCGACGCCGTACGCGCCCGCCGCGTCGACGAGTACCGCACCGAGCTGATGCACCCCTACTTCGCGGCCGAGCGCGGCCTCGTCGACGACGTCATCGACCCCGGCGACACTCGGCGCACCCTCATCCGCTCACTGGCGATGCTGCGGACCAAAAAGGCCGAAACCCCCTCCCGCAAGCACGGAAATGTACCGACATGACGGGGCGGTCCGGCTGGTCCACGCTCACACGAGTCCGGTTCTAGGGCCCGGACGTTCCATGGCTTCACCGGTCACGGCGACCCGTTACGAGCAGGCCGCCGCCCGGCCCGGCCGGCCGAGAGGGGGTCCACACCCCCGGACCCCCTCCGGCCGCCGCTACCGGATCTCGCATCACGACAGCACGGACGAAGGGATCGACAGTGACCCCCACAGTGCCAACCGGCCGGAGCGCAGCCGCCCACCCGGCTCCGTCGAGGGCCGGGCAGACCCCGCGCAGAGTCGCCATCACCGGCCTGGGCGTCGTGGCGCCGGGCGGGGTCGGCGTCAAGGAGTACTGGGACCTGCTCACGGCGGGCCGCACGGCCACCCGCCGCATCTCCTTCTTCGATCCCTCGCCGTTCCGCTCGCAGGTCGCCGCCGAGGCGGACTTCGACCCGCTCGCGGCCGGCCTCACCCAGCAGGAGACCCGCCGGCTCGACCGGGCCGCACAGTTCGCGGTCGTCTCCACCCGCGAAGCCCTGGCCGACAGCGGGCTGGAGACCGCCGCCCTCGACCCGGGCCGTATCGGCACGGCCGTGGGCAGCGCCGTCGGCTGCACCACCAGCCTGGAACGCGAGTACGCGGTCGTCAGCGACGGCGGCCGCGCCTGGAACGTCGACCACACCTACGCGGTGCCCGAGCTGTACCGGCACTTCGTGCCCAGCTCCATCGCCGCGGAGGTCGGCAGGGCCGCCGGCGCGGAGGGACCGGCCGCGGTGGTCTCCACCGGCTGCACCTCCGGACTCGACTCCCTCGGCCACGCGGTGGAACTCATCCGCGAGGGCACCGCCGACATCATGATCGCGGGCGCGACCGAGGCACCGATCTCCCCGATCACCTCGGCCTGCTTCGACGCGATCCTCGCCACCACCCCGCGCAACGACACCCCGGAGAGCTCCTGCCGGCCCTTCGACCGCACCCGCAGCGGCCTCGTCCTCGGCGAGGGCGCCGCGATCCTGGTCCTGGAGGAGCTGGAGCACGCGAAGCGGCGCGGCGCGCACATCTACGCCGAGATCGCCGGCTTCGCCTCCCGCTGCAACGCGTACCACATGACCGGACTCAAGCCCGAGGGCATCGAGATGGCCGAGGCCATCGACGCCGCCCTCGCCGAGTCCCGCCTCGCGCCGGACACCGTCGACTACATCAACGCCCACGGCTCCGGAACCAAGATGAACGACCGTCACGAGACGGGCGCCTTCAAGCGCAGTCTCGGCGCGCACGCCTACCGCACGCCGGTCAGCTCCATCAAATCGATGATCGGCCACTCGCTCGGCGCCATCGGCTCCCTGGAGATCGCCGCCTGCGCCCTCGCGATGGAACACGACATCCTGCCGCCCACCGCGAACCTGCACGAACCCGACCCGGACCTCGACCTCGACTACATCCCGCTCACCGCCCGCGAGAAACGGGCCGACGTGGTGCTCAGCGTGGGCAGCGGCTTCGGCGGGTTCCAGAGCGCCATGGTGCTGGCCCGTCCGGACAGGAGGACCGCATGACCACCGCAGTGGTGACCGGCCTGGGCGTCACCGCCCCCAACGGCCTGGGAACCGAGGAGTTCTGGAAGGCCACCCTGGCCGGTGAGTCGGGCCTGGGTCCCGTCACCCGCTTCGACGCCGCCCAGTACCCCTCCACCGTCGCCGGGGAGGTGCCCGGCTACGTCGCCGAGGACCACATCCCCAGCCGGCTGATGCCGCAGACCGACCACATGACCCGCCTCGCGCTGACCGCCGCCGACTGGGCCCTCACCGACGCGGGCCTCGACATCGGCGAACTCCCCGAGTACGGCATCGGCGTGGTCACCGCCGCGTCCGGCGGCGCCGTCGAGTTCGGGCAGCGCGAACTCCAGAACCTGTGGAGCAAGGGCAAGGAGTACGTCAGCGCCTACCAGTCCTTCGCCTGGTTCTACGCCGTCAACACCGGCCAGATCTCCATCCGGCACAAGCTGCGCGGCCCCAGCGGCGTCCTGCTCACCGAACAGGCCGGCGGCATCGACACCCTCGGCCACGCCCGCCGTCACATCCGCAAGGGCTTCCCCGCCGTCGTCGCGGGCGGCGTCGACGCGGCCCTCTGCCCCTGGGGCTGGGTGCCGCAGATCGCCTCCGGCCGCATGAGCACCGTCGACGATCCGGCCCGCGCCTACCTGCCGTTCTCCGCCGACGCCACCGGGTACGTCCCCGGTGAGGGCGGCGCGATCCTCCTCGTCGAGGACGCCGGCTCGGCCGCCGCACGCAACGCCGGACAGGTGTACGGCGAGGTCGCCGGGTACGCCGCCACCCTCGACCCGGCCCCCGGCACCGGACGCCCGCCCGGCCTGCGCCGGGCCGCCGAGAACGCCCTCGCCGACGCCGGGATCACCCCCGGGGACGTCGACGTCGTCTTCGCGGACGCCGCCGGCGTACCGGAACTGGACCGGGCCGAGGCCGAGGCCCTGACCGCGCTGTTCGGACCGTGCGGCGTCCCCGTCACCGCGCCCAAGACGATGACCGGCCGGCTGCTCGCCGGAGGCGCCGCCCTCGACGTGGCGACCGCGCTCCTCGCCCTGCGCGACGGCGTCGTCCCGCCCACCGTCAACGTGGCCCGCCCGGCCCCCGAGTACACGATCGACCTGGTCACCGAGGCCCGCGAGGCCGACCTGCGCACCGCGCTGGTCCTCGCCCGCGGCCACGGCGGCTTCAACGCGGCGCTCGTCCTGCGCCGCGCCGCGTGAACCGGCCCGCCCGGGAACCCGCCGGCGCCACGGCGCCGGGTTGCGGTACCGGGGGCGGTATCGGCACCGCCGACACCGCCGGCGTGTCCGGTCCGCCGCGGCCGGGTGTGCCACAGGCCGCCACCGTGCTTCTCCCGTTCGCCCTTTTCCTCCCGCTCCACCACCGCGCCCAACCGAGAGGACGGCACCAGCCATGACCACCACGACCGACACCACCACCGCCATCACCGCCGTGACCCTGGCCGACCTGACCCGCATGCTCCGAGAGAGCGCCGGCGAGGAGGAGGGCGTCGACCTCGACGGTGACGTCATCGACACACCGTTCATGGACCTCGGCTACGACTCCCTCGCCCTGCTCCAGGTCATCGGCGAGATACAGCGCGACTACGGGATCAGCATCCCCGACGACGCCGTGGTCGACGCGGAGACCCCGCGTGCCCTCCTCGCGCTCATCAACGCCGGCCGGGCCACCCACGCCTGAGCCGGACCCCGCGCGGCTGTCCTGTCCCCGTACACCCCCGGCGGGGCAGGACAGCCGCTTCCCGTACCACCCCAGGACAGGCACCCGCGCGGCCCGGTCCGCGGTCCACGGAGGAGGGAACCATGTCACTCACGTCCCAGAGCGCCGTAGTGCGCCGACTGATCGTCCGGCCCGGCCCGGCCTCGCAGCCGACGGGCCCCGTCGTGGCGTCCGCCACCGCCGTGTCGGCCGTCCTGCGGGCCTTCGGCCGGTCCCCCGAGGACCTGCCGGCCCGCACCGTCGTCCTCGTCGGAGCCGCCGCCGAGCCGGGCCCGCCCGCCGGAACCGGCCTGCCCGCCGAGCACGAGGGCTTCGCCGTACGGACCGCACCGTCCCCCGGCCTCGCCCTGCGCCGCGCGCACCACGAACTCCACGACGGCACCGCCGATTTCGTCCTGGTCGCCGGCTTCGGCGAACCCGACGCCGGGACCATCACCGTGTACGCCGTCAAACGCGCCGCCGAGGCGGTGGCCGACGCCGACTCCGTCCTCGGCGTCCTGGACATGAGCGCACCGCACCGCGCGGACGCCGCCCCGCCGCTGCGCCCCCTGCCGCCGCACCCGCGCGGCACCGGCCCCGACCGGCACCGTCTGATCCTCTGGTCCGGCCGCACCGCCGACGACGAGGCCCTGGCACGCGGCACCCTCCTGTCGGCGCTCGACGGCCTGCCCCCGGAGGCGTACCCGGGCCTGCCCACCGCGGTGCCCTGCGGCACCCCGCCCGGACCGGTGCGCGGCGCCGCCGTCGCCGTGTCCGCGCTCGCCGCCCCCACCGTCCGCCGGACCCGCCCCGCCGAGGCCGGCCGACCCCGCCCCGTCGCCCTGCTCTTCCCCGGCCAGGGCTCCCAGCACGCCGGCATGGCCGCCGGCCTCTACCGCCGCGAACCCGTCTTCACCGCGGCCGTCGACGCCGCCCTGTCCCACCTGGGCGAGGAAGGCGCCCGGATCCGCGCCGACTGGCTCGACCCGCACCACGCCGCCATCGACATCGACGACGTGCGCCGCGCCCAGCCCCTCCTCTTCGCGATCGACTACGCCCTCGGCCGCATGATCCTCAGCTGGGGCGTACGGCCCGTCGCGTTCCTCGGCCACAGCGCCGGCGAACTGGTCGCGGCGACCTTCGCCGGAGTGGTCGGCCTGCGCGACGCCGTCGCGATGGTCCAGGCACGGGTCAGGGAGGCCGTGAAGATCCCGGCCGGCGGCATGCTCGCCGTCGCCGCGAGCGAGGAGCGGCTGCGGCCCTACCTCGTCGACGGCGTGGGCATCGCCGCGGTCAACGCCAACCAGCAGGTGATGCTCGCCGGTGCGAGCCGCCCGCTGGCCGCGGTCGCCGCCCGGCTGAAGGCCGACGGACTCACCGCGGTGACCGTCCCGGCCACCAGCCCCTTCCACTCCCCGGCGATGGCCCCCGCGTCCGACGCCGTCGAGGCCCACTACCACGGCATCCCGCTGCGCGAACCGAGGCTGCCGCTCTACTCCGGCTACACCGGCGGCCTGATGAGCCCCGACGACGCGCGCGGCGCGCGCTTCTGGGCCCGCCAGATCACCGACACCGTCCACTTCCGCGACGCCCTGGACGAGCTGCTCGCCGCCGACGACGTCCTGCTGGTCGAGGCGGGTCCCCGCCAGACCCTCACGGCGTTCGCCCGCAGGCACCGCTCGGTCCGGCTCGGCGCCGGCGCGGTCTCCCCGCTCCTGCCGGCCCGCGCGGGCACCCCCGAGGCCGACCGGCAGTCCGTGCTCACCGCCGCCGCCCGCATCTGGTCGGAGGGCCACGACCTGGACCTCGACGCGGTCGCCCGGCTGTGGACCTGGCGCGAGGACGACGCACGCCCGGTGGGCGCCACGGCGCCGCGCGTACCGGCGGAGGTGCTGAGCGCATGAGGTTCGTCAGGAAGGCACTGCACGAGATCTACGGTGCGCTGATCGCGGCGGGCTGGCTGTGGATCGGGCTGCCGCCGGACACCTCGCGGACGCGCCGGCCCCGGGCGCTGCTGGCACAGCCGCCGCGGGGCCATCCGGAGCGGCTGCGCCCGGACATCGCGCTCTCCGCCACCGAACTCTCCCTGCAACGGCAGCTCATGGAACCGAGCGGGGAGCACCGGTGAAGAAGCCGCGCGGCCCGCGACCGGCCCGGTGAACGGCCGGTCCGGTTGACCGCCGGCCTGGTGAACTGGCAGCCCGGTGGCCGGCGCGCCCGGGGCACACGGAAGCGCGGCCCCGCACGCCCCGGCGGGTCCGCCGGCGTGCGGGGCCGCGCACGGGTGTGCCGGCCGCCGGGTCCTCAGCCGAGTGCGGCCCCCTTGGCCGCCGCTTCCTTCTCGGTGCGGGCGTCGCCGGTGGAGAGCACGCCGCCCGCGCTCTCCAGATGGGCGCGCACGAACCACTGGAACTGCTCGAGGTCGCGCAGCTGCTCGATCAGGAGGTCCTCGGTGGCCGGGTCGAGGTCACCGGCCTCCTTGATCGAGGCGCGGATGTCCTCGATCACCCCGGTGTAGACGAGGTCCAGGGCGCCGAGGTGCGCGATCGCGTCGGCGCGGCCGAGGGAGTAGTCGTCCCAGGTGCGCTCGGCGACCAGCGTCCCCGGGGTCCCCGGCGCCACCCCGCCGAGGGCGGCGATGCGTTCGGCGACGTCGTCGGCCATCTCCCGTACCCGGTCGACCTGCGGGTCGATCATCTCGTGGACGGCGATGAAGTGCGGTCCGACCACGTTCCAGTGCACGTGCTTGAGGGTGAGATGGAGGTCGTTCAGGGTGTGGAGCCGGACCCGCAGCAGGCCGATCAGCTGCCCGGCCGCCTCACGCTCGATGCCGGGGACGGTGTACTTCGGGGTCAGGTCCCGGGTCTCCTTGCTCATGGTTCACCTCATGTCACTCGGTAGGGCGTGCGTGTGTTCCCGCGTGTGTTCCTTGCCTGTGCACGGGTTCCCCGGGACGGGCCCGTCAGGCATCCCCGTCGCTCACAGGAAGCGCCGCACCGGGGTGACGGCCGCTTCCTTGGCCCGCTGCACGACCGCCCGCCGTTTCCACCGGCCGAGGTCGATGCTGACGCTCTGCTCCAGGTCCGCGTCGTAGTCATGGTCGAGCAGGGCGGTGAACTTCTCGTCCAGGACGGCGAGCATGACCTCCTCGTCGTGGTCCATGGACCGGCGGTTGAAGTTGGTGGATCCGATGAGGGAGGCCACCGAGTCCACGGTCATGATCTTGGTGTGCAGCATCGTCGGCTGGTACTGCCGGATGTGCACCCCGGCCTCCAGCAGACGCGTGTAGTGCTGCTGCCCGGCGAGCTGGCAGGCCCGCTGGTCGGTGTGCGGGCCGGGGAGCAGGATCTCCACCCGCACGCCGCGCTCGGCGGTCCGGCACAGCAGGTCGATGAAGTAGGTGTCGGGCGCGAAGTAGGCGGTGGCGAGGCGGAAGCGTTCCTCCGCGGAGGTGAGCATCACCCGGATGAGGGTCTGCATGTCCTGCCAGCCGATGCTGGCCGATCCGCGCACCACCTGTACGACCGACGAGCCGGCCTGCCGGTGCTCGGTGAACCGGTCGCGGTCGTCGTAGAGGTCGTCATGGCACTCGGCCCAGTTCTGCGCGAACGCGGCGGCGATGCCGTCCACGGCCGGCCCGCGCACCTGGACGTGGGTGTCCCGCCACTCGCCGGGGTTGCGGGCGTCGCCGCACCACTCCTCCGCGATGCCGACGCCCCCGGTGAAGGCGGTGTCCTCGTCGACGACCAGGGCCTTGCGGTGGCAGCGGTGGTTCTGCTTGAGCGGTGACAGCCAGAGGGGCTTGCGGAACCAGGCCACCTGCACACCGGACTCGTCCATGAGGTCCAGCAGCTGCCGCTCGATCTCCTTGGCGCCGAAACCGTCCAGCAGCAGCCGTACCCGCACCCCCGCACGGGCACGGTCGGCGAGGGCCGCGGCGAAGTCCCGGGCGATCTGACCGCGCCAGTAGACGAAGGTCATCATGTCGATCGTGTGCTCGGCGGCGCGGATCGCGTCGAGCATCGCGGGAAAGATCTCGTCGCCGTTGCGCAGGGGCACCAGCTCGTTGCCCTCGGTGGCGGCCACGCCGATGAGGCGCTCCAGCCGGCGGCGCAGGCGCTGTTTACGGGCCTCCGCGTCGGCCTTCTGAACAGTCCTGGGGGCGGACTCGGTACCGGGCTCAGCACCGGCTTCCGTGCCGGGCGGGGTCCTGCCGGCGGCGGGTGCCGGTATGCCGTCGAGCATCACTGCGTCTCCTGTGGTCCCAAGAGGTGAAGAGCCCCGTGGGCAGGCGGACGCCCCGGGACGGGCCCAGAGACAGATGCCCGGCCGCCGCCGCCTCACTCCCGGGCCCGCCCCGCGGCCGGGAGTGAGGCGCGCCACCGCCGATGGGCGGTACCCCCTCAGGCCGTCCGGTAGCGCGTGGCGAGCTCGGTGCTCTGCCCGCCGAACGCCGCGAGGTCCGCCCGGGACACCGCGTCCAGCAGACCGGCGTCCTCGACGCCCGGGGCGCAGACGGTCTCGCCCAGCTCCAGACCGCGCAGACTGGCGGTGACGACGTCCTCGGCGGTCATCCGGGGGATGCCGCTGAGGTCCAGCCCCTGCCGCTCGTGGAACTCGGTGGCCACCACGCCGGGGCACACGACCTGCACGGCGACGCCGGTGCCGTCGAGCTCCGCGGCCAGCGTCTGCGACATCGTGACGAGGTAGGCGAGGCTCCCGCCGTAGACGACGCGCCGCGGCAGCTGCGAGTGCGGGGCGGGGCCGCTGAAGGCGATCATGCCGGCCACGTTGACGACGGTGCCCCGGCCGCGTTCCTGCATGCCCCCGACTGCGGCCCGGGTGAGCAGGGTGGGGGCGAGGACCTTGACGTGGACGAGTTCGGCGGCCTTCTCGGCGGGGAGGTCGGCCAGCGGCATGTAGTGGGCCACCCCGGCGTTGTTCACCAGCATGGTCAGCGGCTCGGCCGCGCAGATACCGGCGACCGTGTCGATGCCCGCGGCGGTGGACAGGTCGGCGGCCACCGTCCTGACCCGGGTCCCGGGGTGCGAGGCGGCGAACTCCTCCAGGCGGTCCTTGCGCCGTCCGACGATCACCAGGTCGTAGCCGTCCGCGGCGAGCCGCTCCGCGAAGGCCCTGCCGATGCCGGAAGTGGCACCGGTGACGAGGGCGAGTCGGCCGCTCACGGCTGCGGTCTCCGCCGTGCTGTACGTACTCATGCTCATGACTCCAGCCTGAGCGGGGGCGGCGCGGCGAGCCAGCCGTCCGCTTGTCCTGGGAACCGCAGTACCAGCCTCCGCCCGGTTGCCCGGTTGCCCGGTTGCCCGGTTGCCCGGTTGCCCGGTTGCCCGGCCGCCCGGTCACTCGGTCGTGCGTGATGTCTCGCCGCGAGCGGTGAGGCGCTGGCTGCCGATGGCGGCGAGAAGACCGAGCTTGCTGCGCGCGTCCGTCCCGGGCCGGGGCGCGTAGACGACGATGCGCAGATCGGAACCCTGGGTGACGAGGGTGTCGCTGTCCAGGTCGATGTCACCCACCTCGGGATGCTCGATCGTCTTGCTCGCGCCCTTGTGCCCGGCCACCGACCCGAGGGCCCAGAGCTCCCGGAAGCGGGCGCTGCGCCCCAGCCGCTCGACGAGCGCGGCGACGTCCGGATCGCGCGGGTACCGGCTGGTCGTGGTGCGCAGGTCCCCGACGAGGGACTTCTCGAACGCGGCCAGCCCCTCCGGGGTGTAGCGCACTCCGGTCATCCCGCTCTCGAAGAGCCGGATCAACGGGTTCCGCTCCTGTGGGCGCCCTGCGGTCGGGTCGCCGAACGTCGCGGCGAACAGGGCGTTCCAGTGCAGCAGGTGCCACGTCGCGTCGTACAGCGCGACCGGCGCCCCGGCCAGCTGGTCGACGATGCGCTGCACGTTCGCGGGAACGAGCCGGGGCACCCGGCCGGTGCCCTCGGCACGCCCGGCGAGCCGCAGCAGGTGCGCCTGCTCCTCGTCCGTCAGCTGGAGCGCACGGGCCAGCGCCGCGCAGACCTGCGCCGACGGGGACGACGCCCGGCCCTGCTCCAGCCGGACCACGTAGTCGATGGAGATACCGGCCAGGAACGCCAGCTCCTCGCGGCGGAGCCCGGGCGTCCGCCGTGTCCCGCTGTGCGCGAGCCCCAGGGCGGCCGGGTCCAGCCGCTCCCGCCAGGTACGCAGCGCGTCACCGAGCTCGTCCATGCGGCCGACCCTACCCGGCTGCGGCGGCCCCTTCCTGGTACAAGCCGTACCAGGAAGATCCTTCGCTCCCCGCCGCCCCGGGCCCCGTGCAGTCTTGGAGGCATGAACAACGACACCCTCACCCTCGCCGACGACCTGGAACTCACCCGCATGGGCTACGGCGCGATGCAGCTGGCGGGACCGAACGCCTGGGGCCCGCCGCGCGACCGCGCACAGGCCGTGGAAGTGCTGCGCACCGCCGTCGATCTGGGCATCACGCACCTGGACACCAGCGACTACTACGGCCCGTACATCACGAACGAGATCATCCGGGAGGCCCTGCACCCGTACCCGGCGGACCTGAGGATCGTCACCAAGGTCGGCTTCCGCCGCGGCCCGGAAGGAACCTGGGACCCCGCCCCCAAGACCCTCCGCGAGCAACTGCATTACAACCTCGACCGCTTGGGCCTCGACGTCCTCGACGCCGCCAACCTCCGTGTCCCCGGCCCCGGTTCGATCGCCGAGTCCTTCGGCAGGATGGCCGAGCTCCAGAAGGAGGGCCTGGTCCGCCGTCTCGGCCTGTCGAACGTCACCGCGGAACAGGTCGCCGAGGCACGCGAGATGGCGCCGGTCGTCTTCGTCCAGAACCTCTACAACCTGGCGCACCGCACCGACGACGCCCTGATCGACTCCCTCGCCGCGGACGGCATCGGCTTCGTCCCGTTCTTCCCGCTCGGCGGCTTCCAGCCCCTCCAGTCCGCCGTGCTCGCCGAGGTGGCCGCCTCCCTGGACGCCACACCCCAGCAGACCGCCCTGGCCTGGCTCCTGCACCGTTCCCCCAACATCCTGGTCATCCCCGGCACTTCCTCGGTACCCCACCTCCGCGAGAACGTCGCGGCCGCCGACCTCCATCTCCCGGCGGACGCTCTGGACCGCCTGAACCACCTGGCGGACTGACGGCCGGCGCCAGGGCGGGGGAACTCACCGGCACGGAAGAGGGCGAGTGTGCGGCGTGTCCGCATCGAGCGTGCGGGGTTCTTTTGCGGGTTTGAGAGGCTCGTGGTACGACGGGAGAAGGGCCGGTGATGCCCGGCCAATACGGCACCGGCCTTTTCCGGGAATTTCCTTGATTTCGGCGCATCGGCGGCGTATGGGGTGCTTCCCCTGTGATGAATTGCCTCTGGTGCTCCTCTGCATGCCTTGTGATGCATGAATCTCCGGCCGTCAGACAGGGAGCGTTCATGAGTTCCGGTAGAGAGACCAGAGCGAAGAGCCGGCCCGGACCTGAACCGGCCGGGATGTGGAGCCGGGTCTGGTTCCAGATGACCTGGCCCTTTGTGGCCGGTTGGCGAAAGGTGCGTAATTGGTGGCTCAGGGTCAGGGGGGAGCGGAAGGCGCGCCATTGGTGGCGGCTCCGGACCTGGATGGTCGGCGTGTACTATATCCTATTTGTCGTGTACGTGCTGTGGATAGCGTACTCGCTCTGGCCGAACGGGCCACTCGGGGGCCCCTTGGGGTGGGTCGCGCATTGGCTGGACAGTCATGATCTGCAGACCGCACTGTCAGCCATTGGGTTTTCGTCCACCACGGTGGTGGCGGCCGTGGTGTTCCTGATATGGCGTTTCAGGCGTACCCGCCACTACTACCTGCGCAAGGCGAAGCGGCATCCTGATGAGCTGGTAAGACCGGGAACCATCATCGGCGATGTCGTAGGGCGTGACAAATTGTGTGACGCGTTGATGAACAATCTGCAGGACAGTGAAAATCGCCGTCCGCATGTGATTGTCGGTGCCATCGGCGTGGGTAAGACAGCGCTGCTCGTGCGGCTTACTCAACGCCTTGCCGGGAAAGGCGTGGTTCCCGTCGCACTGCAACTCCGTGACGTCGAGATCAACGAAGAATTCAATTTCACGGAACTCGCCAAGAGACAATTCTGCTCCGAGGTGCTGGATCGTGTCTACGCCATGGCAGAGGCAGAGAAAGTCTGGCAGCGGCTGCGATACACCCAGGACCGGGTAGTCGTGCTGGCGGACGGTCTGGAGGATGCTCTGAAAAGAACTCGTGACCGCGACAGCAAGATCCGAAAAGCCATCGATGATGCGCGGGAGGCTGGACTCCCGCTCGTCATCACCTCCCGGCCGCAGAAGTCGCTGGAGGCCATCAACGCGGCCCAGACGGTTCTGGAGCCGCTGAGCGAGGAGGCGGCACTCGAGTATGTCGCCGGAGGCAGCAACTGGAGGTCGGACAAGCAGCGCATGGACTGGGTGGTGGAGGCCGCGGGAATTGCCGAGTCCCCGCTCTACCTCAACATCGCCAAGGATCTCGAGCGCCGCGACCTGCTCGAGCCGCTCGTGGGCGGCGGGCAGGATGAGAACTGCGATCCGCGCGACCAGGATGCGTGGGTGCTGCGGTACGACCTGCTCGATGCCTGGGTCGATGCGCTCGTCGACGGCCACCTCTACCCGGAGCAGCCCCTCTCCTACTATGGCCGTCGCCGGACTGTCGAGTACCTCTCGGCGCTTGCCTGTGCGGCTTTGCACACTAACTCGACCTACGTCCGCTACGGCGCCCTGACGGAGAAGACACCTACACAAGTCAGGGAGAGCGCAAAAGACAGAAACCTCGTCGTCGAGACACTGACCAAGTGGCTCACATCGCTTCAGGACCGTGCCGGAAACAGGGACGGTGCCGTCCGGTATCCGGCCGTGGACAACGGCGAGGCCGACGCGGATCCGGCCCGGGACATCGACGAGCGACTGGCGGGCAGTTGGGGTGCACGTCTGGGGTTGGTGGAAGAGGGGGAAGACGGTGTCAGGTTCCACCACAGCGTGCTGCAGGCGTTCCTCGCCTCTCGCTGCATGGACGCGTTCGTGCGCCCCAAAGCTGGGTCGGGACGGCGTCGGAAGTCCGAATCGCTCGCCGTCGTGTCATCGCAAACATCCCTCGCCTGGGTGGAGACGCTGATCGATTCCACCCTCACTAGCGGGGAATCTGCCGAGTTCGTCACAGATGCCTACTTCAATCACGCTCTGGGATGCCCGGGCCGCGAACTTGCCATGGCGCTCGTTTTTTATACGAGATCTCTCGACGCGCTGTCGGGGTGCCAGGCACGGAACGGGCCTTCTGTGCACTCTCCTGATGGCCGGTGCCCGATCGGCATCGTCCGGAAACGGCTTCTCGAGGCGGCAGCCCGCGCGTTGAAAGAGATTTCCGCGGTTGGCACTGCCGACGAAAATAGTGCCGAGGAACACGGTGACATCGAGCAGGACCCGAAGATCCGAGCGCTGGAGCTTTACTCGGCCGCACTGGACGTGGACAGTTTTCACCACCGGCCCCAGCACCGTGAAATCGTCGGTGAGATCTGTGTCGGGTGGGGCAAGCTGCAGGCCTACAACGACCGTAAGCTCGATGACCCGAAGAAAGCCTTGATCAAACGAATCGGAGCGACAGGACGGCTGCTGAGCAGACGTCAGGCTCTTCCAGCCAGCAGGGAAAACCAGGTCGAGAACGCCACCGCATATGACGTTCTGTTCGATATGGCCGGGAAGGAACCTTCCCACGGAGTGCGGTTCGCTATGGCCCAGGCCATCGGTGACGACGGCAATGCGGCATTTCTCGCCCTCAAGGACAGACTCTCGCCTGATATGGTCGGCCTTTCTTCTTCGTGCCGGAGCGAGATGAAGCTCACCTCCGCGCGAGCAAGCGTCGATGACCTTCTCGACGCCGTCTCCTTCAGCTTCGGATACCGGACAGCAAGGGGAGGCGTGGGGTCCCCACCCTCAGAGATGCCCGTACGGGAAGGCCCCATCGATGCACCGGGTACCACCAGGACCGAGCGGCTGCTGCGTAAGTCGCGATCTGCGGTCCTCGTCGACCGGCGACACGATGAGGAGAGGGCGGAGAAGACGGAGCGGAAGACAGGGGAAGTCGAACGGAGAAAGGACGTCATGCGGGCCTGGCTCGCTCCGTTGTTGGTCCAGTCCTGCTCATTCACTCGGCACGAAGACACTCCGTACGAATTGCTTACCCAGTGGATGCAGTGGATCACCACCCGCGGCTTCGATGACCTTGAGCTACAGGTCGCGCTCGCCCAGGGCTTCCGGCAGGCCGCCAACCACCGCACCCTTCCGACCAAACCCGCCAGAGCTCGCAACTTCCTCAACGAGCAGGCGTGGGAGATGCTCAAGCACACGCACTACTGGGCCGCCCGGCTCGCTCTCCTGCATGCGTTGACCCTGTGGGCGCTCCCGGACGACGTCACGCAGGCGCAGCCCCGGTACGGGCATGGCGCCAGCCCGGCCAAGCAGGTACGGCAGTGGTTGGAACACACCGCCGATCCCAAGATCAAGCGCAAGATCCGGCATGAGCACCCGCTGGTGAGGGCGGCGGGCAAGCTGGCGTGCCAAGCGCTGCAGACCCGGCGTCCAGATCGGTTCCTGTGGATCGACGAGGCGGGTACGGCCTCGCAGATCGGCTCCAAGACCAGCTCGCCGCGCGAATGGCGGATGCACAACCTGTGGATCCCGCCGTCCAGAGGCTGGAGCACGCTGGACCCGAGAGCCCAGCAGCTGCTCGGCGACGTACTCGTGCTGCTGATTCTCACCGAGGAGCGGGGCGACCGGCCAGAAGACGCCCTGAACCGTTTGAAGCACGCGTACCCCAACGAGCGGACTCAGCTTCCCCCGTGTATGGCCAGGGACCGCACTCCCCTCAACCCCATGCAAGCGCTCGTCGTGGACGTCCCGCTCTCCTTGCCCGGCTCCAACTGTGCCGACAACTGCCTGTTCGAGTTCTGCCCGTATCCCCCGAAGGGGCCTCAGTGCCGCACCGAGCTGAACGAGCTCTTCTGCATCCATCAGCGCTCGATGCTCGACAAGCTGCAGTTCCAGGCGTGGCGCTCTCTCAGGTTCCGCCGGCGGCCACCATGGCAGCGCAAGACGTCGGTGCCGAACTTGCGCAGATTCTGGGACGAGATGGGTGCGCGTGCCCGAAACCGCTCGCTCAAGGACGTATCCCAACGGCGGACCAGGTGAATCGCGGGCCGCTGACCGGGGCGGACGAGGAGTTCATGACGGAACGCCATGGGCGGGTACCGGTTTGTCAGAGGCTCAGAAAGGGAGATCGGCCGCAGCCAGGGCTGTGAACGCCGACCAGGTGTCCGGAGACACGGTCAGCCGCCCTCGTTCCTTGTCCTTGGAATCACGGATGTGTATGGCATGGGAGGCCACGGCGATCTCCACGCAGTTGCCGCCTCCCCCTCCGCTGTAGCTGCTCTTGAACCAGCCGACTTCGGTGGTCTTCATGGCGCTCCTCGCATCTGCTCCAGAAGAGCGATCGTGGCGTGGTGGCCCAGAGCCTGCGAACGCATCTTCCCATAGCGCTGGAGCATGGCGCTTGTGGCTTTCGTGTCGGTGACGAGCACACTGCAGTCGTGGGCTTCGACATAGCCCACCCACCGGTTGTCCGCCGTCTCGGCTAGGTAGAGCGGGCCCTCGAAGCCGGAGTGGTCTTCCTGGACCCGGGGCATCACCTGGATCTCCACGTTCCGCAGGCGGCCCACGCTGAGCAGGTGGTCGAGCAAGGTGTTCGTGACCTCCGTACCTGCCAGGCGGCGGTCCAGCAGCGCCTGCTCGACCACGAAGCTGAACGTCGCGTTCGGCCGCTCCGTCAGCAAGCGCTGACGGTCCGTCCGGGCCGCGACCTGCTGCTCGAACTGTTCCTGTGAGAGGGGTGGGAGGCGTCTGTCGAAGAGCGCGCGGATATAGGGCTCGGGTTGGAGCAGGCCCGGGATCACGGCGCACTCGTACGCGTACAGCGAGATCGCCTCCTCCTCGATCCCCGCCCACTGCCGGAACCACGACGCCAGGCCCGCCTTGCGGGTCAGGGTGCGGGCCGCCGCGCCGAGGATGCGTGCCGGCCCTTCGCCCAGGATCTCAGCCGAGCGCACCATCAGGTCGTTGGGCGGGAAGCGTCTGCCCTGCTCGATCTTGGCGATGTATGCCGTCGAATAACGGGTCAGCGAAGCGAACTGCTCCTGTGTGAAGCGAGCTTCCTCTCGCAGCGCCTTGAGGACCGCGCCGAAGGTCTTCAGGCTGTCGGAAAGTTCCGGCTCGCACGTTCCACCCATACCGAATCCGTTGTCCACCGTCGCCACTGCAGCTGCCTCCCGTACCCGCCGTGCTCATTGGCTGTGCGCGCTGCACCTCGCGACAGGAGTAATACTGACGGAAAGTGACGACTTGAGTCCAGTGGGTGAGCGGGTACAGGGGGATCTGTATCAGTGCTGGGTGGGTCTGGTCCCATGGCGCGGCCAGGCCGCCTGCGCCGCGCAGACCCGAAAGGGTCGGTGGGTGAGGATGAGACGACAGTTCTCCGGTGGAGTGGCGGGAGCTGCACGAATTCGTGGGGTCCGAACAGCAGGGTGCCTCGCTGGGGCTGGTCCACGGGCGCCGGAGGCAGGGCAAGACGCTGATGCTCGAGCTGCTGGCGCGGGAGACGGGCGGGTTCCTGTTCGCGGCCACGCAGCAGAGCGAGGCGCAGAACCTGGCCGACCTGGGGGCGGCGTACGCCGCATACCGGGGGCTGCGGCGCCCCGTACTGTTCCGTGACTGGCGAGACGCGCTGGACGAGCTGCTGCGCATCGGCGAGGACGGGTCCGTGCCGCTGGTGATCGACGAGTTCCCGTACCTGGTGTCGGCGACGCCCGCCCTGCCCTCGTATCTCCAGCAGGCGCTCAGCCCGCTCGGGCATGCCAAGGAACACACCCGCACCCGGCTGATCCTCTGCGGCAGCGTGCTGACCACGATGGCCCAGCTGCTCGGCGGGGGCGCGCCGCTGCGCGGGCGGGCGAGCATGGAACTCGTGGTGCGCCCGTTCCGCTTCCGTGAGGCGGCGGCCTTCTGGGGTGTGGCGGAAGACCCCGAACTGGCCTTCAGAATCAACGCGTTGCTGGGAGGCACCCCCGCGTACAAGGAGATGTGCGGCGGCACGGGGCCCGATGGCGTCGCGGACTTCGACCGATGGGTGACCAGGCGGCCGCTCAACCCGGCGTCGGCCATGTTCCGTGAAGGCGGGCTGCTCCTGTGTGAGGAACCCTCGATCGCGGATCCGACCTCGTACGCCGCGGTCCTCGCGGCGGTGAGCGCCGGTCATCACCGGCGGTCCGAGATCGCGGGTGCGCTGGGAAGGCCGAGCAGTGCACTCGCGCATCTGCTCTCCGGACTCCAGGACATCGGACTGCTGGAGCAGACCGAGGACGCCATAAGGGAGAAGCGGAGTGTCTTCCGGGTGGCCGAGCCCGTGGTGCGGCTGCATCAGCTGGTGACCCAGCGGCATGAGCCGGAGCTGGTGGTGGGGCGGGCGGGGCAGGTGTGGGAGGAGAGCGCGGACACCGTCGCGGGGAAGATCTTCGGTCCCCACTTCGAGGAACTCGCCCGGCAGTGGTGTTTCGAGCACGCGGCGCCGGAGAGTCTCGGCGGCCGTCCGAGCCGGGTGCGGCCCACCGAGATCGCGTGCAGGGAACACCGCCGAGGGCACGAGCTGGATCTTGTCGTTGCGGAGTCTCCCGCCTTCGGGGCTGACCGGATCACCGCGATCGGGGAGGCCAAGGGGACACTTGCCCCGGTGGGCCTGCCCCAGCTGGAACGGCTGGAGCACCTGCGGGGGCTGCTGCCCGCGGTGCGGGTGGGTGCCCTGCCCAGGCTGCTGCTCTTCGCCCGTTCAGGATTCTCCGGCGATCTCCGCCGTGAGGCCGGCCGGCGCGGGGATGTGGAGCTGATCGACCTGCAACGGCTGTACCAGGGGGACTGAGACGACCCGAGGGCGCCTCCTCGGGCGCCCTCGGGCCGTGCCTCGGCCAGTGCCGGGGCGGCTACCGCTTCCGGCCGCCGGACGGCTTCGGGTCCGGCTCTTCCCTCGCCGGTTCCGGGGTCGGCGTGATGATGGGGGAGGGGTCGGCCCCCTCGTCGGCGGCGCGGTGGGTGGGGGTCGGGTCGGTGCGGCGTGCGGGGGCGTCCGGGATGCGGGCGAGTTCCGGGGACGCCGTGTCCAGCGGTACCGACCAGGACCGTACGAGGCCCAACTGGACCGCCTGACGCGGCAGTACGGCGTCCAGGAGCCAGTCGGCCGCCACGCGGACCCGGTTGCCGGGGAGGGCGGCCAGGTGGTAGCCGCGGGTGACGAGACCGGCCGGCAGCCCCGAGAGGGGGAGGCCGAACGGGTTGGCGGCGGCCTGAGTGCCGCCCAGGTCGACGGCGAAGCCCAGGTCCTTGTGCCGGTACGGCCGCAGCTCGCGGCCGGTCAGTGAGGCGGTGATGTTGGCGGCGGCGGTCCTCCCCTGCCGCCACGCGTGCTGCGCGGTGCCCGGCGTGTACTTCCCGGGGTTCTCCAGGTCGGGCACGGCCGCGGCGTCACCGCACGCGAACACCTCCGGCCTGCCCGGTACCCGCAGGGTCGGTTCGACGAGGAGCCGCCCGCGCTCCATCGGCAGGCCCAGGGACTCGGCGAGCGGATCGGGCCGTACGCCCACGCACCACACCACGGTGCGGGTGTCGACGAACTCACCGTCGGTCAGGAGCACTCCGTCGGCGGTGGCCTCCTTCACGGAGCTGCCCGTCCGCACCTCGACCCCGCGGTCCCGCAGCACCCGGTCCGCCGTCCCGGAGAGCCGCTCGTCCAGCTCGGGCAGGACGCGGGGAGCGACGTCGAGGAGGATCCAGCGCGGGCTGATCCCCTGGTGCAGAGGATGGGCGCGTTGCAGGGCCGCCGTGAACAGCTGCCCCTGCGCCGCGACCTCGGTGCCGGTGTACCCGGCGCCGACCACGACGAAGGTGCATCGTGAGGTGCAGGCGGCGGCGTTCTCGGCGGAGGCCGCCAGCTCCATCTGCCGGGTGATGTGGTCCCGCAGATAGAGCGCCTCCGGCAGCCCGCGGAAGCCGTGGGCGTGCTCGGCGACCCCGGGGATGGGCAGCAGCTTGTTGACGCTGCCCGCGGCCAGGACGAGACGGTCGTACCACAGGGTGCCCGCGTCGCCCTCCGGCCCGGCGTAGTGGACCGTGCGGGCATCCAGGTCGATCCCGTCGGCCTCGCCCAGCACCAGCCGTACCCCCGGCAGGGTGCCGGGCAGTGACACGGTGATCCTGCGGGGCTCGAGGATCCCCGCGGCCACCTGGGGGAGGAGGGGGAGATACAGGAAATGGTCGGTCGGGTTGAGCAGGGTGATCTCGGCCCGGCCGCGGGCGGCCCGCTGCAGGCTGCGGGCGGTGCGGTAGCCGGCGAAACCGGCTCCTACGATCACGATGCGAGGTCGGCTCACCGTAGTCCCTCCGTGAGGTGTGACAAGGGTCTGCCGGGCGGGGAACGCGTGTCCGCGCCGCCGCGGTCACGCCCTGTGGTGCGGTTCCCCGGGATCGAGGGGGCCACCGGCGTGGGGAGCCTCACCGGGCGCTCCCGGCTCCGCGGCCCCGGTGCCGGGGACGACGGGCGGGATCGGCGGGACGGGCGGGACCGGCCGGTGGGGCACGCCGCCACCGGCCGCCGTGCCGGCCGACGGCATTCCTCCGATCCGCTCGGCCGGATGTGCTCCGGCCCCCGCGCCCGGCGCCGATCCGGACGGCGCGGAGGCGTGCGGCCGGGCCAGGGCGCGCAGCATGTACGCGACGGCGCCCAGGACGGCCGCGGTGATCAAGGCCGCCGCCCAGCCGGGCAGGCCGATGTCGAGGGCCAGGCCCAGCGCGAGCGCCACCGCCGCGCCCGCGTACAGGGCGGCGGCGCCGGACGCCGCGTAGAACGCCGCCCGGCGGCGCTGCCTGCGCGTCTGCTCCCGCAGCTCGTCGCGGATCGTCTCACGCGCCACCTGCGCCAGCTCGTCGACCAGGTGTTTGTCGAGATGCTCCAGGTGATCGGTTCCTTTCATGCGCACCGGGTACCCGCGGTTCCGGGCCCGTAACGCCGCGGCCCGGCGCCCGGCGTCCCGACGCGAGTACGCCGTCCCATGCCCCCGCCCGTGTCCGCCGTCCCGAAGGGAAGATCCTCATGAGCAGCAAGTCACTCCGAGCCCACGGCACCCCGCCGCTTCTCAGCGTGTACCTCAACGACCATCTGGCCGGAGCGACGGGCGGTACGGAGCTGCTGCGCCGTGCGGCCCGCTCCCACCGGGACACGGAGTTCGGCCCCCCGCTGGCGGCGCTGGCTGAGGAGGTCGCCCAGGACCGGGAGAGCCTGCGGGAGATCATGACCGATCTCGGTGTGCCCGTGCTGCGGCACCGGGCGGCGGTCGGCTGGCTCGGTGAGAAGGCGGGCCGCCTCAAGCCCAACGGGCGCCTCGTCTCGCGGTCACCCCTGAGCGACCTCGTCGAACTGGAGGCCATGCGGCTGGGCGTCGAGGGCAAGCTGTGCGCCTGGCGCTCCCTGCTGGCCCTGGCGGACACCGACCCGCGCATCGGCCGGGCACGGGTCGGGGAACTGCTGGGGCGGGCGGAACGGCAGATCGAGACCCTGGACGCGCTGCGTGACCGGTGCGCGGCGACGGTCCTCGCCACGGACCTGGCCGCCACGGCCACGGTCGCGGCCCGGGCGGCCGCGTCACGCGGGGACACGGCACCCGCAGACACGGCACATGCACCCGCGGCCGCCGGACGTCAGCCCGTCGCCGGCCCCCGGTAGCCGACCGTCCCCAGGCTCAGCAGTACCTGGCGTCCGGCGATCTCCGCCGGGGCGAGCGGGCCGTCCGGGCGGTACCAGTTGGCCACGCCCTGGCACATGACCAGCACCGCGCGGACGGCGTCCTCCGGGATGGGGGTGGTGAAGACACCCTCGGCGATACCGGCCCGCACCGTGTCCAGGAGCATGTGCTCCAGGTAGTCCCGCAGGGCGACGTAGCGGGCCCGGTTGGCGGGTTCCAGGCTGCGGATCTCCGTGTCGAGGAAGGCGAGACCCTTGCGGTTGGCCATGTAGAGCACGATCGACTCGACCATCGAGCGGAAGCGGGCGAGCGGATCCTCGCCCGCCTGGGCCGAGGCGGCCCGGCTGCGGTCGAGGACGTCCTTCATCGAGGTCTCGAGCAACGTGGCCAGCAGGGCTTGCTTGTTGGCGTAGTGGTAGTAGATCGCGGGGACCGTGACACCCACCCGGGCGGCTATGCCCCGCACCGAAGTGCCGTGGTAGCCCTGCTCGTTGAACGCCTCCATCGCGTGCCGCAGGATCGGGTGGAGGTCCAGCGGGCCGTAGACGCGCCAGTGTGCCGCCGTGGCCCCCGGGGCCGCCGTCGGCGTCGCTGCCGCGGCCTTCGCGGTGGCCGCGGTCCGTCCCGCCGGCCGCGCACCACCGGACCGTATGCCCGCTCGCGCGCCCGGGAGCGAGCCCGGCAGCGAGTCCGGGAACGAGTCCGGCCGGAGGTCCGACCGCGTGTCCGGCTCCGTGTCCGGCTGAGTGTCCGGCTGCGTGCTCAACGGTGCTCCCTCGGTGCGGTGTTCACCGGCGACATGGTACGTCCGGCGGAGGCCGGAGCGACGGTCTTCCCCCTTATCGTCCGTTCAGTTTCCGTCCTGTCAACTCCCTCTCCAAGTAATCCTGTTGCAGGCATTGACCGCTCTGTCGCCCCTCTCTACCGTCTTAGCGAGCGCTCAGTAGGTCGCATTCCCGCGGCTGCCCGGGGACGCCCCGGAACGGCCCGCAACGCATCCAAGGACGGACACCGATGGAACTGTCCACCACGCTGCAGTACGCCGGTGACCCGCGCACCGCCGCCGACGAGGCCGCCGCACTGGAGTCGGCGGGGCTCGACGCGATCTGGGTCGCCGAGGCG
This sequence comes from Streptomyces sp. NPDC047000, assembly GCF_040644295.1. Taxonomy (NCBI): domain Bacteria; kingdom Bacillati; phylum Actinomycetota; class Actinomycetes; order Kitasatosporales; family Streptomycetaceae; genus Streptomyces; species Streptomyces sp. NPDC047000. The sequence goes on from NZ_JBEYWE010000001.1 coordinate 87,040, forward strand.
TACGGCTTCGACTCCCCGACGATCATGGGCTATCTGGCCGCCCGCACCGAGCGGCTGAAGATCGGCTCGGCCATCCTCAACGTGTACTCCCGCACCCCCGCCCTGATCGCCCAGACCGCCGCCGGACTCGACGCGATCACCGGCGGCCGGGCCCTGCTCGGCATCGGGGCGTCCGGACCGCAGGTCGTCGAGGGCTGGCACGGGCGCCGCTACGACAAGCCCGTCGGCCGCACCCGCGAGACGATCCAGCTCGCCCGGCGCATCTGGCGGCGTGAGGTGATCGAGCACCACGGCATCACCGACATGCCGCTGCCCGCGTCGAAGGGCGGCACACTCGGCAAGCCGCTGAAGCTGCTGACCCGCCCGGTGCGTGACACCATCCCGGTCTACGTCGCCGCGCTCGGCCCCGCGAACGTCCGCATGACCGCCGAACTGGCCGACGGCTGGCTGCCGTTCCCCTTCGTGCCGGAGCACGCGGCCAAGGTCTGGGGCGGCTCCCTCGCCGAGGGCAAGGCCCTGCGCGCCCCCGAACTCGGGCCGCTGTCGGTCGTGGCGGGCGGCCTGCTCGCCATCGGCGACGACGCCGCGCAGATCCGCGACCTGATCCGCCCCGTCATCGCCCTCTACGTCGGCGGCATGGGCGCGCCCGGCCGCAACTTCTACTACGACCTGGTCTGTTCCTACGGCTACGAGGCCGAGGCCGCCGTCATCCAGGAGCACTTCCTCGCCAGCCGCAAGCGCGACGCGGAGAGCGCCGTACCGGCCGAACTGTGCGAACTCGTCAGCCTGGCGGGCCCCGAGGGCCATGTGCGCGAGCGTGTCGAGGCGTTCCGCGAGGCGGGCGTGACCATGCTCAACGTCACCCCGGTCGGCCCGGACCCGGCCCGGCTCGTGGAGCAGGTCAAGAGCTGGCTCTGAGGCAGAGGCGACCGCCCCTCCCCCCTTTCCACCACCCCACCCGCACAGCCCGTCAGGAGGCCGCCATGACACCGGAACGCGGGGAAGAGACGGAGCGCACGACACTGCCGTCGCTCCTGGCGCGCAACGCCCGTGAGTACCCGGACCTGCCCGCCCTGTCCTGGCGCACCCCCGGCGACACCGGGTGGACCACGCTCACCTGGGCGGAGGTCCGCGACCGTACGACCCAGATCGCCGCCGGGTTCGCGGCGCTCGGGGTGAGCCGCGGCGACCACGTCCTGCTGATGATGTCCAACCGTCCCGAACACTGGCTCTCCGACCTGGCGCTGGTGCGCCTCGGCGCCGTGCCCGTCAGCGTCTACGGCACGGCGGCGCCCGAGCAGATCACCCACATCGCCCGCAACTGCCGGGCGCGGGCGGCGGTGGTGGAGGGCGCCGCGCAAGCGGCCGTATGGGGCGCGCTGCTGGCGGACGAGCACACCCCCCTCGACCGTCTCGTCGTCGCGGTGGACGGCGAGGAGGGCGCCCATCTCCCGTTCGCGGCGCTCACCCGCGAACCGGTCCCGGAGGGGTTCGGCAAACTGCTGGACGCGGCCGCCCCGCGGGACCCGCTGACCGTCGTCTACACCTCGGGCACCACCGGCGAGCCCAAGGGCGTGGTCCTCACCAACGAGCAGGTCTTCGCCAACGCCCGTGCCCTCGACGCGGTGGTGGACCTCCCGCCCCACGTCGAGCACATCTGCTACCTCCCCTTCGCCCATATCGCGGAGCGGATGCTCGGCATCTACCTGCCCTGCCACCGCGCCGCGCACGTCCATCTCTGCGCCGACCCGGCGGCCGTGGCCGACGCGGTGCGCGAGGTGCGGCCGCGGCAGTTCTTCGGGGTGCCGAGGATCTGGGAGAAACTGGCCGCCACGGTCCGCGCCGGTCTGTCGCTGCTGCCGGACGAGCAGCGCAAGGGCGTCGAGGACGCGGCGGACGTGGCACGCGAGTTCGTCGGGTTCCGGGAGCGGGGCGAGGAGCCGCCGGCCGCTCTCACGGCGGCCTACGAGCGGTGCCGGGAGCAGGTGCTGCTGCCGCTGCTGGCGCTGGGCGGTCTCGACCGGGTCAGCTGGGCGGCCAGCGCGTCGGCGCCGATGCCGCTGGACGTGGTGCGGTTCTGGGCCGGCTTCGGCATCGTGATCATGGACGCGTGGGGGCTGACGGAGACGACGGGCGTGGCGACGTCCAACAGCCCGCGCACCGGCTTCCGGCTGGGCTCGGTGGGCCGTGCGGTGTCCTGCGTGGAGGTGCGGACGGCGGAGGACGGGGAACTGGAGGTACGCGGGGAGTCGGTCTTCGCGGGCTATCTGCAACCGGACGGCTCGGTGCGGGCGGCGGTGTCGGAGGACGGCTGGCTGAGCACGGGCGACATCGGCCGGATCGACGAGGACGGCTACGTCTGGATCACCGACCGGAAGAAAGAGATGATCATCACGTCGACCGGGAAGAACGTCTCCCCGGCCCTCGTGGAGAACGCCCTGAAGGAACACCCCCTGATCGGCCAGGCGCTGGTGCACGGCGACAACCGCTCCTACCTGGTCGCCCTCCTGGTCCTGGACGCGGAGACCGCCCCGGCGTGGGCGGCGGCCCACGGCATCGACGCGGGCACCGACCCGGCGGTCCTCGCCGGACACCCCGCCGTCCTCGCCGAGATCGAGCGGGCGGTGGCCGCGGCCAACAGCCGCCTGAACCGCACCGAACAGGTCAAGCGCTACCGCGTCCTGCCCCGGGAATGGGGCCCCGCGACCGGCGAACTGACCCCGTCCCTGAAGATGCGCCGCAAGGTCATCAAGGACAAGTACACCGCGGAACTCACGGACCTCTACGACGCCTGAACCACACGCCCGGTGACCGGCCGAGACGTAAGGCCGGTGACCGGCAGAGGGCCGCCCCGCCGGAGAACGCGGGGCGGCCGTGAGCCGGTCGAGGCCGGGGCGAGGTCAGAGGCCGTAGGTCTTGCCGATGATGTCGCGCTGGATCTCGCTCGTGCCGCCGTAGACCGTCGAGACCACCGCGGCGCGCAGATGGCGTTCCATGCCGTACTCGGTGGCGTAGCCGTAGCCGCCCATCATCTGCATGCACTCCAGGGCCACGCGCTTCGCCGTCTCCGTGGCCTTGAGCTTGGCCATGGACGCCTCCCGGGGGAACAGCCGGGCCGGTTCCGCGTCGCAGTCGGCGGCGACCTCGCGGATCAGGAGGCGGGTGCACTCGATCTCCGTGGCGAGGTCGGCGACGCGGTGGCGCAGGGCCTGGAACGTGCCCACCGGGCGGCCGAACTGCTCACGGTCCGAGACGTACGCCACCGCGTCGTCGAACGCCCGGCGGGCCAGGCCCAGCATCGTGGCCGCCAGGAACAGCCGCTCGTTGTTCAGGCCCGCCATCAACTGGCCCCAGCCTGAGTCCACTTCGCCCACCACGGCGTCGGCCGGCAGGCGGACGTCGGTGAGGAAGACGTCGTTCACCTCACGGCCGCCCATCGTCTCGATGCCCCGCACCTCCACGCCGGGGGTGCTCATCGGGACGTGGAACATCGTCAGGCCTTTGTGCTTGTCGCCCGAGGTGCGGGCCACCAGCAGCATGGCGTCGGCGATGTGGGCGTTGGAGATCCACGTCTTCTGGCCGTTCACCAGCCAGGTGCCGTCCGGGTCGCGCTCCGCCCGGCAGCGCAGCGCGCCCACGTCCGAGCCCGCGCCCGGTTCCGACATCGCGATCGAGAGGACCGTGCCGTTCGCCGCGCCGCCCAGGACGGCGCGCTTCTGCTCCTGGGTGCCGAACCGTTCGTACGCCTTCGCCGTGATGACCGTCGTGATGAAACCGCCGGCCGGCACCATGCCGTACGCGACCTCCTCGAGGAACACGCACGCGTCCGCGAGGCCGCCGCCGGAGCCGCCGTACTCCTCCGGCAGGCACACGCCGAGCCAGCCCAGCTCGGCCAGCATGGCGTAGATCTTCGGGTTGTGGGGTTCCCTGCCGTTCTGGGTCAGCGCGTCCCGCTGCTCCTTTGTCCCGCACTCGCGTGCGGCGAAGTCCCTCACGGCGGCGGTGAAGTCCGACTGCTCCGGGGTGAGACGGCTTCCCATGCGTGCCTCCAGAATCGTGTGGTTCCACTGAGGATAGAGATACATAGTTATTATCTGTGTAGCTGTGTTGCTTGTCTCGCACATGCAGGTACCTTGAAAGGACCATGAAGATTTCTGCGAACGACTCGCTGCTCGCCCGGGCCATCGCCCGGCCGGAGACCGAGGAAAAACTGGCGCGGCGGATCCTCGACGCCGCACTCGAGCAGTTCACGACCTTCGGACTGCGCCGTTCCTCGGTGGACGATGTGGCCAAGCGCGCCGGTGTGTCACGGGTGACGGTGTACCGGCGCTTCCAGAACAAGGACGGGCTGGTGGAGGCGTGCCTGCTGCGGGAGGGCAGCCGGTTCTTCCAGGAGCTCGACTCCGCCGTCGCGTCCCTGCCGACCATGGCGGACCGGGTCGTCGAGGGCTTCGTGGTCACCCTGCGCCACACCCGCGCCCATCCGCTGTTCGGGGGACTGCTGCGGCTGGAGCCGGAAGTCGTGCTGCCCTACTTCACCGTTCAGGGCAGTTCCTCCCTCACCGCCACCACCGAGTACCTCACCGGGCATCTGCGGCGCGCCCAGCAGGCCGAGGGACGGCCCGAGTCCGACCCCCGGCCGGTGGCCGAGCTGATGGTGCGCATCGCCGTGTCCTTCCTCCTCAACCCGGCCGGCTGCATCGAACTCGACGACGAGGAGCAGGCCCGCGCCTTCGCCCGCCGCTATCTCACCCCGCTGCTGGACGCCTGAACGGACCGCCGTCAGGCCCGCACCGCCGGCGGTCCGGCGCCCCGCAGGCGGGTCAGCGCCGCGTGTGCAGCTTGCGCATCAGGGCGATCGCGCGCGCCTTCGCCGCCGCCGGGGTGCTGAACGACGTCAGGTCCACCGGGGAGGCGAAGCGGCGGACGGTCATCGACTGCGGTGCCGTGAACGCCCGCAGGCCCTCCGCCCCGTGGATCCGGCCGAAGCCCGAGTCGCCCGAACCGCCGAACGGCAGCGCGGGTACGGCGGCGAAGCCGAGCACCGAGTTGACCGACACCGCACCCGACCGCAGCCGGGCCGCGATCGCCGCGCCGGTGCGGCGGCTGCCGCAGAACACCGCCGCGCCGAGCGCGTAGCGCGACGCGTTGGCCCGCTGCACGGCCTCGTCGACGTCCGCCACCGCGTTCACCGCGACCGTCGGGCCGAACGTCTCCTCCGTCATCGCCGGTGAGTCCTCCGGTACGCCGACCAGGACGACCGGTGCGACGAAGCCCCCGGCGTCGCCCTCGGGCACCGAGTCCGGGCCGCCCAGCGCCGCGCCGGCGCCCGCCGCCAGGGCGTCGTGGACATGGCGCCGGATCACCGCCGTCTGGTCCGGCATCGTCATGGGACCGTACGTCGCCTCCGGGCCCGTGCCGGGGTGGAGCGCACGGGCCCGCGCCACGACCCTCTCCACCAGCTCCGCGTGCACCTGCCGCACCGCGTACACGCGTTCCACGCCCGCGCAGGTCTGGCCCGCGTTGCCCATCGCGCCCCACACGATCGCGTCGGCCGCCGCGTCGAGGTCCGCGTCCGCCGTCACGATCACCGCGTCCTTGCCGCCCGCCTCCGCGAGGAAGGGGGTCAGGGAGGCCGCGCACGCCGCCATCACCTTGCGGGCCGTGCCCGGGGAGCCGGTGAAGGCCACCTTGTCGACACCCGAGCGGGTCAGCGCGTCGCCGGTCGGGGCCGCCCCGGTGACCACGGTGAACAGGCCCGCGAACTCCGGTACGGCCGTCTCGAACAGCTCGGCGAGGAGCGCGCCCGTCGCGGGGGTGTACTCGGAGGGCTTGAAGACGACCGCGTTGCCCGCCGCCAGCGCGTACCCGATGGAGCCCATCGGGGTGTAGACCGGGTAGTTCCAGGGGCCGATCACGCCGATCACACCGAGCGGGCGGTAGGCGAGGGACGCGGACTGGTTCACCGCCGCGAGTCCCGGGCGGACCCGGCGCCTCCGCAGCACCCGTTCCGCGTTGCGGGCCGCCCAGTTCAGGTGCTCCAGGGTCAGCAGCACCTCCAGCTCGGCGTCCTGGCGCGGCTTTCCGGTCTCCTCCGCCACCGTCTCCGCCACCCGGTCCAGTGACGCCGCCAACTGCCGCTTCCAGGAAAGGAGATGGGCGCGGCGCTGACCGGCCGGGAGGGCCGCCCAGCGGGCGGCCGCGGTACGGGCGCGGGCGACCGACCGCGCGATGTCCTCCGCGCCGTGGACCGGGTGGTCCGCCAGCGGCTCGCCGGTGGCGGGGGAGCGGGTGGTGAACGTCTCCACGAGGTGGTGCGCCTCCGCTGGGATGTGCACCTCGGCGGGGGCGTGCGCCGTGGTGTTCCGGGTCGTGTCCGTCATCGCTGTTCCGTTCGTGTCGTCTCCTCGGCCAGGGGCTCCAGCGGCCTGTTCTGCGCCCAGTGCGGGCCCAGGTCGTCGAGCGTCCAGCCGAAGGGGTAGGTACGGGGCTTCGGGCGGCTCGGCCACCAGCCGGGGCGCGCCGGCATCAGCCGTACGGCCCTGGCGCGGGCCCGCAGCGCGCGGTGGGCGGTGTCGCGCAGCCAGCGGGGCTGCGGGGGGAGACCGAGGGCGGTGAGCAGGGGTTCGTCCAGGACGGCGAGCGAGGCGCGCACCACGGCGGGACGCAGCGGGCGCGGGAACCAGCCCGTGATGACCCGTAAGGTCGCCGCCGCCACGCGCCTGTTGGCGGGGTCGTACGCGAACATCTCCTTCTCGTAGGAGTCCAGGAGCTGCTCGAAGCCCGCGTAGTCGTCCGGGAGGCCGGTGATGCCCATCATCTCGCCCATCCGGCGCCCGACCTGGGCCAGGCTCTCGGTCTCCTGCCAGACCAGGGGGCGCCAGCCGTAGCGGTCGATCCAGCGCTTCGGCCCGACCACCGTGGTGGCGAGGACGTAGAGGTAGTCCTCGTTCGGTATTTGGTAACGGCCGTGGATCCGGTTGAGGTGGCGGGCGGTGGAGCGGCCGTGGTCGGAGTCCATGCCGTCGCGGACCAGTTCGTAGGCGATCAGTACGGTGTCGTCGTACCGCTTCTGTCCGGCGCGCTCGAACTCCTGCGTGCGGTCGAGCAGTCGGGAGATGCGGGGGACGCCGTAGTCGCGCAGGAACGCGATCGCGACGCCCTGCCGGTAGTCCCAGGGGAACTCGTAGTCGGTGAGCAGCCGGAAGATCTGTTCGTAGTCCTGGTGCGGGTCCAGTTGCCGGATCCGGCGGAGCCGGCCGTAACGGCTCATGACCACGGTGTGCCTCCTTCTCCTGTGTGAGGGGTGTGCCTGGTCCCCGTGCCTGCCGGGGCACTAGCTCGTGCCGGTGTGCGCGCTCAGATCGGAGAAGTTGACCGTCTCGGCGTCCACCAGGACCTGTCCGGCCTCCACGGCGGTGACCGACAGCTTGGGGAGCTGTACGGCGATCGGCAGGTTGGCCGGGACGATGTCCGCGCCGATGCAGATGCGCGGGGTGGACACGTTGATGAACGGGATGGTGATCGAGCCGGTGAGCCGGGTGACGTAGATGTCGACCTGCGGGATGTCGAGGTCCGTGTCGATCGTCTGGACCTGGCCGCCGGTCCTGAGCCGGAAGGCGTAGTTGTCGGCGACCAGCCGGTCCGCGTGCACCCACAGGACCTTCATCCGGCCGCCGTCGGCCGTCGCGAGGTAGGTCGCGCCGTGGATGATCGCCCCGTAGGCGGTCAGGCTGTCGGCGCCGACCTCCGGGTACACCTTGTTGACCGGGTACGTGGCCCGGGGGCGGCCCGGCTGCGCGCCGATGACGACGGGCGGGCGCAGGGCCGTGAGGTCGCCGGAGTCGGTGGGCATCCTGCCCGGCTCCGCCGCCGGGATGCCGGGGTCCGGCAGGCCGCCGGTGTCCACTCCGGTGAGGCAGGGGAGGGTGACCTGGGTGCCTTTGGACGTGGCGCCGGGGGAGGGGCTGGCGGAGGGGGCGGGGGCGGACGTCCCTGACCCCGCCCCGGTGCCGGTGCCGGTGCCGGTGCCGGTCGGGGAGGGAGACGGTGACGGCGACGGCGACGGGGACGTCGTACCGCCCTGACCGGTGTCCCACGGCCAGCTGAACGTCGGCCACGGGAACGGGAAGAGACCGGTGCCCGGCTCGGCGGTGGCGGCACTGGCGGTGGCCGGGAGCATGGCCGCCGACAGCGCCGTGCTCAGGGCGAAGAGGACCGCACCCCGCGTCCGGGCCCGGCGCCCGGCGCTCCGGGCCGGGCGGCCCCCGCCGGACGCCGCGGCGGCGGCACGGCCCTCATCCCCTTTTGGGAGGCGGTGCCTTCCTTCCGCCGCCGCGGTCGCCGTGCCCGTGCCCGTACCGGTCGCCGCGGTCGCCGCCGCGGCGGTCGTCGCGGGCACCTCACCGGCGGGTGCCGCCGCCCCGCCGTTCGCCGTCTCCGCGTCCGGGCCGGTCTCCTCCCCCAACGCGTGTCCGGGCTTCGGCAGCCACCCGAACGCCATCGACGACCCCACCAGCCCCGCCATCATGCCCATGCCGAAGCCGCCGAGGTTCGTCGTCGCCATGGACGTCAGCGATGCGACGGCGGTGACGATCGACACGAACATCCGCTGTTCGGGCTTGACGAGGAAGAAGACCCCGCCCGCGACGAGGACGACGCTGATGCCGACGGCCGACATGGCGCCCACCCCGACCTTGATCATCAGCGGCAGCGGGGCGAGCGGGATGGCGACCATCTCCACACCGCCCGCGATCACCCACACCGCGGCCCAGAACGGCCGTGTCCTGCGCCAGCCGCGCAGGGCGCGCCGCAGCCGGGGCGCGGGCAGGATCCGGTCGAGCCAGGCACCGGTCTCCCGGGCGAGCTCCGACAGGAAGCCGGCAACGAATCCGAACATGACCGAGTCCGTCCGTCTCTCGCAGTCCTCTCGTCGTCGCCGTCAGAAGCACTGCTTGCCGCTGCGGCTGAACTCGATGTCCAGCTTCTCCAGCGTCAGCGTGCCGCCGTTGGCCGAGTACGCGGTGCTGTGCACGTCGTGCGCGGTCGCGGTGTCCGCCTGGACGCCGAACGTGCCCTTCGGCCCGGTCACCCCGGGCGCGCCGTCCAGGGTCGACGCGTCCCGGCCGGCCTGGACGCCGGTGACCTTGCCGCCGCCGCTGGTGAGGGCGTCGGCGTTCACCACGAGGTTGCTGCCCGCGAGCGGCTTGTCGGCGCCCGAGTGCACCAGCATGGAGACCTCCCCGACCAGGGGCAGCTTCTGCCTGAGCGAGACGCAGGTGTTCGAGACGGTGCCGTTCTTGACGGCGGCCAGCAGGACCGGCTTGGCGTCGCTTGAGGAGCTGCCGATGGAGGACGGGAACGTGGACACGCCCTCGGCGGTGATCTCCGAGGCGGACACCTTGAACGCGGCGCCGGACACGGCGAACGACGCGGCGACCGCGCCTTCGGCCAGCGCGATCCCCAGGGCGCCCACGGCGGCTACGCAGGGGACGAAGAGCAGGGCGCTGCGCTTCCAGTACGTACGCCCTTCGCCGGAAGGGGTGGTGCCGTCATGTGCAGCTCTGTCCCTCATGTGGGGTTCCTTGTCGATAGTCCCGCTAGGGGGAGATAAGGGGGCATGCGGGGAGGGGTGGTGCCGTGCCGGATCCGGGGATTCCATCGGGAAGAGTCGAAGATACAAAAACTATTGACTTGTTTCACGCGCCACGTCAATACTCCGGACACGACGGAGAAACGGAGGCGTCATGACGGGCGTGCCGCACACGTCAGACGGATCGGTCAACCTGCCCCGCATGCCATTCGAGGACGCGTCGCCCAGGGCGGCGCACACCGCGCCGCACCCGGCCGAGGTCTCCGCGCCGGTCCCCTCGCAGATCCGCGCCCCCCGCCGGGGCGGGGCGGTCTGGCGCTACTTCGGTGACGCCCGCGCCACCTTCATGGCGCCCCAGCTGCTGCTCCTGCAGGTCTCGCACCCGGTGGTCGGGGCGGGGGTCGCGGACCACAGCGCCTTCCGCGCCGACCCCTGGGGCCGCCTGATCCGCACCCTGCTCTCGCTCACCACGGTCGTCTACGGAGGCCAGCGGGCCGCCACCGCCGAGGCCCGCCGCCTCATCCATGTGCACGCCCCGATGAAGGGCACCGACTCCGAGGGCCGCCGCTACCACGCCCTCAACCCGGAGGCGTACCACTGGGTGCACGCGACCCTCGTCAAGGGCCCCGTCGACGCGCAGCGCCTGTTCGGCAAGGGCATGTCGGACACCGAACTGGCCTCGTACTACCGGGGAATGCGAGACGTCGGCCGCGTGTGGGGCCTGAAGGAACATCACCTTCCGCCGGACTGGCCGTCGTTCACCGAGTACTACGACGACATGGTGGCCAACCGCCTGGAGCACAACCAGTCGGTGCAGGACGTCCTCGACGAACTGAGCCACCCCGCGAAGCCGTACCGCTGGATACCCGGCTTCCTCTGGACGCCCCTGGCGCGGCTCGCGGCGCACTACGCGCTGCTGGTCACCGTCGGCACCCTGCCGCCGGTCCTGCGTGAACGGCTGCACCTGGACTGGAGCGGACGCCAGGAACGCGCCCTGCGCCGCTTCGCCCGCCTGGTGCGCATCCTGACGGCTCTCGTCCCGCCGCCGTTCAGGATCGCCACATCCCTTCTCATCGCCTACTGGGCGACCCACCGGCCGGGCACCGACCCGGCCGAACGGCGCCCTCTCGGAGCGTGGTGACATGACCGCCGAGCCCGCACGTACCCACACCGGCCCGGACGCCGGCGCCCGCACGGACGCCGCCGACGGCACCCGCGGCGGACGTGACAGCACAGGCTCCCGCCCCGCACCCGACGGCACCGGCACGGCCGTCCGGCACGCGGACGACCCCGTCCCCTTCGCGCCCGGCTCCCTCCTCTGGGACATCGCCGGCGACGTCCGCCTGTTCTTCTCCCTCCCCGCCGCCGTACTCCTCCAGGTCGCCCACCCGGCCGTCGGAGCCGGTGTCGACGAGCACTCCGTCTTCCGCACCGACCCCTGGGGCCGCGCCCAGCGCTCCCTGGAATCACTCCAGTTGTGGGTCTACGGCGGACAGCGGGCCATCGAGGAGGGCCGCAGGCTCCGCACGGTGCACAAGACCATCAGCGGCAAGGACACCCACGGCCGCGCCTACCACGCGCTGACCCCGTCCTACTACGCCTGGGTGCACGCCACCGCCTTCCCGTCCTTCCTCCAGGCCGCCCACTACCTCTCCCGCCCCCTCGACGCCGCCGAACAACGCCGTCTCTACGACGAGTTGCTGCGGCTCGGGGACATCCTCGGCATCAACCGGCGCGACATGCCGGCCACGGTCGAGGAGTACTGGCCGTACTTCGACGCCATGCTCCACGAGGAACTGGAGAAGACGGTCGTCGTGTCCGAACTGCTCGACCCGCGGCGGCCGATCCCGCCGCCCGACGGCGCGTCCCGCCGGCTGCGGGCCCTGTGGCCCGTCATCCACCCGCCCCTCGCGCGGCTGCACGTCTTCGTCACCACCGGCCTGCTCCCGCCCGTCGCCCGCGAGCACTTCGGCCTGGCCTGGACCGACCGGGACGAGCGCCGGCTGCGCCGCTTCGGCGCCGTCGTACGCACCGTCGTCCCCCGGCTCCCCGAACGCCTGCGCTACCTCCCGCTCGCCTACGAGGCCCGCCGCGCCGCGTCCCGCGCGTGACGTCGAGCCCCGCCTGCCGCCCGTGTGACGGAGTGGGGCCCAACGGCCCTGTCCCGCGCGGAGCGTGAGGCGGTTCACTGGGCGACGGCCCGGGTGGAGTCGTCTTCTCCTCCACCCGGGCCGTCGGCGGCAGAGCGCCCGGACAGCAGGTCCGTCAGATGCCCAGGACGCGAAGTGGACCGCCCGTTGCCCGAAGCCGGAACGGGCTCATCCGCGATCACCGGCGAATCAAGGCCAACCGTCAACAATTTACCGGCATGAACGTGCGCCGATTCGTTAGGCCATAAGTGGACACCTCCATTACGCCTCGGTACGGTCGAATTGAAGACGCCGCGCATGCGGGAATTCCCGTGAGCAGAGAAGTCGGCGTCTGAATCCACGATCCGGATGATGTCAGCACATCGCATCGATATACCGATGCGGTTCTCCGGTCCAAGTCGTGCACGTCATGGTTCGACCATCGACGAACATCCATGCTTGACGGTGTCGAAAGAGGAGATACCTATGCGCGCGAAGCGAACCCTCGCACTGGCGGCGAGCCCCTTGATCGCGGCCGCCGCCCTGGCCCTCGCACCTGCGGCCGTCGCACAGGCCGCGGACACCTCAGTGGTGACCGTCTCTCCCACACCGGCCCAGGGCACGCAGGACGGACGGCAGGCCGGGACGCTGGACGGACCGCTCTGCACCTACCACGGCGACAACTACAAGGCGCTGCTGAAGCCGACCGGGGACTCGCTGTACGTGGGCGCTTTCAACGATGCCTACGACGTCAACTACAAAGCCCGCTGCAACGAGGGGGGAGCGGGAGTAGGACCTACGCAGGCCCAGGGTACGCAGGACGGACGGACGGCCGGGACGCTGGACGGACCGCTCTGCACCTACCACGGCGACAACTACAAGGCGCTGCTGAAGCCGACCGGGAACTCGCTGTACGTGGGCGCTTTCAATGACGCCTACGACGTCAACTACAAAGCCCGCTGCAACCAGTAGAGCGCGTCGCGAGCGGGTGCTGCCGAACGCGGTCGGTTCCTGACCCGGCTTGCCCGTACTTCCTCCTTGCCCCGCCACGGCACACGGCCGTGGCGGGGCAAGCCCTGGGACGACCGTGTGCCGCCGGAGGGGACGTCCACCGTCACTGCACGATCACGGCCATGTTCCCGTAGGTGGCGTACGCGCCGGCGAACGAGGCCAGGGGGAGGGACAGCCTGCCCCGGGCGGGGTCGTTGACCGTCACGGTGCCGCCGGAGAATCCGGTGACGACGACGCTGTGCTCCGCGGGCCCGGCGTACGGGACGCGGGTCCCGTCATAGGCCGTGTAGGACGTGAGTGCCGCCCGGCGCCACAGGTAGTCGACCCAGACGATCGCCGGATGACCCTGCGTGACCTGGGATCGCAGCAGGTCCAGCGAGATGCCCTGCCCCGCCGCCGACACGCCGAGCCCGTAGGAGCGGGCCGCGGCCGCCACCGGCGGATGGTAGACGCCGAACCCGGTACCCGCGACCTCCGAACCGTTCGGGTCTCCCACGAAGGAGCGGAACGGGTCACCGGACAACGGCCCGGAGTCGCCGAACCGGTAGTGGACCCGGTCGACCCCGATCCGGTTCAGGATCTCCTGGTCCGTGGCCCGGACACCGCGCGCGGCGAGGACCATGCGCAGGGCCGTCGCCTCGCAGTCGTTGCGCAATTGCATGCCGTAGAGGGGGACGTCACTCGATGACACGGCCGAGCGCGGCCGGGTCGGAGACTGGGCGGGGTGCGCCGGGTTCCCCGGCGCGGAGAGGGCCGGCGAGGTCTGCCGCGACGGCACGCCGTCGGGGGCCAGCGCCAGGGCCGGGGTGCCCTGCGCCAGGAGCACGGTGCCGAGAGCCAGGCCGCAGGCCGTCATCCGGGCGGTCTGCGGGCCGGGGGGTATTCGGAGCGTCGGACTCTTCGACGGCTTTGTCCGCATGAGGTCGTCCTCCTTGGGACTGCTACCCCGAGTCACTTGCCACCACTTTATGTGACGTCGCCGTGCCGGGCCCGCGCTCGTGCGCCGTACGGGCGAAACACCGCTCGGCAGGGCGTCCGGTCCCTTTCGCCGCCCGGCCACCGCGGGGCTTCCGCACGGTTCGGCGGGTCTGGGACCGCGGTCTCAGCCGGCCTGGCCGAACGCCTTCAGGATCTGTTCCGCCGCGCGGGTCGCCGTCAGCCGGCCCTCCCGTACGGCCGCTTCGAGGTCCGGCGTCAGCTCCCGTACCGCCGGGTCGGAGCGCAGCCGGGTCAGCAGTTCGTCGTGGACCATCGACCAGGTCCAGCCGACCTGCTGGTCGCGCCGCTTCGCGGCGAGCCGTCCCGTGGAGTCCAGCAGGGAGCGGTGCTGTTCCAGGCGCTCCCAGACGACTTCGAGGCCGGTCGACTCGCGGGCGCTGCAACTGAGCACCGGAGGCGCCCAGAAGGGGTCCTTGCCGTGCATCAGCCGCAGCGCGCCCGACAGTTCACGGGCGGCGGCCTTCGCGTCGCGCTCGTGCGGGCCGTCCGCCTTGTTGACGGCGATCACGTCGGCCAGCTCCAGCACCCCCTTCTTGATGCCCTGGAGCTGGTCCCCGGTGCGGGCCAGGGTGAGCAGCAGGAAGGAGTCCACCATGCCGGCGACCGCCGTCTCCGACTGGCCGACGCCGACCGTCTCCACCAGGATCACGTCGTACCCGGCCGCCTCCATCACCACCATGGACTCCCGGGTGGCCTTGGCGACCCCGCCCAGCGTGCCCGCGCTCGGGGACGGCCGGACGAAGGCCGCGGGGTCCACCGCCAGGCGCTCCATCCGGGTCTTGTCACCCAGGATGGAGCCTCCGGTACGGGTCGAGGACGGGTCGACGGCGAGCACCGCCACCCGGTGGCCCAGCGAGGTCAGCAGCGTGCCGAACGCGTCGATGAACGTCGACTTGCCCACGCCCGGCACCCCGCTGACACCGATGCGCCGCGCCCGGCCGCTGTGCGGGAGCAGCTCGGTGAGTACCTCCTGCGCCAGCACCCGGTGCTGCGGCCGGGTGGACTCGACGAGCGTGACGGCGCGGGCCACGACCGCCCGCCTCCCGTCGAGCACACCCTTCACGTACGCGTCCCGGTCCATCGCTGCCACGGGGATCCTAGAGCTCGTGGCCGAGGCCGGCCGCAAGACGTTTCACCAGGTCGTACGCCGCGTCCGGGATCACCGTCCCGGGCGGGAACACGGCCGTGGCGCCCATCTCCAGCAGCGTCGGCACGTCCTGCGGCGGGATCACCCCGCCGACCACGATCATGATGTCCTCCCGGCCCTCCTCGGCGAGCTGCTCGCGCAGTGCCGGTACGAGGGTGAGGTGCCCGGCGGCCAGCGAGGACACGCCGACCACATGGACGTCGGCCTCCACCGCCTGCCGGGCGACCTCCTGCGGGGTCTGGAACAGCGGGCCGACGTCGACGTCGAAGCCGAGGTCGGCGAAGGCGGTCGCGATCACCTTCTGGCCGCGGTCGTGGCCGTCCTGCCCCATCTTCGCGACCAGGATGCGCGGACGGCGCCCCTCGGCCTCGTCGAAGGCGTCCACCAGGGCCCGGGTGCGGTCCACGTCCGGGGACTCTCCTGCCTCGTTGCGGTACACGCCGGAGATCGTACGGATCTGGCTCGCGTGCCGGCCGTAGACCTTCTCCAGGGCGTCGGAGATCTCGCCGACGGTCGCCTTGGCGCGGGCCGCGCGCACCGCGAGCTCCAGCAGGTTGCCGTCGCCGTCCGCCGCCCGGGTCAGCGCGTCCAGCGCGTCCCGGCAGGCGCCCTCGTCGCGCTCCGCGCGCAGCCGCCGCAGCTTCTCGATCTGCTGCGCGCGCACCGAGGAGTTGTCGACCTTGAGGACGTCGATCTGCTCGTCGCTGTCCACCAGGTACTTGTTGACCCCGATCACCGGCTGCCGCCCGGAGTCGATCCGGGCCTGGGTGCGGGCCGCCGCCTCCTCCACCCGCAGCTTGGGGATGCCGGCGTCGATGGCCTGCGCCATGCCGCCCGCCTCCTCGACCTCCTGGATGTGCGCCCAGGCGCGGCGCGCGAGGTCGTGGGTGAGCCTCTCGACGTAGGCGCTGCCGCCCCACGGGTCGATGACCCGGGTGGTGCCCGACTCCTGCTGGATGAGGAGCTGGGTGTTGCGGGCGATGCGCGCCGAGAAGTCGGTGGGCAGGGCGAGGGCCTCGTCGAGGGCGTTGGTGTGCAGCGACTGGGTGTGGCCCTGCGTCGCGGCCATCGCCTCGACACAGGTGCGCGTCACGTTGTTGAACACGTCCTGCGCGGTCAGCGACCAGCCCGACGTCTGCGAATGGGTGCGCAGGGAGAGCGACTTGGTGTTCTCCGGCTCGAACTGGGCGACCAGCTTCGCCCACAGCAGCCGGGCCGCCCGCAGCTTGGCGATCTCCATGAAGAAGTTCATGCCGATCGCCCAGAAGAAGGACAGCCGCGGCGCGAACGCGTCGACGTCCAGGCCGGCTTCGCGCCCCGCCCGGATGTACTCCACTCCGTCCGCCAGGGTGTAGGCCAACTCCAGATCGGCCGTCGCGCCCGCCTCCTGGATGTGGTACCCGGAGATCGAGATGGAGTTGTAGCGCGGCATCCGCTGCGAGGTGTACGCGAAGATGTCGGAGATGATCCGCATCGACGGCTTCGGCGGATAGATGTACGTGTTGCGGACCATGAACTCCTTGAGGATGTCGTTCTGGATGGTCCCCGCCAGCTTCTCCGGCGGCACGCCCTGCTCCTCCGCCGCCACGATGTACAGCGCCAGCACCGGCAGCACGGCACCGTTCATCGTCATCGACACGGTCATCCGGTCGAGGGGGATCCCGTCGAACAGCTGGCGCATGTCGTAGATCGAGTCGATCGCCACGCCCGCCATGCCGACGTCACCGGTCACCCGCGGGTGGTCGGAGTCGTAACCCCGGTGCGTGGGAAGGTCGAACGCGACCGACAGACCCTTCTGCCCGGCGGCCAGGTTGCGCCGGTAGAACGCGTTGGACTCCTCGGCGGTGGAGAAGCCCGCGTACTGGCGGATCGTCCAGGGCTGGTTGACGTACATCGTCGGGTAAGGGCCGCGCAGATACGGCGCGATGCCCGGGTAGGTGCCCAGGAAGTCCAGGCCCTCCAGGTCACGGCCGGTGTAGAGCGGCTTGACGGCGATGCCCTCGGGCGTCTCCCACAGCGGCTCCCCGGAGCCGGTGGCCGCCTCGAGGGCCGTGTGCCAGGCGTCCGCGCCGCCCTCGGCGGCCGGGGTCCCCAGGCCGATCCCGGAGAAGTCGGGGATTCCCATCAGGACACTCCCATGCGGTCGAGGGTCGCGGACAGCACGGCCACGGCGTCGCAGCCCGCGAAGACGTACGCGTCGACCGTCGGGTACCCGGCCGGGCGGCCCGCGAGGAACACCTGCGCCGCACCGGCCGACTTGAGCGCCGCGGCGGTCTGCTCGGCCTGCTCCCCGTACAGCGCGTCGCTGGAGCACAGGACGGCCTCGGTGGCGCCGCTGTCCTCGAACCGGCCGTCGGTGACCGGCTCGATGCCGCCCGCCCGGAAGAGGTTCGCGGCGAACGTGACCCGCGCGGTGTACGCGGCGGCCGGTCCCAGCGTGGCCAGGAAGACCCGGGGACGGCTGCCCGTCGCCGCGAGATGGGCGTCGGAGCGGGCCCGCAGCGCCTCGAACGCCTCGTCGCGCCGCACCCGGGGCAGCCCGCCGGACGGCGGTGCGGGCGCCGGCTCGCGCGTCATGGGCTTCTCCGCCGGATCCGGGAACTCGCTGACCCCGGTGACCGGTTCGCGCCGGGTGGCGAGCCTCGCGCTGCGCGCCTGCCAGGTCTCGGCCAGGTCCTCGCCGAGCCGGCCGGAGCGCAGTACGGCCGCCTGGCCGCCGTCCCGTTCGATCCCGCGGAAGAACTCCCAGGCCGCGTGGGCGAGTTCGTCGGTCAGCCGCTCCACGTACCAGGAGCCGCCCGCCGGGTCGATCACCCGCGCCAGATGGGACTCCTCGATCAGGATCGCCGAGGTGTTGCGGGCGATACGGCGCGCGAACGCGTCCGGCAGGCCCAGCGCGTGGTCGAACGGCAGCACCGTCACGGAGTCGGCGCCGCCGACCCCGGCGGCCAGGGTGGCGACCGTGGTGCGCAGCATGTTCACCCAGGGGTCGCGCCTCGACATCATCACCGGGGACGTCACCACGTGCTGGAGCTGGGCGCCCGCGCCCTTCGCGCCGCTCACCTCGGCGACCCGCGCCCACAGCCGCCGGGCGGCGCGCAGCTTGGCCACGGTGAGGAACTGGTCGGCGGTGGCGGCGTAGCGGAACTCCAGCTGGCCGAGGGCCTGTTCCACCGGCAGCCCGGCCTCGGTCAGCGCGCGCAGATAGGCGACGCCGGTGGCGAGGGAGGCGCCCAGCTCCTGCGCGGCCGAGCCGCCCGCCTCGTGGTAGGGCAGCGCGTCCACCGTGAGGGCCCGCAGTCCCGGGTACCCCTCGGCGCAGCGCAGGGCGAGTGCGGCGGCCGGGGCGAGGCCGAGCGCCTCGCCGGTGCGGGCCTCGTGGGCGAGCGGGTCGGCGCCGAGGTTGCCCCGGGCCTCCTTCGCGGCGACCCCGCGCTCCTCGTGGACGCGCCACAGCTCGCGGGCGGCGGCCTCGGCCTCGGCACCCGGGTCGAGGACGACCGGGGCCAGGTCGAGGTGCACGCCCTCCAGGACGGCGCCCAGCGAGGTGACGGGGATCCCGCCGTCGCCGGTGACCAGCCACAGGGAGGTCGCGCCGTTCTCGAGGTCCGTGAGGACCGCGCCGCCCCGTGCCGCCGTGTGGCGCTGGCGCACGTCCCAGCCGCCGGTGAGGTTCCCCTCGGCACGGCCGCCCCGTACGTACGGGGCGAAGCCGGGGAAGCCCGGGTCGGGCACGGGGCCGCGTCCGGTGCCGTCGTCGGGATCGTTCGCGGTGTAGAGGGGCCGGGTGCGCAGCCCGTCCTCCAGCGTCGTGGACAGGGCCTCCTCTGCGGCCGTGCCGGAGACTTCCTTGCCCGACTTGCGCAGTACACCCTCGACGAGGCGTTGCCACTGCTCATGTGTCGCGTCAGGGAACTCGGCGGCCAGGGAGAGCCCGTTCTCAGGCAAGACCGTCATGCTCGGATGCTAGGTGCGCGGACTAAAGCCGGGGCGGTACGGAGCCTGTGACCTTGCCCTCGCCGGGGTTGTGACGTGGGCCTCCCGGAGCGCGCGCCGCGGGTTGCGCGGCACGGTGTCAGTGCTCCACGAGTCCGGGCAGCAGACCGTGGACCGCCTCGCGCTGAGCGGGGCCGACGAACTGCTCCACCGCCCGTTTGACGGTCTCGGCGAGCGTCCCGGAGGCGTCCGAGAGCAGCTCGCGGGCCTTGCCGGTGAGGGCGACCTCCACACCGCGCCGGTCCCCGGAGACCGCCTTGCGGGTGACGAGTCCGGCGTGCTGGAGACAGGCGATCTGATACGTCAGCCGGGTCTTGGGACGGCCCAGCAGCTCCGCGATCCGCGTCATGCGCAGACCGTCGGCGGGCTGCTCGGCCAGCAGGCACAGCACCAGGAACTCGTCGTGCGAGACGCCCAGGGCCCCCTTGACCACGGACCGCAGCTCCTGCTCCACCGCCCCGGTCGCCGCCGTGAGGATCATCCAGGCGCGCAGCTCCGCCGGGAGCAGTCCGCCGCCCTGCGCGGAAGGGCACCCGGGCTGGTCGGCGGCGGGTTCTGCGGGCTCGGCCATGGGGTGAGTCTACCGCGTTGTCCATTTTTGAATGAGGCGCCACCGGGGGGTTGTCCACATTTGGATGACCGGCTAGCTTGAGGTCATTCAAATTTGGATGATCTGATCCTGGGGAGTGGAACGACCATGACCACCGCTGTGGAGACCGGGCCGTGGCAGCTCGATCCGACCGCCTCGACCGTTGTCGTGCGCCACCGGACCATGTGGGGGCTGGTGACCGTGAAGGTCCGCTTCGGCACCGTCGCGGGCCGCGGCGAGGTCCTGGCCGACGGCACCGCCACCGGTACGGTGACCGTCGCGGCGGACTCCCTGGACAGCCGGAACGGCGGGCGCGACAAGCACCTGCGCTCCGCCGACTTCCTCGACACCGGGACGCATCCGGAGATCGTCCTCACGGTGCGCGGCGCCGGGCCGCTCGCCGCCGACGGCACGGTCCCGGTGAGCGGCGAGCTGACGGTGCGCGGCGTCGCACAGCCGCAGGACCTCGTCGCGCGCGTCACCGGGGCGGAGGACGGGGCGGTCACCCTGGAGACCGAGTTCACCGTGGACCGGGAGCGGTTCGGGATGACCTGGAACCAGCTGGGGATGGTGCGCGGCCCGGCCACGGTCGTCGCCACGCTGAGGTTCACCCGCACGGAGGCGTGACCGGCCCGCCGACGGTGGCGGACCGGGCGACGGCTTACCGGCCGGCGACTTACCGGGCGGCGACGGACCGGCCGGCGGCGGGTCGCCGATGACGGCGGCGGCGAACGGGCCGGGAGGCCGCCCGGGGCCCGCCCGCCGCCGCGTACGGCCGCCTACCGCCGCTGGGGCAGCCGTACGTCCGAGGTCGACAGCGTCTGCGGGGCCGCCGTGAACGCCCGTACCCGGATCCCCACGCCCTTGTGCGGCAGGTCCCACCGCCCCGACACCGGCCGGAGCTCGACGTGCGCCGTGCTGTGCGCCGCCAGCGTGGCCGGACCCCTGACCAGGTCCCAGAACCTGCCCATCCCCTGACCTGCCGTGATCATGAAGTGCGGGGTGAGGGCGCTGTTGCCGGCGTTGGTGACTTCGAGGGTCACCCGGGACAGGGCGGTCGCCGAGGCGTGTCCGGCCGCGAGGACCCGCATCCGCAGCGGGGGAGTGCCCGTGACGGCCAGCGCCGCGCTCACCAGCGCCGGTGCCACCAGCAGCGCCGACACGGCCGCCAGGGCCGTACGCCGGTGCGCACCGGTGAACGGGCGCGGCCGCGGCTGCCAGGCACCGGCGAACTCGGCGGCGGGCGCGGTGACGGCCGCGGCCAGCCACAGCGGGGTCATCAGTATGTAGTAGCCGTCCTGCGACCGGGTCGCCAGGAAGAAGGCGAGCCAGGGCAGCACGGTCGCCGCCGGGCCCAGCCGCCGCACGAACAGGACGAGCAGCGCCAGCAGGGCGGCCGCGAGCAGCAGGCTGGCGTGTCCGTACCAGTCGACCCGGTCGCTGCCGTGCGTCAGGTACAGCGACACGCCGACCAGGCCCTGGCCGTGCAGCACGGCGCCCTGCGTCAGCGGCAACGCGATGCCGGTCAGCCACGCGCCCGGCTCGTGGGCGATGAAGTAGGCGTTGACCAGCAGCCACGCCAGGGCGGCGATCCCGGTGAACCGGAGCACCACGTACGCCGCCTGCCGGGCGCCGAGTTCGCCGCGGCGCACCGCGTGGACACCGGCGATCAGGAAGGGCGCGACGAACCAGGGCAGCTGCTGCGCGGCGCAGGCCAGACCCAGGCACACGGCCCGTGCGACACCCGGCGCGCCGAGCCGCCCGCCCCGCCCGATGCGGGGGAAGCGCACCACCACGGGGATGAGCAGGGCCAGACCGAGGATCGCCGGGTAGCCCTGGCGGGCGTAGCCCGGCAGGAAGGAGAAGCCGAGACAGGCCATGGTCGCCGCCGGCCGCCAGGGCGCCGGCAGCATCCGCCACAGCACGACCGTGCCGGTGAGCAGCGCGCCCGTGGCGACCGCCGTCGCGGGGCTGCCGCCGTGGCGCAGCCACAGCAGGGGTGCGGCGAGCAGCATGGCGAGCGGGGGATAGCCGTAGGTGTAGTCGTAGCCGCCGGTCACCGTCTGGGTGAGCGCGACGCCCTTCTGGGCGAACAGGAACGGCCACGGTTGCCCGTAGGCCGCGTGCCCGGCGACGAGTTCCCTGGCGGCCTGGGTGGTGAGCACGGCCTCGTCGCCGCCGTTGTGCGACATCACCCAGCCGGAGAGGACGAGTGTCACCGCCGTGACCAGGACGATCAGGTCCAGCCGGACCAGCGAGCGTGTCCTGCGGACCGTCAGTGCGAGGACACCGCACACCAGGATCGAGGCGTAGCAGAGGGAGATGAGGGCGGCCAGGGCCGGACGGTGGGTGGCGGCCGAGGTCCAGATCGTGCGGGTGCCGATGAAGAGGCTCACATCGGCCAGCAGGGTCAGGACCCGATGCCACTGCGCGGGGGGTTCCGGGGCGGACACCGCCGACTGTGTCCGCCGACCGGGTGCCACCCGCTGAATTTCTGCCAAGTGCACGACACCTGAAGGTAGTCGGGGCCGGTGAGGGGGGCGCCGACGGACGTGAAGAGTCCGGTGTGAGCGCGGTAAGAACCACCGGAAAAGTAGCAGATCGCCGCAAAGGCCACCACTAGGGTGGCGCACCGTGTCGGTGTTGGGCCGATCGGGTGACTTGACGTAAGAATTGCCCGGTGCAGGCAACAGAAGCGAGTCAGGTCGGGGGAAACCGGTGAACCGTCGCGACGTCACCGACGAACAGTGGGAAGGGCTCGCCCAGGTCGTACCGCTGCGCGGTCGGGACGCCTGGCCGTCCGCGGTGGGCCACCGGGCGCTGCCGGACGCCGAGACGGCGGCCCGGCGCCGCTTCGTCGTCCTGCGGGTCAACGTCTTCGCGGACGCGCGCGAGGTCGCCGAGACCCTGATGTCGGGCATCCCCGTGCTGCTCGACCTGACCGGCGCCGAGGGCGACGTGGCCAAACGCGTCCTGGACTTCAGCACAGGCGTCGTCTTCGGCCTGTCCAGCGGGATGCACCGGGTCGACCGCAACGTCTTCCTGCTGACCCCGCCCGGCACCGAGGTCAGCGGACTGATGGCAGGCGCGGGACTGCCCACGGGCTGACGGCCGGGACGGGCCGCGCGGGCCGCGCGGGGCGCGCGGCCCGTGCGGGGTGTCGCGGCCGGCGGGGTCGTGAAGGGGCGGTGCCGGGGCGCTCGGTGCCGGAGCGTCAACTCCGGCTGTCCCCCGCAGGCGGGAACGCCGGGCCGGAGGAACGATTCCGCCCGCGGGGAGGCCGTACGGTCCGCACATGACCGTGCCCCACGCGGCACCGGCCGGTGCCCTCGCGCTCCCTTCCACCCCGTCCCCCGCCCCGGAACCACCGTCGCGGTCCGTCGCCGGACCGGGCGGCCACGGCGGCCCGGGACTCTCCGCAGGATCCCGGCCGCACGTCAGCGAGCTGCATCTCGCCGCGTTCGCCGGACACCGGCGGGCCGGGTTCCCGCTCGGGCCGGTCACCCTGTTCGCCGGACCCAGCGGGTGCGGCAAGACCAGCGCGCTCAGGGCCTACGAGGCCCTCGCACGGCTCGGCGGCGGCGCCATCCTCGGCGAGGTGTTCCCGGACGCCGCCGCCTGCGTACCGGAACGCGTCGGACCCGACGCGCAGCGCCGCCGCGGCTTCCGTATCGGCTGCACCGCCGACGGCCCCGCCGGACCCGTCCGGCTGGACGTCGCCGTCCAGGCCGAACCCGTGCTGCGCATCGTCGGCGAACGGCTCACGTCCGGCGGGCTCGTCCTCCTGGAGACCGCCCCGCGCGACCCGGCGCGGCCCGTCGTGCACGCCGTGTGCCACGCCGCGCCCGAGCCGGTGACCCGCGCGCCCCTGCCCGACGACCGGCTCGCCACCGCGCTGCTGCCGCTGCGCGTCGCCGGGACGTCGCGCGGCCAGCGCCATGTCCTCGCCGCCGCCGAGCAGATGCTGGTCGCCCTGCGGTCCGTCTTCGCCTGCCGGCCGCGTCCCGGCCGGATGCGCACCCCCGCCCCGCTCGGCTCCGGGCGGCTGCTGCACGACTGCGCCAACCTCGCCGACGTACTGCGCCGCACCCGCACGGAATGCGCCCAGCGGCACGCCCAGCTCGTCGCCGCGGTCCGCGAGGGGTGCTCGGGCCATGTCGCCGACCTGTTCGCCGAGCCGCTGCCCGACGGGACGGTACGGGCGCTCCTCGACCGCGGCGACGGCTGCCGTACGGACCTCGGACGGCTCGGCCACGGCGAACTGCGCTACGTCGCCGTCGCCCTGGTGCTGCTCACCGGGCCCGGCGTCCTGGAGGTCGACCCGGCCGGTGAGGTGCCCGCCGCCCTCCAGACGCTCACCGTCCTCGTCGACGGATTCGACCTGGGCCTCGACCCCGGGCAGCGCGTCCGGCTGCTGCGGCTCGCGGCACGCATGGGCCGGCGTGGCCACATCCGCTGTGTCGGCGCGGTGAGCGACGCCTCCTGGGTGACCCGGGCCGCGGGGGTCACCGGGGTCACGGTGGTACACCTGGACGCGTGAACCGAGACCCCGGGCGGCAGCTGGACGTGCCGCGACTGCAGCGCAGGCTGGCCGAGTTCGCCGCCGCGCGGAACTGGCAGCCCTACCACACCCCGAAGAACCTCGTCGCCGCGCTCAGCGTGGAGGCGTCCGAACTGGTCGAGATCTTCCAGTGGCTGACGCCCGAGGAGTCCGCCGACGTGATGGCCGACCCCGGCACCGCGCACCGCGTCCGGGACGAGGTGGCCGACGTGCTGGCGTATCTGCTCCAGCTGTGCGAGGTGCTCGGCGTCGATCCGCTGGCGGCGCTGGACGCGAAGATCGACCGTAACGAGCTGCGGTTCCCGGTGGCCGGGGAGCGGCCGTTCCCGGCGCCCGACGGTGAGTCGGACAATGCGTCCGGCGGTGAGTGAACAACCGGCGTCCGCGGGGAGGACGGCGAGGAGCCACACCATCCGCTTTCACTCTCCGGAGTCAAAATGGGCCCGTAAATCGATTTGCTGTCCACAGATTTCCGTCTTCCTCTGGCTTTTCGTCTCAAGGACCCTCACTCTGGGTAGTGGACGCGCGAACCAGTGCGACGGGGACGGACGGGGACAGCGCATGGATGCGGTGCGGCTCATCGTGAAGAGCAGACGGGCCCTGGCGGGAAGCGGTGATGTGCCAGGGGTGATCAGGGAGGTGTGGCAGGCGCAGGCCCTCGCCCAGGCGATCGGCAGCCGCCTGGCGGTTTTCGGCCCGCCGGAACTGCGGGGCGAGGCCCTCAGACTGACCGAGCTGGCGGGGCGGGGATGCGGGGTGCTGGACGTCCCGCCGATCGGGACGGCCGACCTGCGGGCGGCCCGGCTGACCGAACTGGGCGACGCCCGGCAGGCGCTGCTGTGCCTCGCCGGACTGCTCGGGGAGGTGGGGATCGCCCTGGTGGGCGCGGGGTGCGCCGCCGGGGCGGAGGCGACGTACTGGCAGTGCATGGAGGCGACCGACGCGGCGGACGAGGCGCGGGACCGGGTGATGGACATGCTGCGCAAACTGGCGGACCGGGAGGCGGTGACGGAGGCCATGCCCGAGGCGGGATAGGAGGCGCGACAGGGGATGCGGCGAGGGACGTGTCAGGGGACCGTCCGGGACGGGCAGGGCCGCTGGAGATCACCGGGCGGGTCGAACATGTGCCCGGTGTCGGTGGGATGCAGGATGGGGGTATGGATCTCCGTATCTTCACCGAGCCCCAGCAGGGGGCCACGTACGACACGCTGCTCACCGTGGCGAAGGCCACCGAGGAGCTGGGCTTCGACGCCTTCTTCCGGTCCGACCACTACGTCCGCATGGGAGACGTCGACGGCCTGCCCGGGCCCACCGACGCCTGGATCACGCTCGCCGGGCTCGCCCGTGAGACCAGCCGTATCCGTCTCGGCACGCTCATGACGGCCGGCACCTTCCGGCTGCCCGGCGTGCTCGCCATCCAGGTCGCGCAGGTCGACCAGATGTCCGGCGGACGGGTCGAACTCGGCCTCGGCGCGGGATGGTTCGAGACGGAGCACACCGCCTACGGCATCCCGTTCCCCAAGGAGAAGTTCGGCCGGCTCGAGGAGCAGCTGGCCATCGTCACCGGGATGTGGCAGACCAAGATCGGCGACACCTTCGACTTCCACGGCACCTACTACGACCTCACCGACTCGCCCGCGCTCCCCAAGCCCGCCCAGGCGAAGGTCCCGGTCCTCGTCGGCGGTCACGGAGCCACCCGCACACCCCGCCTCGCGGCCCGTTACGCGGACGAGTTCAACATGCCTTTCAGTTCCGTCGAGGACAGCGCACGCCAGTTCGCCCGGGTGCGTGCCGCGGTGGAGGAGGCGGGGCGCGCCGCCGACGATCTCACCTACTCCAACGCCCTCATCGTCTGCGTCGGCAAGGACGACCAGGAGGTCGCCCGCCGCGCCGCCGTCATCGGCCGTGACCCCGACGAGCTCAGGGCGAACGGGCTGGCAGGGTCTCCGGCCGAGGTCGTGGACAAGATCGGGCGTTATGCCGAGATCGGCTGCCGGCGTGTCTACCTCCAGGTCCTCGACCTCCAGGACCTGGACCACCTGGAGCTGATCGCCGCTCAGGTGCAGTCCCAGCTGTCGTAGCAGGACGAAGGACCCACCGGGTCCGGGCGGCCGGGACACCGCGATAACCGAAGGCGCTCACATGATCGATATGACATGTTGGGCCGGTCGTCGCGGTTCCGGCCGCCCCACCCACCCTAGGCCCGCCCATGTTCCTGACCCTCACCACCACCGGCACCCCCGACCGCCCGGCCACCGACCTCGGGTTCCTGCTGCACAAGCATCCGGGGAAGACGCAGGCGTTCAGCACCTCCTACGGTACGGCCCACGTCCTGTACCCCGAGGCCGACGCCGAACGCTGCACGGCGGCCCTGCTCCTGGAGGTCGACCCCGTCGCGCTGGTCAGGCGCGGCAAGGGCAAGGGCCGCGGAGGCGCCCCCGACGCGGCCCTCGCGCAGTACGTCAACGACCGCCCCTACGCCGCCTCCTCGCTGCTCGCCGTGGCGCTCGGCGCGGTGTTCTCCAGCGCCGTACGCGGGGTGTGCGCCGCGCTGCCCGAGCGTGCCGCCGCGCCCCTGCCGCTGCGCGTCGAGGTGCCGGTGCTGCCCGCCCGCGGCGGACCGGAGCTGGTACGGCGTCTGTTCGAGCCGCTCGGCTGGCACGTCACCGCCGAACCCGTCCCGCTGGACACCGAGTTCCCCGAGTGGGGCGACTCGCGCTATGTGCGTCTGGTCCTGGAGTCGGAGACCCTGACCCTCGCCGCCGCTCTGCGTCATCTGTACGTCCTGCTCCCCGTCCTCGACGACGCCAAGCACTACTGGGTGACCTCCGAGGAGGTCGACAAGCTGCTGCGTGCCGGTGAGGGCTGGCTGCCGGGCCATCCCGAGCAGCACCTCATCACCCGCCGCTATCTGGCTCGCCGCTGGTCCCTCACCCGTGAGGCGATGGACCGCCTGGAACTGGTCCGGCTCGCCGAGTCCGACGACACCGGCGTCGAGGAGATCGACAACGCGGTCCCGGAGGAGGAACAGGGCGAGAACCACAGCGGGAACGAAGGCAAGGGCGAGGGCGACGGCGGCGAGGGCGACGGCGCGGCCGAGGGGACGAGCGGAGCCGGGGGCGAAGGAGAGGGCGGCAACGGTCGTGGTGCCGGGCCGGAGGACGCCGGCGACCGGCCCGTTCCGCTCGCCGTCCGCCGCCGCGAGGCGATCCTCGCCGTGCTGAAGGAGTCCGGCGCCGCCCGTGTCCTCGACCTCGGCTGCGGGCAGGGCCAGCTGGTGCAGGCCCTGCTGAAGGACCCGGCGTTCACCGAGATCGTCGGTCTCGACGTGTCGGTGCGGGCGCTCGCCATCGCCTCCCGGCGGCTGAGGCCGGACCGCATGGGGGAGCGGCAGGCGTCCCGGGTGCGGCTGCTCCAGGGCTCGCTCGCCTACACCGACAAGCGGCTCACGGGTTACGACGCCGCCGTGCTCAGTGAGGTCGTCGAGCACCTCGACCTGCCCCGGCTGCCCGCCCTGGAGTACGCCGTGTTCGGCGCCGCCCGCCCCCGCACGGTGGTCGTGACCACGCCGAACGTGGAGTACAACGTCCGCTGGGAGAGCCTCCCGGCCGGGCACACCCGGCACGGCGACCACCGCTTCGAGTGGACCCGTGACGAGTTCCGCGCCTGGGCGGACACGGTGGCGGCGCGGCACGGTTACCGGGTCGGCTTCCGGCCCGTCGGCGACGCGGATCCGGAGGTCGGACCACCCACCCAGATGGCCGTGTTCACCCTCCAGGGCCCCGACGACACCCCGAGAGGCACCGTCAGCGACACCCGCGACGACACCCGCAACGGCAACCGGACCGCCGCGAAGGAGGCGAAGGCAGCATGAGCGAGAACGAGAACGAGAACGAGAACGAGAGCAAGAACGAGACCGGGCTCGAGAACGAGAACACGAGCGGGTCCGGGTACGAGACCGGGCGCGAGTCCGGCCCCGGGAACGGGACCGTCACCGGAGTGAGGACCGCCGGGCGCGTCCTCCCCGTCACCGATCTGTCCCTCGTCGTCCTCGTCGGCGCCTCCGGCTCCGGGAAGTCCACCTTCGCCCGCCGCCACTTCGCCCCCACCGAGGTCATCTCCAGCGACTTCTGCCGCGGCCTCGTCTCCGACGACGAGAACGACCAGAGCGCCACCAAGGACGCCTTCGACGTCCTGCACTACATCGCGGGCAAGCGCCTGGCCGCGGGCCGCCGCACCGTCGTGGACGCGACCAGCGTGCAGTCCGACGCCCGCCGGCAGCTGATCGACCTGGCCCGGCAGTACGACGTCCTGCCCATCGCCATCGTGCTCGACGTCCCGGAAGAGGTGTGCGCCGAGCGCAACGCGGGCCGCGAGGACCGGGCCGGCATGCCGCGCCGGGTCATCCAGCGCCACATACGGGAACTGCGGCGCTCCCTGCGCCACCTGGAGCGCGAGGGCTTCCGCAAGGTGCATGTGCTGCGCGGCGTGGAGGAGACCGAGCGGGCCACGGTCGTCACCGAGAAGCGGTTCAACGACCTGACCCACCTCACCGGCCCCTTCGACATCATCGGCGACATCCACGGCTGCTCGGCCGAACTCGAGTCGCTGCTCGGCACACTGGGGTACGCGGACGGCGTGCACCCGGAGGGCCGGACCGCCGTGTTCGTCGGCGACCTCGTCGACCGAGGCCCGGACAGCCCGGGGGTGCTGCGCCGGGTGATGTCGATGACCGAGGCGGGCCACGCGCTGTGCGTCCCCGGCAACCACGAGAACAAGTACGGAAGGTATCTGAAGGGCCGCAAGGTCCAGCAGACCCACGGGCTCGCCGAGACCGTCGCACAGATGGAGGGGGAGAGCGAGGAGTTCACGCAGCGGGTGCGGGCGTTCATCGACGGACTCGTCAGCCACTACGTCCTGGACGGCGGCCGGCTGGTGGTCTGCCACGCTGGTCTGCCGGAGAAGTACCACGGCCGCACCTCCGGACGGGTCCGCTCGCACGCCCTGTACGGCGACACCACCGGTGAGACCGACGAGTTCGGCCTGCCGGTGCGCTACCCGTGGGCGGAGGACTACCGGGGCCGGGCGGCCGTGGTCTACGGCCACACCCCGGTCCCGGAGGCCACCTGGCTCAACAACACCATCTGCCTCGACACCGGCGCCGTGTTCGGCGGCAAGCTGACCGCGCTGCGCTGGCCGGAGCGGGAACTGGTCGACGTACCGGCCGAGCGGGTCTGGTACGAACCGGCCAGACCGCTGCGGAGCGAAGCGCCCGGCGGACACGACGGGCGCCCGCTGGACCTGGCGGACGTGCACGGGCGGCGGACCGTGGAGACCCGGCACGCCGGCCGGGTCGCCGTCCGCGAGGAGAACGCGGCGGCCGCGCTGGAGGTCATGAGCCGCTTCGCGGTGGACCCCCGCCTGCTGCCGTACCTCCCGCCGACCATGGCCCCCACCGCGACCAGCCGCGTCGAGGGCTATCTGGAGCACCCGGCCGAGGCGTTCGCGCAGTACGCCGGAGACGGGGTCGCGCACGTCGTGTGCGAGGAGAAGCACATGGGTTCGCGCGCCGTGGCCCTGGTGTGCCGGGACGCGGAGACGGCCCGCAAGCGGTTCGGCGTCCCGGACGACGGCACCACCGGCTCGCTCTACACCCGCACCGGACGCCCGTTCTTCGACGACCCGGCGGTCACCGAGGAGATCCTCGGGCGGCTGCGTGCGGCGATCGACGCGGCCGGGCTGTGGGGAGCGCTCGACACGGACTGGCTGCTGCTGGACGCCGAGCTGATGCCCTGGTCGCTGAAGGCCCAGGGGCTGCTGCGCAGTCAGTACGCCGCGGTCGGCGCCGCCTCCGGAGCGGTGTTCCCCGGCGCGCTCGCCGCGCTGGAGGCCGCCGCCGCCCGCGGGGTCGAGGTGAGCGGCCTGCTGGCACGCCAGCGTGAACGCGCCGGTGACGCGGCCGCGTTCACCGCGGCGTACCGGCGCTACTGCTGGACCACGGACGGCCTGGACGGCGTCCGCCTCGCGCCGTTCCAGATCCTCGCGGCGCGGGGCCGCAGCCTGGCCGCGCTGCCGCACGACGAGCAGCTCGTCCTCGTCGACCGGCTCGTCGAGCACGACGGCACCGGCCTCCTCCAGACCACCCGGCGGCTCCACGTCGACACCGGCGACCCCGAGTCGGTACGGGCGGGCACCGACTGGTGGCTGGAGATGACCGGGCGCGGCGGCGAGGGCATGGTCGTCAAGCCGCTCGGCGCGCTGGTGCGCGGCGCGTCCGGCCGGCTGGTCCAGCCCGGCGTCAAGTGCCGGGGCCGTGAGTATCTACGGATCATCTACGGCCCCGAGTACACCCGACCGGACCACCTCGCCCGGCTGCGGCAGCGGTTCCTGAACCACAAGCGGTCGCTGGCGCTGCGCGAGTACGCGCTCGGTCTGGAGGCCCTCGACCGGCTGGCCGGGAACGAACCGCTGTGGCGGGTGCACGAGGCGGTGTTCGCGGTGCTGGCCCTGGAGTCGGAGCCGGTCGACCCCCGGCTGTGACCGCGGCCCGACCGGCACGGGGCGCCGCGGCCCGACCTGCACGGGTCCCCGCTGTCCGGCACGGGGCGCCGCTGATCGGGCCGGGTTCCGGCTGATCGGCACAGGTGCGCCGCACGGGCGTGGCATGCTTCGCCTGATCGAGC
Organism: Streptomyces sp. NPDC047000; assembly: GCF_040644295.1. Lineage (NCBI taxonomy): Bacteria > Bacillati > Actinomycetota > Actinomycetes > Kitasatosporales > Streptomycetaceae > Streptomyces > Streptomyces sp. NPDC047000. The sequence continues at coordinate 117,747 of NZ_JBEYWE010000001.1, forward strand.
TTGATCGAGTTCGAGCAGGCGGGTCCAGACGCGACGTCCCGAGGAGCGCACCTGTGCGGATCTACATCAGCGCCGACATGGAAGGCGTCACCGGACTCGTCGACCGTGACGACGTCCAGCCCGGCGGCCGTGACTACGAGCGTGGCCGCAGGATGATGGCGCTGGACGTCAACGCCGCCGTACGGGGAGCGGTGGCGGCCGGGGCGAGTGATGTGCTCGTCAACGACGCGCACGGCCCGATGCGCAACCTGCTCCCCGAGGACCTGCACCCGGCGGCCCGGCTCATCCGGGGCAGGCCCAAGCAGATGGGGATGCTGGAAGGGCTGGTGGCCGCGCACGACGCGATGATCTGCGTCGGCTACCACGCCCGCGCCGGAGCCCTCGGCGTGCTCAGCCACAGCTTCATGGGCCACGAGATCGAGGACATGTGGCTGGACGGCCGCCCCGTCGGCGAGACCGGCCTCGCCCAGGCCACCGCGGCGGCCATCGGCGTCCCGGTGGTCGCGCTCACCGGCGACGACGTGGCCTGCGCCGAGGCCACCGACTGGGACCCGTCGATCACGGCGGTCGCCGTGAAGTACGCGACCGACCGCTTCGCGGCGGAGCTGCGCCCCGAGGACGACGCGCGGCAGGCGATCGAGGACGCGGTCTCCGCCGCGCTCGCGGCCCCGCTCGCGGTACCCGAACCGGCGGCGGGACCGGCCGTCCTGGAGGTCCGCTGGCAGTCGGCGTCGGTCCCCGCCACGCTGGCCGGTCTGCCGGGCGTCACCGCGACCGACTCCCGCACGGTCCGTGCCGAGGGCGAACTGCCCGCGCTGTACCGGCAGTTCGGTGTCTGGATGCGGGTCGCTACGGCGCTGACCAACCAGCCTCCGTACTGCTGACGGTGCCCTGCGGGGCGTTGCGGGGCGTTGCGGGGCCTGGGCCGGGTTTCAGGGTGCGGGTTCGTTGTGGCTGGTCGCGCAGTTCCCCGCGCCCCTGGGGAGTTGGGGCTCGCCTCGGCCACAGAGTTTGCCCCCCCCCGCGCCCCTGGGGAGTTGGGGCTCGCCTCGGTCGCAGAGTTCGCCCCCGAGCCGGCCCGTACGGGCACGTTCAGCCCATCAGCCGTAGGCGCTGCTCGCACACTCCCACCCGTACCGTCTGTCCCCAGGTGAGTTCCAGGGCGTCGCCCTCCATTCCGTCGCCGAAGGCGATCAGGCGTTCCGATTCCGCGGTGAGCCGGAGGGCCGCCGAGCGGGTCAGCTCCCCGGCGACCAGGGACGTACCCGTGGCGGGGGAGGGCCAGGCCTCACGGACGTACCACAGCAGCCGCTCCTCCGTGGGGGAGGGGAGCCGCAGCCCGCCCCCGCCCTGCCGCTCCTGCCACACCGACCGGATCCACCCCGTCGCGCCCGTCCCGGTGCCGACCAGCACGCCGGAGGATGCCTGGGTCTCGACGGCACCCCTGTCGCCGTCGAGACCCAGGCGGTACCGGGCGGTCTGGTGACCCGCCGAGCCGAGGTAGATCTCGTTGAGGGCCACCAGCCGCTGCGTGTCGTCGGCGACGGCCTCGACCATGGTGAGTTCGTCCACGCCCGTCGCCGCGGTCAGCGCGCCCGGCAGCAGCCGGGCCGCGTCGGCGGCCCGGTGCCGTACCAGCACGCCCGGATTGCGCCCCGGATCGGTGTCGATGCCCACCACCGGCTGACCGGCCAGGTACTTGGCGACGTTGGCCACCAGACCGTCCTGGCCGACCACGACCACCACGTCCTCCGGGGCGAACAGGAAACGGTCCAGGTCGCGCCGTTCCACCAGCGCCTGCCGCCAGGTCAGCGGCACCGCCGCGGTCACCGACGCGAGCGCCGCCTTCGAGCGGTGGTGCCGTTCGGCGACCTCGCCGATGCCGCGCCCCCGGCTGGACAGGAAGAACGCCGCCTGCCCGTGCGTGCCGTGGTGGGCCACCAGCTCCTCGTACTCCGTGGTGCGGTGGACCAGGACGACGCGCGGCGCGAGGCTCACGCCTCCTCCCGCCCGGCGAGCTTCGACAGCAGCCCGGTCAGGACGTCCGGCGACACCGTCACGCTCTCGATGTGCGGCAGGTTCTCCGCGAGCCGCGTCCCGGTGAGCGCGTGCAGCGTGGCCACGTCGACGTCGCCGTGCACCCGGAGCCAGGCCGCCTGGGCCTCGGCCCGCGCCTCGCCGACCTCACGGGCGGCCTCCGCCTCCGCACGCGCCAGCCGTACCGCACGCGCCGCCTCGGCGTCCGCCAGCCGCACCGTGCGGGACGCCTCCGCCTCGGCCCGCACCGCGTCGGCCGCCGCGTGCTCCTCCGCCTCGCGGCGGGCGTTGGTGCCGCGCTGCTCGACCAGCTGCTCCTCGCGGCGGGCCAGTTCGATCTGGCTGGCCAGCTCGTTCTCCGCGATCGCCCGCTCCCGCTCGACGGCCACCGCGCGCCGCTCGTAGGTCGCCCGGTCGGCCTCCTGCTGGATCTGCTCCCGGGCCGGGGTGCGCAGCGCCCGCTCCACCTCGGGCTCGGGCCGCAGCGCCACGACACGCACCGCGACCACCTCGATCCCGGTGGCCGGCAGCCGCGGCTCCGCCGCGAGTCCCTCGGCGACCCGTTCCCGCACCGCGGCCACCCCGTCGGCCAGCGCCGCCGCCAGCGGCGTACGGGCCAGGACGGCGAGCGCGTGCTGCTGCGCCGTCTCGGTGAGCAGCGTGCCGAGCTGTTCGAGCGGGGCGCCCCGCCAGACACCGGTGTCGGGGGAGACGGAGAAATCGAGGCGGGCGGCGGCGAGGGCCGGGTCGCTGATCCGGTAGGTGACCGTCGCCTGCACCGTCACGTCCTGGAAGTCGGAGGTACGGGCGTGGAAGGTCATCGCCAGTTCCCGGTCGTCGACCGGGATCTCCGACAGCGCCGCGTGCAGCGCGCGGTACCAGAAGCTGAGCCCCGTACCGTCGTGGACGAGCTCGCCCGAGCGGTGGTGCCTGATGTGCGCGGTCGGAGCGCCGCGCAGATGGCGCCAGCCCAGGCGCCGGGTGATGTCGGCCATGTGGCCCCCCTCATCGATTTTCGTCATGTAGACGATAAGCGGAATGATCGCTTGTCGTCAAGAGGACGAAAACGGGGGTTCCGGTTCCGTGGCGAAGTACGGCGAGGCGCGGCGAGGTGCGCGAGACGTGCCGTGAGGCGCGGTGTGCGGTGAGGTGCGGTGAGGTGCGGTGAGACGATCTCGTTATCGCACCGAAGTGGGTGAAGCCGGGTGCCCGTGGTGAGGATGGAGGCATGGCATTCCACGTCGACTCCGAGGCCGGGCGGCTGCGCCGCGTCATCCTTCACCGGCCCGACCTCGAGCTCAAAAGGCTCACCCCCAGCAACAAGGACGCCCTGCTCTTCGACGACGTGCTCTGGGTGCGCCGGGCCCGCGCCGAGCACGACGGGTTCGCCGACGTGCTGCGGGACCGTGGTGTCGCCGTCCACCTCTTCGGCGACCTGCTGACCGAGACCCTGGACCTCCCGGCGGCCAGGGACCTGGTCCTGGACAGGGTCTTCGACGAGAAGGAGTACGGCCCCCTCGCCACCGACCACCTGCGCGCCGCCTTCGAGACCCTCTCCTCCCGCGAACTCGCCGAGGCCCTGGTCGGCGGCATGACCAAGCGTGAGTTCCTGGACGCCCACCAGGAGCCGACCTCGGTGCGCTTCCACGTCATGGAGCTCGACGACTTCCTGCTGCGCCCGCTCCCCAACCACCTCTTCACCCGGGACACCTCGGCCTGGATCTACGACGGCGTCTCCATCAACGCGATGCGCTGGCCCGCCCGGCAGCGCGAGACCGTCCACTTCGAGGCCATCTACCGCCACCACCCCCTCTTCCGGGGCGAGGACTTCCACGTCTGGTCCGAGGGGCAGGCCGACTACCCCTCCACCATCGAGGGCGGCGACGTCCTGGTCATCGGCAACGGCGCCGTCCTCATCGGCATGAGCGAGCGCACCACCCCGCAGGCCGTGGAGATGCTCGCGCACAAGCTGTTCGCCGCCGGGTCGGCGCGCACGATCGTCGCGCTCGACCTGCCGAAGAAGCGCGCCCTGATGCATCTCGACACCGCGATGACCATGGTCGACCGCGACGTCTTCACCCAGTACGCCGGCCTCGGCATGCTCCGCTCCTACACCATCGAACCCGGCGCCGGCGACAAGGAGCTGAAGGTCACCGACCATCCGCCGGAGCACATGCACCGCGCGATCGCCGCCGCCCTCGGACTGAGCGAGATCCGCGTGCTGACCGCCACCCAGGACGTGCATGCCGCCGAACGGGAGCAGTGGGACGACGGCTGCAACGTCCTGGCCGTCGAACCGGGCGTCGTCGTCGCCTACGAGCGCAACTCCACCACCAACACCCACCTGCGCAAACAGGGCATCGAGGTCATCGAGATCCCGGGCAGCGAGCTGGGCCGGGGGAGGGGCGGCCCGCGCTGCATGAGCTGCCCGGTCGAACGGGAGGCCGTATAGACGCACGCATGACTGTATATAAATGCCGGACCTCGTATAGACTTCCAGATCTGCCCGTTCCTCCCCCGTACCGACCCCAGGAGCACGACCCATGGCGACCGTCCCGACCGCCCTCGCCGGCCGTCACTTCCTCAAGGAGCTGGACTTCACCGGCGGCGAGTTCCGCGCGCTGATCGAGCTGGCCGCGGAACTGAAGGCGGCCAAGAAGGCCGGGACCGAGACGCCGTACCTGCGCGGGAAGAACATCGCGCTGATCTTCGAGAAGACCTCGACCCGTACCCGCTGCGCCTTCGAGGTCGCCGCCGCCGACCAGGGCGCCTCGACGACGTATCTCGACCCCGCGGGCTCGCAGATCGGCCACAAGGAGTCCGTGAAGGACACCGCGCGGGTGCTGGGGAGGATGTACGACGGCATCGAGTACCGCGGCGACAGCCAGGCCAAGGTCGAGGAGCTCGCCGCGTACGCCGGGGTCCCCGTCTTCAACGGGCTCACCGACGACTGGCATCCCACCCAGATGCTCGCCGACGTGCTCACCATGACCGAGCACACGTCCGAGCCCCTCACCCGGATCGCCTACGCCTACCTCGGCGACGCCCGTTTCAACATGGGCAACTCCTACCTGGTCACCGGCGCCCTGCTCGGCATGGACGTCCGGATCGTCGCCCCGCGCGCCTACTGGCCCGCCGACGACGTCGTCGAGCGGGCCCGCAAGCTCGCCGAGGGCAGCGGCGCGCGCATCACCCTCACCGAACAGGTCGAGGAGGGGGTGCGCGGAGCGGACTTCGTGACGACCGACGTATGGGTCTCCATGGGCGAGCCCAAGGACGTCTGGGCCGAGCGCATCGCCGCGCTGTCGCCGTACGCCGTGACCATGGACGTGCTGCGCGCCACCGGCAACCCGGACGTCCGGTTCCTGCACTGCCTGCCGGCCTTCCACGACCTGGGCACCAAGGTCGGCCGGGAGATCCACGAGGAGTACGGCCTGGACTCGCTGGAGGTCACGGACGAGGTCTTCGAGTCGGACCACTCGGTCGTCTTCGACGAGGCGGAGAACCGCCTGCACACCATCAAGGCGGTCCTGGTGGCGACCCTCGCATGAGGTGCCGGCGCCCGGCCGCCCTCTCTCTCAGGACTGCCGCGGCCGCCACTGCGCCGGCACCACGGGCAACCGGAACCACACCGCCTTGCCGGACGTGGTGCGCCGGTGCCCGCACGACGAGCTGAGGGAGCGGATCAGCAGCAGTCCGCGGCCGTGCTCCTGCCAGGGATCGGGGCTGCCGTCCGGGCCGGGGCGGGTCAGATCACCGGGCGGCGCCGGGTCCGGGTCGTGCACCTCGATCCGGCACCCGGTCGGCAGCAGCTCCATCACCAGCTCGATCGGGGTGTCCCCGGCCGTGTGCTCCACGGCGTTGGCCACCAGTTCCGCGGTGAGGAGCTCCGCGGTGTCCCGGTCGGTCCCGTGTTCGGCACCGGTCAGCGCCGTGCGGACCAGGGCACGGGCCACGGGCACGGCCGTGGCCGAGTGGGGCAGGGCCACCCGCCAGGAGGCGGAGGCCGGGGGACGTTCTTGCACGGTGGTTCCGTTCATGAGCAGGCTGTCCTGCCTTCAACCATATGAAGGGTACGGCGCCCTCCGGCAGGGGCGTTTCGTCGGGTGCCGTACGGGACCTTCGGCCCCGGTACCAGTCGGAGTACCCCCCTCGGCACCCGCCCTCCCGGACCCGGGCCGTTTGTTACCGCTCCATCGACGATTCGTGACACGGCGGTCCGTGCCACCGTGACCGTACGAGCCCCTCCGCCTCCCCCGTACCCCCGCGGCGGTCACGGCGTCACACCCCGGCGAACACCGCCCCCGCGTCCCGCAGCCGTTCGTGCAGCTCCAGGAACACCGCCGCGGAGCGCGTGCCGGGCCAGTCGCCGGGCAGCAGATGCGCGGGCAGCCCCGGATCGGCGTACGGCAGACGACGCCAGGAGTCCAGGGTGAGCAGATAGTCCCGGTACGCCGCCTCCGGCGGGGTGTCGGCGCGCCGCTCCCACTCCCGCAGCACCGGCGCGTAACGGTCGAGGAACGCCTCGTGCGTCTTCGCGATCGTGGCCAGGTCCCACCACCGGGTCACCGCCTCGGCGGTCGCCGCGAACCCCAGGTGCTCACCGCGGAAGAGATCCACGTACCGGTCGAGCCGCAGCCGCCGGAGACTGTTGCGGGCCTCCTCGTACAGCCGTGCCGGGGCGATCCACACTCCGGGCGCCGCCGTGCCGAAGCCGAGCCCGGCCAGCCGGGAGCGCAGTACGTGCCGCTTCTGCCGCTCCGACTCCGGCACCGAGAACACCGCGAGCACCCAGCCCTCGTCCTCGGGTGGCGCCGCGGCATAGACACGCCGGTTGCCGTCCTCCAGCAACTGCCTTGCCTCCGGCGAGAGTTCGTACCCCGCCGCACCTCGCGCCGTACGGGCGGGCAGCAGCAGCCCGCGCCGTTTGAGACGGGACACCGAAGACCGTACGGAGGGCGCGTCCACGCCGACCGCGGCGAGCAGCCGGATCAGCTCGGCGACGGGCACCGGGCCGGGCACGAAGCGGCCGTAGGCGCCGTAGAGCGTGACGATCAGAGACCGTGGAGCATGCTGGTCGGACACGTTGATCATCTTAGGTCTTCGGTATTGCTGCTGGTCACCTCCGGTACGCAGAGCGGCGGCGCGGCCCGCCCCGGACCGGGTTCTCCCCGCGGGGGGCCGGAGCTCAGGCGGCGGCCGGGAGCGGGGCGGCGCCCGGCCCGACGGGCACCCGGTGCGGGGCGACGACGCGGCCGTCGGGGAGCAGTTCACCGGTGTCGTCGAAGACGATCGCACCGTCGCACAGCAGGGTCCAGCCCTGCTCGGGGCGGGCGGCCACGATGTGCGCGGCGCGGGTGTCGGCGGCGGAGCACGAGGACTGGTGGGAACACATGGCGCACCTCCACGTCGGACGGGTGCCGGCGGCTTCGGCGCCGCCGGTACGACTGAACCATCCTCGGCTCGCGGACTCCTAGGAACGCTCTGAAGCCGGTTGTGACAACCCCCGGACAACTCCCGGACAATCCCCGGACCGTGCCACGGGGTCCGTCAGCAACCAGGCCGCGGGCCCCCTCACGAACCCCCGCGTGACGGCCCTCATGAACTCCCTCACGAACTCACTCGATGAGCCCGGCGCGGAGCACCTGGGTGCGGACTCGCCACCGATGGGGTGACGGTCGCACCCACGGTGCGCGCCGACCGGTACCTCTGAGACCTCGGTTCATTGCATCTCTGCATCTCATCGGAGGTAACTCCATGCTCACGACCCAGAGCGCGCGCCCCGCACGGCGCCGTCGCGGCCTGCTCGGCACGACCGCCGCCGCCGTCGCCGCGACCGCCCTCCTGCTGCCGGCCGCGCCGGCCGCGTACGCCGCGCCGGCCGCACCCGACGCGTCCGCGCAGAAGATCGCGGCGAACGAGTTCGTGACCGTCGACGCGACCGGCACCGTCGCCGCCGACGGCACCGTCACCCTCTCCGGCACCTACCTGTGCACCGACGCCATCGGTCCGGCATTCGTCGGAGCGTCCCTCGGCCAGACCTCCGGCACGGGTGCGACGACCGGCGCCGGGATCGGCGGCAGCCGCGCGATCTGCGACGGCACCGTGCGCACCTGGGTGAACACGGGCACGACCGCGCCCGGCATGTTCGTACCCGGCGCGGCGCACGTCGACGCCGTGATCCTGGAGCTGCGGCCGGTCGGCGGTCTGCCGCTGCCCCGCATCCACGCGTTCGCGCGGCGCGACATCACCCTCGTGCAGGCCTGACGAGGGACCCGGACGACGATCAGTGCCCCGCGTCCGCCTCCAGGGGGATCCGCCAGCGCAGGCGGGTTCCCCCGGTCGCGGGACCGGTCGCCTCGAACGTGCCGCCCAGCTTCTCGGCCCGGCGGCGCAGATTGGTCAGACCGCTGCTGCGGGTCGGCTGTCCGAGACCGCGGCCGTTGTCGGTGACCTCGAGGAGCAGATCACGCCCCGCGTGCACGGAGACCGTGACGGCGGAGGCGTGGGCGTGCTTCACGGCGTTGGACAGGGCCTCGCGCAGCACCGCGAGCAGCTGCACGGCCGTCTCGTCCGGGAGCGCGGCGTCGACCGGGCCGTGGAACTCCACCACCGGCTCGAAACCGAGCCGTTCCGTCGCCGCGCCGGTCTCGTCGACGACCTGGGCGCGCAGGCTGATCGCCTTCTGAAGCGGCTGGTGGAGATTGAAGATGGCGCCCCGCAGCTCCCGGATGGTGGCGTCGAGTTCGTCCATGACCGACGTGAGGCGCTTGGCGAGGTCCGGCCGTTCCACCCGCCCGGTGATGCTCTGGAGGGCGAGCCCCGCGCCGAAGACCCGCTGGATGACCATGTCGTGCAGATCGCGGGCGATCCGGTCGCGGTCGGCCATGACCTCCCGGTCGGCGCGTGCGGCGGCCAGCTCCGCCTGGGCGGCCAGCTGATGGGTGATGTCCCGCGCCGTCGCGGCGAAGCCGATCAGGGCGCCCTCGGGGTCGCGCATCGCCGACACCGAGACCGACACGTCCACCTCGTCGCCGTCGGCGCGCAGCCAGCGGGAGTCGTACGACTCCGCGCGTCGCTCGGCGCGGATGCCGTCCACCGCCGTGCGGAACGCCGTACGCGCCTCCTCGGACATCAGTACGTCCGTGGACGCACCGACGGTCTCCGCCTCGGTCCGGCCGAGCAGCCGCTGCGCACCGGGGTTCCAGGTCTGGATGCGGCAGGCGAGGTCGAGCGCGAACGACGCGTCGTCGGAGGACGCCACGATCGCCGCGAGCCGGGTCTCCGCCCGCCGGGCGTGCTCCAGCTCCGTGTGCAGGGCGATCAGGCCGCGGTTGGTGTCCTCCAGCTCCTGGCGCAACTCGTCGATGAGACGGTCGCGGTGTGCCAGCTCGGCCTGCTGTTGTGCCGGATCCTCGGAGCCGCCCCGGGGCCGGGGGGCGAGGGTGTCCCCCATGCTGTCCGTCCTTCGCCGCTGGGTGCTTGAGCCGCGCTCATCATGTCATGTCACCCGGGCGGGCGACCACGTCACCCGGGCGGCGGCGGTCAGACCGTCCGGGGGGACGGCCCCGCCTCCGGTACCACGTCCGGTACCGCCTCCGGCTGGTGGACGACGAGGACCGTCGCGTCGTCGTTGGGCCTGCCGTACTCGCGGTGCAGTACGGCGGCGACGACCGCCGGATGCCGGGCGAGCAGCCCGGGATGGTCCTCGGGGGACGGACTCCAGCCGGACCGGATCCCGTCGCTGACCAGGATCAGCGTGGATCCCGGCCGCCACGGGCAGTGCTGGAGGCGGATCGTGGGCAGCGGGAGATGGGTGCCGAGGGTGCCGGGGCGGTCCAGCAGGTACGTACCCCGGCCGCTGCTGATCCTGCCGGTGCCGCTCGCGCCGGTGCCGTTCCGGTTCCCGCCGGTGACGCTCGCGCCGGCGCCGGTGACGACCCGGCCGGTGATGTTGCCGACCGCCGCGTAAGCGAGCTCGCCGCGGACCGGGTCGATCAGACAGGTGCCGAGCACCCCGCCGCGCGTGGCGCGCAGGACCTCGTGGGCGTGCCGGACGAACGGTTCCAGCCCGGTCAGCGGACCCCGCTCGAACTCCTGGACCGCCGCACGGGCGGCGAGGGCCGCGGCCGGTCCGTGCCCGAGGCCGTCGACGACCAGGGCGGCCAGCGTCGGCCCCGTCGGACCCGCGGGACCGGGGGCCACGGCCCAGGCGTCGCCGGACTCGCCGTCGCCGCCGTAGGGGATGTTCACCCCGCCGAAGCGCCAGTGACCGCCGCCGGGCCCGGGACCGGGCACAGCGGGCGGGGGGCTGCCGAGGCGGGCGTAGACGACGGTGCCGTGCCGGTCGGAGTACAGATCGAACTCGGCGGCCTGACGCCGTACGACTCCGAGTCCCGCACCGAGCCCCGCACCCGGCCCCGCACCGAGCCCGGTGCCGGGTCGCGAGGGGATTCCACCGACACCGCGGTACGACGACGCGGGGGCGGCACCGGGGGCGGGGGCGGGACCGGTCGTGGACAGCGCCCGTGCGACGGCGGAGGCGGGCATGCCCGGTCCGGCGTCGACGGAGATCAGCTCGATGCCGTCCCCCGCCTTCCTGACGAGGACATAGCCGCCCGGCATGGCGTGCCGCAGCAGATTGGTGCCGAGCTCGGTGGCGACCAGCTCGGCGGCACCGGGCCTCAGCCCGGTCTGTGTCACCGCGAGCCGGGCCACGGCACGCCGCAGCGCCCCGACGTCCTCCTCGGCGGCGACGGGATGCCGCCGGTGCTCGCTCTCACTCAGAACCGCACCACTCCCTGTCCGAAGCCACGGCTGTCACGACAGCCACAGCAGTCACGCCGGTCACAGCTGCCGTGGCCGCTCCGGTCGCTCCGGCCGCCACGGCGCCACCGAGGCTCACCGCTGCCACTTCACGATCACCACGGTCGTGCCCGAGTCGCTCGCCGAGGTGAGCGTCATGCTGTCCACCAGGCGTTTCGCGCCGGGCAGACCGAGACCCATGCTGCCACGGGTACTGAAACCGTCGGTCATGGCGGCGTCGAGGTCGGCGATGCCGGGCCCGTCGTCGGCGAAGGTGGCCTGCACCCCGCGCCGCCCCTCCCGCAGCACCCGCGCCACACTGAACCGGCCGCGGCGGCCGGTGGCGTAGTTGAGGATGTTGCGGGCCAGCTCGCTGCCGGCCGTGATCAGCTTGGTCGTGTCGACGAGGTTCAGCCCGGCGTCCTCGGCCTCGGTACGCAGCACCTTGCGGACGCGGATGAGGTCGGACTCGTCGATGATGTCGAAGTCGGCGGGCTCACGGCCCGCCCCGGTCTCCGGGCGCACGGTCAGTCCGTACCGGAGACGTTGCGGCGCAGCCGCTGGAGCAGTGCGAGGCCCTGCTCGGCGTTGAGCGCGGTGTCCAGGTGGCCCATCGGCACGCCGAGCTCGACCAGGGTGATGGCCACGGCCGGCTGGATGCCCACGATCGCCGCCTGCGCGCCCAGCAGCCGCACCATGGCGACGATCCGGGCGAGGACACGGGCGATGAAGGAGTCCACCACACTGAGCCGGCTCACGTCGACGAGCATGCCGGTGGCGCCGGTGCGGGCGACCTCGCGGGTGAGCTGCTCCTCGATCTGGATGACCGTGGTGTCGTCGAGGTCGCCCTGGAGGGCCACCAGCAGCGTGTCACCGATCTGCATGACGGGAACGACGTCGTCACTCACCGCGGCCTCCGGAGAGCAGGGCGCGGGCGGCCGTCGAGGCGCTGTCGGCGCGCTCGGCCAGCACCGCGAGGGCCAGCTGAAGGGCGTCCTGCAGGGTGTTGCGCGAGCGCAGCCCCGCCATGTCGATGCCCAGGTGCACCATGGACTGCGCGGTCTCGGGACGCACGCCGCTCATGATGCTCACGGTGCCCATGAGGGCCGCGGCCTGCACGGTCTTGAGCAGATGCTGGGCGACCTGGGTGTCGATGGTGGGCACGCCGCTGATGTCCAGGATCGCGACCTCGGCCTGGGTCTGGGCGATCTTCTCCAGCAGACCCTCGGTGAGCCGGGTGGCGCGCAGTGTGTCGAGGGTGCCGATGATCGGCAGGGCGAGCACCTTGTCCCACACCTGGATCACCGGGGTGGACAGCTCCAGGATCTCGTCGCGCTGCCGCTGCAGCCGCTGCTCCGTCTCGCGGCGCTCGGTGACGTCACGGATGGCGGCGGCGACCAGCTCTCCCTCGGCGGTCTCGAGAGGGCTGAGGCTGATCTCGACGGGGAACTCGGTGCCGTCGCGGCGCATGCCCCACAGCTCGAGCCCGGCGCCCATGGGCCGCACCGTGGGATGCGAGAAGAAGCCGTTCCGGTGCCCGAAGTGCCGGTCGCGGAACCGGCCGGGCACCAGCACCTCGATCTCCCGCCCGACCAGCTCGGCCCGCTCGAAGCCGAACAGCACCTCGGCCTGCCGGTTGACCAGCACGATCCGCCCGTCGGAGGCGACGATGACCATGGCGTCCGGCGCGGACTCCAGCAGCCCGTGGAACAACGATTCGGCGCGGGCGCTCTCGGTGACGTCACGCAGCACGGTGACGAAACCGCCGCCGTCCTCCACGGCCGTCACCGTGGTGAGCGCGAGGAACCGCTCCCCGCTCTTGCGCACCCACCAGCTCTGGAACTCCCGGCGCCCCTCGTCCCGTACGGCGGTCAGCTCCTGGTCGACGAACCCGGCCCGGCGGTCCTCCTCGGTACGCAGCAGCGACAGCTGCCGCCCGACGACCTCGTCCTCGCGGTACCCGGTCATCGCCTCGGCGCTGCGGCTCCACCGCAGCACCTCGCCGTCCGGCCCCAGCCTGACGACGGCCTGGTCGGTCAGCGCGCCCAGCATCGTCTCCAGATCCCGCAGCCGCTCCCGGGGATCCCGCGGATCGTCCGCCCCCCGCCGGTCCTGCCCGTCCTCCGGTGGCACAGTCATGGCCAGCCCCGCCCTTCGCCTTCTCGATCTGCGGTCGGGACCCCGCTGCGCACGCGAGAACCCCGGCGGGGCCGATGCTATCCCGCCGGGCACGGGTGATCGCGGGGGGACGGTGCGGACGGGGGTGCGGACGGCGGAGCGGGGACGGTGCGGGCCGGGCCCGGCAGGTCCTGGGCGCCGCCGCGCCGCGCGGGCTCAGATACCCCCGGTGTCGCCCAGCTCCCGGCCGGTGACGATCTCCGACTCGATACGGACGAAGATGGCGTCGGCGATCGGCATCCAGGACCGCGGCCCGGTACGGCTGAGCCGTTCGTGCTCGGCCGGATCCGTCACCACGGCGGCCCGCCCGGTGACGACGACGCTCCAGCCCGACCGCAGCGTGGCGTCGAACGCGTCGGCCTCGAAGGCGACGACGACACCGTCGACGGCGCGCACCAGCTCGGAGGAGGCCGAGGTGCGCAGCAGCACGGAGCTGTCGGTGTCGATGGAGAAGTTGACGGGGAGGACGGCGGGAAGGGCATGCCGGGTGAAAACGACACGGCCGACCGGCGCCTTGGCCAGCAGGCGCAGGCATTCTTCCCGGTCCAGCACCCGGAACACGTCGTCATGAGCCATCGGTCCATCCTCCTTCACACCGCTGAAGCGAGGTTAGGGCCGGTCGGCCCCTTCCGGTTCCACCGGGTGGCCCGCGTCCTCGCCGTGCCCCGCCGGACAGGCTCTGGTCCGTTCGGCCCAGGAAACGGGCCCGCCCGGATGCCCGTGGCTCCACGAGGCGCTTCGCTGGGATCAGGACGGATCGGCCGGAGACGGGTCACGGACGGGCCGAAGGCGCGGCGAGAGAGGGCATACGGACGATGACGAACACGGAACTCCTGCCGTCGCGCGGGCACGTGCTGGCCGCGCCCGTGGATCTGAACGGGCCCGGGCACTATGTGCACTGGGGCGTCATCCAGTTGTCCGTGGCGAATCTGGTGGTCATCGGCCTGATGGTGATCGTCTTTGTCGCGGCCCTGCTGCTGCCCTTCCCCGGAGGCCGCAGATGAGCGGCCCGGGGGAGCGGGGCGGAGACCCGGCCGAGCGCGGCGGAGTGCCGGGGGAGCGCGGCGCGTCCGCCGGGACGTACACGAACGTTCCGGCCGGCGGCGGCTGGACCGGCGTGGTGCGCAGGCGGGCCGCCGGAGCCCTGCCGCCGGAGAAACTGCTACCGGACACCCAGCCGGCGTACATGGCCTCCTGGATCTACGTGTTCGGCGTGCTCACCGTGTCCTCGCTGATCGTGGTGCTCGTCACCGGCGGTGTGCTCGCGCTGAAGGGGCCGGCCTGGTGGCACGTCTCCACGGCGGGGAAGTACGTGAACAGCCTGCACCTGTGGAGCGTCGAGCTGTTCATGTTCTTCATGGTCGTGCACCTGTGGGGCAAGTTCTTCATGGCCGCCTGGCGGGGCGGGCGGGCGCTGACCTGGATGACCGGGGTGGTCTGTTTCCTCACCTCGATCGGTACCGCCTTCACCGGCTACCTGGTCCAGCAGAACTTCGACTCGCAGTGGATCGCGGGACAGGCCAAGGACGGGCTCAACTCGGTCGGCGTCGGCGCGTTCTTCAACGTGCTGGACTTCGGGCAGATGCTGATGTGGCACATCGTGCTGCTCCCGTTCGTCCTCGGTCTCCTGACGGTCTGGCACGTCCTGCTGGTGCGCCGGCGCGGCATCGTGCCGCCCCTCGACGCGGCCGGTCCCGCGGGCGGCGAGGCGGTGCCCGCGGCGCCCGGGGACGTACGGTGACGCGCCGGCGGTCCCGGAAGGCCGCGGTGCCGGACCCCGCCGCCTTCCCCGCCCGGCCCTACGACCTGGTCAAGGAGTTCACGATCGCCCTGGTGGCGGTCGCGGTGCTCACCGCCGCGCTGGCCGCCCTGTTCTCCTCGCCCGACGTCGAACCGGTGACACTGGCCTCCTGGTCCAGGGCGGCGGGCGCCGATTTCACGGCGACCGCCGTGGCGGAACTGGGCGGTACCAGCGGAACGGCCGAGTACGGGCCCCCGTACAACGACACGCCCGGTGCGGCGCAGAAGATCGGCCCGTTCAGCCCGCAGAACGCCGTCGGGGTGCACATTCCGGTGGACACCGCCGAGGACTTCGTGATCCGCCCCCTGACCGACGCCCCCGAAACGCCCGCCGTCCGCGCGGCCCTCGCCGCCTGGAACGCCGCTCCGGCGGCCCTGCGGCAGGCGTGGACCAAGGCCTACTCCGACGCCCTGGCCGCCGCTCCCGGCGGCGCCCCCGCCAGGGCGGCGAGCGGCGCCTACGGCCCGGTGCCCCTCCTCACGGCCCGCCTGCTCGAACTGGCCCGGTCGGGCGCCCTGGACGGGCAGTTGCAGGCCGACGGCAGGTTCTACCAGACCGACTACACCCGCCCGCTGCTCTTCCTCTCCGACGGTACCCACCTGGAGTCCCTGGCCCGTGCCGAACATCTGGGCGGCGACCAGTGGGGGATGATGAACGAGACCGGGAACTTCCCCGGCCAGGCGTGGCTGTGGCTCTACACGTTCTGGTACCAGATCGAACCCTTCAAGTCGTCCGGCAACGCCGACGCCCTGATCTGGGCCCTGATGGCCCTGCTGAGCCTGGGCCTGCTGCTGGTCCCCTTCCTCCCCGGCGTACGGTCCCTGCCGCGCTGGACGCGCGTGCACCGGCTGATCTGGCGGTCCTGGTACCGCACCCAGGAGGCCACCGCGTCCCCCGGCCGCCGACCGGAGGACCGCCCCGGGCAGACCCCCTAGCGGGTGCGCCTTCGGTGCGCCTTTCCGGTGCGCCGTTCCCGTGCGCCTTTCCGGCCGCGGCCCTAGAGCCGCCGGAACACGGCTTCGAGCGTGGCGAGTTCGAGCGGGGTGAGCTTGTCGGTGAAGTGGCGGCGTACCGCGGCGTCCAGACCGGGGTGTACGGCGGCGACGGCCTCGCGTCCGGTGTCGGTGAGGCTGACGGTGACGCCGGCGCCGCGCTCACGGGACACGAGTCCGCGGTTGCCCATGCGGGTGAGCTGGTGGGAGATGCGCGTGCGGTCCCAGCCCAGGGACGCGGCGAGTTCGCTCTGACGCAGGGTGCCGCCCGCCTTGCCGAGATTGACGAGGATCGTCAGGTCCGGCTCCGACAGTCCGGCCGACTCGGCGGTGTCCGCGATCACACGGGCGCGGACGACCTCGTGGACGCGTTTGAAGGTGCTCCAGAGATCGACGGGGTCCGGCACACCGTCGGTCGTGACCTCGTGCGACGCGGCGGCCTCCCCGCTGGGTGTTGACATATCAACGCGCCTCTTCGTAGTCTCGTCGTGGTGTTGAGATGTCAACGCTAGCAGCGGTGCGACCACGCCCGCGGCAGCCCTCCGGACGGCCCTCTCCACCCTGCCGTCCTCCCCCTTCCCCCTCTCCCCGCCCCTCCCTCCCATCCGCCGCCAAGAAGGTCGGACCCATGCACCTCCACACCCTCGGAACCGACGGCCCCCAAGTCGCCCCCCTCGCGCTGGGCTGCTCCGGCATGTCCGACCGCACCGCGCCCGCCGACGAGGCGGACGCCGTCGCGACGATCCACGCGGCCCTCGACGCCGGTGTCACACTCCTCGACACCGCCGACTTCTACGGCATGGGGCACAACGAGGACCTCATCCGCCGTGCCCTGCGTACCGGCGACCGCGAAAAGGCGCTGCTGAGCGTCAAGTTCGGCGGCCTGCGCGGCCCCGACGGAGCCTTCGTCGGCGTCGAGGGCCGCCCCGCCCACGTCAAGAACGCCCTCGCCTACTCCCTGCGCCGCCTCGGCACCGACCACGTCGACATCTACCGCCCCGCCCGCCTCGACCCCGCCACCCCCGTCGAGGACACGGTCGGCGCCATCGCCGAAACGGTGCGGGCCGGGTACGTCCGCCACATCGGACTCTCCGAGGTGGGCGCCGAGACCATCCGGCGCGCCCACGCCGTGCACCCGATCAGCGACGTACAGATCGAGTACTCCCTGTTCAGCAGAGGCCCCGAGACCAACGGCATCCTGGACACCTGCCGTGACCTGGGGATAGCCGTCACCGCCTACGGTGTCCTGGCCCACGGCCTGCTCACCGGCTCCTACCGGCAGCCGGCAGGCGGTGACCCGCGCGCCCACTGGCTGCCCCGCTTCCACCCCGGCAACCTTCCCGCCAACCTCGCCCTCGCCGACCGCCTGCGCCCGCTCGCCGCCGCCCGCGGCATCACCGTCGCGCAGTTGGCCACCGCCTGGGTCATCGCCCGGAACCGCGGGTCCGGCACCGTCGTGGCCGTGGTGGGTGCCCGCCGGCCGCATCGCATCGAGGAGGCGCTGGCCGCCGCGGACCTCACCCTCACCGCCGCCGAACTCCGCACGCTCGACGAGGCGGTCCCGCCGGACGAGGTCGCCGGAACCCGCTACGCCGCAGCCCTGATGGCCCTTCTGGACAGCGAGCAGGACGGGACCAGGACAGCGGTCAGAGCCGGTTGACCTTCGTCCTTGGGCGAGCCCGAGGAACTGCGTATCCGGGAGACGTCACGCCGCAGCCCGCCACCGCTCCCTCGAACCCGCCGCAGGATCGATGCAGACATCGATGCAGACGTTGATGTGCGGCGAACGTTGCGGGCTGCGGGCGCCTACGGGGACCCGGTTCTACCGGTAGAAGACGGCGACGCCTCCGTGGTGGGAGCAGGCGCCCTGGTGGTGGGCGGCGTAGGAATAGGTGCCGTCGTCGCAGAGGGCCGTGGCACCGTTTCCGGCCGTGCCGGAGTCGTCGGAGGAACCGGAACCGCCGCCGCTCGTGGATGACGTTCCGCCGGACGAACCTCCGCTGCTCCCCGACCCGGAGGAGGCGGCCTTCGCGGTGACGGTCACCTTCACCTTGACCGTCTTCGTCGCCGTCACGGTCGGCGCGGGCTCCGGTGCCGCGGTCTTTGTCGCCGTGGCCGTCGTGGTGACGGTGGCGGTCGGCTGCACCTTGTCGGCCACCGCCTTCGCGTCGTTCCCGCTGTGCTGCCCGCCGGAGCCGGTACCGACGCCGAGGAAGAAGGCGAGCCCGATCGCCGGCAGCACGTACCGCTTGCGTGCCCACCTCGGGGCCGGCGGTGTCGGTGGGGCCGGGGGTCGTGGCGGCATGGCGTAAGGATTGGTCATATCTTCCCCCAAGAGGTGTTTTGCATCGATGACCGTATCGTCAGTTCTGCTGACCAGGTGGGGGTTCGGTGTGCTGGTCACCAGTTTGTGATCTTTCGCCAGTATGTGCGATCGAGCGGGCGTGACGGCCCGTCAGGATCACGCCCCGGAGCTCACCGCTGCCGAGAAGGCGGCGCCCTCAGCCCGGCTGCGGGGCGGCGCCCGGTGCGCCGGGCGACGGTGTGAGCCGCAGGACCGGAGCCGGCGGCAGCGGTGCGGGTGCTTCCGTCTCCCGCACCGCACGGAACGCGTCGATCACGTAGGCGGCGAAGCGACGGGAGGCCGCGAGCCGGGCGGCACGCGCCACCTCCTCGACGCCCCGGTGGGCCATGAGCATCAGGACGAGGTCGTCGACGACGAAGCCGGAACGCAACCGCCCGGTCTCCTTGGCGCGGCGGGCCAGCTCGGCGACCGCACGCAGCGTCCGCTCCCGGTCGGCGGCGAAGTCCATGGCCTCGGGGAAGGCCGCCATGAAGGCATCGGCGAACCCCTTGCTCGAGGCGTGGAGTTCGCAGATCTGCGTGATGAGGTTCTGGAATCCGCGCCACGGGTCGGAGTCCGCGAGGGCGTCACGGACCACGGTGCGGCAGGCCCGCCGCTGCTCCGCGAAGGTCTCCGCGATCAGGTCCTGCTTGGTCGGGAAGTGCCGGTACAGCGTGGCGGGGCCGACGCCCGCGTGCCGGGCGACCTCCCGCACGGGCGCACTCAGGCCGTCCTCGCCGAACACCGCGCGGGCGGCCTCCAGGATGCGGGCGCGGTTGTCGCGGGCGTCGGAGCGCAGCGTGCGAGGCAAGGGGCCGCTCATGATCTCTCACTTTAGCCAAGCGGACGGACGCGTCCGTTACGGTCCGTGGCGGTGGTGCCGCCCCGTCCCGGACCGTCTCGCCCGTCCCGCCCGGCGCTGTGCCCGCCCCCAGCCGTTCACCGACCCGAGGGACAGCGATGAAAGCAGTGGTGATCAGGACGTTCGGAGCTCCGGCCGGCCTGGAGGTCGTCGATCTCGCGGAGCCCGTTCCCGCACCGGGGCGGCTGCGGATCGCCACGGAGGCGATCGGGGTGGGCGGTGTGGACGCCGTGATCCGCAGGGGAACGCTGGCCGCGTACGGTTTCCGGGAGGGTCATCTTCTCGGCAGCGAGGTCGCGGGAAGCGTCACCGCGGTGGGGGAGGGCGTGGACGCCTCATGGGTCGGGCGGCGGGTGTGGGCGTTCACCGGCCTGTCCGGTGGATACGCCGAGCAGGCCGTCGCCGCGGTCGAGGACGTGCTGCCGCTGCCGGACGGCCTGAACGGCGCCGATGCGGTGACTCTCGGCGGCTCCGGCGTGGTCGCCCACTTCGCCCTGGACCGCGCCCGGTTCGCGCCCGGCGAGGCGGTGCTGGTGCGCGGCGCGGCGGGCAGTATCGGGATCACGGCGGTTCAGCTCGCGGCCAGGGGCGGGGCAGGCGCGGTGGCGGTGACCACCTCATCGCCGGAGCGCGGTGCCCGCCTGCGCGACCTGGGCGCGACCCATGTCCTCGACCGCTCCGGCGGGGGCGGCCCGGACACGCCGTCGGGTTTCGACGTGGTGATCGATGTCGTGGGCGGATCTCGGCTTCCCTCCTTCCTCGACAGGTTGAACGCCAACGGACGGTTCGTGGCGGTCGGCGTGGTGGGCGGGCAGCCGCCGGCGGACTTCGGCATGCGGCTGATGGACGCCTTCCGCAGATCGCTGTCGTTCTCCACCTTCAGCTCCGACACCGTGCCCGGTCCCGAGCGGCAGGCCGTACGCGCGTCCCAGTTCACCGATGCCGTACACGGGAACCTGCGTACGGTCGTGCACGAGGTCCTGCCCCTGGACCGAGCGGCCGAGGCCCACCGGAAGATGGACGCGGGCGAGGTGTTCGGCAGAGTCGTGCTGACCCCCTGAGGCGCTGAGCTGTCAGAGCCGGTGGGCGTGTCCCGCACACCGCCCTGGCTCCCGGTGAACGGGGCCGCGCGGACACGGCCTTGCCCCGGCCCTGGAGACGGAGGCGACTCCCGCGTACGCTTTCAGGCCTCCGGCGACGAGGTGTGACCTTCCGTCAAGGCCGCCTCTGTGCGAACGACCGGCCAGGAAACAGACGGGGGATGCCCGCAGATGGATCTCGAAGGCTTCGCCGTCCATTTCCGCGCCGATATCCGGGCACAGCTCGACTGGGTCGGACTGGCCACGGTCCGTGCCGATGTCCAGGTGGAGACGCTTGGCCGGGATGCGGCGAAGCAGCGGCTGGCCGCACTCTTCACCGTCTGGTACGCCGATCCCGCGGGAGCGGACAGCCGATGGAACCTTCCGGGGAGCCGGCCGTTGCGTGTCGACACCGCATGCCGGACGTTGCGCAGTTGGCCCGACAGCCGCAGACACGCCGTCGCCGCGCTGACCCAGGACTTTGCGACGAGCCCAGGACCCGTCTCACTCATGCTTCCGGCATACAGAGTGGGCGGAGCCGGCCACGTCCTTCTGGACGGCAACCACAGGGCTGTGGCCGCTCATCAGGCCGGTGCCGACATACACCTGACACTTTGTTCGGTCGTCGGTCCGGTGTGCGAGAGCATTCTGCCCGACCTGCGCCACTACGCCGCACCCTCTCCATGAGAGTCGTCGTCCGAACCGGCGCCGGTCAAAGCCGAACCGGGCAGCCGCGCGGCTGCCAGTCGCATTTCGTGGTCCTCCACGAGGTTGCGCAGGGCTTCCCAGCATTCGTTCCGGCGCAGGCGCAGTACCTGGGCGAAGATGACTCCGGCGACAACCGTCGTGGCGAGCACGACTCCCACGCCGGCTGTCGCGCTCAGTGACGCCAGCGAGACCAGAACCCATGCGCCGAGCCCCATGGGCAGGAGCGTGGAGACAAGGATGTTGATCTCTGCCTCGATCGAGTCCGGTGCGAGCGCGGGATTGTGCTGCCGCAGCCATGACTTGGCGTAGGTGAATGCTTCGTAGGCGTGTCCGATGCGCAGTGCGCCACCCGGCTGGCGGAGCGCCTCGGAACGCGGGGAATCCCGCCGTGCCGCGCGTAGGAGGTGTCCTAGCAGGGGATGAGTGTGCAGGCAGCGCTGCACGGCTTCCTGCCCGTAGGCGACCTCCAACTCCTGGTGAAGGGCGTTCAGTGTGGCCCGATGTCGCGTGCTCAGCCGCTCTGCGATGCCGAGCAGCCGGAACGTCGTTTCGCGGCCCACGTACCCCAGTACATAGGCTGAGGCAAGCCAGGAGACGTCCATGAGAATCACAGCCGGTCCACGGACGCTGGCCGTCGCGCGGCTGACGGCGGATCCGAAGTGCTGAGGATGCTCGGCGTGCAGGACCAGGGCGGTGAGGCAGGTGACCGCGACCAGCCCGGGCACCAGGACCGATGTCAACTGCACGGAGATGTAGAAGGCGAACCGCTTCCCCGACGCCATCCGTCCCGCACCGACCGCTGTCAACGGATCCATGGCTCCCCCGGCAGACCCGGAACTCCAGCTCTCAAGCCACCGTTCTGTCCCAACGGTATCCGGCAATCGCGGGAGTGGGGAGGGCCTGGTCCGACCGGAATCGGAGAAGTCCTGTGAGGCCGCACGATCCGGCGACCGGCGGCTCAAGCCGGACGTGTGCGTACTGTCCGGCAACGGCGTATCCGGCCTGTAACTGGTCGTGCTCAACCGGGAACCATTCTCGGACCGCTGATGCGCCTCGAGGCCGGTGCGTCGCCGGAGCTGATCCGGCGGATCATGCGCGGCGCGCTGCCGCTCGTCCCGGAGGCCGGCTGGAGCGTCGTGGACGTCTGTGACCTGGCTCGCCTGCACCGGCTCCCCGTGGAGACGGCCTCGGCCGCCGGGAACCGCTGTATCGCGGTCGGCACCTTCACACGGGCCCGTGAGACGGCGTCCGTGCCGGCCGAGCGGCTACCGCATCGGGACGGGCACCAGGCCAATGCCCGCAGCAGGATCGGCGACCTGGCCGAGATCGCGGACGTCATCTCGTTCCTCCTCGGCCCGGCCCGCTCGGACACGGCCGTCCAGAACCCTCTGTGCCCACGGGGTCGTTCCGGCGCCCGACGACCTGGGCACTCGGCGGTCGCGGCGGCGCTGCGGGCCGATGCCACCATCCACGCGGCTCAGGCTGATCCGGTACAAGAGACCGCCACAGTGGCCGGGTTGACGAGCGCCCTGCAAGGAGGAGGAACGGACAGTTGCACTGCCGCTCTCTCCGCCGGGGCACGGACACGGACAGGCCGGACGCCGTGGCCGTGTGCCCCCACGAGGGTTGTTGCGCTGCTACGCTACTGGCACATTTGTTCGAATCCACTTAGGGGCGGCATGCGGAGCCGGACCCCTCGGGCCTCGGACGCCGGACGGAGATGGCGCAGTGTCAGCGATCAGCAGAACCCCGACCCCGTACAGCTACTCCTCCGCTGTGGCGGCAGGAGACTTCGTCTTCCTCGGGTTGCACCGCGGCTTCGGGCCTGCCTTCGCCGAGCAGATGACGGACACGTTCAGGCACCTCGAACAGACCCTGCACAGCCATGGACTGACTCTCGACGACCTGGTCAAGGTGAACGTCTGGCTCAAGGACATCGACGACCTGCCCGGCATGGAGCGGCACTTCACCGACCATTTCCCGCCGGGCGGCTTCCCTGCCCGTATGACGGCGACCACCGAGTTCATCGATGCCGACTGCCTGTTGATGATCGACGGTGTCGCCTACCGGGGCAGGACAGCGACGAAGGGGCGGGAGCGGCCGGGCACCACCTGATCCGAGCAGAGGAGCGGAAGGGACAGAGGAGCCAGAGCCTCAGTACCTTCGCGTAGTGAAGGAGCCCGTCCCGCAAGGACCCTGGGACGGGCTGTGGCGTTTCCCGGGGCCGTCCTCCGCGACGGCACGGACCGGTGGGCCGGCCCGGGGCCGGTGAAGTCCGCCGGTGAGCGCGTGACGGATCCGCCCCTTGCCGGACAGGTCCGCGACATGACCGCGCAGCCGGGACCGGAGCGCGGGTGGTCGGGCACGCGCCGGTCGGTGAAGCCGGCGGAGGCCGCCTGGTTTCCACCAGCGGCGCTGCCCTCTGGAACGGGCGCCTGCCGCCGGGCCGTCGCCTCATACCTCCTTGAGAAGCTTGCGTGTCCAGGTGGCCACCCGGCACAACGCCTTGTGCATGCCGTCGGCGGCCGGGTCGAACATCAGAGGACAGCCCCCGTCGATCACGGTGATTCCATGCTTGCGGCCGTACTCCGTGGCGGCGGCGGAGACGCTGCCGGTTCCGTGCAGGCGGTGCATCCACACATGCCTGATGCCGAGTTCGGCGCACTCCCGCATGGTCTGCTCCGCGGTCTCCGGCCTGGTGCCGATCAGCACCGCCTCGACACCGCCGGGGACCGACGCCAGGTCCCGGTAACACTGATCGCCTTCGACCCGGTCCGCATGGGGGTTGATCGCGAAGACCTGGTAGCCGCGCTCCCGCAGACGCTGGTACATACCGTTGGAACCGTGTCCTTGCGGGTTCCTGGAGACCCCGGTCACCGCGATGCGCTTCTTGGCCAGGAAATCCGATGCCGCCTGTTTGATCGTGACCACGACTGCCTCCCCACGTGCCGTGATGCCTGACGGCTCCACAACTGCACAGATACTCTCCTTCCCTCAACCTGTGCCCGTCGCCTGCCACTGTCCAGGGCCGGTCGTGACCCTTTTCGAAGCACAGTGGACCCTGGCTCGGCTCGCGACCGCCCGCCGTCGGCCGGTCTGCCGACCGGGGTGGCGAACTTCTCGCGTGGTCGCGCGAGCCGCCGGCGTGCCTGTGCGGTGCCGGAGACGGAGAAGGAGGTGCCCCGGCGTTCCGGACGACGTCGCCGTCCACTGTCGGCATCGGCAGTCCGGTCGGCCTCCGCCGGTGACGGCCGGACGGGCCCCTCTCCGCGTGTGCGGGGAGCCGTCAGGCGATGCCGCCGTTGGCGAAGAGGACCTGGCCGTTGATCCAGCGGCCGGGGCCCGCCAGGAAGGCGACGGTCTCGGCGATGTCCTCGGGCGTGCCGAGGCGCTGGAGGGGCGCCTGCGCCGCCAGTCGCTGCACGGTCTCCTCGTCCTTGCCGTCGAGGAAGAGCGGGGTGGCGGTGGGACCGGGCGCCACCGCGTTCACGGTGATGTCGCGTCCGCGCAGCTCGCGGGCCAGGACGAGGGTCATCGCCTCGACCGCTCCCTTGCTGGCCGCGTAGGCGGCGTAACCGGGGAAGGCGAGCCGGGTGACGGAGGTCGAGAAGGTGACGACGGCTCCGCCGTCCCGGACCCGGCGCGCGGCCTGCTGGGTGACGACGAAGGTGCCGCGGATGTTGGTCCGGTGCATCCGGTCCAGGGCGTCGAGGTCGAACTCGGCGACGGGGGCGAGGGTCATGACGCCAGCGGTGTGGACGACGACGTCGATCCCGCCGAACCGCTCCTCGACCGTGTCGAACGCCTCGGCCATGGCGGTCTCGTCCGCGACGTCGCCCCGTACGGCGACGGCCCGGCCGCCGCTCCGCTCGACGGCGTCGGTCACCTTGCGGGCGGCCTCCGCGTTGCCGGCGTAGTGCACGCCGACGGCCATACCGGCGGCGGCCAGCCGGGTGGCGACGGCGCGGCCGATGCCGCCGGACGCTCCGGTGACCAGGGCGACGCGCGGGGCTTGCGACATGGGGATCTCCTCGGGTGAAGCCGGAGCGGCAGAACGGCAGAACGGCAAAAAGACAGAACGACAGAACGGAAGTAATGAACGCTGCGTCCATATAATCAGATGGTGGACGCGACGTCCATATGTCACAGTGAGTGCCCGGCGGCACGCGGTCAGGAGGCGACACGATGCAGGAGCAGGTGGCGGACGGCCCGGACGGGGAGAGCGTGCCGGACACCCCCGCGCCGCACGGCCGAGGCCGCCGACCGGGGCGGGGACCGGGGCGGGGACGGGGGCGGCGGCCCGCGGACGAGGTGCGCGCCGATGTGCTCACCGCCGCCGGGGCCCTGCTCCTGCGGGACGGCATGGCCGCCTTCACCATCGAGCGCGTCGCGCAGGAGGCCGCCGTCAGCAAGACGACCATCTACAAGTGGTGGCCCTCCCGCGGCACGCTCGCGCTCGAGGGCTACTTCCACGCCGTCGAGTCCGCCCTCGCCTTCCCCGACACCGGCGACATCGGGGCCGATCTGACGGCCCAGGTGAGGGCGTTCGTCCGGCTGCTCACCGGGACACCGGCCGGCCGGGTCGTGGCCGAACTCGTCGGCCAGGCACAGACCGACCCCGACCTGTCCGCCGCCCTCCTGGAGCACTACTCCGGCCCCCGGCGCGACCTCGCGGTGGCGGCCATGCGGCGCGCCCAGGCCCGCGGCCAGCTGCGTCCCGGCGTCGACCCGCGCATACTGGTCGACCAGCTCTGGGGCGCCTGTTACCACCGCCTGCTGCTCCCCAACGAGCCCCTCACCGAGGACTTCGCGACCCAACTGGTGGACAACCTGCTGTACGGCGTCGCCGCCGGTACGCCGGAACGGGATCGCGGGGCCGACCGGGCGGCGGAGCCGCGTCAAGCCTGACGCCCCCGCCCGGCATCAGGCCCCTGTCCGGCATCAGGTTCCCGTGCGGCGCCAGGCCCCCGTGCGGCATCCGACCCCTTTCTGGCATGCTCACGTCTTGACGTGAGTGGTGTAGACCTCTAGCTTACGGACCGGCAAGTTCCGCTTGCCTGCGTGCCGTTGGGGTGGCCGCAGCTGAGGTCGCCCCTGTGCGCGCACCCCGGTATGAAAGGCACCCCCCACTCATGGCCTCTCGCACTCCCCTCACCCGCGCCGCCCTGCGCGGTGCGCCCGTGGTCGCTCTCGTGGCGCTCACCGTCAGTCCGCTCGGTACCTCCTCGGCCATGGCCGCCGGTACCGGGCAGATCACCGGGCTCGCCGGCAAGTGTCTCGACGTCGCCGCGTCCGGTACCGCCGACGGCACGGCCGTCCAGCTCTACGACTGCAACGGCACCGACGCCCAGAAGTGGAACGTCGGTTCGGACGGGACCGTCCGGGCGCTCGGCAAGTGTCTCGACGTCAGCGGCAGCGGGACCACGGACGGCACCAAGGTGCAGCTCTGGACCTGCAACGGCACGGGCGCCCAGAAGTGGACCGTCACCGCCGCCCACGACATCGTCAACCCCCAGGCCGACAAGTGCCTGGACGTGGCCGACAACTCGTCCGCCAACGGCACCCGGACCCAGCTCTGGACCTGCACCGGCGCCGCCAACCAGAAGTGGACCGCCCCGGCCGACAGCGGCAGCACCGGCGAGCAGTGCTGGGCCACGCACTACGGCCCGATCCCCGCCGGCGCCTACACGTCCAGCGGCGAGGTCTACGACGGCAACGCCGACACCGCCGCCACCTCCCTCTCCCGTCAGCCCCAGCTCCCCTTCGGGACCAGGGTGCTGGTGACCAACGTCGCCAACGGGCGTTCCCTCACCGTCCGGATCAACGACCGCGGCACCTTCGTGCAGACCCAGCAGGAACCCAAGTGCCTCGACCTGACCGACGGCGCGTTCAGCAGGCTCGGCGGTGTCCTCGACCCCGACGCCGGGCACATCGTCGTCACCCAGACGGTGCTCGGCTGACGGTCCGCCGTCCCGGTGCCGGGACGGTGAACCGTCCCGGCACCGGACCACCCGGTCTGTTCCTCCGATGAGCGGGCATACGGAGGTGCGCCGGGGCCACCGCCCCGGTGCACCTCTTCGCCAGGTGCTGAGCCGGACCGGGAGGGGTAACCGATGTCGACCGCCGTGCCGGAGAGACCCGCCGAACTGCCAGGAGCAGGGCACGACGCGGCCGGGGCCACCGGCCGGAGCGGCCGCGCCGTGCCGCGCGGGATCGGCTGGTCCGCCAGATGGATCGCCGCGCTGACCGTCTGCCAGGCAGCCCTCCTGGTGGGCGCCGGACGGCTGATCACCGGACCCGCCCGTGACATCTGGCCGCTCACCGCCGAGGACCGGGTGAACGAAGGCTTCGAGCGGATCCGCACGGGCACCCTCACCACCCTGTCCTCGATCGCCTCGGAGGCCGGCAACACCCTCACGGTGATCGCCGTCACCCTGCTGAGCTGCCTCGGGCTGATCCTGCTGCCCCGGCTGCCGATGTGGCGGCAGGCCGCCTTCCTCGCCGTCGCCGTGTCGCTCCAGTCACTGGTCTTCCTCGTCATCACCTCGGCGGTCGACCGGCACCGGCCCGAGGTCCACCGCCTCGACGGCTCCCTGCCCACCTCCAGCTACACCTCCGGACACACCGGCGCGGCCACCGCGCTCTACGGCGGACTCGCGGTCCTGGCCGTGACCCGGCTGCGCGGCCCCTGGCGGACCGTCGTGGGCTGCCTGCTCTGCGTCCTGCCCCTCCTGGTGGGCCTCGCCCGTCTCTACCGCGGCATGCACCACCCCACCGACGTCCTGGGCGGCCTCGCCAACGGGAGCCTGTCCCTCCTGATCGTCGGGCGTGCCCTGCTCACGGAGGGACGCGTCACCGCCCCCGCCGCCTCCACGGACTCCGGCGCCCCCGCAGACCGCGACCGGCCCGGTACCCCCGCTCCCTCCACCACCCCCGCCCCCGCCGGCCGCACCGTCGTGATCTGCAACCCCACCGTCACCGGCCAGGCCGACCGCGACGCCCTGCGCCGCGTACTGGAGCGACACGGGCACCGGGCACCGGAGTTCGTCGAGACCACCGCCGAGGACCCGGGCCACGGCCAGGCGGCCGGTGCGGTCCGGGACGGCGCCGCACTCGTGGCCGTCTGCGGCGGGGACGGCACGATCCGCGCCGCCGCCGACGCCCTGGCGGGCAGCGACGTACCCCTCGCTCTGGTGCCCTGCGGCACCGGCAACCTCCTCGCCCGCAACCTCGGCCTGCCGCTCACCCCCGCCGACGCCCTCGACGCCGCGCTGCGCGGCACGGCCACGCGCGTCGACCTCGGCCGGATCGAGGCCGACGGCCTGGCCCCCACGCACTTCGCCGCCATGTCCGGCGCCGGTCTCGACGCCGCGATGATGGGACGGGCCAACTCCTACGACCGGACCAAGGCCGTCCTCGGCTGGGCCACCTACGTCCTCGCCGGGTTCCGGGTGCTGGGCTTCCCGCGCACCGGGGTGAGCGTCCGCCTCGACGGCGCGCCCGCCCTGCGCCGCAACGCCCGTATGGTGCTGATCGGCAACATCGGCACCGTCCAGGGCGGCCTGACCCTGCTCCCGGCGGCCCGGCCCGACGACGGACGGCTGGACCTGCTGATCCTGGACCCCCGGGGCGTGCGCGGCTGGCTGGCCGTCGTACGCACGCTCCTGCGCCCGAAGACCAAGCCGGACACGCCGGACACGCCGGACACGCCGGACGCTGCCCGCGCCGGGGAAGAGGGCGGCGCACCCGCGGAGTTCCTCACCTTCCGCCACGCCGAGCTCACCTTCGACACCCCCCAGCCCCGCGAACTGGACGGCGACCCGGTGGGCACCGGACGGCACATGACCGTGGACGTCCGGCCGGGAGCCCTGACCGTGCTGCTGCCCGCCCGGGAGCAGTGACATGGGCACCGCCACCAAGGTCCCCGAGACCCGGGACATGAGCGGGGAGGAGCTGTCCGGCGACGAGGCCTGGGCGTCACTGCGCCGCTACGGAGGCTGGTCCCTGCTGCGGGACGCCTTCCTCCGCTTCCGGTACGCCGACGGCTTCAGCCACTCCCGCGCCCTCGCCCTGCAGACGGTGCTGGCGGTCGTCCCGCTGGCCATCGCCTTCGTCGGCCTGTCGACCGTCGTGCACACCGAGAACGTGGGCAGGCTGGCCGAGCTGACGATCCACCGGATCGCCCGGGGCCCCAGCGCCGGTGTCGTCGACGACGCGCTCGACCGCAGCCGCCGCAAGGCGGGGGACGGCGCCGCCGTGGCCCTGTGGTTCGGCGCCGTCTTCTCCCTGGTCAACGTCACCACCGCGATGTGCCAGATCGAGCGGGGCGCCAACCGGATCTACGGCAACGAACGCGACCGCCCCTTCCACCTCAAGTACCTGCGCGGCCTGCTGATGTCCCTCGCCGCCGGGTTCCCCCTCGGGCTCGGCTTCGTCGTCATGGTGGCCGGTGACGACCTCGCCGCGGCCGCGGTGAGCGTCTACCACCTCGACGGCAGCGCCCGCACCGCCTGGGACCTCCTGCGCTGGCCCTTCGGCCTGCTGCTCGCGCTCATCTCCGCGAGCGTCGTCTTCCGCCGCTCGCCGCGCCGCCGGCAGCCCGGCTACACCTGGCTGGCCTTCGGCTCGGCCGTCTACCTGGTGCTGTGGATGACCCTCACCTGGCTGCTCAGCCTCTACCTGGACATCAGCGGTTCCTTCGACACCGTCTACGGCCCCCTGAGCGCCTTCATGTCCCTGCTGCTGTGGGCCTACCTGACCTCCGTCGCCCTCTTCCTCGGCCTCGCGTTCGCCGCACAGCTGGAGGCGGCGCGGGGCCGCCGCCCCGGCCCGGTCCGAGCCGACCCCGGAGTCTGAACCATGCGCACCACCCGCACCACCCGCACCACCCCCGGCCGTCTTCGGGAGGGCCGTCGCCGCCAGGCGGACCGCCGCTACGGCGCGCGGCTGCTGACCTCGACCGCCCTCGCCGGCCTGGCCGCCCTCGCCTTCGGCCTGCTCCTGACCCTGGTCGTGGGGCAGTGGCGGCCCCTGCTGCGGCTGGACACCTCCGCCGCCCACGACCTGCACGCCGTCGCCGTCCGCCACCACGGGTGGACCGCCGCGCTGCGCCTGCTGTCCGACCGGGTCTGGGACCCCGTGACGCTGCGCGCGGCCGTCGCGGTGCTGACGCTCTGGCTCCTGTACCGCAGGGCGTGGCGCCTGGCGGCCTGGGCGGCGGTGACCGCCGTGGCCGGGGGCCTGATCGGACTGCTGGTCAAGACCGTGACGGAACGGGCCAGACCCGCACTCCAGGACCCCGTCGCCCACGCCCCCGGCTACTCCTTCCCCTCCGGCCACGCCATGACGGCGACGACGTCCTTCGCCATCCTCATGCTGGTCCTCGCGCCGCTCCTGCCGCGGGCCTGGCGGATCGCCGGCTGGTGCGTCGCCGTCCTCTCCGTCCTCGGCGTGGGTTTCACCCGGGTCGCCCTCGGCGTGCACTGGTTCAGCGACGTCCTGGGCGGCTGGCTGCTCGGCCTGACCGTCGTCGCCCTCACCGCCTGGCCCTTCCAGGCCTGGCGCGCCGACACCGGCCGCGCCCGCCCCCCGCTCAGCGAGGGCCTGGAACCCGAACTCACCGAGGCCGTCCCCGAACCCGACCCACGCTGAACACGCACCTGCCGGCACACACCGCCCCTCCGGGACCGCAGGACACCGAGGCGCACGGTCCTGTTCCGGCCTGCCCCCAGCGGGTCCGTATCGTCCCGGACGGCTACTTGCCCCGTTTGATGGGCAGTTGGGTTGTGTCGGGACCGCACGTACGGTGGGTGCGCATCGGGGGCGTCGCATGAAGATTTTTCTGAGCTGGTCCGGATTACCGTCCCGGAGGTGCGCCGAACGGCTCGCCTCGTGGCTTCGCTACTTCAGTGACGAGATCGAGCCGTTCGTGTCCTCGGAGAGCATCAGGAAGGGCGCCCGGGGCCTGGACGAGATCAAGAAGCAACTGGACGAGAGTTCCTTCGGGATCGCCTGTGTCACGCGGGCGAACCTCGACGCACCCTGGATCACCTTCGAGTCGGGGGCCCTGTCCAAGGAGGTCGACGAGCGCAAGGGCCAGCTCGTGCCGTTCCTTCTGGAGGGCAGCCACGACGACCTGGAAGCGGCGGGCAGTCCGCTGCGCCAGTTCCAGTCGACCCGGGCGCACGACGAGGAAGACGTGCTGAACATGGTCAGGACCATCAACACCGTTCTGCGCGAGTCGGCCAGCCGTCACCCCGACAACACCAGGGTCGACAGCCTCTTCCGCAAGGTGTGGCCCGAGTTGCGCGACGCGCTCACCGCGATCGACCTCACCACGGACACCCCCGAGCAGACACGGCCGCGCCGGTCCACGGAGCAGATCCTGGAGGACCTGACGTCACTCGTGCGGGAGCAGATCAGCAGGATCACCGATCTGGAACAC
This sequence comes from Streptomyces sp. NPDC047000, assembly GCF_040644295.1. Lineage (NCBI taxonomy): Bacteria > Bacillati > Actinomycetota > Actinomycetes > Kitasatosporales > Streptomycetaceae > Streptomyces > Streptomyces sp. NPDC047000. Next base: position 148,997 of record NZ_JBEYWE010000001.1, read on the forward strand.
GCCGTGGAGGCCCTGCGTGACGAGCAGAGCAGCCCGCCCAGGAAGAGGCCCAGATTCACCGGCGTCTACGAAGAAGGCGCGCGGCCCGTGCCCGCCCCGGCCGGGACCGCGGGCAGCGAAGGGCCGATATGAACCGGATGATCAGGCACCAGGTCAGGACACTCCTCGGTACCAGGCTCGGCCTGTCCACGGCGGGCCGAGCCTGCGCCGTCCAGTTCGGCCTGCTGTCGGGAGCCGTCCAGCTCTATCTGACGTTCTGGCCCGACAGCTCCCTGCCCCGCGCTGCCGCGTTCCTCACCGTCGTCGGCCTGTCGGCTGCCGGCGGCGTCGTGCGGTCGTGGCCGCGGACCCGGACGAGCCATGAATTCCTGCGCCCGGGATTCCGGGTGACCATCGCGGTCGGGGACCTCTTCGCGCAGCCGGGTCATCTCGTCATCGGCAGCAACGACGTGTTCGACACCGACTGCCAGGACGATCTGCTGATCGTCCACGGCAGCGTGCAGGGCCAGTTCCTGCACCGTGTGTACGAGGGCGAGACGGCACGGCTCGATGACGACCTGGGCGCCGCGCTCGCGGGGACGCCGCCGGTCCGGGTGGAGGAGAGGGCGGCGAAGCGGGCCGGCAAACTGGCCCGCTACCCGCCCGGTACGGTCGCCGTCCTCGGCTCGCCGGAAAGACGCTACTTCCTCAGCGCCTACGGCACGATGGGCAACGACCTGACGGTGGACTCGGGGCCCGACCAGATCTGGAGCAGCCTCGCCGAGCTGTGGCAGGCCGTTCATCTGCACGCCCGCCGAGAGGCGGTGGCCATGCCCGTGATCGGTTCAGGCCTGGCCCGTATCGACAGCATGGATCACGCGAGCCTGATCAAGCTGATCCTGCTCTCGTTCGTGACCAGGTCACGCCGTTCGGTTGTCTGCAAAGAGCTGACGATCGTGGTCCTTCCGGAGGATTATGTGCGCGTCGACATGCTCGAGCTGGCCGCGTTCCTGCGGACGATGTGACCGCCGGACGCGTGGGCGAGGGGGAGGGGCTTGGTGTGAGCCAGGACGCGGAGCGGACGGACTCACATGTCCCGTACTTCTTCCTCAGCTACTCGCACACACCGCGCCGTGCCACCGACGGTCCTGACCCGGACATGTGGGTGCGCCGGTTCTACCGGGACCTCTGCACGCACATACTGATGCTGACGGACCTTCCGGAGGGCGAGTCGGCCGGCTTCATGGACCGCGCCGTACGGTTGGGAGAAGGCGTGAACCTGAGTCCGGCGGCCGCGCTGTCCGCCTGCCGGGTGTTCGTACCGATGTACTCGCCGCGTTACTTCGCCAGCGGTCACTGCGGGCGTGAATGGCATGCTTTCACCGCACGGCAGACGCAGGGCCGGGCATCACCTGATCCCGCCCCGCGGGATCAGGCCCCACCGGCGATAGTGCCCGCGCTCTGGGTACCCACGCACACCGAACGGCTGCCCCCCGCCGTGAAGAGCCTCTACCACGACCACCAGCGTTTCGGCGTACGGTACGCCTCAGAAGGTCTGTACGCCCTGATGAAGCTGCGCAGGTACCGGGCCGACTACGAGCGGGCCGTCCTGCTGCTGGCGCAGTCGATCGTCAGCACGGGCCAGGGGGACCCGGTCCCCCGAGGCGAACCCCTTGACTTCACCGACCTGCCCAACGCCTTCGGATCTCCGCCGGTGCTGCGCCGGCTGCGCATCGTGGTGGCCGCGCCCAGCACACGTGCACTGCCGCCAGGACGTTCGGAACGCTGGTACGGGGCCTCGCCGACCGACTGGAATCCCTACCGGGAGAGCGAAGCGGAGGCCGCCCGGCCGCTCGCGGAGTTCGCCGCCGAACAGGTCCGCGAACTCGACTACCTCACCACGGTCGAGCCGCTCGCCGAGGCGGCCGGGACCCTGCTCGCCGAGGAACGCCCGTCGGCGCCGACGGTGATGCTCCTCGACCGCTGGGCGCTGACCGACCCGGAACAGCGTGACCTGCTCGCCCGGCTGGACGCGGCGGCGCAGCCGTGGGTGGTGGTCATCGTGCCCTGGAACCGCTCCGACCCGGACAACAGTTCCGCCGAGCCCAGGCTGCGGACCATGCTGGAGACCACCTTGCCGCGGACGCTGCAGCGGGGCCGCAGCGTCTCCCGCACCGCGACGGGCGGGGTGCCGTCGCTGGCGGCCTTCTCCGACATCCTCCCGACGGTGATCCAATGGGCCGCGGCCCAGTTCCTGCGCCATGTGGCCCCCGTGTACCCGCCCGACGGCCCCCATGTGCCCAGGCCGCGGCTGCTGGACCCCGTCTCCGAGTCCGAGCCCACCTAGGAGACGCGCGATGACTCCCGGCCGTGACGGGCAGATCGTCACCTTCTACTCCCAGAAGGGCGGCACCGGTCGGACCATGGCCGTGGCCAACGTCGCCTGGATCCTTGCCTCCAACGGCTACCACGTACTGGCCGCCGACTGGGACGTGGAGGCTCCCGGGCTGCACCGTTACTTTCACCCGTTCCTCGACGCAGCGACCTCCGCCGCCACCACGGGCGTGCTCAACCTGTTCTGGGGCTACGCCACGGAATGGCGCACCGGACCGGGCACCGAGTCGGCGGCCGACCTGAGGCACCGCCTTGCCCGGGTCCTGCCGCACGCGGTCTCCGTGGAGTGGACGTTCCCCGGCGGAGGGAGCCTGGACTACATGCCCGCGGGGCGGCAGGACGGGGAGTACCTGACGCACCTGATGGACTTCGACTGGCGGGAGTTCGCCGAACGGTTCGAGGGAGCGAGATTCCTGGAGGCGCTGCGCCATGACATGAAGAGCAACTATGACTTCACGCTCATCGACTGCCGCTGCGGCGTGAACGATCTGGTCGGCCTGTGCACCATCGATCTGCCGGACGTCCTGGTCAACTGCTTCACCATGAGTTCGCAGAGCATCGAGGGCGCGGCGCGCATGGCCCGCTCCATACTCCGGGAGGTCCATCCCCGGCCTCTGCGCATGCTGCCCGTCGCGATGCGGGTCGTCGACGGCCGGGACACCCGCCTGGCGGCGGCCCGTGAGCTCGTCCGTGTCAACTTCCAGGACATGCCGGCCGACCACCGGACCGGCATGGAGGTCCCGCACCGGTCGGAGTACGCCTACGAGGAGATCCTCGCCGCGTTCGGTGACCCGCTGGGCGAACCGGATACTCTGCTGGCCGCGTTCGAACGGCTGACGGGTCGGATCACCGACGGCCGCGTACAGCGTCTGCCGCCGCTCGACGACGAACTGCGCAGGCGCCATCTGGCCTCCTACGTAAGGCCGTTGTCGCCCATCGCCACACCGCTGCGGCTGTGGTACGTCCCGCAGGACCGGATGTGGGCCGACTGGATCGGCTGGATCCTCACCCGCTCCGGCTTCGAGGTGATCGCCCCGGGTACCGGCGCCGGGCCCAGCGCCTCCGGCGGAGCCCCGCGCACCCTGGCACTGTTGTCGTCGGCCTTCCTGCGCTCGCCGCAGTCCCGGCCGCTGTGGGAGAACTCGGGTGCACCGGGCCCGGGTTCCCCGGGGCAGCTCATTCCCGTGGCGGTCGAGTCCGTCATGCTCGAACCCCCGTTCGGCGACGACGATCTTGTCGACCTGGCCTCTCTCGACGAGCCGCGTACCGCGGAGACGCTGCTGCGTGGTCTCGGTCTGTCCGGCGAGTCGGCCGGGCGTGCGCTGGAACCGGCCCGCCCGCGGTTTCCGCGCCTCACACCCGCGGTGTGGCAGGTGCCCGCGCGTCCTCAGTTCTTCGTGGGCCGCGACCGGTTGCTGGACCAGCTCTACGACACGCTCGAGGTCAGCCGCCGACGTGCGGTGGTCCTTCCCCGCAACGGTCTCGTCGCGATCGGGCGCACGCAGCTCGCGGTGGAGTACGCCCACCGCTTCCAGGCCGCTTACGACCTGGTGTGGTGGGTGCGCGCGCAGAGCCGGGAGGCGGCCCTGCTCTCGCTGGCGCAGCTCGCGCAACGGCTGGGGCTGCGCAACGGCGACAAAGTGCCCACGGCCGCGCGCCGGGCTCTGGACGCGCTGGACGCGGGGCGACCGCACGGCCGGTGGCTCCTGGTGTACGACAACGCCGGTGGACCACCGACCTTGTCGGGGCTGCTGCCCACCGGCCCGCACGGACATGTCGTGGTGACCTCCCGGGACCATGCGTGGAGCGAGGTCATGGATCCCGTGTGGGTCGACGGGTTCACCCGTGAACAGAGCATCGAGCTGCTGCGGCGCAGAGCACGGACGCTCTCCGCCGCGGACGCGGACCGGACGGCGGCGGCCGCGGGCGACCAGCCACTGGCCGTCGCCCAGGCCGGATCGTGGCTCGACCGGTTCCCGTCGGCGGACCGGTACCTGCGCCGGCTGACCGACTGGAGCGCCGCCCCGGCCGCGAGCCTCGACGACGACCGGATCCCCCGGGCGGTCGCCGCCGCCACCGGGGTGGCCCTGGCAGCCCTCGCCGAAAGCGACCCCGTGGCGCTGCGGCTGCTCGTTCTGTGCAGCCATCTCGCGCCGCTGCCGTTGCCGCTGTCCCTGGTGCAGACCGGCACCGTGGTACGTCTGCTGCACCCGCACGACGCCGCTCTGCACGAGCCGCTGTCGGTTCACCGGGAGGTTCAGGAAATAGGCCGGCTGGGACTGGCGGAGGTCGATCAGGCCGGCCGGACGCTGAAGGTGCACCGGGTCGTGCAACGTCTGGTGCTGACCGCTCTGCCCACGAGCGAGGCGGAAGAGACCCGCCGTGCGGCACACCGGCTGCTGGCCGCCTCCGCCTCCTGGCGCGACGGCTCCGGCGCGGGGCCGGAGCCGGCCTTCGAGCAACTGTGGCCCCATCTCGACCACGCGGGCGCCGACCGGTCCGCCGACAGCGACGTCCGTGCCGTCCTGCTGGAACGGATGGACCGGACCGCGCGGTACGGCATGCCGGAACGGGCCCTCGAACTGGGCCGCCGGCTCGACCGGAACTGGGCCGCCGCCGACGGGGAAGGGAATCACCGGCAGGCGCTGCAACTGCACAGTCTGCAGGCGGCCGTTCTGCGTGGCCTGGGAGCCTACGACGAGGCCTGCGACCTGGACTCCCGCACTCTGGCCCGGCAGCGGGAACTGCTGCCGTCCGGACACCGGCACACCCTGATCACCGCCGCGGGCCTGGCGGAGGACCTGCAGGCGCTCGGCCGGTTCACCGAGGCGCTGGAACTCGCGCGCGAGGTGTCCGCCGGATACGGCAAGCAGTTCGGCGAGTCGCACCCGCAGACACTGTCGGCCGCCGGTGTTCTCGCCCGGTCACTGCGGCTGGTGGGCGAGTACGCGGCCGCGCGGGAACGGAGCCGGACCACCTGGGAGGGGCAGTGCGGCGTACTCGGAGACGCTCATCCGACGGCTCTGGCGTCGGCGCTGTCCCTGGCCCGGGACCTTCGGGAGTCGGGTGACTACAGCGAATCCGTGCGCATCCTGCGCCCCGCCCTGGAGCGGCTGCGGGACCTGGACCCCGATGGCGCGCTGCGCGCGGCCGTCAGCCTGTCGGTGTCCCTGCGCCGCGTCGGACAGCACGAGGAGGCCGACGCCCTCGCCGCGGACGCCGAGAACGGCTACACGACAGGACGGGACAAGGGCGATCCGGACTGGCTGGCGTGCGGTGTCAACCTGGCGGCTCTGACGGCCGGGGCGGGTGATCTGGCCGCCGCGCGCATCACGGTCAGCCGTCTTCAGCACGCCGTCACCCGGCTGCGCGGCCCCGACCACCCCGACAACGCCGTCTGCGACCACAACCTCGCGGCGTGGCTGCGTACCGCGGGAGAGACCGACGAAGCACTGGCGGCGGCCACCCGGACCGTCCGGTCCTTCGGCCGACACCTCGGTGACACCCACCCCTACACCCTGTGCGGACGGCTGACGATGGCCAACGCCCTCGGTGACCTGGAGGAGTTCACCGCCGCGGAGAGCATGGCGCGGTCCGCCCGGACCGAACTGGGCGTCCGTCTGGGGGAGAAGCACCCGGACACCCTGCTCGCCGACCTCTGCCTGGCGGTCACCCTGCGCTCGACGGGCCGCGGTGATGAAGCCCGGCACCTGCGGAACAGGGTGGTGACGGAGTTCGACCGGAGGCTGGGCGGCACCCACCCATGGACGGCGGCGGTGCGGAGCTGGCAACGCGTCGACCGGGACCTGGAGTTCCTGCTGCCCGCCTGAGGCACGCCGACCGGCGGTCCCCCGGCACGGGGTGACGCGAAAGCACCGTCGCCCCACAGGGTGTTGCGGTATGCATTGCCCGTCGCGCACCGGGCCTGCGAAGATGGCAGTGGCATGCTAGGCGGAACGTCTGGGCACACCGTGTCCACACCAGCCCCGGACTCCCGCCGTCCCCGGTGTGGCGGAGGGCGGCCTTGAACCAAGGTGAAGCCGACGCAGATGAAGATTCCGGACAGGAAACCCGCAGACAACTCACCCACGGAGATCCCGGACCCCGGGAGAACACCACTCGCCGAGATCCGCATTCGGGCGTCCGGGGTCGCCGAAGCCGTGCGGCGGGCGACCCCGGCCCAGGAAGGGGATGCCGACGCCGCGAAGCGCTGCACCTTCAACTCGGCCGTCTAGTGCCGCAACAGGCGACGTCCGCCCCGTCGTGACGCCCGCCACGGCTCCACCGTGCTCGGCCCCGCTCGCGGGGGGAGGGGCCCCGGCCCCGTACGCCGAGAGCTTCTCGGTGAACCTTTCCGGTCATAGCACCAGCCGCGTCGTCATACGGTCGCGCGACACGGCCGGTGAGAGGTGACGGACGTGACCGTCCGGGAAGTCGTGCTGAAGGTCCACAGCAGATGCGACCTCGCGTGCGATCACTGCTACGTCTACCGGCACGCGGACCAGAGTTGGCGGAGGATGCCCCCGCTGATCGCCGAGGAGACCGTCCGCCAGGTCGCCCTCCGGCTCTCCGAGTACGTGACCGAGGAACGGATCACGTCCCTCGTCGTCATCCTGCACGGAGGCGAGCCGCTGCTCGCCGGCCCGGCCCGTCTGCGGTCGATCTGCGCGCAGTTCACCCGTGCACTGGCCCGGTCGACCGATCTGGACCTGCACATCCACACCAACGGCGTCCGGCTGAACCGCGCTCTTCTGGAGGTGTTCAGAGAATACGACGTCAAGGTGGGCCTCTCCCTGGACGGCGACCGTGCCGCGAACGACCGGCACCGGCTCGACCACCGGGGCCGCAGCAGCCACACACGGGTGCTGCGAGGGCTCGGACTGCTCCGCCTCCCCGAGTACCGGCACCTCTTCCAGGGGCTGTTGTGCACGGTCGACGTGGCCAACGACCCGGTACGCGTCCATGACGCGCTGACCGCCCTCGACCCGCCACGGATCGACTACCTCCTGCCCCATGCCACCTGGGATGTGCCTCCGCCTCCCGGGCGCCCGGGAACGGCCACGCCCTACGCGGACTGGCTTCTCAAGGTCTTCGACCGGTGGGACGGACAGGGACGCCCCGTACCCGTACGGATCTTCGACTCCGTCCTCAGCACACTGCGCGGCGGACCCGCGCTGACCGAGGCCCTGGGACTCGCTCCGGGCGGTATCGCGGTCGTCGAGACCGACGGCACGATCGAGCGGCCCGATTCACTCAAGATCGCTTACGACGGCGCGCCCGCCACCGGCTACGACGTGTTCCGGCACGGCTTGAGGGAATTCACCGAACGCACGGAGGCCGGTACGCGCCCGGCCGAAGTCAGCGAGATCTGCCGGAGCTGTCGTGCCGTCGCTTCGTGCGGCGGTGGGCTGTACGCACATCGCTACAGCTCGGAGCGGGGATTCGACAACCCGTCGGTGTACTGCGCGGACCTGCTCGCCCTGATCGGCGGTGTCGCCGAACGGATCACCGAGCGCGCACTTGCGCCCGCGGTGACGAGTGCCGGCGAACTCGGACGGGCCCGGCTCCGGCTGGACCGCACCCTGCTCGCGGGGGCGAACACCAAGCTCGCCGGCCGTGCCGACTGGGACGAGGCATGGCGCCTTCTGGTCCGCCTGGACCTCGATGAGGCCGCCGCCGTGCATCTCGACGCGGTCATCTCCCATCCCTATCTGCGGCCTTCGCTGCTCAGCTCCTGGGACGGCACGGCCGATCTGCCGCGCCTCATGGCGGCCGGCGCGGCCGCGGTGCTGCGGGCCGGCGCCGAAGCGACTCTGCGCTGGGAGGAGCCGAGCCCGGAGATCCACCTGCCGACCCTGGGCACCCTACGGCTGCCCCGCCCCGGGGCGGTGGAGTTCCGGACCGGACCGCACGGCTTCCGGGTACGCGTCGGGGACCGAGCGGTGATCGGGTGCGACGACGTCTCCCGTACCGCGCGAGGATGGCGGCCGCTGGCATCGCTGGCCCTCGGACACGGTCCGCAGGTGCTGATCGACGATGCCGACCCGTTCCGCGACTGCTTCTCCGTACCCGTCACACCGCCCCTCGGCCCCGGACCCCTCGACGCGTTCCGCGAGCGGCTGCGGGCGGCGTACCGTCTCCTCGACGAGCGTGAACCCGCCTGGTGGGAAGGTGTCAATGCCCCCGCCACCACGACGATCACCCCGCTCTCGGCCGGCTTCGGACCGCGCCTGGGGTCTTGCGGCAGCGGCGCCCTGGGGGTGGCGACGGACGTCGACCCCGAGGAGTTCGTGCGGGCGCTGCCCGGCCTCGGCCGCAGGGCGAGACTCACGGCCCTGCGCGAGGTCGTCGACCTGCATCTGCCGGGCAGCCCGGCGGGGCGACTGCTCGAGCTGGCGAGCGCGTACGTCGGCATCGCCACCCGGCAGTCTCCCGGAGCCCGGCGGGCACATGCCCTGGCCGGACACGTCCTGAACCAGCTGTCCGGACTTCCCGAGCGTGAACTCACGGAGAACGGGGTCTACTTGATGGAAGAGTTACGCAGAGAGTGGGCAACTCCTCGTGACTGACGGCACCGGCCTCGTCGGGTTCCTGCACACGCTGGGTGTCCGGCCCGGCGGTGTTCTGCTGGTCCACGCCTCTCTGAGCGGTACCGGTCTGTCTCCTGCCGCGGTCCGCGACGCCCTCCTGGACGTCCTCGGCCCGAAGGGCACGCTCATCATGCCGGCCTTCACCCCGGAGAACTCCGACACCTCCGAGCGCCACCGAGCACTCACCGCCGGGCTGACCGAGGACGAGAAGGCGCGCTACCGGGCGGCCATGCCGGCGTTCGACCCGGCCGTCACCCCCTGCCCGGCGGTCGGCGCGCTGGCCGACTGCGTGCGCACGACACCCGGCGCGGTCCGCAGCGCCCATCCGCACACCTCGTTCGCCGCGATCGGCCCCCGGGCCCGTGACCTGCTCGCCGGTCACGATCCGTCCTGCCACCTCGGGGAACGGTCCCCGCTGGCACGGCTGTACGCGGCGAGGGCCCAGATCCTGCTGTTCCGCGTGGGGTTCGAGGCATGCAGTGCCCTTCACCTCGCCGAATACCGCATGACGCCGCCACCGCCGACGCGTACCTACCGCTGCGCTGCGGGCCACGGCGAATGGATCTCGTACGAGGACATCGTGCTCGACGACAGCGACTTCGCCGCGATCGGGGCACTGCTGCCGGACGGCCTTGTGGCAGAGGGGGAATTCGGCGGAAAGACGGCTACTCTCGTTGAGATGCGGGACACTGTGGATGCCGCTCGGCGTCAGATGTCCGGATCCGGGCGAAGATCCGTGAGCGAGCGGCGGTCCGCCGGGAAGCCGGGGCGAGCGCAGCGCTGATTCCGGCCGCACGACGCCGTCGGTGACACCTGGGGGCCTTTGACTGGCAGGGGGGCGTGTGGAGACACAGGATCCGGGCGACGCATACGGTCCCCGCATCCGCCCGGGCCGCCTCGACCTGCCGTGCCGGGGCCGCACTCGCCGCCGCGGATGCCGGCCGCCCACGGGCAGCAGCCGGACGGGTCCGTCCCGCACGACCCACCGCGGCCACGTCCCATCGGGCCTGCCGAAACCCTGCATCATGTGCCAGGGGCCGACAACGGAGGAAAGACATGACGGCGCGTCGGAGTGGACGTATCTTCACGTTCTACTCTTACAAGGGCGGTACCGGCCGCACGATGGCCCTCGCGAACACCGCGTGGATCCTCGCCGCCAACGGCGCACGCGTGCTGGCCGTCGACTGGGACCTCGAAGCCCCCGGGCTCGACCGCTTCTTCCACCCGTTCCTGGACCCCAGCACGCTCGCGGCCACCACCGGGGTGATCGACATGATCACCGAGTACTCCTGGGCGGCAGCCAACGGAGCCGCTCGCTCCGGCCCTTGGCACCGGCAGTACGCGCGTGCCGGTCTGCACGCGGTCTCTGTCGATCCGGAGCGCCTCGGACTGTCCTTCCCCGAGGGGGGCGCGCTCGACTTCCTGTCCGCCGGGCAGCAGAACCGCGCGTACTCGGCCACCGTGTCCTCCTTCGAATGGGACAACTTCTACGACCGGCTGGGCGGCGGGATCTTCCTGGACGCGCTGCGCGAGGACATGAAGGAGTCGTACGACTACACCCTCATCGACAGCCGCACCGGCCTGTCCGACAGCGCGGACATCTGCACCATCCAGATGCCCGACGTCCTCGTCGACTGCTTCACGCTCAGCGACCAGGCGATGGAGGGCGGTGCTGCCGTGGCCCGCACCGTCGCGGCCGGCTACCGCGATCGCCGCATCCGGGTGCTCCCCGTGCCGATGCGGGTCGACGGGGCCGCCGAGAAGGAGAAGGTCGACGCGGGACGCGCGCTGGCCCGGCTGAAATTCGACGGACTGCCCCGAGGCAAGGACGGTGAGCCGCTCGACCCGGAGCAGCTCAACGAGTACTGGGGCGCAGTCGAGATCCCGTACCGCGCGTACTACGCCTACGAGGAGACCCTCGCGGCGATCGGCGACCCGAGCGGCGTCTCGCACTCGCTGCTGTCCGCCTTCGAACGGCTCACCGCGGTCGTCTCCGACGGAGAGGTGACCCGGCTGCCGCCGCTGCCCGAGCCGGTGCGGCTGCGCTGTCTGGCCGCCTACACCCGGCGCCGCCCGGCGCCCCTCGCCGAGGACGTACTCGTCGTGTACGCGGGCGAGGACCGCATGTGGGCGGAGTGGCTGGAGGGGATCCTCGCGCCGTACCGCTCGCGGGTGACCTTGCACGATGTGTCCATCGGGGTTCCGGAGCGCCCGGACGCGGCGACGCCCGTTCTGGTCCTGACGTCGGGAGCCTTCCTGAGGGCCCGCTACGGACGTGCCGCGTGGCGGGTCCTCACCGACTCCGCTCCGGGCCTGCCGCCCTCGGGAGTGATCCGGCTCAGGGTCGACCGTGCGCAGATGCCCGGCTCCGATCCGGAGCGCGCCCAGGTGGACCTGAACCACATGGACGAGCCTGAGTGCCTCCGCGGGATCCTCGACGCGCTGAACCTGACGGCCGACCAGTTCTCGGACGGCGTGGTGAGACCGCGTTTCCCGGGGAGGAGGCCGAAGATCTTCAACGCCCCCAGCCGTAACACCGTCTTCACCGGCCGGGCCGCCGTCCTCGAACAGCTGCGCACGCAGCTCGGCGACGGCATCTCCATCGTGCTGCCCCGGCCCCAGACGCTCTTCGGCCTCGGTGGTGTGGGCAAGACACAGATCGTCCTGGAGTACGTGCACCGCTTCGTCGCCGACTACGACCTGGTGTGGTGGATCTCCGCGGAACAGCAGGACCGCATCCTCGCCTCCCTCGCCGAGCTCGGCGGGCGGATCGGTGTGACCGGCGGCGAGGACATGGCGCTGGCCAGTGCCGAGGTCGTGCAGATGCTGGCCACCGACGCGCCGACCAACCGATGGCTGCTGGTCTTCGACAACGCGGACGACCCCGAAACGATCAAGGAGTATTTCCCGGCCGGCGGCAGCGGACACATTCTGGTCACCTCCCGCAACCAGGCGTGGGCACAGCAGGGTGCCTCCCTGCCCGTCGACGTGTTCCCCCGCCAGGAGAGCGTCGAGCACCTCACCCGGCTGGCTCCCGGTCTGAGCGCGGACGAGGCGGACCGGGTGGCGGACGCGGTGGGCGATCTGCCGCTGGCCGTCGAACAGGCGGCGGCCTGGCTCGCGGAGACGGCCACCCCCACCGACGAGTATCTGCGGCAGCTGACCGAGCAGACCACCGTCGTGCTGGGGCTCAACCACCCCACGTTCTATCCGGAGCCGGTCGCCGCCACCTGGAACATCTCCATCGCACGGCTCAGTGAACGGTCACCGGCGTCGGTGCGGCTCCTCCAGTTGTGCGCCGTCATGGCGCCGGAACCCATCTCGTCGCACGTGCTCTACAGCAGAACGATGCTGGAGGAGCTGAGGAAGTGGGATCCGACGCTCCAGGAGAGTCTGCTCCTGGGCCGGGTCGTCCGGGAGATCGGCCGGTTCGCCCTCGCCAAGGTCGACCAGATCAGCAACAGCATCCAGATCCACCGGCTGGTCCAGGCCGTGATCCGCTCCCAGCTCTCCCCGGCGGAGCAGGAAGAGGCCCGGCACGTCGTGCACACCGTCCTCGCGAACGCCCGGCCCAATGACGACGAGCCCACCGACGACCCGGCGACCTGGCCGCTCTTCGACCCCATCTGGCCGCATCTGCTCGCCTCGGGCATCCAGGACTGCGCGGATCCGGAACCCAGAAGGCTGCTGATCGACCGGGTGCGTTACCTCTGGCGGCGCGGGGATCTTTCCGGCGCCCGCCAACTGGCCGAGGACGTGCTGGAGCGCTGGCGGCAGCGGTTGGGCGAGGACGACGTGCAGTACCTCTACCTGCGCTGTCAGCTCGCCAACGTGCTGCGGGCCCAGGGGCGTTACCAGGAGGCCCGGGAGATCGACGAGAAACTGCTGGAACGCCAGCGCCAGGTCCTCGGTTCCAGCCATCCGCACACCTACATCACCGCGTCCGGACTGTCGAGCGACCTTGCCGCGCTGGGCGAGTACCGGTCGGCGGTGGACATGGCCAGTGCAGCGCACCGGGGATTCCGCGAGATCTTCAACGACTCGCACCAGCGAACCCTCAACGCGGCCAACAACCTCGCGCTCGCCCTGCGCATGGTGGGCCGTTACGACGACGCCCGGACGACCGACCAGGAGGTCTACGACGTCCGCGTCGACGTCCTCGGACCCGAACATCCCCACACCCTCGGTTCAGCCGCGAGCCTCGGCCGCGACCTGCGGGAGACCGGCCGCTACCAGGAGTCCCTGGCGCTTCTCTCCCATGTGTACGAGGAGTACAAGCGGATCATGGGGAAGAGCTTCCCGCCCACCCTGAGCTGTGCCAAGTCGCTCGCGGTCTCGTTGCGCAGAGCGGGGCAGGTGAAGGACGCGCTGCGGCTGACGACCGCGACCCTGGAGGTGTACCAGGACCAGTTCACGTCGCCGAATCCCGACTGGCTGGCCTGCGACCTCAATCTCGCGTCCGATCTGTACGCCGTCGATGAGCGCGAGCGGGCCCGGGAGGTCGCGCGGGAGGCGTTGGCCGGGTACATGAAGGTCCCCGGCGAGGCCCACCCGTACACCCAGGGCGCGCTGAACAACCTCGGCATCTTCCACTGGGGCTGCGGAGACCTGGACGAGGCGGAGAGGGTGTTCCAGAAGGTTCTGCCGCGTCTGAGCGACATGCTCGGCAGTGGCCATCCGCACACATTGATCGCGGGCCTCAACCATGCCAACGTGCTGGCCGACCAGGGCCGTTTCACGGAGGCGTACGACCTGGAGGAGAAGGCCGCAGCCGGCCTGACGCTGGTGCTGGGCGAGCACCACCCGGACACCCTGACCGCATTCGCCAACTCGGCACTGACGCTGCGCTCACTGGGCAGTGCCGAGGCGGTGCGTCTGCGCGAGGAGACCCTGGGCCGGCTGGGGCGGTTGCTCGGTGACGACAACACGATCACCCGGACTGCGCGGCAAGGGCGACGGATCTACCGTGACCTGGAACCACTGGCCGTGTGAGGTGCCCTCGGGGCGCGGGCCTCGTGCAGGAGGCCCGCCTCCCGGGGAGAGATGTCGGCCAGCGACCAGCTCAGGACGTCGGGCAAGGCGCGCAGGGCTCCGAAGTGGGCCGAGGACGGCTCGATCACGGATGTGACGTGCGGGATGCGCTCGGCGAGCCAGGAGGAGTGGGCCACCGGCGAGAACGCGTCACGGGCGCCGTGCCACAGCAGCACCGGCACCTGGATGCAGGCGGGGTCGAACCCCCAGGGTTCGGTCAGGGCGAACGAGTCGTCGATCCAGCCGTACGGCGAAGTCCGCAGCGCCTCGCAGTAGTTGCGCAACAGCATGGAGCGGACGCCGTTGTCCGAGACGATCCTTCGGTCGTCTCCGGTCATCTCCTTGCGCAGTTCCTCCAGCAGTTGGGCGGGGTCTGCGCGGATGGAGGCGCTCCGTGGGAAGAGCCGGGCCTCGAACCCCCCGGGGTCGGCGACGGCGGTGCTGAACTCGTCGACGTTGGAGGGTGCCATCCCCGCGAACCAGTCAAGACCTTCCGCGTCGCGCGGTGCGAGGGTGACGAGGGCGGCGGCCCGGGTCACCCGGTGCGGCAGCCGGGCCGCGCAGGCCAGCGCGTGCGGGGCTCCGCCGGAACGGCCGACGACCGCGAAGCGGTCCACGCCCAGAGCGTCGGCCACCGCGGCCACGTCCTGGACGACGTCGACGACCCGGCGGCCGGGCAGCCGGTCCGACCCCCCGTAACCGGGGCGGTCGTAACTGATCAGCAGCACCCCGCGCTGGTACAGGTACATGGGGCGTGGCCGCGGACCGACCCGGCTGCCGGGTGTGCCGTGGAGCAGGAACACCGGCCGTCCCCCCGGGTCCCCCGAACACTCGACCCGCAGCCGTCTCCCGTCCGCAGTCCGGACATGGTCCAGCGTCGACGCCGAGTCCCGCACGTTGTGCCCTCTCTCCCTGTCACAGACCAGGTCCCAAGCTGCCGCAACTTGTCCCCCGCGTCCAGCCGACACCGTCGCTTTCGGGCTGTACGCCGGACAACCACGAGCACGCCTCCACCGCCCCTCCCGTCACCTGCCCGTACGGCCCGGGAAGGGGCGCGGACCCGCTTTCCTCCAGATCCTCAGATGTCCCGGAAGATCTCGATCTGCGCGCCGATCGAGTTCAGGCGTTCCGCCAGATCCTCGTAACCCCGGTTGATGACGTACACGTTACGGAGCACCGAGGTGCCCTCCGCGGCCATCATCGCGAGGAGGACGACCACCGCCGGGCGCAGGGCGGGCGGGCACATCATCTCCGCCGCGCGCCAGCGGGTCGGGCCCTCGACCAGGACGCGGTGCGGGTCGAGGAGCTGGAGGCGGCCGCCGAGGCGGTTGAGGTCGGTCAGGTAGATGGCGCGGTTGTCGTAGACCCAGTCGTGGATCAGGGTCTTGCCCTGGGCGACGGCGGCGATCGCCGCGAAGAACGGGACGTTGTCGATGTTCAGGCCCGGGAACGGCATCGGGTGGATCTTGTCGATCGGGGCCTCGAGTTTGGAGGGGCGGACGGTGAGGTCCACCAGGCGGGTGCGGCCGTTGTCGGCGAAGTACTCGGGGGACCGGTCGTGGTCGAGCCCCATCTCCTCCAGGACCGCCAGCTCGATCTCCAGGAACTCGATCGGTACCCGGCGCACCGTCAGTTCGGACTCCGTGACGACGGCCGCGGCGACCAGGCTCATCGCCTCGACCGGGTCCTCGGAGGGGCAGTAGTCGACGTCCACGTCGATGTCCGGCACACCGTGCACCCGCAGGGTCGTGGTGCCGATGCCCTCGACCCGTACGCCCAGGGCCTCCAGGAAGAAGCACAGGTCCTGGACCATGTAGTTGGAGGACGCGTTGCGGATGATCGTCACGCCCTCCTGGCGGGCCGCCGCCAGCAGCGCGTTCTCGGTCACGGTGTCGCCGCGCTCGGTCAGGACGATCGGGCGGTCCGGGCGGATCGAGCGGTCCACCACCGCGTGGTACTGGCCCTCGGTGGCGGCGACTTCGAGGCCGAAGCGGCGCAGCGCGATCATGTGCGGCTCGATGGTCCGGGTACCGAGGTCGCAGCCGCCGGCGTACGGCAGCTTGAAGCGGTCCATGCGGTGCAGCAGCGGGCCGAGGAACATGATGATCGAGCGGGTGCGTACGGCCGCCTCGGCGTCGATGGTGTCCATGCCGAGGTCGGCCGGCGGCACGATCTCCAGGTCGACCCCGTCGTTGATCCAACGGGTGCGCACCCCGATGGAGTTGAGCACCTCCAGCAGCCGGTAGACCTCCTCGATGCGGGC
Source organism: Streptomyces sp. NPDC047000 (assembly GCF_040644295.1). Taxonomy (NCBI): domain Bacteria; kingdom Bacillati; phylum Actinomycetota; class Actinomycetes; order Kitasatosporales; family Streptomycetaceae; genus Streptomyces; species Streptomyces sp. NPDC047000. The sequence goes on from NZ_JBEYWE010000001.1 coordinate 165,254, forward strand.
CACCCGGCGCAGGACCGTGCGCCCCTTGTTGAGCAGCGAGCCGCACAGCAGGGCCACGCACGCGTTCTTGCTCGTCTTCACGGCGATGGCCCCGGACAGCTGCCGTCCGCCGACCACGCGCAGATGCATCGGGCCCGCGTAGCCCAGCGACACGATCTCGCTGTCCAGAGCCTCGCCGATACGGGCGATCATCTCAAGGCTGATGTTCTGGTTGCCGCGCTCGATGCGGTTGACGGCGCTCTGGCTGGTGCCGAGGGCCTCCGCGAGTTGCGACTGTGTCCAGCCCCGGTGCTGCCGGGCGTCGCGGATGAGCCTGCCGATACGTACGAGGTAGTCGTCTCCCATGGGGTTGAGGCTATCTCAGATATGAGATGACACCTCTCAACGGGGCCGTTCGGGTGACGTCACGTCAACGCCGCTTGGCCGAGCGGGTGCGACGCCAACCGAACGGGCCGGGCAGATCCATGGACGTCGTGCTGCGTCCCGTGCTGCTGTGCGTGTGGTGCGGGCCGTTCTTGCCGCCGGTCGTGAGGGACCAGGAGCGCTTGTTGATGTTCAGGCGGACGCCGGGCAGGATCCGGAAGCTCTTGCGGAAGGTGAGGGGCATCCCTGACTCCGTTCGGGGTCTGTTCGGGTTGTTGTTCGGGACATGTCGGTCCCTCTTCTGGTGCCCCTTGTCCGCGACCTCAGTCCAGCGGTTTGTGCGTGCGTCCGTGCGCCGGTACGTCCGTGCGCCGGTGCGGCGCTCAGTCCGCCGGTCCGGCGCGGTGGCCGGTGTCGTAGGCCCGCTCGCGCAGCTGTTCGTTGATGCGCTGGGCCTCTTCCAGCTGGTCCTCGAGGATGACGATGCGGCAGGCGGCCTCGATCGGGGTGCCCTGGTCGACGAGTTCGCGGGCGCGGGCCGCGATGCGCAACTGGTAACGGGAGTAGCGGCGGTGGCCGCCCTGCGACCGCAGCGGGGTGATCAGGCGGTGTTCGCCGAGGGTGCGGAGGAAGGCGGGCGTGGTGCCGAGCATCTCGGCGGCCCGGCCCATGGTGTAGGCGGGGTAGTCGTCGTCATCGAGATTGTCGACGGGACGGGTGGCGGCAGGGGGCATAGACCTCTTCTTCCGGGGACGCGTCGGGGGGCCCGGGTGCCGTGACGGCACCCGGGCCCCGAGCCTTTACACACCATCTACCGGCGCACTGCGCCGGGGTTCGTCTTCCGCAGGTGCCGCCTGGGAGGGCGGAGCTGCGAGTATCGCGGATGCCTGACCGGGAACCACCTTCCAATCCGGGACCTGCGGTGCCCTGGGCGACTGTTGCCCCGCCCGGGCCGTTCGATGGCGTTCGGCTCCTTACTTCGAGTTGCTCTGGCTGATCTGACGGGTCTGGCTTGCAGGCAGTTCGTGTCTGCCGTGCCTTCTCGACTTCCTTGGTACGAGGAAAACAGTACCCCTGGGGCTCGCCAATGTCTACTGCCGCCACGGCAGATTTTCTTCAGGGTGAATGCGTCCACTTCTGTCGCCGGTACGGGAAGTAGAGCGCCGCCCCGCTCATCCGCGCGGGACCGTCCGGGGCGCGCATGACCATCCGGTCCCCATGTACTACAGTTATCTCGACATCGAGATATCTGCCGAGGCGCACCGCAGTCGCCCAGCCGGATGAGGCCCTCTGACTTAGCCTTGCCCCAGTGGTGAGGTCCGGTCGGCGGCGCGGCAGTATGCGGTGGTACGCGCACAAAGATGAAGGAGACTGTCGTGTCGGCGAACAGCTTCGACGCCCGCAGCACGCTGCAGGTGGGCGACGAGTCGTACGAGATCTTCCGGCTGGACAAGGTCGAGGGCTCCGCGCGCCTTCCCTACAGCCTGAAGGTGCTGCTGGAGAACCTCCTCCGCACCGAGGACGGCGCGAACATCACCGCCGACCACATCCGCGCCCTCGGCGGCTGGGACTCGCAGGCCCAGCCGTCGCAGGAGATCCAGTTCACCCCTGCCCGCGTGATCATGCAGGACTTCACCGGCGTGCCCTGTGTCGTGGACCTCGCGACCATGCGTGAGGCCGTCAAGGAGCTGGGCGGCGACCCGGCGAAGATCAACCCGCTGGCCCCGGCCGAGCTGGTCATCGACCACTCCGTCATCGCCGACAGGTTCGGCACCCACGAGGCGTTCGCGCAGAACGTGGAGCTCGAGTACGGCCGCAACCGCGAGCGCTACCAGTTCCTGCGCTGGGGCCAGACCGCCTTCGACGAGTTCAAGGTCGTCCCGCCCGGCACCGGCATCGTCCACCAGGTGAACATCGAGCACCTGGCGCGCACCGTCATGGTGCGGGGCGGCCAGGCCTACCCCGACACCCTCGTCGGCACCGACTCGCACACCACCATGGTCAACGGCCTCGGCGTCCTCGGCTGGGGCGTCGGCGGCATCGAGGCCGAGGCCGCCATGCTCGGCCAGCCGGTCTCGATGCTCATCCCGCGCGTCGTCGGCTTCAAGCTCACCGGCGAGCTGCCCACCGGCACCACCGCCACCGACCTCGTGCTCACCATCACCGAGATGCTCCGCAAGCACGGTGTGGTCGGCAAGTTCGTCGAGTTCTACGGCGAGGGCGTCTCCGCCACCTCCCTCGCCAACCGCGCCACCATCGGCAACATGTCGCCGGAGTTCGGCTCCACCGCCGCGATCTTCCCGATCGACGACGAGACCCTCAACTACCTGCGTCTGACCGGCCGCAGCGACCAGCAGGTCGCGCTCGTCGAGGCGTACGCCAAGGAGCAGGGCCTCTGGCTCGACCCCAAGGCCGAGCCCGACTTCTCCGAGAAGCTCGAGCTGGACCTGTCGACGGTCGTCCCGTCCATCGCCGGCCCCAAGCGGCCCCAGGACCGGATCGTCCTCGCGAACGCCGCCGAGCAGTTCACGCAGGACGTCCGCAACTACGTGGACGCCGTGGACGAGGCGGGCCAGGAGTCCTTCCCGGCGTCCGACGCCCCGGCCGTCCACCCCGACGGCGCGCCGAGCAACCCGGTTCCGGTCACGGCCCCCGACGGGACGACGTACGAGATCGACCACGGCGCGGTGACGGTCGCGGCCATCACCTCCTGCACCAACACCTCCAACCCGTACGTCATGGTGGCCGCCGCCCTGGTCGCCAAGAAGGCGGTCGAGAAGGGCCTCACGCGCAAGCCGTGGGTCAAGACCACCCTCGCCCCGGGCTCCAAGGTCGTCACCGACTACTTCGACAAGGCGGGCCTGACCCCGTACCTCGACAAGGTCGGCTTCAACCTGGTGGGTTACGGCTGCACCACCTGCATCGGCAACTCCGGCCCGCTGCCGGAGGAGGTCTCCCAGGCCGTCAACGACCACGACCTCGCCGTCACCTCGGTCCTCTCCGGCAACCGCAACTTCGAGGGCCGGATCAACCCCGACGTCAAGATGAACTACCTCGCCTCCCCGCCGCTGGTCGTCGCCTACGCCCTCGCGGGCTCCATGAAGGTGGACATCACCCGTGACGCCCTGGGCACCGACCAGGACGGCAACCCGGTCTTCCTGAAGGACATCTGGCCGTCCGAGGCCGAGGTCAACGATGTCGTCGCGGGCGCCATCGGCGAGGACATGTTCAACAAGTCCTACGCCGACGTCTTCGCCGGCGACGCCCAGTGGCAGGCGCTGCCCGTCCCGACCGGCAACACCTTCGAGTGGGACGCCGAGTCCACCTACGTCCGCAAGCCCCCGTACTTCGAGGGCATGGGCATGGACCCGGAGCCCGTCACCGACATCTCCGGCGCCCGCGTGCTCGCCAAGCTCGGCGACTCGGTCACCACCGACCACATCTCGCCCGCCGGTGCCATCAAGGCCGACACCCCGGCCGGCCAGTACCTCACCGAGCACGGCGTCCAGCGCCGCGACTTCAACAGCTACGGCTCCCGCCGCGGCAACCACGAGGTCATGATCCGCGGCACCTTCGCCAACATCCGCCTGCGCAACCAGATCGCGCCGGGCACCGAGGGCGGCTACACCCGGGACTTCACCCGGGACGGCGGACCGGTCTCCTTCATCTACGACGCCTCGCGCAACTACATCGAGCAGGGCATCCCGCTGGTCGTCCTGGCCGGCAAGGAGTACGGCTCCGGCTCCTCGCGCGACTGGGCCGCCAAGGGCACCGCGCTGCTCGGCGTCAAGGCCGTCGTCGCCGAGTCGTACGAGCGCATCCACCGCTCCAACCTCATCGGCATGGGCGTGCTCCCGCTCCAGTTCCCGGAGGGCGCCACCGCCACGTCCCTCGGCCTGACCGGCGAGGAGACCTTCTCCGTCGCGGGCGTCACCGCACTCAACGACGGCACCACGCCCCGCACGGTCAAGGTCACCACCGACACCGGCGTCGAGTTCGACGCGGTCGTCCGCATCGACACCCCCGGCGAGGCCGACTACTACCGCAACGGCGGCATCATGCAGTACGTGCTGCGCAACCTCATCCGCAAGTAACCGGCAAGCAGAACAGCCGAGTTGCGGTGAGCGGGCCGCGTCCCCGGATTCCGGGGGCGCGGCCCGGCGCCGTCCGGCCGCGATCCGTGCCCGCACATCGCACGGGTATGACTCAGCACCGGCACAGGGTTCTCTCAGCGGACCGGGACACTATCGGTACATGACTGGCATTCCAGGGCCCAAGGTACGGGGACAGCCGGCGGGTCCGTCCCGCGGCGTGCGGGAACGTCCCGCGCGCCGCCCCCGGCGTGACCGGCCGCGGACCCGCCTGCCCGGACGGTCGCTGCGCACCCGGCTGCTCGTGTTCATCGGCGTCACCCTGGTGACCGTCTGCGCCGCGATGGCCCTCGCCACCGCCTTCATCCAGCGTGCCTGTCTGCTGGACGGCCTCGACGACCGCGTGGGCGACGCCGCCGAGCGCAGCCTCGTCGGCGCCTCGCTCCGACCGCAGTTCCCCGCCGATCTGGCCTTCCTCGACGACCCCGGGCAGCCCGCCGGGCTGCTCGCCGCCCGGCTCGACGGCGACGGCGACGTGGTCTCCGCCGAGGTCGTCCGGCAGGGGACGGACCCCCAGCCCCTCGACGCCGGACAGCGGGCCGCCCTCGCGGGCGTCGGCGCCGACGGATCGATGCACACCCGCACCGTGCCCGGGCTCGGCGGCTACCGGGTCGGGGTCCTGGAGGCGGGCGGCGTCCGCGTGCTCACCGGACTGCCCACGGCCGACGTCGAGCGCACCACAGGGCGGCTGGTGCTCGTCGAGTCGGCGGTCGCGGGCGTGGGGCTCACGGTGGCGGGATGCGTGTGCGCCGTGGTCGTACGGCGCCAGCTGCGCCCCCTCGGCAGGGTCGCCGCGACCGCGGTCGAGGTGTCCCGGGCACCTCTCGGCCACGGCGAGGTCACCCACCTCGCCCGGGTGCCCGCGCCCGACACCGACCCCGGCAGCGAGGCCGGTCAGGTGGGCGCCGCCCTCAACCGGATGATCGACCACGTCGAGGCGTCCCTCGCCGAACGCCGGCGCAGCGAGGAGCAGATCCGCCGCAGCGAGGAGCGCATGCGCCGCTTCCTCGCCGACGCCAGCCATGAACTCCGCACCCCGCTCACCTCGATCGCCGGATACGCGGAACTGATGAGCCGCGGGACCGGTCTCGTCGATCCGCCGCACGCCTGGCGGCGGGTGTCGGCCGAGTCGGCCCGGATGACGGGGCTGGTGGAGGATCTGCTGCTGCTGGCCCGGCTCGACGAGGGCCGCCCGCCGGAGTCCGCCGAGGTGGACCTGGCCGGACTGGTCGCCGAGGCGGTGTGGGACGCGCGGGCCGCGGGCGGCGGCGCGTACGACTGGCAGCTCGAACTGCAGCCGGACACACCGGCGTCGGTGCTCGGCGACGCGGTGGGGCTGCGCCGGCTGGTGACCGTCCTGCTGGCCAACGCCCGCGCCCATACACCGCCCGGCACCCGGGTGGTGGCACGGGTGGAGACGTCCGGTACGGGCTGCGTCATCCGCGTACGCGACAACGGGCCCGGTGTTCCGGAGGAGTTGCTGCCCACCGTCTTCGAGCGCTTCACCCGGGCCGACGCCTCGCGCGCTCGCGCCGAGGGCGGCCGGGGCGGCGGCTCGGGTCTCGGCCTCGCCGTCGCCGCGGCGATCACCGCGGCGCACGGCGGGCGGATCGGGGTGGAGAGCGTGCCGGGTCGCACGGAGTTCCGGGTGGAGCTGCCGGGGACGGGGCCGACGGACGTACGCGCGGCGGCACTTCCGCGGACGGGTACGGCGGGGGCGGCGGCAGCGGCGGGTACGGCGGGGGCGGCAGCGGCGCAGGACACGGGCATCGCCGCCGGGCTTCCCGGACCGGGCGCGGTGGGCTCCGCCGCGGGGCCGGCGCTCTGAGCCCGGCAGGCGCCATGCGACCGGCACACGCCATGCGACCGGCGCAGGACACCGGACCGGTACATGGCATGCGACCCCGCGCAGGACACGGGACCGGTCAGTGCGTCACAGACCGTTTACAGCTTTGCCCGTTCGCGCTAACTTCACCAGTAGGTGGGGTGGGAGCGCTCCCATCCGGTGGACCGGAACCCGCCGGAGGGCCGCTCCCACCCCGCCGCTCACCCGGCGCCCCCACGGGGTGTCCTCGCACGGTCCCCGTTCACCCGCATGCCCGTGGATCACCCACCGCAGAGGTGTGTCTGTCATGCATACGACAAAAATGCGCATCCCCACCCCCCGCCGTCTCCGATTACCGCTCCCCGCGAGCCGCCCCCGGGCGGTCCTCCTGGTGCTGCTCGCCCTCCTCGCTGTCCTCCCCGCGCTCGCCCTCATCGTGGCCACCGGCCCCCGGGCCGAGGCGCACGGCACCCCGATGAAGCCGGGCAGCCGTACCTTCCTGTGCTGGCAGGACGCGCTCACCGACACCGGTGAGATCAAGCCCGTCAACCCGGCCTGCAAGGCGGCGCAGCAGATCAGCGGGACCACGCCGTTCTACAACTGGTTCTCGGTGCTGCGCTCCGACGGCGCCGGCCGCACCCGGGGCTTCGTGCCCGACGGCCAGCTGTGCAGCGGCGGCAACGCCAACTTCGCGGGCTTCGACGTGGCCCGCGACGACTGGCCGGTGACCCATCTGACCGCCGGTGCGAACGTCGACTTCGCGTACAACGCGTGGGCCGCGCACCCGGGCTGGTTCTACGTCTACGTCACGAAGGACTCCTACGACCCGACGAAGCCGCTCACCTGGGACGAGATGGAGGACCAGCCCTTCCTCACCGTCGACCACCCGCCGCTGAACGGCACCCCGGGCACGGTCCAGGCCAACTACTCCTGGTCCGGACAGCTCCCGGCGAACAAGAGCGGACGGCACATCATCTACATGGTGTGGCAGCGCTCGGACAGTGCCGAGACCTTCTACTCCTGCTCCGACGTGGTCTTCGACGGCGGCAACGGAGAGGTGACCGGCATCCACGACCCGGGCAACCCGACCGAACCCCCGCCCGGCACCTGCACCGCCACCCGCCGTACCACCGGCAGCTGGCCGGGCGGCTATCAGTCCGAGGTGACCGTCACCAACTCCGGTGACGTCCCGATGCTCGGCTGGATGGTCGACTGGACCCTGCCGGGCGGCCAGTCGGTGGCCAGCCTGTGGAACGGCAACGCCACCTACAGCGGGCAGGACGTGATGGTGCACAACGCCGACTGGAACGGCTCGCTCAGTCCGGGGCAGAGTGCGACCTTCGGCTATGTCGTCAACGGCGACGGCGGGGACAGCGCGACGACCCTGCCCTGCCAGGTCGGCTGACCCGCGGCCCGCGGGCCGCACGTCGGTCGACCGGCTCGGGGCGGACCCGGTGGCGGTGCGCACCGGGTCCGCGAGCCGGACGGCTTGGGGGGAGGTGCCGGTCCGGACAGAGGTGGCTTGTGGCGACGTCGTGGTGCGACAACGTTGTCGGAATGTCTCGACACGACTTTATCCCGCCAACGGACAACGATGTCAAGACAGTTGGCGTACTCCACACAGGTGATACCCGTCCTTCCGGGCGACCTGCCCGAACGGCTGCCCCGAAGGACACCCCCGGCCGCTGCGCAAGGCGGTCTTCCGCGCCGCCCCCGCCCCGCGCTACTGTCCCTGCGGCTTGTGCGACCCGTGGTGCGCGACCCGTCCGAAGGAGGAGGGGCCGCGTCATGCGTTTCCGTCCCCGTCCCACGTCCCTGCTACTGGCCGCCGTCCTGGCGTCCGGCGGCGCCGTCCCCGCCCTCGCGGGGCCCGCGGCGGCCGTCCAGAACGCCCGCCCGGACGCCCGTACGAAACTGGTCGACGACCCCACCGCCTACGTCGACCCGCTGATCGGCACCAGGAACGGCGGCAACGTCTTCCCGGGCGCCGTCGTGCCGTTCGGCATGCTCTCCTGGAGCCCCGAGAACACCAGAGGCGACGCCACCAGAACCGCGGCGCCGGGCGGCTACCAGTACGATGCCACCCGCGTCCGCGGCTTCAGCCTCACCCATATGTCCGGCACCGGCTGCGCGGGCGGCAGCGGCGACATCCCGTTCTTCCCGTACGCCGGTGAGGTCACCACCTCGCCCGCGAGCGACACCAAGGACGCCGTCTACGCCGCCGGCTTCAGCCACGCCGACGAGAGTGCCGAGCCCGGACACTACAAGGTCGGCCTGGACTCCGGGGTCACCGCCGACCTCACCGCCACCGCCCGCACCGGCGCCGCCGAGTTCACCTACCCGGCGGACAAGGCCGCGTCGCTGCTGATCCGCACCGCCAACTCCGAGGTGGGCTCGGCGGACTCGACGGTCACGATCGACCCGGCGACCCGTACCGTCTCCGGCTCGGTCACCTCCGGCGACTTCTGCGGCTACCTCGACGCCGAGGGCCGACGGTCCTACTACACCCTCTACTTCACCGCCCGCTTCGACCGCGCCTTCAAGACCGCCGGCACCTGGCAGGACGGCACGCTGAGCCCCGGGTCCACCACCGCGTCCGGCGGCACCGGCGGCTTCGCGTCCGGCGGCCGGCCCGTCGCGGGCAAGGGGGCCGGCGGCTACGTCGAGTTCGAGCCCGGCAGCGGGCCGGTCGGCGTCAAGGTCGGCATCTCGTACGTCAGTCAGGCCGGCGCCGCGGCCAACCTCGCCGCCGAGAACCCGCCCCGCCGCTCCTTCGACGCCGTACGGGAGGCGGCGGCCCGCGCCTGGCGCGACCGGCTCTCCGCGATCCGCGTCGGCGGGGGGACCGACGACGAGCGGACCACCTTCTACACCGCCCTCTACCACGCCCTGCTGCACCCCAACATCGTCAGCGACAGCGACCGCCGCTACCGGGGCAGCGACGGCACGGTGCACCGTGTCGGCCGCGGCCACCAGGCGCAGTACGGCACCTTCTCCGGCTGGGACGTCTACCGCGACCAGGTCCAGTTGCTCACCCTGCTCAGCCCGCGCACCGGCTCCGACATCGCGCAGTCGCTGTACGAACTGGCGAAGCAGAACGGCGGCGTGTGGGACCGCTGGCTGCACGGGGTGTCCGGCACACACGTCATGAACGGTGACCCCTCACCCACCGCGCTCGCCGGCATCCGCGCCTTCGGCGGCACGGACTTCGATCTGCGCGGGGCGCTGGACTCGCTGGTGAAGGCGGCCACCGTGCCCACCGAGGGCGACCTGTCGTCCGCCGGCAAGCCGGTGCTGTCGGTGGGGCAGCGGCCCTCCCTGGACAAGTACCTGAAGCTGCACTACATGCCCTCGGTGTCCAACGCCTGGGGCGGCGCCGCCGAGACGCTGGAGATGTCCACCGCCGACTTCGCGCTCTCCCAGCTCGCCACGGCCGCCGGACGGGGGGACACCGCGGCGGAGTTCCGGACCCGGGCCCAGTGGTGGCAGAACAACTTCAACATCGCGGCCGACCCCACCGGCGGCTACATCGCCAACCGCAAGGCCGACGGCAGCTGGGTCACCGGCTTCACCCCCGACACCGGCAACGGCTTCGTCGAGGGCACGGCGGCCCAGTACACCTGGATGGTGCAGCACAACCCGGCCGGTCTGTTCGCCGCGCTGGGCGGCACCGGCAAGGCGCTCGACCGGCTCGACTCCTTCTTCCACAACGCCGACGGCAGCTGGGCCTTCACCGGCAGCGGCGGCACCAAGTCCGAGCTGGACAACGAGCCGTCGCTCAACGTCCCCTACCTGTACGACTACGCGGGCGCGCCCTACAAGACGCAGGAGACCGTGCGCGCGGCGATGACCGGGCTCTGGTCGACCCAGCCCGGCGGCATCCCCGGCAACGACGACCTGGGCGCCATGTCGGCCTGGTACGTCTTCTCCGCGCTCGGCATGTACCCGCAGGTCCCGTCCCGTGCCGAACTGACGCTTGCCTCACCGCTGTTCGAGCGTGTGGAGATCAGGCGCCCGCAGGGCAACGACATCTCCATCCGGGCGGCGGGAGCGGCCGCCGACGCGCCGTACGTGCAGGCGCTGAAGGTCAACGGCCGCAGCAGTCAGCGGCCCTGGCTGTCCGCGTCCTTCGTCCGTGACGGCGGCACCCTCGACTACACCCTCGGGGCCGCGGCGAACCGCGACTGGGGCAGCGGTGCGGCCGACGCCCCGCCGTCGTTCCGCACCGGTGAGCAGCCGTACCAGATCGGCGTCGGTCCCACCGCCGCGACCCTCGCCCCGGGCGAGAGCACCACGGTGGACATCCGCGCCCTCTCCCTGACCGGCGGCACCGGCCCCGAGGTCCGCTTCCGGGTCGACACCCCGCCCGGTGTCACCGCGACCCCCGCCTCCGGCACCGTCTCCGACGGCGCCCAGCAGGTCACGCTCACCGCGGCGAAGGACGCCGCGCAGGGCTTCTACGACGCCGAGGTCAGCGTGACGTCGGCCGACAGCTCGTACCGGCAGCCGGTGGCCCTCACCGTCGCCGCCCCCGGCACCCTGCTCGCCGCCTACGACAACACCGGCGTCTCCGACGACGCCGGTGAGCACGACGAGGCCGACTACGACGGCGGCGGCTGGAGCTACTCCCGCCAGGCGCTCGCCGCGGCGGGCCTCACCCCGGGCGGCCGGGGCACGGTCGACGGACTCACCTTCACCTGGCCGAACTCCCCGTCCGCGCGCCCCGACAACGCCTCCGCCGCCGGCCAGACGATCGAACTCGCCGACCCGGCGGCCACGTTGTCCTTCATCGGCAGCGCGGTCAACGGCAACCAGCGCACCACGGCGACCGTCACCTACACCGACGGCACCACGGACGCCGTCGACCTCTCCTTCACCGACTGGACCGTCGGCGGGGGCGGCGGCACCGTCCAGTACGGCAACGAGGTCGTCGCCGCGGCCGCTTACCGCAATGTGGCGGGCGCCGACAAGGACCCGGTCGCCACGTACGTCTTCGCGACGAAACCCTTCAGCGCCCCCGCCGGCAGGACCATCGCGTCCGTCCGGCTGTCGCAGAACACCGACCTGCACGTCTTCACCCTCGCCACCGCCCCGCAGGCCGGCTGACCCGACCCCGCGCCACCGCACGACACAGGGGCGCCCCCGCCGGTCCGTCGCAGGACCGGCGGGGGCGCCCCCTCATGTCATGGCGTCACGCCAGCAGTTCCACCTCCGCCAGCGTCGACGAACCGTCCAGCACCAGCCGGTACTTCGCGTACGAACCCGGTGTCCGCACCGAGAACGCCCGGGTCTGCCGGTCCCACGTGAACGACTCGCCCGACCGCTTGTCCAGGGTCTGCCACGTGGTGCCGTCCGCCGAGCCCTGGAGGGTCCAGCCGGCCGGTGCCTTCGTGTGGTCCTTGGACGACGTCAGGGTGTACTGGACCGCCTTGGTGGCGGCGCTCACCGGCAGGTCCACCGACGTCACGGTCGCGTCCGTCGCCGAGGTGTTGTCGAACAGCGCCCCGTCGCCCTTCAGCACGTCCGCGCGCGGCGTCGGCACCTTGTCGTCCTGGGTGACGGAGACCGGCGCGGCGTTCTTGCCGGTGCCCCAGGAGGACGGCTTCGAGCCCATCGCGAACTCCAGGACGCCGCCCTTGGACAGCAGCGAGTGGGGGAGCGAAGTGGAGTTCCAGGCACGGCCGTCGAACTTCACGCCCTGCACGTAGACGTTCTTCGCGCTGTTCCTCGGCGCCTTGATCACCAGGTCGTGACCGTTCTCCAGGTGCACGGTCACCTTCTTGAACAGCGGCGAGCCGATGGTGTATTCGCCGCTGCCCATCACCAGCGGGTAGAAGCCGAGGGAGGAGAAGAGGTACCAGGCCGACTGCTCGCCGTTGTCCTCGTCGCCGTGGTAGCCCTGGCCGATCTCGCTGCCGACGTACAGCCGCGAGAGCGCCTCGCGGACCTTCGCCTGCGCCTTGTACGGCTCACCGGCCGCGTCGTACATGTAGATCACATGGTGCGCGACCTGGTTGGAGTGGCCGTACTGGCCCATCCGCACGTCCCGCGCCTCGGTCATCTCGTGGATGACACCGCCGTAGGAGCCGGTGAACTCCGAGGTGGCCGTCTCCGGGGTGGCGAAGTACGTGTCGAGCTTGTCGCCGAGGGCCTTCCGGCCGCCGTAGAGGTTGGCGAGGCCGCGGCTGTCCTGCGGGGCGGTGAAGGCGTAGCCCCAGCCGTCGGTCTCCGTGTAGTCGTAACCCCACACGCGCGGGTCGTACTTGGCGGAGTCGACGCGCCAGTTGCCCTTGTCGTCCCGGCCCTGGAAGAAGCCGGCCTGCCGGTCGAACAGGTTGACGTAGTCCTGGGCGCGGTTGAGGAAGTACTCCGACTCCTCCTGGTAGCGCTTCTCGCCGGTCTTCTTGTAGAGGGCCTGGCCCATCTTCGCGATGCCGTAGTCGTTGACGTAGCCCTCCATCGCCCACGAGAAGCCCTCACCCGTGGAGGTCGTGGTGTAGCCGAGGAAGGGGGAGGTGGCCATGCCCTTGCGGCCGACGCCGGACGACGGGGGCACGACGGTCGCGTTCTTCACCGCCGCGTCGTACGCCGCCTGCGCGTCGAACTTCACGCCCTTGACGTACGCGTCGGCGAACGCCACGTCCGACGAGGTGCCGGTCATGAGGTCCGCGTAGCCGGGCGAGGACCAGCGGGAGGTCCAGCCGCCGTCCTTGTACTGCTGCACGAACCCGTCGACCATCTCACCCGCCTGACTCGGTGTCAGCAGCGAGTACGCCGGCCAGGTGGTGCGGTAGGTGTCCCAGAAGCCGTTGTTGACGTACACCTTGCCGTCGACGATCTTGGCGCCGGTGTGCGTCGGGGTGTCCTGGCTCGTCATCGCCGAGAACGGCGAGGCGTACTGGTACTTGCCCGCGACCTTCTCGAAGCCCGAGTTCGGGTACAGGTACAGCCGGTACATGCTGGAGTACAGCGTGGTCAGCTGGTCCGGCGTGGCGCCCTGTACCTCGACCTTGCCGAGCAGCTTGTCCCAGGTGCGCTGGGCGCGCGCCTTGACGGTGGTGAAGGAGGTGCCGTCGGGGATCTCCTGCGCCAGGTTGTCCTTCGCCTGGTCCACGCTGATCAGGGAGGTCGCCAGCCGCAGGGTGACGGTGCGGTCCGAGCCCGCGTCGAAACGCAGATAGCCCTTGACGCCGCTGGACGAGCCGTCGGTCACCGGCTTGTCGAAGACGCCGTAGACGAACAGCCGGGTCGCGCCGGTCGACAGGCCCGACTTGACGTCCGAGTAACCGGTCACCGTGCCGGTGGACTTGTCGAGGGTGAGGCCCGCCTGGTCGGTGACGTTGTCGAACAGCACGCTCGCGTCGTCGCCCGGGTAGGTGAAGCGGAGCGCCGCCGCGTGGTCCGTCGGGGCCATCTCGGCCTTGAGACCGTTCTCGAACGTCACGCCGTAGTAGTACGGCCGCGCGGTCTCGTTCTCGTGCCGGAAGGCCAGCGCGCGGGCCGTGCGCCCGGTGTCGGGGGTGCCGGAGGCGGCGGACGGCATCACCTGGAAGGTCTGCCGGTCACCCATCCACGGGCTCGGCTCGTGGCTGGCGCTGAACGCCTGGATGGTCGGCAGGTTGTCGGAGTTGTTGGACCGCGCGTAGTCGTACAGCCAGCTGAGCGACGACGCGTTGGTCACCGGGGTCCAGAAGTTGAAGCCGTGCGGCACGGCCGTCGCCGGGAAGTTGTTGCCCCGCGAGAACGAGCCGCTGGAGTTGGTGCCGCGGGTGGTCAGCACGTAGTCCGAGAGGTGCGCCTTCGGCTTCTCGGGCGCCGCCCGGTCCAGCTTCACGTCGTCCAGCCAGCCGCGGAACTTCGCCGGGCCGGTGGGGGAGTCGTAGGCGACCAGGATGCGGTCGACGGTCCTGCCCGCCGCCACCGAACCGATGGCCGCGACCACGTTGTTCCACTGGTTGACGTACAGCACCTTCGCCGCGCCCTGCCCCTGCGGGGTGAGCGCGAAGCCGTGCTGGTCGGTGGCGCCCAGCGAGCTGAGGTAGGTGCCGTCGGTGAAGGCCAGGTCCACGGAGACGTTGGTGGCGTCGTAGTCGCGGTCGCCGTCGGCCATCTGCGGGAAGATCTTGTAGGACAGTTCGGTGTCGCGGCCCACCGCCACGTTCACATCGAAGATCTTGTTGTACGAGTACGCGCGGCCGGCGGCCGTGTGCCGTCCGGCGTACCGCAGGGCCCGCTTGCCGGTGTAGCCGGCCGCGGCCTTCGCGGTCGGGGAGCCGCTCGGGCCCCGGTCGACCAGCGACAGCATGTCCTGCGGGACCGGGTCACCGCTGCCGCCCGTGGAGAACTGCACGTCGGCGAGCTGCACGATGCCGGAGGCGCCGTTGTTCCTCGTGATGTCGAGCCGGAAGTGCTGGTACTCGGCGGGCTCGGCGAGGTCGTAGGTCTTGGTCTGGAAGCGCTGGGAGAACGTCTCGCCGGTCCGGGTGTCGACGGTCTTCCAGTCCGTGCCGTCCACCGAGCCCTGGAGCGTCCAGTCCTTCGGGTCGCGTTCGGCGTAGTCGTTGGCGGACGTCATGCCGTAGGTGACGATCTTCACCGGCTTGTCGAAGTCGAACTCGACCCATCCGGTGGACTCGAAGCTGAGCCATTTGGTGCTCGGCTCGCTGTCGACGAGGTTCTCCTTCACCTCGCCCGAGCCGGTGTTCTCCCCGCTGGCGCGGAGATCGGTGACATGGTCGTCGACACTGCCCGGAATGCCGCTGCTGTAGCCGCCGTCGACCCCGGAGGCCCGCGCGGACCCGTCCGGGCCGGTGTCGACGGTGTTCAGCCAGTCCGGTGCCGGGTCGCCCGTCTCGAACGACGACGCGAACTCCCGGTCGGCCGCCTTGGCTTTGGCGGGTATCGCGACCGCCGCTCCCTGCGAGCCGATCGCCAGTGTGAAGACGGCCGCGAGGACGACCGCCGGACCCCATCTGTGCCGAGCTCTGTACTGCATCAGCAAGCACCCTCCCTGCGCACGCGGACAACGTTGTCAACTCTTTGCGCAAGGTCCAGTAGGGCGGTAAGTGGCCAGTGATGTCAAGGGTGTTGGGTGTGGCGAATGGGGGTAATGCGGTGCGATACCCCCGAGAGAATCCACAGCGGGGTCATATTTCCGGCAGGTCTCACTTCGGAAAAGACCAACTGCCGATCCTGTGCCCGATCTTGTCGGTTCGTCAGGAGTGGACTATACCTGTCGGCGTCCGCCCGGCCGTCCGGACGGCCGGCGACGGCTCCCAGGGACAACCGAAAGGGTGGTTTGACGTGCGCACTTCGTCCTCTGCCCGGCTGTTCGGCGATCCTCTTGCTCAGCAAGGATCATGACGGACCATCACCCACGTCTCCGCCCGCGCGTACCACCCGCAAGAACCAGCTCGAACCAGTTCGACCCGATCGCGGTGCCGGTCAGGATCCGGTTCACCGCCTGAGTCCTGGAGAAGGCGAGGACTTGAGCATGGGATCCACTTCAGCCGAGAACGGCAGCTCCCCCGGCGACGGCCGCCACAGTTCCCCCGGTGCCGGTCACGGCGGCTCACCCCGTGCCGGCCACGGCGGTTTCCCCGGTGTCGGCCGCCGCGATCTGATCAGGCGTTCCGCCGCACTCGGTCTGCTCTCCGTGCCCGCGCTGGGCGCCCTGTCCGCCTGTGCGAGCGGCGGCGGGGGCGACGGCGGGGACAAGGGCGCGAACGAGGGCAAGACCTCCACGTCGAACCCCTTCGGCGCCAAGAAGGGCAGCACCCTCGACGTCGTCGTCTTCAAGGGCGGCTACGGCGACGACTACGCCAAGGCGTGGGAGGCCGCCTTCAGGACGAAGCTCGGCATCGCCTCCACCCACACCGGCACCCAGGAGATCACCGGCAAGCTCCAGCCCCGCTTCAACGCGGGCAACCCGCCCGACATCGTGGACGACTCCGGCGCCCAGCAGATCAAGGTCGACGTCCTGTACAAGAACGGGCAGCTCCTCGACCTCGCCGAGGTGCTGGACGCGCCCTCCGTCGACGACCCGGGCAAGAAGGTCCGCGACACCCTCATCCCCGGCACCCTGGACCCGGGGGTCCAGGAGGGCAAGGTCGTCGCCCTCAACTACATCTACACGGTGTGGGGGCTCTGGTACTCCGGGAAGCTCTTCAAGGAGAAGGGCTGGACGGCGCCGAAGACCTGGGACGACTTCATCGCCGTCTGCCAGGACGCCAGGAAGCAGGGCATCGGCGGCCTCGCCCACCAGGGCAAGTACCCGTACTACATCAATGTCGCGATCATGGACATGATCGCGAAGCAGGGCGGGCTCGACGCCGTCAGGGCGATCGACAACCTCGACCCCAAGGCGTTCGTCGGCTCCGACGCCGCGCAGGCCGGCATCGAGGCGGTCTACGAGGTGGTGGAGAAGGGCCTGCTGATGCCCGGCACCAACGGCCTCACCCACACCGAGTCCCAGACCCGCTGGAACCAGTACAAGGCCGCGTTCATCACCTGCGGCTCCTGGCTGGAGAACGAACAGCTCAAACAGACCCCCGCCGACTTCGACATGACGTTCCTGCCGATGCCCCTGCTGTCCGGCGCCAAGATGCCGTTCGAGGCGATCCGGGCCGGCTCCGGCGAGCCGTTCATCATCCCCGCGAAAGCGAAGAACCTGCCCGGAGCAAAGGAGTTCGTGCGGCAGATGCTCTCCAAGGAATGGTCCACGCTCTTCGCCAAGCAGGCCAACTCCCTCACCATCCTCAAGGACGGCGTCGACTCCTCCGTCACCCTGCGCCCGGGCACCCAGTCGACCGTGGAGGCGTCCAAGGCGGCCGGCGGCAACACGTTCCGCTATCTGTACCTCGAGTGGTACAGCGAGATGGACGCGTCGATCCAGAACGCCTCCAACGAACTGATGGCCAAGCGCATCCAGCCGAAGGAATGGCTGAAACGGTGCCAGGCCGCCGTCGACAAGGCCGCCAAGGACCCGGCCAGCAAGAAGAACCACCACGACTGAACGCGGCGGGCGGCCGGCGGCCGCCCGCGCTCGCCCGACGCCGCCACCGGTCCCGGACCGGGAGCGCCCACGCCTCCCGGTCCGGCCCGGCACACCCAGGGGCAGGGACACCATGCACAGCAGGGACACCATGCACAGCAGGGACACCATGCACAAAGGGCAGTACCGGTTCGTCGCGGGATTCCTCCTCGTTCCCGTGGCGCTCTACGTGATCTTCGTGATCTGGCCGTACGTCCAGACCTTCGGCTACTCGCTGACGGACTGGAAGGGCCAGTCGCAGACCTTCCGCTTCGTCGGGCTCGCCAACTACCGCGCGCTGCTGAAGGACGACGTCTTCCTCCAGGCCGTCGGGCACAACATCCTCTTCCTCGTCCTCATCCCGGTCGTCACCATCCTGCTCGCCCTGTTCTTCGCGTTCATGCTCAACGCGGGCGGGCACGGCCGGGCGGGCGGGGTGCGGGGCGTGGCGGGCGCCGGGTTCTACAAGATCGTCTACTTCTTCCCGCAGGTGCTGTCCCTGGCGATCCTCGCGGTGCTGTTCAACGCGGTGTACCGCAGTGACGGCGGCGGGCTGCTCAACGGCGTCCTGATCAAACTCGGTCTGGTCGGCGCGGACCACCCCGTCGAATGGCTCAACGAGCCGGACCTGGTGCTGTGGGCGCTGATCGCCGTGGTGGTCTGGCACGGGGTCGGCTTCTACCTGGTGCTGTTCTCGGCCGCCATGCAGTCCGTCCCCCGGGACATCTACGAGGCCGCCCTGATCGACGGGGCCGGGCGCGGCCAGTCCTTCTTCCGCATCACCCTGCCGCTGCTGTGGGACACCGTGCAGACCGCCTGGGTGTACCTCGGCATCGTAGCCATGGACATGTTCGTCCTGGTGTCGTCGATGACGCAGAACATGGGCGCCTACGGCGGCGGCCCCGACCATCACAGCGACGTGATGTCGACCGTGCTGATGCGCAACTTCCAGTACTTCGGGAAGAGCGGGTACGCCTGCGCCATGGGCGTGGTCATGCTGCTGCTCACCCTGGTCCTGTCCGTGGTCACGCTGCGCGCCACCCGCCGTGAGCGCATCGAGTTCTGAGCGGGAGTCCTGACTGAGATGAGCACATCCCTCGAGGAGAACGCCGCCACGGGCGGCCCCGTCCCGCCCCGCGGGGCCGCCGGGACGGCGTCCGTACGCCCTGTGGGCACGCGCGGTGAGGGCACCGTACTGAACGTGTTCTCGCACGGCTTCCTGGCCCTGTGGGCCCTGCTGATCGTGCTGCCGCTGATCTGGCTGGTGCTGAGCTCCTTCAGGACGGACGCGCAGATCGGCGGTTCGGCCTTCGGCTGGCCGCAGCACTTCTCGCCCGACGTCTTCCGGCGTGCGTGGCACAAGGGCATCGGCGACTACTTCCTGAACACCGTGATCGTGCTGGTCTTCTCGGTGCCGCTGACCCTGCTCCTCGGCTCGATGGCCGCGTACGTGCTGGCCCGCTACCGCTTCCCCGGCAACCGGTTCCTCTACTACTTCTTCGTCGCGGGCGCGATGTTCCCGGTGTTCCTGGCCCTGGTGCCGCTGTTCTTCATGGTCAAGCGGCTGGACATGCTGAACACCTACCAGGGCCTGATCCTGGTCTACATCGCCTACTCGATGCCGTTCACCGTGTTCTTCATGCACGCCTTCTTCCGCACCCTGCCCACCGCGGTCTTCGAGGCGGCGGTCCTGGACGGCGCGTCGCACACCCGGACGTTCTTCCAGGTCATGCTGCCCATGGCGCGGCCGGGTCTGATCAGTGTCGGGATCTTCAACACCCTGGGACAGTGGAACCAGTACATCCTGCCGACGGTCCTCATGCAGCCGCAGACCGGATCCGACCCCGAGCGCTACGTCCTCACCCAGGGACTCATCCAGCTCCAGCAGCAGCAGGGCTACGCCTCCGATCTGCCGGTGCTCTTCGCCGGTGTGACACTCGCCATGGTGCCGATGCTCGTGGTGTATCTCTCCTTCCAGCGCCAGGTGCAGGCGGGTCTCACCTCGGCCACCCTGAAGTAGTCACGGGAGGAGGGTTTTTCGGAGTGTGAACGGACCGGCGCTCTACCCGCCCGGAGGGCGTTCCCGCACGCTTTTCCCGGGGGCTTGCCCCGATCCGGTTCAACCTCTTGACGGGAGGCGACCCGAACGGCTCAGCTTAGAGTTCACTAGTTGGACACGAACGGGACCTCATCGAAGCGGTCCCGCCGCGCAGGAGGTCGTCGTGGAGACTCCGGGGTCGCAGTCGTCGCTGCACCGAGCCAACCTGGAGCGCGTCGTACGTGCCGTACGGCTCGCCGGGTCGCTCACGCAGGCGGAGATCGCGAGGACTACGGGGCTGTCCGCGGCGACGGTCTCCAACATCGTGCGCGAACTCAAGGACAACGGCACGGTCGAGGTCACCCCCACGTCCTCCGGGGGCCGGCGGGCCCGCAGCGTCTCGCTGAGCGGGGACGCCGGGATCGTCATAGGAGTGGACTTCGGACACACTCATTTGCGCGTCGCGATCGGGAACCTGGCCCACCAGGTGCTGGCCGAGGAGTCCGAGCCGCTGGATGTGGACGCCTCCGCGGCACAGGGCTTCGACCGGGCGGAGCACCTGGTCAACCGGCTGATCGACGCGACCGGCGTCGACCGGGCGAAGATCACCGGGGTGGGGCTCGGCGTCCCGGGACCGATCGACGTGGAGTCGGGCACGCTCGGCTCCACCTCCATCCTGCCGGGCTGGGCCGGCACCCGTCCGGCCGAGGAACTCAGGCACCGGCTCCACGTGCCCGTGCACGTGGACAACGACGCCAATCTGGGTGCCCTGGGCGAGCTGGTCTGGGGCAGCGGCCGGGGCGTGCGCGACCTCGCCTACATCAAGGTGGCGAGCGGCGTCGGCGCCGGCCTGGTCATCGACGGCACGATCTACCGGGGCCCGGGCGGCACGGCGGGGGAAATCGGGCACATCACCCTGGACGAATCCGGCCCCGTCTGCCGCTGCGGGAACCGGGGCTGCCTGGAGACGTTCGCGGCGGCCCGTTACGTGCTGCCGCTGCTCCAGCCGAGCCACGGCGGCGACCTCACCCTGGAGGGTGTGGTCCGGCTGGCGCGGGACGGCGACCCGGGCTGCCGCCGGGTCATTTCCGACGTCGGCCGCCATATCGGCCGGGGAGTCGCCAATCTCTGCAATCTCCTCAATCCGAGCCGGGTGGTTCTGGGCGGTGATCTCGCCGAGGCCGGCGAACTCGTACTGGGTCCGATCAGGGAGTCCGTCGGCCGGTATGCCATTCCCAGTGCCGCGCGTCAGCTCTCCGTTCTTCCAGGGGCCCTCGGCGGTCGTGCGGAAGTTCTCGGGGCACTCGCTCTCGCACTCAACGAGATGGGTGATTCGACGCTTTTGGACGGCACACTGCACACTGCGGCACCCGCCTTCACTTAGAGAACGGATGGCACCGTTGTAAACCCGTTAAGGATTTACTTCTTGACGCCGTACGCATGGCCGAGTTGACTTCCAGCCACCTCGGCCGCAGCGTTGCGGCCCTGTCAGGGAGGCACCCCCAAAATGAACGCAACGATGCGTCGCGTCGTGATCGGCACGGCCGCGGTTTCCATGGCTCTTTCCATGGCCGCGTGTGGTAAGGCTGGAGACAAGAAGGACGACTCCGGCAGCGGTAGCAGCAGCGGCTCGGGCAGCAAGACCATCGGACTCCTGCTTCCCGACAGCGTCACGGCACGCTACGAGAAGTTCGACAAGCCGTACTTCGAGGCCAAGGTCAAGAGCCTCTGTGCCGACTGCAACGTCGAGTACGCGAACGCCGCGGGCGACGCCGCCAAGCAGGCCCAGCAGGTCAGCAGCATGATCACCAAGGGCGTCAAGGTGATCGTGATCTCCGCCCAGGACTCCGCCGCGATCAAGTCGTCGATCCAGTCGGCCGTCGACAAGGGCATCAAGGTCGTCGCCTACGACCGTCTGGCCCAGGGCCCGGTCTCCGCGTACGTCTCCTTCGACAACGTCAAGGTCGGTGAGCTGCAGGGTCAGGCTCTGCTCACCGCCCTCGGCTCGAAGGCCACCAAGAGCTCCAAGATCGTCATGATCAACGGCGACGACGCCGACCCGAACGCCGGTCAGTTCAAGAAGGGCGCCCACTCCGCGCTCGACGGCAAGGTCGACATCGCCTACGAGCAGTCCGGCCTGTGGAAGGACACCGTCGCCGCGCAGAAGATGTCCGCCGCCATCACCCAGCTGGGCGCCAAGAAGATCGTCGGTGTCTACTCGGCCAACGACGGCATGGCCGGCGGCATCGCCAACACCCTGAAGGGCGCCGGTATCTCCGGCATCCCGCTGACCGGTCAGGACGCCGAGCTCGCGGGCATCCAGCGCATCGTCGCGGGCACCCAGTCCAGCACGGTCTACAAGGCGTTCAAGCCGGAGGCCGAGGCGGCCGCCCAGCTCGCCTACAACCTGCTCGAGGGCAAGGCCATCGACTCGCTGGCCACCAGCACGCAGACCAGCGGCTCCGGCACCAAGGTGCCCTCGCAGCTGCTGACCCCGGTCTCCGTCACCAAGGCGAACATCAAGGACACGGTCGTCAAGGACGGGCTCTACACCATCGCCCAGATCTGCACCGGCGACTACGCGAAGGCCTGCAAGACGGCCGGCCTCCAGTAACACAAAGGCAAACAGGGAACGGATTTCCCGAGCCGACGGCCGCGCATTCCCGCGGCCCCGCGAAACCCTTCCGGTGCCCGCCCGGCCATTCACCCCGCTGCCGGGCGGGCACCGGAAGAAACCGTTGCCAAAGGCAGCGGATTCGCGCATGTTCATTATGTAAACCCCGCGCATTGCGCACATCCTTCCGCGCGGTATCCACAAGCGCGGCATCCCCGCCGGTCAGGCGGCGAAGGAGATGGTTCACGTGTCCGCTACGCCCGTGCTGGCGTTGCGCGGAATCTCCAAGCGATTCGGTGCGGTCCAGGCCCTCACCGACGTAGATCTGGAGGTCCACGCCGGTGAAGTGGTCGCCCTGGTCGGCGACAACGGCGCAGGGAAATCGACCCTCGTCAAGACGATCGCCGGTGTTCACCCCATCGACGAAGGCGTCATCGAGTGGGAGGGCCGGCCGGTCCACATCAACAAGCCGCACGACGCCCAGGGACTCGGCGTGGCGACGGTCTACCAGGACCTCGCGCTGTGCGACAACCTCGACGTGGTCGGCAACCTCTACCTCGGCCGGGAGCTGCTGCACCGGGGCGTCATCGACGAGGTGACGATGGAGAAGAACGCCCGGGAACTGCTGAGCACGCTGTCCATCCGGATCCCGAGCGTGCGCATCCCGATCGCGAGCCTCTCCGGCGGTCAGCGCCAGGTCGTCGCCATCGCCCGCGCCCTCATCGGCGAGCCCAAGGTCGTCATCCTCGACGAGCCCACCGCCGCCCTCGGCGTCGAGCAGACCGCCCAGGTCCTCGACCTGGTGGAGCGGCTGCGCGAGCAGAACCTCGCCGTCATCCTCATCAGCCACAACATGGCCGATGTGAAGGCCGTCGCGGACACGGTCTCCGTGCTCCGCCTGGGCAGGAACAACGGGTCCTTCTCGGTGAAGGACACCAGCCACGAAGAGATCATCGCCGCGATCACGGGTGCCACGGACAACGCCGTCACCCGTCGGGCGGGGCGCACCACGGAGGCGGCGAAGTGAGCGACACGTCCAAGGTTTCCCGGCCGGACACCGCGCCGGAGCCGACCACCGTGGCGCCGGCCGACGATCCCACGGCCGCCCCGGTGACCGTCGTCGACCCGCGTCTGCTGGTCCGCGACGAAGGCCTCAAGGGCTACCTCACCGAGTTCAAGCGCAAGGTCAGGGGCGGTGAGCTGGGCTCGCTGCCGGTCGTCCTGGGTCTGATCATCATCTGGACGATCTTCCAGGTGAAGAACGACCGCTTCCTCAGCGCCGACAACCTCTCGAACATCAGCTACTTCCTCTCGGCCACCGGCATGCTCGCCATCGGCCTGGTGTTCGTGCTGCTGCTCGGCGAGATCGACCTGTCCGTCGGCTCGGTCAGCGGACTCGCGTCCACCGTGTTCGCGGTCTTCGTCGTCAACCACGGCATGAACGACTGGCTGGCGCTGCTGCTCACCGTCCTCACCGGCGTCGCCATCGGCGCGCTGCACGGCTGGTTCTTCGCCCGGATCGGCGTACCGGCGTTCGTGGTCACCCTGGCCGGCTTCCTCGGCTGGAACGGCCTGATGCTGTGGCTGCTGGGCTCCAGCGGCACCATCAACATCCCGGCCGACAGCGGCCCGGTGCATCTGCTCGGCCAGAGCTCCTTCTTCATGGACCAGGCCATCGTCGGCGCCTACGTCCTGGCCGGCCTCGGCGTCGCGCTGACCCTGGTCGGCTCCTTCGGCGAGCAGCGCCGCCGCAAGGCCGCGGGCGTCCCGTTCCGGCCCACCAGCGAGATCCTGCTGCGCGTCGGACTGCTCGCGGTGGCGTCCTTCGTGGCCGCGGCCGTGCTGAACAACGCCTCCGGCGTGTCCAACGCCCTGGTGATCTTCCTCGCCTGCCTGGTGATCGTCGACTTCGTGCTGCGCCGCACCACCTACGGCCGCAAGGTCTTCGCGGTCGGCGGCGGCATCGAGGCGGCCCGCCGTGCCGGTATCAGCGTGCCGATGGTCCGGATCACCGTGTTCGCCATCTCCGGCGGGTTCGCGGCGGTCGGCGGCATGTTCTTCGCGGGCCAGACCGCGAGCGCCACGCTCAACGCCGGAGGCGGCAACACCCTGATGCTGGCGATCGCCGCGGCGGTCATCGGCGGCACGAGCCTTTTCGGCGGCCGGGGCAGCGTCTGGTCGGCCCTGCTGGGCATGCTGGTCATCCAGTCGATCCAGACCGGCCTCGACCTGCTCAACATGAACACCTCCATCCAGTACATGATCACCGGCGCGGTCCTGCTGGGCGCCGTGGTCATCGACTCGGTGTCCCGCAGGAGCCAGAAGGCCGCGGGCCGCGCGTAGGGCCTGGCCGGCCGGGGCACGGGGGTCCGCGGGGGCCGGTCCCCCGGCGGCGGCCCCCGTGCCCCGGACCGACGTCCACCCGACGGGGTCCCCCGGCGCCCGGCGGGATCCCTCCGGCGGTGTCCGCCCGGCAGCGTCCGCCCGGCGATGTCCGCCTGATGGCGTCTGCCCGATGGGGTCCGGTCGGCGGTGTGCGCCTGGCGGCGTCTGCCCCATGGGGTCCGGCCGGCGGTGTCCGGCCGGTATGCGGCGGCTGGTACGCGCAGGGTGGCCGCCGGGACGGCGGGGGACCCCGGCAGGGGAGGTGTTCCCGGTGCGCCGCCGGGCCCGTTCCTCCCGGGGCGCGGCAGCGGCGGGGCGGGTTTCCGGGTCGGGCCGCGGCTGCGGGATGCTTCCGGGCCCTGGCGGGACCAGGCAGGGGACCACGGGCTGTGCCCGGCACCGACGGCGGTGCCGGGCACAGCCGTGTCCCGGGGCGACACGCCGGGTCCCGGCACAGGGGCCCGCCGTGTCATTGGAGGGCCCGTTGGTGGGTAGGGCCGTTCGAGTGACCTACGACGCACCGCCCGGACACGCCTTACCGGAGCGGAACATTAGACTCGACAAGCCCGGCAACAGCTCGAACAGCTCTACTGCAAGGAGGCACGGGTGCCGCTGCTGACCCGTATCACGGGACCGCGCGATCTGGACCGGCTCAGCCTGGAGCAGCTGGACCAGCTGGCCGAGGAGATCCGGACCTTCCTGGTCGACGCGGTCTCCAAGACCGGCGGCCACCTGGGCCCCAACCTCGGTGTGGTGGAGCTGACCATCGCCCTGCACCGCGTCTTCGAGTCCCCCAGGGACCGAGTGCTGTGGGACACCGGCCACCAGTCCTACGTGCACAAACTGCTCACCGGCCGCCAGGACTTCTCCCGGCTGAAGATGAAGGGCGGCCTGTCCGGCTACCCCTCGCAGGGGGAGTCCGAGCACGACGTCATCGAGAACAGCCACGCCTCCACCGTCCTGGGCTGGGCCGACGGCCTCGCCAAGGCCAACCAGGTCCTCGAACGCGACGACCACGTGGTCGCCGTGATCGGCGACGGCGCGCTGACCGGCGGCATGGCCTGGGAGGCGCTCAACAACATCGCCGCCGCCAAGGACCGCCCGCTGGTCATCGTCGTCAACGACAACGAGCGTTCCTACGCGCCCACCATCGGCGGCCTCGCCAACCATCTGGCCACCCTGCGCACCACCGACGGCTACGAGCGCTTCCTCGCCCGCACCCGGGAGGTCCTGGAGCGCACCCCGGTCGTCGGCAGGCCGCTCTACGACACCCTGCACGGCGCGAAGAAGGGCCTGAAGGACTTCATCGCCCCGCAGGGCATGTTCGAGGACCTCGGCCTGAAGTACGTCGGCCCGATCGACGGCCACGACATCGAGGCCCTGGAGTCCGCACTGACCCGCGCCAAGCGGTTCAACGGCCCGGTGATCGTGCACTGCCTCACCGAGAAGGGCCGCGGCTACCAGCCCGCCCTCCAGGACGAGGCCGACCGCTTCCACGCAGTCGGCCGCATCCACCCCGACACCGGCCTGCCCATCGCCACCGCGGGCGCCGACTGGACGTCGGTCTTCGGCGACGAGATGGTCGCCCTCGGCAAGGAGCGCGACGACATCGTCGCCATCACGGCCGCGATGCTCCAGCCGGTCGGCCTCGACAGGTTCGCCAAGGCCTTCCCCGAGCGGGTCTACGACGTCGGGATCGCCGAGCAGCACGGCGCCGTCTCCGCGGCGGGCCTCGCGCACGGCGGACTGCACCCGGTCTTCGCCGTCTACGCGACCTTCCTCAACCGCGCCTTCGACCAGGTCCTCATGGACGTCGCCCTGCACAGGTGCGGTGTGACGTTCGTGCTCGACCGGGCCGGGATCACCGGCACCGACGGTGCCTCCCACAACGGCATGTGGGACATGTCGATCCTCCAGGTCGTGCCCGGCCTGCGCATCGCCGCGCCCCGCGACGCCGACCAGGTGCGCGCCCAGCTGCGGGAGGCCGTCGCCGTCGACGACGCGCCGACCGTGGTCCGCTTCTCCAAGGGCGCCGTCGGCCCCGCCGTACCCGCCGTGGGCACGTTCGGCGGCATGGACGTGCTGCGCGAGCCGGGCACCACCGCCCCGGACGTGCTGCTCGTCTCCGTCGGCGCGCTGGCCCCGATGTGCCTGGACATCGCCGGGCTGCTCGACAAGCAGGGCATCTCCACCACCGTGGTCGACCCGCGCTGGGTCAAGCCGGTCGACGAGGCCATGGCCCCGCTCGCCGAGCGGCACCGGGTCGTCGTCACCGTCGAGGACAACTCGCGGGTCGGCGGCGTCGGCTCGGCGGTCGCGCAGGCCCTGCGCGACGCGGGCGTCGACGTACCGCTGCGCGACTTCGGCATCCCGCCGCGCTTCCTCGACCACGCCTCGCGCTCCGAGGTCCTCGCGGAGATCGGCCTCACCGCTCCCGACATCGCCCGCCAGGTCACCGGCCTGGTCGCCAAGCTGGACGGCCGCTACGACCGTCCGGCGGCCGAGGTCGACTCGGTGGAACCGGCGAGGGACTAGCGCCAGGCGTACCGGGACCCGTGCAGCCTGCGGGGACGCAGCGCCACCCACGGCCCCCGAACGGGCCGGTCGCACCACCCGTCGTGGTGGTGGGACCGGCCCGTTCGCGTGAAACGTCCCGCGCCGGGGCACACGTACCACGCCCCCTCCCGATCGTGTCGGGCAGGTCGAGGACGACGAGCGTGGGAGGTACCCCCATGAGCAGCAACCTCTTCCGGACGAAGAACGTCGAGGAGTCCATCCGCGACACCGAGGAGCCGCAGCACGCGCTCCGGAAAACCCTGTCCGCGCTGGACCTGACCGTCTTCGGCGTCGGCGTCATCATCGGCACCGGCATCTTCGTCCTCACCGGCAAGGTCGCCAAGGAGAACGCCGGCCCCGCCGTGTCCCTGGCGTTCGTCGTGGCCGGCGTGGTCTGCGCCCTCGCCGCGATCTGCTACGCAGAGTTCGCCTCGACCGTGCCGGTGGCCGGATCGGCGTACACCTTCTCCTACGCCTCCCTCGGCGAACTGCCCGCCTGGACCATCGGCTGGGACCTCGTCCTGGAGTTCGCGCTGGGCACGGCGGTGGTGGCCGTCGGCTGGTCCGGTTACATCCGCTCGCTCCTCGACAACGCCGGCTGGCACCTGCCCGACACGCTCGGCGGGCGCGACGGCGCCCACGGCTTCGGCTTCGACATCCTCGCGGCGGGGCTGGTCCTGGTGCTCACGGGCATCCTGGTCCTCGGGATGAAGCTGTCCGCGCGCGTCACCACCCTGGTGGTAGCGATCAAGGTCGCCGTCGTCCTGATCGTGATCATCGCGGGCGCCTTCTTCATCACCGGCTCCAACTACAAGCCGTTCGTCCCGAAGTCCGAGAGCGTGTCCGCGGGCGGCAGCCTGAAGGCGCCGCTGATCCAGCTGATGTTCGGCTGGGCGCCGTCCAATTTCGGCGTCATGGGCATCTTCACCGCCGCGTCCGTCGTGTTCTTCGCGTTCATCGGCTTCGACATCGTCGCGACGGCGGCGGAGGAGACCCGCAACCCGCAGCGCGACATGCCGCGCGGCATCCTCGGCTCGCTGTTCGTGTGCACGGCGCTGTACGTCGCCGTGTCGATCGTCGTGACCGGCATGCAGCACTACAGCAAGCTGTCCGTGGACGCCCCGCTCGCGGACGCCTTCAAGGCCACCGGCCACCCCTGGTACGCCGGGGTGATCAGCTTCGGCGCGGCGGTGGGCCTCACCTCGGTCTGCATGATCCTGCTGCTGGGCCAGACCCGGGTGTTCTTCGCGATGAGCCGGGACGGTCTGCTGCCCCGCTTCTTCTCGATCGTCCACCCCCGCTTCCGCACCCCGCACCGGCCGACCATCCTGCTCGGCGTGATCATCGCGATCCTGGCGGGCTTCACCAGCCTCAGCGAACTCGCCGAACTGGTGAACATCGGCACGCTGTTCGCGTTCATCGTGGTCGCCATCGGGGTGATCGTCCTGCGCCGCACCCGCCCCGACCTGCCCCGCGCCTTCCGCACCCCGTGGGTCCCGTTCCTGCCGGTCGTCTCCGTCCTGGCCACCCTCTGGCTGATGGTCAACCTCCCCGCCGAGACCTGGCTCCGCTTCGCCGTCTGGATGGTCATCGGCTTCGCGGTCTACTTCCTCTACGGCCGCGGCCACAGCAGGCTCAACCGGCCCGCCCGCGAGGAGGCGGCCCGGCCCGAGGCGTAGCCGCCCGGCGCTACGGCCGTACCGTGCGCGGGCCCGTCACCCCGGCGCCCGTCGCCGTGACCCGGTGACGGAGTCCGCGGTCCGCCGTCACGACCAGGACCGGCCGGTCCGCGGCGGCGGCCGCGAGGGCGGCGATCAGATCGTCGCCGCTGCCCGGCGCCGACTCCACCCGCACCCCGGGCACCGACTCCACGCCGCGCGCCGCGCCCTCCACCACCAGCACGATCTCCACCTCGTCCGCGGCCCGCCCCGGCACCCCGTGCTCCGCCAGCCGGTCCCGCAGCCGCACGGCGGCCCCCTTCCGGTCCCGCCACCAGCCGTCGGGCACCGACCCGACGACGTTCGCACCGTCCACGATCACGAGCACGGGCCGGGGCGGGGGAGGGATCTCGGTCATGCGGCAAGGGTGTCACGCCGGGCCGCCCGCCCCCTCGCGGTGCCGCCGAGTGGCCCTCTTCACCGTGCCGGGGGCGGCCTAGAGTGAAGCGGTGAACGGCGAATGGCTCGTACGCGGCCGTGACGGCCGGCTCAGCGTCTATCTGCCCTCGGGCGACGCCGTCCTGTGCCGGGCCGAGCGGACCCCCGGCGGGCCCTGGGGCGAGGCGCGCCGGACGGGTGGGGAGCAGAAGCTGCACCCCGGGGTCCTCGCGGTCGGCCGGGGCGCCAACGGGTACGCGCATCTGGTCTCCTGGCGGCCCACCGGCGGCGGCGAGGCGGCCCTCGTGCACTCCACCCACTTCCGCCCGCTGCTCGCCGCCCTGGACTGGAACCCGGTCGGCCACCCCGACAGGAAGGGCCCGGTGACCGGCCCGCCCGCCGTGGCCGTCGACGCCGAGGGACGCGCCCATGTCTTCGTGCGCGCCGCGGACGGCGGGGTGCGGATGACCGCGCAGAAGGCGAAGGGCGGCTGGGATCCCTGGCGGGACCTGAAGGGCCGTGACGTCCGGGGGGACCTGGTGGCGGTGACGGGGGAGTCGGGCCGGGTGGAGGTGTACGCGGCCGTCCCCGGCGGGGTGCTGCACTGGCGTCAGGAGGAGCCCGGCGCCCAGCCGGTGCCGGCGGAGACCCTGGAGATCTCGGTCCGACCGGGCACCCTGCACGCCCTGGCCACCTCGCAGGACGGTACGACGCTCTTCTGCACCGACGGGAACGGCGACCTCCGTGCCTGGCGGGCCGGGGGCAAGCCGGCCGTGCTGCTGCCCTCGGCGGGCCCGGGCCCGGTGGCCGCCGTGCGCTGCGAACTCGACGGCCACGACTGCACGCTGCTCGCCCAGCGGTCGGCGAGCGGCCGGGTCGCCTTCGCCGCCTATCCGACCGAGACCGAGGAGGCGGGGGCCTGGTGGACCGAGTCGGGGCCCGCGCTGCCCGCCGACGCCGTCGTGTCCCTCACCACCGACCACCTCGGACGGGTGGCGGCGGCGACGCTGTCCCCGTCGACGGGGCTGCTGCTGCTCACCCGCCGCAAGGACGAACCGGGCCTCGCGCTGGAGGCGTGGCGGGAGGTGTGAGCACCCGCAGGAGGCGGCGGCCGGCACGGGCCCTGTGACGGGAGGGGCGAGCGTCCGGTGGGGTGACAGGAGGGACGAGTGCGCCATGATGGCCGTCGTGGACACCGAGACACTCATCGACGCCTGGCGGCGTCTTCTCACCGGCTCCGGAAAATCATGGGTGCTGTTCGAGCACGGCACCTGCGTGGTGGTCGAGGACCCCGTCGGCGATCTCGCCGAGCGCGCCACCGGCATCCTGAGCGAGTACGGGCCGGTCCAGCTGGCGGCCGCGTCCGGGGACTTCAGGGTGCTGGAGCTCAACAGCGGCGAGGGCTGGCTGGTGACGGGACATCACCCCGACGTCGTCACCTACGTCCCCCTCGCCGACTCCGACGACCAGTCCCACCTCGCCGTGGGCATCCTCGGCCGCACCAGACGCGACGAGGACGGCCGGGAACTGCGCGTGGTGCATGTGGAGGACGCCCGCTGACCCGCCGGTGCCCGGCACACCGAGGGGTGTGCCGGGCACCGTACGGCCTCGTGGCCCGGGGGCTACGCCGGGACGCTCGCCACGCCCGGGGCCAGGAACGGCTTGCCGTTGACGCGTGCCGAGACGCCCTCGCGGTCCAGGTACGGCGTGATGCCGCCCAGGTGGAAGGGCCAGCCCGCGCCGGTGATCAGGCACAGGTCGATGTCCTGGGCCTCGGCCACGACGCCCTCGTCGAGCATCAGGCCGATCTCCTGCGCCACCGCGTCCAGGACACGGGCGCGGACCTGCTCCTCCGTCAGGACGGTGTCGCCCTGCTCCAGGAGCGCGGCGACCTCGGGGTCGAGCTCGGGCCTGCCGCTGTCGTAGACGTAGAAGCCGCGCTTGCCGGCCTTGACGACGGCCGCGAGGTTCGGGGAGACCGTGAAGCGGTCCGGGAAGGCCCGGTGGAGGGTCTCCGAGACGTGCAGGCCGATCGCGGGCCCGACCAGTTCGAGCAGGACCAGCGGGGACATCGGCAGGCCGAGCGGCTCCACCGCCTTCTCCGCGACCGCGACCGGGGTGCCCTCGTCGATGACGTTCTGGATCTCGCCCATGAAACGGGTCAGGATCCGGTTGACGACGAACGCCGGGGCGTCCTTCACCAGCACCGCGGTCTTCCTGAGCTTCTTGGCGACGGCGAACGCCGTGGCCAGCGACGCGTCGTCGGTCTGCCCGCCGCGGACGATCTCCAGGAGGGGGAGCACGGCGACCGGGTTGAAGAAGTGGAAACCGACGACCCGCTCGGGGTGCTTCAGCTTCGACGCCATCTCCGTCACCGACAGGGAGGACGTGTTGGTCGCGAGGATCGCGTGCGCCGGGGCGACCGCCTCGACCTCCGCGAACACCTTCTGCTTGACGCCGATCTCCTCGAAGACCGCCTCGATGACGAAGTCGGCGTCCGCGAAGCCCTCGGCCTTGTCGAGCACACCGGTCACCAGCGCCTTGAGCCGGTTGGCCTTGTCCTGGTTGATACGGCCCTTGCCGAGCAGCTTGTCGATCTCGGCGTGGACGTAGCCCACGCCCTTGTCGACCCGCTCCTGGTCGATGTCGGTCAGCACGACCGGCACCTCCAGGCGGCGCAGGAAGAGCAGGGCCAGCTGGGACGCCATCAGACCCGCGCCGACGACACCGACCTTGGTGACCGGGCGGGCCAGGTTCTTGTCCGGGGCGCCGGCCGGGCGCTTGCCGCGCTTCTGGACCAGGTTGAACGCGTAGATGCCGGAGCGCAGTTCACCGCTCATGATGAGGTCGGCGAGCGCGGCGTCCTCGGCGTCGTAGCCCTTCTGGAGGTCGCCGTCCTTCGCGGCGGCGATGATCTCCAGGGCGCGGTAGGCGGCCGGGGCCGCGCCGTGCACCCTGCCGTCGGCGAGGAAACGGCCCTTGGCGACCGCCTGGTCCCAGGCCTCGCCGCGGTCGATCGCGGGGCGCTCGACGGTGATGTCGCCCCTGAGGACACCGGCCGTCCACACCAGGGACCGCTCCAGGAAGTCGGCACCCTCGAACAGCGCGTCGGCGATGCCCAGTTCGTAGACCTGGGTGCCCCCCAGCTGCTTGTTCTGGTTGAGGCTGTTCTCGATGATCACCGAGACGGCCCGCTCCGCGCCGATCAGGTTCGGCAGCAGCGTGCAGCCGCCCCAGCCGGGGACCAGACCGAGGAAGACCTCGGGGAGCGAGAACGCCGGCAGCGCCTTCGACACCGTGCGGTAGGTGCAGTGCAGGCCGACCTCGACGCCGCCGCCCATCGCGGCGCCGTTGTAGTACGCGAACGTCGGCACGGCGAGCTTCGCGAGGCGCTTGAACACCTCGTGGCCGCCCCGGCCGATGGCGAGCGCGTCGTCGCGGTTCTTCAGCAGCTCGACGCCCTTGAGGTCGGCGCCGACCGCGAAGATGAACGGCTTGCCGGTGATGCCCGCGCCGGTGATCTCCCCGGCGGCGGCCTCCCTCTCGACCTGGTCGATCGCCGCGTCGAGGTTCGCCAGCGAGGCCGGGCCGAAGGTGGTCGGCTTGGTGTGGTCCAGGCCGTTGTCCAGCGTGATCAGCGCGAAGCGCCCGGCGCCGGACGGCAGATCGAGGTGGCGTACGTGCGCCGAGGTCACGACCTCGTCGGGGAACAGCTCGGCCGCGCCCTTCAACAGCTCAGCGGTGGTGCTCACTTGTCCCCCTCGAAGTGCGGGTTCTCCCAGATGACCGTGGCGCCCATGCCGAAGCCGACGCACATGGTGGTCACGCCGTAGCGGACGTGCGGCTGCTCCTCGAACTGGCGGGCCAGCTGCGTCATCAGACGCACGCCGGAGGAGGCCAGCGGGTGGCCGAAGGCGATGGCGCCGCCGTACCGGTTGACGCGCTCGTCGTCGTCCGCGATGCCGTAGTGCTCGAGGAAGGCCAGCACCTGCACGGCGAAGGCCTCGTTGATCTCGAACAGCCCGATGTCGGAGATGGACAGCCCCGCCTTGGCGAGGGCCTTCTCCGTCGCCGGGATCGGTCCGTAGCCCATGACCTCCGGCTCGACGCCCGCGAAGGCGTAGGAGACCAGGCGCATCCTGACCGGCAGGCCGTTCTCGCGGGCGAAGTCCTCGCTCGCGATGATCGACGCGGTCGCGCCGTCGTTCAGACCGGCCGCGTTGCCCGCGGTGACCCTGCCGTGGACGCGGAACGGCGTCTTCAGGCTCGCCAGGTTCTCCAGCGTGGTGCCCGGCCGCATCGGCTCGTCGGCGGTGACCAGACCCCAGCCGGTCTCGCCCGCCTCGGGGGTCGTACGGCGTACGGAGATCGGCACCAGGTCCTGCTGGATCCTGCCGTCGGCGTACGCCTTGGCGGCCTTCTCCTGCGAGCGCACCGCGTACTCGTCGGCACGCAGCTTGGTGATCGTCGGGTAGCGGTCGTGCAGGTTCTCCGCGGTCATGCCCATGAACAGGGCGGACTCGTCGACCAGCTTCTCGCTGACGAAGCGCGGGTTCGGGTCCACACCCTCGCCCATCGGGTGGCGTCCCATGTGCTCGACACCGCCGGCGATGACGGCGTCGTAGGCGCCGAAGGCGATGGAACCGGCGGTGGTCGTCACGGCGGTGAGCGCGCCCGCGCACATCCGGTCGATCGAGTAGCCGGGGACCGACTGGGGGAGCCCGGCGAGGATGCCGGCGGTGCGGCCGAGGGTCAGGCCCTGGTCGCCGATCTGCGTGGTCGCGGCGATGGCGACCTCGTCGATCTTCTTCGGGTCCAGTCCGGGGTTGCGGCGCAGCAGCTCGCGGATCGCCTTCACGACGAGGTCGTCGGCGCGGGTCTCGTGGTAGATGCCCTTCGGGCCCGCCTTGCCGAACGGGGTACGGACGCCGTCTACGAAGACGACGTCCCTGACGGTACGAGGCACGATGGCTCTCCTCCAGGGTGCGGGGTGCGCTGAGCGCGCGCTCAGGTCATGCTACTTGTGGGTAACGTGGCTGCCCAGTCCTGCCGGGGGGAGCGGTGAATGTCACACCGGGTCGGGTGAAGGGTGCCGCCCTTTCGGCCCTGTTCCAGGGGGCCCGCCCCCTGGACCCCCGGGTGGGTCGGGCGGGTGACGCCCCTCCGGCTCCCCTCCCAGGGGGCTCCGCCCCCTGGACCCCCGGGCCTGTGCCCACCCACCACCCGACTCGGTGAGTGGCGAGGCACCGTCCCGGGGCGGGGCCGGCGGTCGACGGGGGAGCGGGGCGGGGTGGGGGCGGGGCCAGGCCGGGTGGGGCGGTAGTCGAAGGCCGACGTGGTCAGGGGCAGGGTCAGGGGCAGGGCCGGGGCGGTCGGGGACCGGCGCCCGGGGACCTTGGAGGTGGTCGGCGGCGCCCGGAACTCGGAGGTGGTCGGGGGCCGGGGCGGTCGGTCGGGGTCCGGGGCCGAGCCTGCCGTGGCCCGAGACCGGTGAGGGGTTCCGGGCCACGGCTCGGCGTCCGGTTTTGTGGGGGTGGGGTTCCGAAGGCCGGGCCTGGGGCGGTCCGGGTCCGTGTCCGGGGTCAGGGCTCGGCGTCCGGGGTGGCCATGGACCGGGGTCCGGGGCTGGGTCTGGGCGGTTCGGGGCTGGGCTTCGGGAGTGGTTCCGAGGGGGCTGGAACCCGCGACCCGGGCTGGGGTGGTCCGGGCCGGGGCCTGGGGTGGGTGAGGGCCTGGGCCCTGAGGGCGGGGCCGGGGGCCCGGGCTGGAATCTGGGACCCGGGCCCGGGCCCGGGGCTGGGGTCGGGGTGGTCAGGGGGTGGGGGGTGGGGGGATGGTCAGGGCCTTGAGCAGGGCCGGGGTCACCAGGTCCACCTGCCAGGGGCGGGCGCCGAGGGCGGTGAGGGCGGTGGTGACCGTGGTGGGGTCCGCGGGTCTGGGGGGCTCCCAGCAGACGCGGCGCACCGTGTCCGGGCTGATCAGGTTCTCCTGCGGCATGTTCAGCTGCTCGGCCAGCGCCGAGACCGCCGCCCGGGCCGCCGAGAGGCGGGCGGCGGCGGCCGGGTCCTTGTCCGCCCAGGCCCGCGGCGGCGGCGGCCCCGCGACCGACTGGCCGGGCTGCGGCAGCTGCGCCTCGGGCAGTGCCCTGGCACGGTCCACCGCGGCCTGCCACTGCTCCAGCTGGCGGCGGCCCATCCGGTGCCCGTAGCCGTTCAGCGCGGTCAGCGCCTGCACCGTGCCCGGCAGGGCCAGCGCCGCCTCGACGATCGCCGTGTCGCTGAGCACCTTGCCCGGCGACACGTCGCGCTTCTGGGCGATCCGGTCCCGGGTCTCCCACAGCTC
This sequence comes from Streptomyces sp. NPDC047000, assembly GCF_040644295.1. Classification (NCBI taxonomy): domain Bacteria; kingdom Bacillati; phylum Actinomycetota; class Actinomycetes; order Kitasatosporales; family Streptomycetaceae; genus Streptomyces; species Streptomyces sp. NPDC047000. The sequence goes on from NZ_JBEYWE010000001.1 coordinate 200,656, forward strand.
CCGGACCACCGCCAGCTGCCGGCGTCGGCGCACCTTGTGCATCCCGGAGGTGCGCCGCCACGGGTCCTTGCGCGGTTCGGCGGGCGGCGCGGCGGCTATGGCGCCGAACTCCTGGAGGGCCCACTCCAGCTTGCCCTGCCGGTCCAGCTCCTTCTCCAGCGCGTCCCGCAGGTCGACGAGGAGCTCCACGTCCAGCGCGGCGTAGCGCAGCCAGGGCTCGGGCAGCGGGCGGGAGGACCAGTCGACGGCGGAGTGGCCCTTCTCCAGCACGAAGCCGAGCACGTTCTCGACCATCGCGCCGAGGCCGACCCGCGGGAATCCGGCGAGCCGTCCGGCCAGCTCGGTGTCGAACAGCCGGGTGGGCAGCATGCCTATCTCCCGCAGGCACGGCAGGTCCTGGGTGGCGGCGTGCAGCACCCACTCGGTGCCGGCCAGCGCCGTGCCGAGCCCGGACAGGTCGGGGCAGGCGACGGGATCGATCAGCGCGGTCCCGGCGCCCTCGCGGCGCAGCTGCACCAGATAGGCGCGCTGCCCGTAGCGGTAGCCGGAGGCGCGCTCGGCGTCCACGGCGACCGGACCGCGGCCCGCGCCGAAGGCGGCGATCACGTCGGCGAGGGCGTCGGCGTCGGCGACGACGGGCGGAATGCCCTCGCGGGGTTCGAGCAGAGGAACGGGCGCCCCCGCAGCAGTAGCTCCGCCGTCGTCCGGAGGGGCGCCTCCGGTGGTTCGCAGTGAACTGTCTGCTGCGGTCTCTTGGGCGTCGGTCACCTGTCAAGGGTATCGGTGCAAGGGCGGCGCCCGCCGACGGAACGTTCCGTCGGCGGGCCCCGATGGGTCGTAAACCGGTCAGGTCCCCGAAACGTGCGGTTCACATGGTGCGCACGCGGGACGGCGGGCGGGGCGGGTTCAGTGGATGATGCCGGTCCGCAGGGCGACGGCGACCATTCCTGCGCGGTCACCGGTGCCCAGCTTGCGGGCGATGCGGGCGAGATGGCTCTTGACGGTCAGTGCGGACAGGCCCATCGAGACGCCGATCGCCTTGTTCGACTGTCCCTCCGCGACCAGCCGCAGCACCTCGACCTCGCGGCCGGACAGTTCGCGGTAGCCGCCCGGGTGGCTCGGAGCACCCGGGGGGCGACGGTGCATACGGGCGGCGGCGGAGCCGATGGGGGCGGCGCCCGGTCGGGAGGGGAGCCCGATGTTGGTACGGGTGCCGGTGACGACGTAACCCTTGACGCCGCCGGCGAGCGCGTTGCGCACGGCGCCGATGTCGTCGGCGGCGGACAGTGCCAGACCGTTGGGCCAGCCGGCGGCACGGGTCTCGGACAGCAGGGTGAGACCGGAGCCGTCGGGCAGGTGGACGTCGGCGACGCAGATGTCGCGCGGGTTGCCGACCCGCGGGCGGGCCTCCGCGATCGACGACGCCTCGATGACGTCGCGGACTCCGAGCGCCCACAGATGCCGGGTCACGGTGGAACGGACCCGGGGATCGGCCACCACCACCATCGCGGTCGGTTTGTTGGGGCGGTAGGCGACCAGGCTTGCGGGCTGCTCGAGGAGAACGGACACCAGGCCTCCTGGGGTGCGGGACAGGGCCGGCTCGTGGGGGTGAAGCCGGTACGAACCGTGCTTTCTAGGTCACAGTCGTCTTCGGCAGCGAACCCGTGCTCCTTTAGAGAATGATCACGATCCGGTGAGAACATTCCGTACAATTCGGACGCACGATCGATCATCCGAAGATCGAATCGGTTCACTCCGGCGCTCATGGGTGACTGAAAGTGCCCGAATGCATCTGAATCGACAAAGTGACCAAAGCGGCCGACCGTGTCCGCGGACCCGGAGAGGTGCGGCCGGAGCCGCCCCCCCCCGTGGCTCACCCCCGTGGTTCAGCTCGGTTGTGGCCCCCGGCGCTGCGGCAGCGTCACCACCGAGGCGTCCCCGGGCGCGGCCGGGGGCAGACCGGCGACCTGCGCCAGCAGATCGCACCAGGACGCCAGATGGGCCGCCGTGTCCGGGATCCCGCCCAGGTTCTCGCGCGGCGTCCAGGAGGCCCGGATCTCGATCTGCGAGGCGGCGGGGCGGGCCGCGAGGCCGCCGAAGTAGTGCGAACTCGCGCGCGTGACCGTGCCGCTCGGCTCGCCGTACGTCAGACCGCGGGCCTCCAGCGCACCGGTCAGCCACGACCAGCACACCTCGGGCAGCAGCGGATCGGCCGCCATCTCGGCCTCCAGCTCCGCGCGCACCAGCGTCACCAGCCGGAAGGTGCCCCGCCAGGCGTCGTGCCCGGCCGGGTCGTGCAGCAGCACCAGCCGCCCGTCCGCGAGGTCGTGGTCGCCGTCCACGACGGCCGCCTCCAGGGCGTACGCGAACGGGGCGAGCCGCTGCGGGGGCCGTACGGCCTCCACCTCCACCTGGGGCCGCAGCCGCGCGCCGCGCAGCGCGTCGACGGCGGCCCGGAAGGCCGGCGGGGCGGTCCCGGTTCCGTGCAGATCCCCCTCCTTCGCGTCGTCCGTTCCGCCAGCATCGTCCGACAGTCGTCCCTGAGCCGCAGCCATGCGGGGAAGAGTAAGGGGAACGGGCCCCGTGCGCAGGGCATGACACCCCACGGACGGGGCGCCGTGCGAGACTTGCCGTCGTGAGTGTCAACGAGAGCCCCTCGGGCCGGCCGCCGACAGCGACATACGACTCCGCGTTCCTCAGGGCGTGCCGGCGTGAACCCGTGCCGCACACACCGGTGTGGTTCATGCGGCAGGCCGGCCGCTCCCTGCCCGAGTACCGCAAGGTGCGCGAGGGCGTCCCGATGCTCGAGTCCTGCATGCGGCCGGAACTGGTCACCGAGATCACGCTCCAGCCGGTGCGCCGTCACCACGTGGACGCGGCGATCTACTTCAGCGACATCGTCGTACCGCTCAAGGCCATCGGCCTCGGCCTCGACATCAAGCCCGGCGTCGGCCCGGTCGTCGAGGAGCCGGTGCGCACCCGTGCCGACCTGGCCAGGCTGCGCGACCTCACCCCCGAGGACGTCTCCTACGTCACCGAGGCGATCGGCATGCTCACCGGCGAGCTCGGCGCCACCCCGCTGATCGGCTTCGCCGGGGCCCCCTTCACCCTCGCGAGCTACCTCGTCGAGGGCGGCCCGTCGCGGACGTACGAGAACGCCAAGGCGATGATGTACGGCGACCCGGCGCTGTGGGCCGACCTGCTCGACCGGCTCGCGGACATCACGGCCGCCTTCCTCAAGGTGCAGATCGAGGCGGGCGCGAGCGCCGTGCAGCTCTTCGACTCCTGGGCCGGGGCCCTCGCCCCCGCCGACTACCGGCACTCGGTGCTGCCCGCCTCCGCGAAGGTCTTCGACGCCGTCGCCGGCTACGGCGTGCCGCGCATCCACTTCGGCGTGGGCACCGGCGAGCTGCTGAAGCTCATGGGTGAGGCGGGCGCGGACGTCGTCGGCGTCGACTGGCGGGTCCCCCTCGACGAGGCCGCGCGCCGCGTCGGTCCCGGCAAGGCGCTCCAGGGCAACCTGGACCCGACGGTGCTGTTCGCCGGCAAGGACGCCGTCGAGGCGAAGGCGCGCGAGGTGCTGGACGCCGCCGCCGGTCTCGAAGGGCACGTCTTCAACCTCGGGCACGGTGTGATGCCGTCCACCGACCCGGACGCGCTGACCGCCCTCGTCGAGTACGTCCACACGCGGACCGCCCGCTGAGCCTCCCGGCCCACCGTCAGCCGTACCGGGGCCGCGCCCGTCTGCCGAACAGCAGCCGGCGCGGCTCCGGGGGCGGCGGCGTGCCCGGCTTCAGCGGCAGCGCCAGCAGCATGCCCGCCAGGAAGCCGACCACGTGTGCCAGGTACGCCACCGTGCCCGCGCCCGACACGCCCTCGCCGGACGAGTAGACCGCCTGGAGCGCGAACCAGAAACCCAGCACCAGCCACGCCGGCAGCCTGAGCGGCAGGAACACCAGGAACGGCACCAGCACCCACACCCTGGCCCGCGGATACAGCACCAGATAGGCCCCCAGCACCCCGGCGATGGCCCCGGAGGCGCCGATCAGCGGGTCGGCGGAGTCCGCGTTCAGCACGGCGAAGCCGTACCCGGCCGCGTAGCCGCAGACGACGTAGAACACCAGGTACCGCACATGACCCATGCGGTCCTCGATGTTGTTGCCGAAGATCATCAGGAACAGCATGTTGCCCAGCAGATGCAGCCAGCTGCCGTGCAGGAACATCGCCGTGAGGACCGACAGCGGCGGGGACTTGTCGTAGCCGGGCGGCGCCACCACACAGCCCGCGGCGCCCTGGGCGCCGATCCCGGCCTGCCCGGTGGGGACCAGCCGCGGCATCTGGTGGTGGATCAGCTCGCGCGGCACCGCGGCCCAGTGGTCCAGGAAGGCGTGCAGACGGCACAGCTGGGAGACGCTGCCGCCGCCCGCCACGGAACCGGCGATACCGGGCGTGGCCACGAACACCAGGACGTTCACGGCGACGAGCGCGTACGTCACCCAGGGGGTGCGGCGGACCGGGTTCACATCATGAACGGGGATGACCACATCCAAGTAGTGCCCCCGATGCGGCCGCCGAACCGAACCGGTGAACGAGCGGACCGAACCGGTGAACGGGTCCGGCCACGGCCGCGTATCACTCCACAACCGCCCGCGGCGCGGGGAAGGCGTTCCGCGGGGACGACGTGAGGAAATCCGCGATGACCGAGCGAACCGCCCCACCGATCCACGCACTGCCCGACGGCGAGGCGGAGATCGCCCCTTAGGGCCTGTCGCCACATTCCCGTCTGCCCGGCGGCGTCTGGCACGCACGCTCGCGGCGTTGCCGAACCGCCCACGTGGCTCCGCCACGAGGGCGCTCCGGCGCCTTGCGATCGCACGCACCAGACGCCGCCGGGCCCGCCCTTCGGGCGGACGACGGGAATGTGGCGACAGGCCCTGGTGATCCAGCTCCCCTGGGAGGACGTGGCCCGGCTGGGCCAGGAGGCCGCGCGGCTCGCCGCGCAGACCCGGCGCCCGGTCACCCTCGACGAGGCGGTGAGCCACCGCCTCCGCTCCCTGCGCCCCTCCGCGGCCCACGCCAGGCCGGCCGGGGAGCCGCTGTCCGCAGTGACCTCGGCACCCGCCTCCCCGCCGGTGACGAGCCCGTCCGCCCCGTCCGCGGCACCCGCGACCGCGTCCGTCTCGTCCCTGCCGCCCAGGCCGCCGGCCGAACACGCCCGCCAGGTCATCGAACGCATCAACGGCAGCGCCTGACGGCCCGGCGGTGCCCGGGCGCGGTGCCGGGGTCAGGACGCGCTCGTGCGCACCTCGGCCGCGGCCTTGCGCGCCGCCACCAGGACGGGGTCCCAGACCGGGGAGAACGGCGGCGCGTAGCCCAGGTCCAGGGACGTCATCCCGTCCACCGTCATGCCCGCCGTGAGGGCCACCGCCGCGATGTCCACGCGTTTCGCCGCGCCCTCCCTGCCCACGATCTGCACGCCCAGCAGACGGCCGGTGCGGTGTTCGGCGAGCATCTTGACCGTCATGGGGGACGCGCCCGGGTAGTAGCCCGCGCGGCCGGTCGACTCGATCGTGGCCGTCACGAAGCGCAGGCCCACCCGGTGGGCGTCCTTCTCCCGCAGGCCGGTCCGGGCGATCTCCAGGTCGCACACCTTGCTGACCGCCGTGCCCACCACCCCCGGGAAGGTCGCGTAGCCGCCGCCCACGTTGGTGCCGATCACCTGCCCGTGCTTGTTCGCGTGCGTGCCCAGCGCGATGTGCCGCTCCTGGCCCGAGACCAGGTCCAGGACCTCCACGCAGTCCCCGCCCGCCCAGATGTCCTCGTGCCCGCGCACCCGCATCCCGCGGTCCGTGAGCAGGCCCCCGTGGCCGCCCAGGGGAAGGCCCGCCGCCCTCGCGAGGGCCGTCTCCGGACGTACGCCGATGCCGAGCACCACCACGTCCGCCGGGTACTCGGCGTCCTCCGTGGCCACCCCGCACGCCCTGCCGTCGTCCCCGGTGAGGATCCCGGTGACCTCCGCGTCGTCGACCATGGTGATGCCCAGGCCCGTCATCGCCGTACGGACCAGGCGGCCCATGTCCGGGTCCAGCGTCGCCATCGGCGCGCCGCCCCGGTTGACGACCGTCACCTCGTAGCCCCGCTTGATCAGCGCCTCGGCCATCTCCACGCCGATGTAGCCCGCGCCGACGACCACCGCGCGGCGGCCGCGCGCGCGGGCCAGCGTGTCGAGCAGCGCCTGGCCGTCGTCGAGGGTCTGCACGCCGTGCACCCCGGGCGCGTCCGCGCCGGGCATCTCCGGACGGATCGGCCGCGCCCCGGTCGCGATCACCAGCTTGTCGTACGACGTCCACGACTCGGCCCCGGAACCCAGGTCACACGCGCGTACCCGGTGCCCCGCGACGTCGATCTCCGTGACCTCGGTGCGCATCCGCAGCCCGATGTCCCGCGCGCGGTGCTCCTCCGGGGTACGGGCGATCAACCGGTCCCGGTCCGGCACGTCGCCGCCGACCCAGTACGGGATCCCGCACGCGGAGTACGACGTGAAGTGACCGCGCTCGAACGCCACGATCTCCAGTTCGGCGGGGGTCCGGAGGCGGCGGGCCTGCGACGCCGCGGACATGCCCGCGGCGTCGCCACCGATCACCACCAGTCGTTCCCCGCCGTGGGCACCCGCACGCATCGTCATGCCCCCACGCTATGCCGTGCGGCTGCGGGCCCGTGGGCGTGCCCGGGACCTCAGTCGTCGGTCGTTCCGCTGTGCCGCGGCAGCGTGCCCGGGGAGGCCGGTGCGGCCGGTGCGGCCGCGGAGCGGGTCCGGCGGGGGCGGACGACACGGAGCCACACCACCGCGAGCAGGCCCGCCACCGCCGCGAACGGCAGCAGCGCGCCGACGGCCAGGGCGATCCAGCGCAGCATCGTGAGGAAGACGTGCCAGCCGCCCGCCAGGGCGTCGACGAACCCGGGCGTGTCGTCCTTCGCCCCGGCCTTCTTCACCGGGGTCGAGGTCAGCGACAGCGTGATGGTGGCCAGGCCCACCCGGTCCTTGAGGGACGCCTGCTGGGCGAGCAGCGACTCCAGATCGGCCTCGCGGCTGCTCAGTTCGCCCTCCAGCGCGACCACGTCGCTCAGCTTGACCGCCCGGTCCATCAGCTCCCGCACCCTGGCCACGCTGGCGCGCGCCGACTTCACGCGGCTGTCGACGTCGACGACCTGATCGGTGACGTCCTCGGCCTTCGCGGTGCGGGCGAGCAGCCTGCCGCCGCTCTGGAGGCCGGTGAGGACGTCGTCGTACCGCTCGGTGGGGACGCGCAGCACGACACGCGTGCGTTCGCGTCCCGCGGAGTCCCGGGTGGTGGACTCGTCGCCGACGTAGCCACCCGCGTCCTCGGTGGTGGTCCGGGCCGCGTCCAGGGCCTTCGGCACGTCCTTGACCTGCACGGTCAGGGAAGCGGTGCGGATGATGCTGCTCGCGGTGAGCCTGGGCGCGTTCGTCGCCCCGGCGCCGCTGTCCGCGGCCGCGCCCGAACCGCCGCTCCTGGCGCCACCGGCGCCGTACTCGGCTCCGGGTGCGGCGGCCTTGCCGTCGGACGCGCTGGAGGAGCCGCCGCCGGACGCGCTGCACCCGGCGACTGCGAGGGAGACCGCGACCAGCAGCGCGGCGAAGGCGTGCACCGGGCGTGCGGGGTGCATGGGGTGTGCGGAGCGCACAAGGCGTGCGGGGCGGGTGGTGTCGGGCTGTCGTGGGCGCATTGCGGTTCCCCCCGGGATCGGTTTTCCACGGACGCCCCTTCGACGCCCGGCCCGGGAAGAACGTTGGCGGAAATCGGTCCCGAACCGGTCACGATCGCATCGCGACAAGGGCCACAAGGCCCTGGCCGGGGTGCCAGTGGCATCTGAGAGGGTGGAGCCCATGAGCGGAAGCGGAACTGGGACGGGTCCCCACCATGTGGTCGTCGTCGGAGCGGGCATCGCGGGCCTTGCCGCGGCCCACCGGCTGCTGGAGCGCGGCGCACGCGTGACGGTGCTGGAGGCCTCGGACCGGGTCGGCGGCAAGCTGCTGCCCGGCGAGGTGGCGGGCGCCCGGCTCGACCTGGGCGCCGAGTCGATGCTGGCCAGGCGGCCGGAAGCCGTCGGCCTCGCCCGCGAGGTGGGCCTCGCCGACCGGCTCCAGGCACCGGCCACCGCGGCCGCCGCGATCTGGACCCGCGGCGCCCTGCGCCCCATGCCCCGCGGCCATGTGATGGGCGTCCCCGGCACCGCCGAGGCGCTCTCCGGCGTGCTGTCCGACGAGGGCCTTCAGCGGATCGAGCAGGACGCCGAACTGCCCCGCACCGAGATCGGCGACGACGTGGCGGTCGGCGAGTACGTGGCGGCGCGGGTCGGCCGCGAGGTCGTCGACCGGCTGGTGGAACCCCTGCTGGGCGGGGTCTACGCGGGCGACGCGTACCGCATCTCGATGCGCTCGGCCGTGCCGCAGCTCTACCACGCGGCCCGCACACACGACTCGCTGACCGAGGCCGTCCGCGAGATCCAGGCCAGGGCGGCCGCGGCCCACCAGACCGGCCCGGTGTTCCTCGGTATCGAGGGCGGCATCGGCAGCCTGCCGCTCGCGGTGGCCGACTCCGTCCGGGCGCGCGGCGGCGAGATCCGCACGGACGCGCCCGCCACCGCGCTGCGCCGCACACCGGACGGCTGGCGCGTCACCGCGGGCGACCGCGTGCTGACCGCCGACGCCGTCGTCGTCGCCGTACCCGCCCCGGCCGCCGCCCGGCTGCTGCGCGCGGAGGCACCCGGCGCCGCCGCCGAACTGGCCGCCGTGGAGTACGCGTCGATGGCCCTGGTCACCCTCGCCTACCGCAGTGGCGACGCCGACCTGCCCGAGGGCAGCGGTTTCCTGGTCCCGCCGGTCGACGGGCACACCATCAAGGCGTCCACCTTCGCCTCCCGCAAATGGGGCTGGATCGCCGACCAGAACCCGGGTCTGACGGTGCTGCGCGCCTCCCTGGGCCGCTACGGCGAGATGGCGGTCCTGGAGCGCGACGACGCCGGCCTGGTGGCCGTCGCGCAGCACGACCTGCGCGCGGCCACCGGCCTGGACGCCGTACCGGTCGAGACCCGGGTCACCCGCTGGGACGACGGCCTGCCGCAGTACCCCGTCGGCCACCACACGCGGGTGGCCCGTATCCGCGAGCACGTGGCGAAGCTCCCCGGCCTCGTCGTGTGCGGCGCGCAGTACGACGGCGTCGGCATCCCGGCGTGCATCGCGAGCGCGTACACCGCCGTGGAGCGGCTGGAGGAAGACCTCGGCCCCGGCCCGCGGTCCGACGCGGACCCGGTGCGGACCGCCTGAGGACGAGCAGGAGAATGAGTGCATGACTGACGACGCCCCCACCACCGAGCCCGGCAGGATCCCCAACAAGGGCAAGCTGGCCAAGGACCTCAACGAGGTCATCCGCTACACCCTGTGGTCCGTCTTCAAGCTGAGGAACGCGCTGCCCGAGGACCGCGCGGGCTACGCCGAAGAGGTCCAGGAACTGTTCGACCAGCTCGCCGCGAAGGACGTGACCGTCCGCGGCACGTACGACGTCTCGGCGCTGCGCGCCGACGCCGACCTGATGATCTGGTGGCACGCGGAGAACAGCGACCAGCTCCAGGAGGCGTACAACCTGTTCCGCCGTACCCGGCTCGGCCGTGCGCTCGAGCCGGTCTGGTCGAACATGGCGCTGCACCGCCCGGCCGAGTTCAACCGCTCGCACATCCCGGCGTTCCTCGCCGAGGAGACGCCCCGCGACTACCTGTGCGTGTACCCGTTCGTCCGCTCCTACGACTGGTACGTGCTGCCCGACGAGGACCGCCGCCGGATGCTCGCCGACCACGGCAAGATGGCCCGCGGTTTCCCGGACGTGCGCGCCAACACGGTCGCCTCCTTCGCGCTCGGCGACTACGAGTGGATGCTGGCCTTCGAGGCCGACGAGCTGTACCGCATCGTCGACCTCATGCGCCATCTGCGCGGTTCCGAGGCCCGGATGCACGTCCGCGAGGAGGTCCCGTTCTTCACGGGGCGCCGCAAGGACGTCGCCGAACTGGTCGCGGATCTGGCGTAGTCCGCGTCAGGTCCGGCGGCCGGGACCCTACGGGTCGCCCGGCGGCCGGGACCGTACCGGTCGTCCGGGGTGCCGGACGGCGCGCTCCGTGCGGGGTTCTGCGGGAGTCCCCCGCACGGGGAACGCGCCGTCCGGCTAGTCCCGCCAGTGCGGTTGGTCGCGGTGGGCGAAGGCCGCCCGCAGCGCGGGGTCGCCGACGGCGCGGATGCCGCGCACCGCGACCGAGGTGAGGTCCGTACGGCCGTCGGTGTCACCGGCGCCGCCGGCGCGGGACCTGCGGCGCATCAGGACGCCCAGCAGCCGCTGACCGGCCGGGGAGGCCCAGCGGGTGTACGGGTGGACCTCGACCCGGGCGAGCACCAGACAGCTCAGCGTCAGCGTGAGGGGCAGCGCGAACCACAGGGCCACCAGGTCGCGCGGCAGCGCGGTCGGGGTGGGCAGCAGCAGCGCGGCGGCGCCCAGCGCGACCACGGCCAGCGCGGCGAACCGTACCTGGCGCACCCGGGACGCGACCGTCGTACGGTCCCCGTCCGGCACCGCGAGGCCCGCCCGCACCAGCCGGTCGGCGAGGCCCTGTACGGCCTCCCCGGCCGCCGCCCGGTCCCGCACCGGGGCGATACGGGACTGGCCCTCCGGGCCGATGGCCCCGAGCACCGTGCGCTCCATCTCGTCCCGGCCGCGCGGGTCGACGACGGTCGCCCAGCCCGTGTGGGCGAGCAGCAGCCGCTGCTGCCGGGCCATGGAGACCAGGGTGAGGTCGGCGACCCTGGCGGGCCCGCCGGAGAGGAACGCGGCCTCGTAGAGCGTCAGATCGTGTCCGGCGCCCGCGGCGACGAGTGCCGCGTACTCCTTGTCGACGTTCGCCGCGCGTACGGCGGCCAGGCACAGCCGGGTGCACGCGGTGCCCGCGACGGCCCAGGCCAGCAGCAGGAGAAGGACCCAGAACATGCCAGATTTCTATGCCAAGGGCGCAGTCGTGCGCCATGCCGGGGGGCGGATTTCGGACGTGGTGTTGCCGGTCTGTGACGTTCCGTCGGTCCGGCCGGTCAGGGTGTCGCGGGCGGGCCGGTGACGGCGGGCGGCAGGGACCAGCCGGTGCTGAGGCCGCTCGCCGAAGCGGCGGGGGCGGCGGGTGCGGCGGGGGAGGGGTCGGCGGTGGGTGTCGGCGGCACCGAGGGGGGTGAGGTGGGCGTGGGGCTCGCCGCCATCTCCCGGGCGACCGCGTCGAAGTCGACGAACCCGGTGCCCTCCAGCACCTTGATGTGGTCCAGGACCGTGGTGTCGGCGTCGTCGGCCAGCGCACGGACCAGGGAGTTGCGGGTGCTCGCGCGGACGTCGGCGACGAGCGAGAACACCCTGCCGTGCGCCAGCCGCAGGATGGTGGCGAACTGCCGGTCGAAGGCGTCGCCCTGAGCGGCGTTCAGGATGTCCAGCCATTGCCTCTGCTGGTCGGTGGGCCGGCCGGGCAGGGGGAGGCTGAGCTTGGCGGCCACGTCGCGGACGCGTGCGTCGAGGAAGGTGTGCCCGTCGATCAGATGCTGACCGGCGACCCGTACGGCGTCGGTGGTGCCCTTCTCCTCCGCCTGCCGTCCGGCGGGCAGCTCCCAGAGCCCGGCCAGCCGGACCTTGGCGATGAAGTCCCGGTCCTGTACCGACAGCGGACCGTACGGCGTCGCGATCGTACGGTCGGCGAGCACCTCGGCGCTGTCCACACCGGGACCCGACCGGTCGGCGTACGACCAGACCGGGAAGACCAGCGCGGCCAGCGTGGCCGTCAGACCGGTGATGATGAGCCCGGTGCCGCTGAGGATGCCCCGGCCCTGGACGGGGGGTCTGCGTCGCATGGCGCCTCCTTCCCACGGGGACCGCACGCGGGGGTTCGCGGGGTGTGGGAGGAGGCCATATTACTGGGGAGTTCGGTGGGGGTGGAGGGGCGGTGGGGTGGCGGGGCGGGGTCGGGGTTCGGAGGGTGTTCGCCCCCGCCGCCCTTTCCCGTCCCGTCCCGGGGGCTCCGCCCCCGTACCCCGGGGAGTGGAGGGGAAGCGGCGACGGCCGGCCGGGTCAGGGGCGGAGCAGGAGCCGGCGGGCCCTGCCGGCCAGGCGGGCCGTCCGGCGGGCGGTGGGCGGTACCGGGCCGCTGCGCTCCCGCCACCACTGCCGCAGTTCCCGCCGGACCGTGCCCGGTTCGAGCGTGCCGCCGGTCAGCAGGTGCTCGGCGAAGTCCAGGGCGTCGCGCCGGTGGCCGCCGGTCATCGGGCGGTCGTGGGCGTAGGCCAGGAAGGCGGGACGGTAGTCCGTGCCGAGGATCCCCGGCAGCTCCGGGGCGACCTTCGCCACCACGTCCGCCCGCTTGGCGGTCAGCGCCCGGGACTGCACCCGCAACCGCGCCCGGTCGAAGCCCTCGGGCGCGGGCGTCCCGGCGACGAGCGCGGACAGCAGGGCCGTCTGCGCGAGGGCGAGACGCTGACGCGCGCAGGCGTGGACGGAGGCGGAGGCGGGCACGACGACGGATCGGGGCGTGGGGACGGAGACGGATCGGGGCGTGGGGACGGAGACGGATCGGGTTCCGGGCAGGGAGCTGGGCTCGGGGGTGGGGGCGGAGCCGGGTGTGGTGGTGGAACTGGGCTCGGGTGCTGTGGTGGAGGCGGGTGCCGGGGTGGAGCTGGGTATCGGGGTGGAGGCGGGTGTGGAGAGGGGCTCGGGTGCAGGGGTGGGGGCTTGTGCGGTGGTCGGGGTGGGGGGAGTGGGTGGGGGTGCGGCGGGGGACGGTGTCGGGGGGCGGGTTCTGGCGCGGCCCTTCACCACCGCGCGGTGGATCGCCGTCAGCTCCCGTTCCAGTTCCGCCGGTGCGGGGAAGTCGTCGTCGCGCTCCAGGAGGACCCCGGGCGGGGCGGTGCGGGACGCCAGGTCGGTCAGGATCGCGAGGACCGGTTCCGGGACGGGGTGGGCGTGGCTGTCGTGCCAGACGCCGTCCCGCTCGACGCCGCCCGCGACATGGACGTAGGCGAGGGCTTCCAGGGGGAGTTCCGCGAGGGCCTCCGCCGGGTCCTCGCCCCGGTTGACGTGGTTGGTGTGCAGGTTGGCGACGTCGACGAGGAGCCGTACGCCCGTGCGGTCGGCCAGCTCGTACAGGAACTGGCCCTCGGTCAGCTCCTCGCCGGGCCAGGCGATCAGCGCGGCGATGTTCTCGACGGCGAGCGGGACGGGCAGGGCGTCCTGGGCGATCCGGACGTTCTCGCACAGCACGTCGAGGGCGTCGCGGGTGCGCGGCACGGGCAGCAGATGGCCCGCCTCCAGGGCCGGGGACGCGGTCAGCGGGCCGCCCGCCCGTACGAAGGCGATGTGCTCGGTGACCAGCGGTGAGCCGAGCGCCTGCGCCCGCTCGGCGAGGGCGGTCAGCCGCCGTTCGCCGGGCGGTTCGGCGCCGCCGAGGCCGAGGGAGACGCCGTGCGGGACCACGGTGACCCCGCGGGCGCGCAGCCGCAGCAGCGACTCGGGGAGATGACCGGGGCACACGTTCTCCGCGACGACCTCGACCCAGTCGATCCCCGGCATCTCCTCCACGGCGTCCGCGATCTCCGGCCGCCAGCCGATCCCGGTCCCCAGCCGCACCGGTCCGCCCGCCGTCGCGGGCCCGCGTGTCTCTCCTGCCGTCACCGCCATGGCTGTCTCCCCCGGTGTCCGCATGGTCCGTCCCCCCTCGGTGCCTTCCGGCACCGCCGTCCGTTCCGGCGTGACGGGGGTATCGCCCGGGCGGCGGTGCGCCAATCCCGGGCCGGGGTTCTTCAGAGGATTATTTGAGGTTCGGTCAGTGCGGGAGCGCCGGATGGTCCGCCACGACGGTGCAGCTGCCCGGGGCGACCTCCGTGAACCCGGCGTCCTGCACCAGCGGCAGCCCGCTGCCGACCAGCCGCTCCCAGTCGGCCGGGGCGGCGGTGCGGACGGCGAGCGGGAAACCGGCGCCGAGCCAGGCCGCGCGCTCCTCGTCCGGCAGCGCCCACCAGGCGAGCTGGGCCGCGTGCCCGGTCTGGGCCATGGCCTTGCCGGCCGACATGTCCAGCCCGGGGTTGAGCCAGAGCACCGGCACGTCCGGGCCGGCGGGGGCGACCGGCTCGGGGTTGTCGAGGTCGGTGCCGGAGACCTGGAGCTTCGCCAGTTCCTTGGGCCACCCGTCGAGCGGCACCGGCGGGAACACCCGTACCTCGGCGGACTTCCCGGTGACGGTGACCCCGGGCAGCGCCGACGCCTTGCGCCACTCGGCGCCCCGGGCCCGCCGGACGACCTTGCGGATCCGGCCGTCCTGCCAGTCCCGCACCAGCCCCGCCCATTCCCCGTCCCCGGTGGAGCGCGGGTCGGTCAGCAGCACCAGGACCGCGCGTGCGGCGGTCTCCAGGGCATCCGTGCGGGCGGGCGGGGCGTCCCGCTCGAGCCGTACGACCAGGGGCAGCGCGAACTGCCGTGCCTCGTCGCGGGCGCTGGGCCCGGTCTGGAAAGGGGTCCCGGTGGTGTCGGGGGTGCCGTCGGCGGGCGTCGTATCAGATGTCACGTCGGCCCACCCTACAAACAGGTCAGCCCGAGCACGCCGTCCGCTCCGCCTCCCGCCACTCACAGACCGGGCACAGCGTGATCCCCTTGTACGACGTCGGGTACTCCGTGGGCTCCCGGCACAGCACGCACTCCGCGTACGGCGGCCCGTCGGCCTTCGGGGGACGTACGGTCCCGAGGGTGCAGTAGTCGTCGTCGCTCGCAGCGCTCATGCCTTCAGGGTACGGCGGTCACCGGCCCGCCTCCGTGGCGGCGATCAGCTCGGACACCTTCACGAACCGGTAGCCCTCGGCCCGCAGCGCGGGCACGACCGTGCGCACCGCCCGCTCGGTCGCCGGGGCCGCGCTGCGGGTGCAGTGCATGACGACGACGGACCCCGGCCGCACCCCGTCCAGCACCTGCCGGGCCACGGCGTCCGCGTCCGTCGCGAACGCGTCCCCGCTCACCACGTCCCACTGCACCGCCGTGCCCACCCCGGTGCCGCCGAGCGCCCGCAGCGCCCGCCGGTCGTAGCAGCCGCCCGGGAAGCGGAAGTACGGCATCGGGTGCGGCACCCCCGCGGCCCGCAGCGCGGTGTACGCCCGCTCCACGTCCGCCCGCATCCGGTCCCCGGAGACGGTCGGCAGCCCGTAGCAGTCGTCGGTGAAGGCGTAGTGGCTGTAGGAGTGGTTGGCCACCTCGAACTGCGGGTCGGTGCCGAGGGAGCGGGCCTCGGCGGGGTACTGCTCGGCCCACCGGCCGGTCATGAACACGGTCGCCGGGACCTTCAGCGTGCGCAGGGCGGCGATGAGCGCCGGGTTGTCGAAGTGCTCGCCCGCCGCCGCGCGCGGCCCCTCGTCGGCCGTCATGTCGGCGTCGAAGGTGAGGGCCACGACCTTGCCCGCGGTGCGCGGGCCGTTGCGGAACACCGGGGTCAGGCCGGACGCGTCGGGGGCGAGGGCGGGGACGGGGGAGGGGGACGAGGCGGCCGGGGAGGGTGCCGCGGGGTGTGCGGGGGCCGGGTGCGCGGCGGGGGCTGCGGGGGCAGCGGGGGCGGCATGGGCCGACCGGCCGGGGCGGGGAGCCTCGGCGGCGGTGCCGCAGGCCGCGACGGCCGCGCCGACGGCGAGGGCGGTGGCGAGGGTGCGGACGGCGGTGGCGCGCCGGGGCCCGGGGGCGAGGGTGATCACCGTACGAAAGTATGACGATCATTTCTGATCATGGCGAGGCGCGCTCCGGGCGTCACGGAGACGGCTGAACACCTGTCGCCCAGTGGCCGTAGCGGTCGGTCGCTCAGGGGCTCACCCGGCTGCCTTCGGCCGCTGCGGCAGCTGCTGCGGCGGCGGGGTGAACGGGTGCTCGGGCTCGGGCGGCTTCGGCAGCTGTTCGAGGGGTGCCGGCCGGTCCGGGTCCTCGGCCCGGTCGGCGCGGTCCCGCTGCTCGGGACGCGCGGGAGGCTCGTGGTGCTCCGGGTGCTCCGGCTGCTGGGCCCGCTCCAGGAACCGCAGCAGCTCCACCGGGAACGGCAGCACCAGCGTGGAGTTCTTCTCGGCGGCGACCGCCACGATGGTCTGGAGCAGCCGCAGCTGGAGCGCGGACGGGGTGGCGGCCATCTGCTGGGCGGCCTCGGCGAGCTTCTTGGACGCCTGGAACTCCGCGTCGGCGTTGATGATCCGGGCCCGCCGCTCCCGGTCGGCCTCGGCCTGGCGGGCCATGGAGCGCTTCATGGCGTCCGGCAGCGACACGTCCTTGATCTCGACCCGGTCGATCTGCACGCCCCAGCCGACGGCGGGGCTGTCGATCATCAGCTCCAGGCCCTGGTTGAGCTTCTCCCGGTTGGAGAGCAGATCGTCGAGGTCGCTCTTGCCGATGATCGAGCGCAGCGAGGTCTGCGCCATCTGGGAGACCGCGAACCGGTAGTCCTCGACGTTGATGATCGCCGCCACCGGGTCCACGACCTTGAAATAGACGACGGCGTCCACCCGCACCGTGACGTTGTCCCGGGTGATGCCCTCCTGGGCCGGGATCGGCAGCGTCACGATCTGCATGTTGACCCGTCGTATCCGGTCCACCGCGGGCACGATCACCGCGAGCCCCGGCCCGCGCGTCTCGCCGCGCAGCCGGCCGAGCCGCAGCACCACCCCGCGTTCGTACTGCTTGACGACCCGCATCCCGGCCGACGCGTACACCAGGCCGACGGCACCGGCTGCGACGATCGCCCCGATCAGCTCCTGGAGCATGACGACCTCCTCCGTCAGAGGTCCGGCATTCCGGTAAGTCTGCTAAGTCCGCTCCTGTAACGATATGCCCGGTGACGGACTCGGGCCACGACGGTTCCGGGCCCACCGGAGAGGCGGGTCGGTGAGGCGGCAGGGTGGGGCGGGGCTAGCGGGCCCCGGTGAGGGGGGCCGCGTCGCGGGCCAGGGCGGTGAGGCGGGATATCGCGCGGAAGTACTTCTTGCGGTAGCCGCCGTTCAGCATCTCCTCGCTGAACAGCCGGTCGAACGGCAGCCCCGACGTCAGCACCGGTATCTCGCGGTCGTAGAGCCGGTCGGCGAGCACCACCAGCCGCAGTGCCGTCGACTGGTCGGGCACCGGCCGCACATCGGTGAGGCACACCGCGCGCACACCGTCGGTGAGGGCGCCGTAGCGGCTCGGGTGGACGCGGGCGAGATGGTCCAGCAGATGCGGGAAGTCGTCGAGGGAGGCGCCCTCGGTCGCGTACGCCGCCTTCGTCACGACCTCGTCGGAGTACGGCTCAGGGGCCCGGGGCAGCCCGCGGTGCCGGAAGTCCTCGCCGTCGATGCGCACCGCGCGGAAGTGCGCGGACAGCCCCTGGATCTCGCGCAGGAAGTCGGCGGCGGCGAACCTGCCCTCGCCGAGCCTGCCGGGCAGGGTGTTGGAGGTGGCGGCGAGTGCCACACCGGCGCCGACCAGCTTGCCGAGCAGGGTGGAGACCAGGACGGTGTCACCGGGGTCGTCGAGCTCGAACTCGTCGATGCACAGCAGCCGGTGCCCGGAGAGGGTCTGCACCGTCTTCTGGAAGCCGAGGGCGCCGACCAGGTTGGTCAGCTCGACGAACGTGCCGAACGCCTTCAGCGCGGGTTCCGCCGGAGTGGCGTGCCACAGGGAGGCGAGCAGATGCGTCTTGCCGACGCCGTAGCCGCCGTCCAGGTAGACCCCGCGGGGGCCCGCCGGGACCTTGGGGGCCCTGGACCTGCCGAGGCCGAACAGCCCGCGGCGGCCGGCGCCCGTGGCGTGCGCGCCGCCGAGCCCGCCGGAGAAGTCCTCCAGCAGGCGGACGGCCGCGGTCTGGCTGGGCTGGTTCGGGTCCGGGAGGTACGTCGCGAAGCGGACCGAGTCGAACCGCGGCGGCGGCACCATCTCGGCGACGAGCCGGTCCGCGGGCACGTACGGCTCGCGGCCGCACAGCGAGAGCGGGGCGGCGTCGGCTGTCGGGACGACTCCGGTGGCAGGGGAGGAGGTCGACACGGTTACCCATGCTAAGGGTCGTGCCAGACTGCACCGCATGCGACGCCTCTTCCCTGTGACCGACGAGACAGCGGCCCCGCCCGGCCGGGGGGCCCGGGAGCCGGACGGGACGGACGGTGCCGGGGCCGGCGCCGACCGGGAGTGGACGTCCGCCGAGCTGGCCGCCGCGTACGCCTACCCCGCCCCCGAGCCCGGCCCGCCGCGGCCCTGGCTGCGGGCCAACATGGTGAGCACCCTGGACGGCGCCGCCCAGCACGAGGGACGCTCGCAGCCCCTCTCCTGCGCCACCGACATGCGGATCTTCGGCACCCTGCGCGCCCTGGCGGACGTGGTGATCGCCGGCGCGGAGACGGTACGGCGGGAGGGGTACCGCCCGGCGCGGGTCCGGCCGGAGTTCGCGGCGCTGCGCGCGGCCGCCGGGCAGCCCCCGGTGCCGGCGGTCGCCGTGGTCACCGCGAGCCTGGAGCTGGACTGGTCGCTCCCCCTGTTCACCGAGCCCGCGGTGCCCACGCTGGTACTGACCGGCGCCGCCGCGGACCCCGCCCGGAGGGCGGCCGCCGAGAAGGCCGGGGCCCGGGTGGTGACCGCCGGGGACGGTGCCGGCGTCGACCCGGTGCGCGCCGTGCGGGCCCTGGCGGAGCTGGGGCACACCCGGCTGCTCACCGAGGGCGGTCCCCGGCTGCTGGGGCAGTTCGTGGCCGCCGGGGTGCTCGACGAGCTGTGTCTGACCGTCGCCCCGCTGCTCACCGCGGGGGACGCGCAGCGGATCGCCGGGGGGCCGCCGGTGGTGGTGCCCCGCCGGTTCGCGCTGACGGCGATGCTGGAGGAGGACGGGTTCCTGTTCGCCAGGTACGGCCGGTACCGGTCGGCCTGATGTACGGACTACTGGTCCCGAAAACGACGGAACGAGTCGTTCCGTTCGGCCTCACCTGGGCAGACTTGAACCGGCAGTACCGAAGCGATCACGGGGCACATGGTTTCCGCAGGCCCGGTACCGGCGTTCGCGCGGGCCGGCACGGACTACGCAGGACGGAGGGCCCCCGGGTCCTCCCACGAGAAGGGGCGCCTGGTGTTCACAAGCGTTTTGATGATCGAGAAGGCCCTGACGTCCGCCGACGTGGAGTTCGTCACCACCTTGCACGGGGACGAGCAGGTCTCCTTCCGTGTGCTGCTCCAGCCGCGCGGTGACCAGGCGGACCGGCTGCTGCGCGCGCTCGACGACGTGGCGATGGGTGAGCTCGACACCGCCGTGCGGGAGAGCGACACCCCCGAGGGCGAGAAGGCCCGGGAACTCGGTGAGAAGGCCCTGGAGGTGTCCCTGGTCGCCCTGCGCGCGGTGAGCGGCGCGGCCGAGGGCCGACTGGTCGAGGACCATCCGCTGGACGCGCTGAAGTCGATGGTCGAGGAGGTCGGGGCCGACGAGGTGATCGTCCTGACCGATCCGCACTACGTCGAGGAGTTCTTCCACCGGGACTGGGCCTCGCGGGCCCGCCACAAGGTGGGGGTGCCGGTGCTGAAGCTGTTCTCGCACAGCAAGGCGTGAACGGCGCGGACGGGGCGAGCCGTGTCGCGGGCGGCGCCGGCGGGGCGGACGGGGCCGGCGGCTGAGGTCCCGCACCGCGACAGGCCATAGGCTGAGGGCGCGTCTCCCGGATCACCGGACCACCGGACCGGGGGGAGCGCCCTCACGTCGTACCACCGCACCACCCGTCACACCGTTCGTCGTACCGCACTCTGGGAGAAACGCGCATGGCACCCGGCCTTCCTACCGCCATGGACCGACCGCACTTCATCGGCATCGGCGGCGCCGGGATGTCGGGGATCGCGAAGATCCTCGCGCAGCGCGGCGCCGTCGTCGCCGGCAGCGACGCCAGGGACTCGGCGACCGCCGACGCGCTGCGGGCGCTCGGGGTGACCGTGCACATCGGCCACGCCGCCGGGCATCTGGCCGGCGACGCGAGCTGCGTGGTCGTCTCCTCGGCGATCCGCCGGGACAACCCGGAGCTGGTCCGCGCCGCCGAGCTGGGCATCCCCGTGGTGCACCGCTCCGACGCCCTCGCCGCCCTGATGACCGGCCTGCGGGCGCTCGCGGTCGCGGGCACCCACGGCAAGACGACCACCACCTCGATGCTGGCCGTCTCCCTGACCGAGCTGGGCCTGCACCCCTCGTACGCCATCGGCGGCGACCTGGACGAGCCCGGCTCCAACGCGCTGCACGGCACCGGCGACCTCTTCGTCGCCGAGGCCGACGAATCGGACCGCAGCTTCCACACGTACGCCCCCGAGGTCGCGATCGTCCTCAACGTGGAGCTCGACCACCACGCCAACTACGCCTCGATGGAAGAGATCTACGAGTCCTTCGAGACCTTCGCCGGCCGCATCGTGCCCGGCGGCACGCTGGTGGTCTCCGCCGACCACGAGGGTGCGCGGGAGCTGACCCGTCGCCTCGCGGGCGGCGTACGGACGGTGACGTACGGCGAGGCGGCCGACGCCGACGTACGGGTGCTGTCGGTGACGGCGCAGGGGCTGAAGAGCGAGGTCACGGTCCTCCTGGACGGCACCGAGCTGACCTTCACGGTCTCCGTCCCCGGCCGGCACTACGCCCACAACGCGGTGGCGGCCCTGGCCGCGGGCGCCGCCCTCGGGATCCCCGCCGCCGATCTCGCCCCCGCCCTGGCGGCCTACACCGGTGTCAAGCGGCGCCTGCAGCTCAAGGGCGAGGCGGGCGGGGTGCAGGTGATCGACTCCTACGCCCACCACCCCACCGAGATGACGGCGGACCTGGAGGCCATGCGCGCCGCCGCCGGCGACGCCCGGATCCTCGTCCTCTTCCAGCCGCACCTGTTCTCCCGCACCCAGGAGCTCGGCAAGGAGATGGGCCAGGCCCTCGCCCTCGCCGACGCCTCGGCCGTCCTCGACATCTACCCGGCCCGTGAGGACCCGATCCCCGGTGTCACCAGCGCGCTGATCATCGAGGCCGCCGAGGCGGCGGGCGCGGACGTCACCGCCGTCCACGACAAGGCCGGGGCGCCGTCCGTGGTCGCGGGAATGGCACGGCCCGGTGATCTCGTTCTCACCATGGGCGCGGGCGACGTCACGGACCTCGGCCCGCTCATCCTGGACCGTCTGTCGAAGTGAGGGGCTGAGATCCATGTCGTACGACGTCGAGAAGCCGGACGAGCAGTGGCGCGCGGAACTGACGCCGGCCGAGTACGCCGTACTGCGGCAGGCCGCCACCGAGCCCGCCTTCACCGGTGAGTACACCGACACCAAGACCCGGGGCACCTACTCCTGCCGGGCCTGCGGTGCCGAACTGTTCACCTCCACCACCAAGTTCGAGTCGCACTGCGGCTGGCCGTCGTTCTACGACCCGAAGGACACGGATGCCGTCGAACTGATCGAGGACCGGACCCACGGCATGGTCCGCACCGAGGTCCGCTGCGCCCGCTGCGGCTCCCATCTGGGCCATGTCTTCGAGGGCGAGGGCTACCCGACCCCGACGGACCAGCGGTACTGCATCAACTCCGTCTCGCTCCGGCTGGAGCCGGGAGAGGACTGAGCGGGGCGGGACCCGGTCCCGGTCAGCGGGACTCGTGGCGCATCTCGCGCGGGCTGATGCCGAAGCGGCGGCGGAAGGCCGTGCTCATCGCGCTGGCCGAGGAGAAGCCGGTGGCGTAGGCGAGTTCCGTGATCGTCAGGTGTTCGCAGTGGCCGCAGCGCAGACGGTCACGGACCATGCGCAGCCGCTCCTCGCGGATCAGTTCGCGCGGGGTGGTGCCCGCGCGCTGGAGGGCCACCTG
Organism: Streptomyces sp. NPDC047000; assembly: GCF_040644295.1. NCBI lineage: Bacteria > Bacillati > Actinomycetota > Actinomycetes > Kitasatosporales > Streptomycetaceae > Streptomyces > Streptomyces sp. NPDC047000. The sequence goes on from NZ_JBEYWE010000001.1 coordinate 222,575, forward strand.
TATCTGGCGCAGCGACCAGCCCAGGGCGCGCGCCACCGAGGTGCCGGTCAGGGCCGGGTCGGTCGCGTGGGCGCGGATGTGGCGGCGGACCACCGTCTCCACCTCGGTCAGCGGGTTCGGGTTCGGGGTGTCCGAGCGGTCCTCGCCGGGGGTCAGCATGCACAGGAGTTCGACGACGCGGTCCGCCACGGCGTCGAACTCGGGTGCGGTGAGCGTGCCGCGCTGTTCGTGCAGTTCGCCGAGCATCGACCGCAGGACACGGCCCAGGCCCCGGGTCAGATCGAACGCCGTGGCCAGCGGGGGCCTGCGGCTGAGCGGGTCGTCGATCTCGCGGGCCGGGATCGTGAGGACGTACGCCCAGCCGGCCGCCTCCTGGACGTACCGGAACGGCTCCCCGAAGGCGAGCAGCGCGCCCGTCCCCGGCGTGAGGCGGGCCTCGCGGCCGTCCTGGGAGACGGTGAACCTGCCGACGCCCGGGAGTAACAGCCGGTAGTCGTCGTCAGGGGCCCGGCGGATCTGCTCCGCCGTGCGGCCGTACTCCGGCCGGTCCGGTCCGAACCGGCTGAGGCGGTAGCCGCCGGGGCGCCCGGGGGCCGTCGCCCGCTGGAAGTCGTCGGCGGTGCGCGGCTGCCCCTGGTCCGGACCGGACCCGTACGGACCTGCGGATCCGGTCCCGAAACCGGTCCGCTCGTACGGGAGCGGACCGTGCGGGCTCCTGGACTCCACGAGGTGAGTTCCCGCGGGCAACGTGACTCCTCCGCTGGGATGGTCCGCTGGCATATGCGGAAGCGGGTGGGAACCGGCGCGTGGGCGGGTACGGACGGCGAACCGCCCTGCGCTCACAGGCCGTTACGTCTAGTCAGATTAGGGCACCGGGTGGCCCGGGTGGACCTCCGGGGGACATTTGGCATATGCCAAGGGTAAGTCGGGGGCCGGTGGGGGTGCGAAGCCGTCCGCCGGGTGCGGGTGCGGGGGAGGTGCCTGGGTGGCCGGTGTGATGCGGAGGGACGCCTGGGGTGAGGGGCGGGGGCGCCCGGCGGGCGTGTGCGCACGGGCACAACTTCCCTGCGCGTGCTCGCAAGTCGGGGCACCGGTCCGGACCTATGGTTCGTCATGTTCGGATCAGGAAAGTGGTGGGGGGCGATGACAGTGAGAGCGGTCCCGGGCCGACTGCCCGGGCGGGGCGCGGAGGTACGGACGGTGGCCGCCGGTGACTGGTTCGACGCCGTACGCGTCCCGCTCGACCTCGGACTGGCCACGCTCCACCTGCTCGGGGACGAGTCCGGCGCGGTCATCCGGGACGGCTTCGGGTCCATCCTGTACTGGCTGATCGCCCCCGGTGCGGCCGCCGGCTGGGGGCTCGAAAGGGTGTCCGTCCTCGGGCGCGGGCACCATGTCGCCGTTCCGCCGCTGCATCGCACCACGGGCCCCGGGCTGTACTGGCAGGTCCCGCCGACCCGCGGGCTCGAGTGCACCAGCGCGCCGCGTCTGCACGCCGCCCTGCACGCCGCCCTCCACGACGAGGACCGGCAGGTCCCGGCCTCCTGAGCCCGGTCCCGGGGCGGACGCTCACGACACCGTCCCGAGCGGCACCGTCACCCTGAACACCGTCGCCCCCGGGCCGGGCTCCAGATCCACCGAGCCCCCGTGCGCGCGCATCAGCGACCGCGCCACCGCGAGTCCGAGACCGCTGCCGCCCCGGTCCCGGCTGCGGGCCTTGTCGACCCGGTAGAACCGGTCGAACACCCGCTCCCGGTCCGCCTCCGGCACACCCGGCCCGGCGTCGGCCACCCGCACCGACGCGACGCCCCCGGAGACGGAGAGCGCCACCGACACCCCGGTGCCGGGCGGGGTGTGCACGGCCGCGTTGGTGAGGAGGTTGTCCAGCACCTGCCGGATCCGCACCGGATCCACCCACACCGGCACCCTCCCCACGACCACCGGCGCCTGCGACGGCCCTCGCACCGGGACGGCCGGGGTCGCCGGGGTCGCCGGGGTGGCCGGATCCGCCGGAGCGGCCGGGGCGGCCGGAGTCGCGGACGCTGCCGGTGCTGCGGGCACTGCCGGAGTCGCCCGGACTGCTGGGGTTGCCGGATTCGGCGCGGTGGCCGGGGTGGCCGGAGTTGCCGGAACCGCCGGAGTCACAGGAGTCGCCGGGGCTGCTGGGGTCGCCCCGGCCGTCGGAGCCGTCGGGGTCGCCCGGACCACCGCGACTCCCGGGACCGCCGGGGCCGTCGGCGCCGCCGGAGCCGTCGGTTCCCGTGTCCGGGGCGGGTCGGTTGCGGGAGTCGGGGTGATGGTCAGGGGGTGGTCCGGGTGGGCGGCGCGGAACGCGTCCGCCGCCTGCCGCACCAGTTCCGCCAGATCCGCGTCCTCCCGCCGGAGCGGTGTCTCCGCCTCCGCCGCGTCCAGCCGGGCGAGCAGCAGCAGGTCGTCGAGCAGGACGCCCATCCGGGCCGCTTCGGCGCGCAGCCGGGCCAGATGCCGGTCACGTTCCTGGGGGGCGTTGGCGGCGGCGTACTGGAAGAGGTCGGCGTAGCCGCGGACCGACATCAGCGGGGTGCGCAGCTCGTGCGAGGCGTCCGCGACGAAGCGGCGCAGCCGCTGCTCCGCCCGGGCGCGCACGGCCAGCGCGTCGTCGATGTGCTCCAGCATGGTGTTGAAGGCGGTGCGCAGTTCCTCCACCTCGGGTCCGCCGCCGGGGCCGTCGGCGCGCAGCGGCAGCCCGGCCGCGGACTCCGTGAGGTCGTGGGAGGCGATGCCCTGCGCGGTGTGCGCCATGTCGCTGAGCGGTTGCAGCCCGCGCCGCAGCAGCGCCCGCCCGATCACCACGAGCGCCAGCAGCGCCACCGCGAAGGCCACCACCTGCACCGTGACCAGCCGGCGCACCGTGGCGTCGATGTCCGCCATGGGCGCCGCGCTGACCAGGACCACCCCGGGTTCCACCTCGCAGGCCCGCAGCCGGTAGGTGCCCTCGCCCGTGATCGTCACGGTGCGCAGGAGCTCGTGGCCCGAGCGGGACTTCACCGCCGCCAGGGCGGTCATCGCGCGGGTGTCGGCCGGGACCGCGGCGGGCCTGCGCAGGACCGGGGCGCCGCCGGAGACGTCGTAGACGGCGGTGTACCAGCCGTAGTACGGCTGGCGCCGCACCGTGCCGTGCGCCGCCGCGTCCTTGGACTGCACGACCTGCACCAGCTTGAGCTGCGCGGCCTGCTGGCGTTCGAGATAGTCGCGCATGTACGTGGTCAGGGCGGTGCCGACGACGGCGAACACCAGCAGGGACAGCACGCCGAGGCCCAGCGCCAGCCGGGTGCCCAGCCGCAGCCGCCGCCAGGCTCCCCGGAACCGGGCGGTGCCGCGCGGGCTCACCCCGCCGCCTGCCGTACGACGTACCCGAAGCCGCGCACCGTGTGGATCAGCGGGGCGGTGCCCTCGTCGCCCTCGTCCAGCTTGCGGCGCAGCCTGCTGATCACCAGCTCGACGACGTTCGAGCGGCCGCCGAAGCCGTATTCCCACACATGGTCGAGGATCTGCGCCTTGGTGAGCACGGCGGGCGACCTGCTCATCAGATAGCGCAGCACCTCGTACTCGGTCGGTGTCAGCGACAGCAGCCGTGCGCCGCGCCGCACCTCGTGGGTGTCCTCGTCCAGGGTCAGGTCCGCCACGCGCAGCACCGAACGCCGCAGCGCGGGCCCCGCGCTGCGGCGCAGCACGGTGCGCAGCCGTGCCATCAGCTCCTCCACGGCGAACGGCTTGACCAGGTAGTCGTCGCCGCCCCGGGTCAGGCCCTCCACCCGGTCGGCGACCCCGTCGCGCGCGGTGAGGAACACCACCGGCACCATCGTGCCGGAGCCGCGCAGCCGGTCCAGCACCGCGAAGCCGTCGAGGCCGGGCAGCATCACGTCGAGGACGACGATGTCCGGCCGGAACCCGGCGGCCCGGGCCAGCGCCTCCTCGCCGGAGTACGCGGTGACCGCCTCCCAGCCCTCGTAGCGGGCGACCGTGGCGACCAGGTCGGCGATGGGCGGGTCGTCGTCCACGACCAGGAGTCGTACGTTCTCCACCTGCTCAAGCTCCTTCCACCCGTTCATCCTGCGGTACGCGCGTCCCGGCGCCGCACCCGGGCCGGCGCGGCGCCGGTTTCGATACCCATCCGCAAGGACACCGACAGGCTTCCGACAGCTTGCCCCCGGGCACGGAGACCCGATTTTCCCGGAACTGCCGGTTCCGTACGATTGCGCGCGTTCACCGGTGAGGCGGCAGGGCGCGGCGTTAGTCTGGCGACGACTCAGAAACCGGACGGGGCAAGGTACATGGCCCTGAAGCGGACACCGCAGCCACCGCACCGACGCCGCACCACGGGCGGGCACGGGCCGGGCGGGCGGCCGGGGTGTCCGGGCGCTCGACGGCAGCACACTCGAACCCGACGGACGGTGCCCCACTGCGCGGGGCCCGCGTGGAAGGACGCTGGTGATCCCATGATCGAGCAGCACATCCCCGACGAACTGCCCAACGACCGCTCCGACACCCGCTCCGACGCCCGCGTCGACGACCGCTCGGCGCAGTTCGAGCAGTATCCGCAGGGGCGGTCGGTGCGCATCGGTGCCGATGGCTACGGTGTTCAGGTGCCGGGTGACGCCTTCCAGCCGCAGCTCCTGGAGAGACTCGTGGACCCCCTGAGCCCCGACGGCACGGAGCAGACGCTCTGCGGCTGATCCCGACCGGTCCGTTCCGGCTTTCAGCTCCATCTGTGCTAATTGGGCCAATCAATGCACATGCGGAACACAGTGGTTGATGGCACGTCACAATGAAGAAGCGGCGGAGAACCGGCATTCCGACGGGGGACGTGCATGGTGATTGTGATGGGTTCGGCCGAGGACGGCATGGACGGGCCGATCTACGTAGAGGTCGACACGGGGTCGGCGGAAGACGGCCTCGACGGTGTCTTCGACGGCATCGGCACCCGGGGCAATCCCGCGGCACGCGTTCTGGACGCCACCCGCCATGTCTACGAGGACGGTCTCGAACTGGCCAGACGCTGCGCGACCCGGGCAGCCATCCGGCTCGGCGATCTCGGGGAAGGGCTCAAGCCCGACGAGGTGGAACTGCAGCTGTCCATCAAGTTTGACGCGGAACTCGGCGCCGTACTGGCAAAGTCGGGGGCGGAGGCACAGCTCCAGGTGACATTCCGCTGGACACCCGGTACACCGGAAGCCACGGCACCGGGCAGCACGTCGTGAGCGACGGCACCGGAATCCACATCTTGCCGTACAGCCTGGTGGTCGGGCAGCCGGAACTGAAACTGGCCCTGGAACTCAATTACATCGCCCCGCGGATCGGCGGTGTGCTCATCAGCGGACAGCGCGGCACCGCCAAGTCCACCGTGGTACGGGCGTTCTCCCTGATGACCAGTGGCCGGCTTCCGGTGACGCTGCCGATCAACGCAACGGACGACCGGGTGCTCGGCGGTTGGGAACTCGATGCCCTGATGAGGGGCGAGGCCAGGCCACAGCCAGGGTTGCTGGACGAGGCCGGCAGCAAAGGGATGCTTTACATCGACGAGGTCAATCTGCTGGACGACCACATCGTCAACATCATTCTCGATGTCGTCTCCACCGGAGTGCTGTCGGTCCAGCGCGAGGCCATCGACACCGTGCGCAGTGTGAGCTTCGGGCTGGTCGGGACGATGAATCCCGAAGAGGGCGGGTTACGACCCCAGTTGCTCGACCGGTTCGGCCTGATGGTCGCGGTGCCCGAGCTGGATCAGGAGCAGCGGCGGGCGATGGTGCTGACGGTGCTGCGTTTCGACACCGAGGCCGGTACGGCGTCGCCGTGGCTCGCCGAGGGGCTCGAGGCCGATCAGGCCCTGCGGGACCGGCTCGATCGAGCCAAGGAGACGGTCAAGGATGTGCGGCTGGAGGAGGACGTCGCGTGGCTGTGCGCTGACGCCGCCACGCGGCTGCGCGCGGTGGGACACCGGGGAGAGCTGGTCACCGCCTGGGCGGCCCGGGCTCTGGCGGCCTTCGAGGGAGCGGAGGCGGTGACGCCGGGCCATGTGCGCCGGGTGGCGCCGCTGTCGCTCCAGCACAGGCGGCCTGAGGCGGCACACAGCGGTCCGGTGGAGTGGACCGAGGAGGAGTCTCAGCTGCTCGACGGGCTGCTGGGATGATCACGCCGGATGTTTCCCCGTCCGATGACCGGCTCCACCCCCTGCTGCGCGTCCTGGCTTGTTCCGCACTGGGGCCCGGCCTTGACGGGGTACTGCTGTTCGATCTCGAACCGGAGTTGGTGAACCCGGTTGCGGACGCGTTCTCCGACATCCTCCGGCTGAGCGAGGGACGCCCGGTGCAGCGCACCGTGCTCGGCTCGGCCACCGGTGACGACGAGCTGTGGTTGCGGCCGGTGCTCCGGCCACAGGAGAAGGGGCTCGGTTTCTCCTTGGTTCCCGGGCCTCTGGTGGACGTCGCGGAGGATGTGACCACGCTCGTGGTGGTACCTGATCTGGCATGGCTCGGTCCTGCCGCGATGCGTGCCGCGGTGCAGTTGCTGGGTGCAGACGTCGCCGTGGTGGAGCGAAGGGGCTACCGGGCGCAGTGGCGGCCCCGCGCTCGCTGGCTGGCGGCCTGCAGTGAGGCGGAGGTGGGCAGGCTGTCCCCGCATCTGCTGGACCGCTTTCCGATCCGGCTCAATGTCTCCGGCCTCGGCCTCGGAGGCCCGGACGCACAGTTCGCAGGGCGTGCCCCGAGCGGCACAGGTGTCGGCCCATGCCCGGCTCTCTGGGCCGATCCGGAGCCCGGACGGTGCTCGGGGGAGCTGCCGCGGTCGTGGCGCACCGTACTTGCCGCACGTAGTCGGCCGTCGTGCGCGGTGGGCGAGGAGGCTGCGGCCCGGGCGGTGGCGCTGGCCGGAACCGGAACGAGTTCACGCCGGGCGATCACGCTGGCCCGGATCGCCCGTGCCCAGGCCGTCCTGGACGGTGCGGAACTGTGCGGGCCCGACCAGATCGACGAGGCGGCACGGCTCATCGGAGTTTCCACGGCTCCGGCCGGGAACGGACGGGACGACGTTCCCGCCGATCTCGTTCCGCCAGCCGCTCCCGGGCAGGGCAGTGGCGGCCGACCGTCGCCGGACGGGCCGGTACCGGATCCATCCGGAGCCGACGAGGTTCCACCGGGATCCGCTCCGGCTGTGCACGCCGACTCCCCGGAAGCTCTGGATGCCTTCCAGGCCCACCAGGACCAAGCGCATGCCTCCGCCTATCCGGAGGATGACGCCCAGCTCCTTCGCGACTTCCACGCGCTGCGGATCCCGTGGCAGCAGCGCCCGGTACCCAGCTCCGCCCGAGGACCGGTCACCGGTGTGCGCCCTGCCACCGTACTGCGGGACTTGGCCCTTGTGGCCACCGCCGTGGAAGCAGCGAAGTACCAGCACCTGTCGGTCCGCCGCGCCCTGCGTGAACCTGGTGACGGCAGGCTGGTCATCCTTCCCGGTGACCTGCGCAGCTACATTCGGTTTCCGGTCGCCGAGCGTATGCTCGTCCTCCTTCTCGACCACACCTGCCGCAGCGGGTGGGACTGGCAGCCGGCCCTGGCTCCCTATCTGCAGTGGGCCTACACCGGGCGCGCCTCGGTCTGCGTGGTCGAGGTCGGCGGCCTGGACGCCGCTCACGAGCTGCGTGCCGAACACTTCGTCGCCCACAGTCTCCTCGACCCCAGGGTCGGTGCCGCACTGCACCGGCCGGCGGGCCGCAGCACCCCTCTTGCACATGGGCTGGCGGTGACCGATCAGCTGTTGCGGCGCGCGTTCCAGCAACAGTCCGACCTGGTGGAGGCGTGGCTCGTGGTGGTGTCCGACGGGCGGGGGAACGTCCCTCTCGACGCGAGTATCGGCGGCCGGCTCACAGGGCCGGTACGACGTACCGGTGTTGACGACGCTCTCGCAGCGGCTTCCCGGATCGGGGCCATGGGACGGATACGACTGCACTCGGTCGTGGTCGACGCGGCACGTCAGCCGTACCCCGACCTGCCTTTTCTGCTCGCTGACGCGCTGGGCGGGGTGACGGTGGCCGGGCGGACCGCGACAGAGGTACGGCATGGCGGCTGAATCCCGCGGACCGCTGGGTCTGGGGGCGGTGACACCTCTGGGTTTCCGCTCGCCGGCCAGAGCGCTGGTCCCCGAGCCGCTGCCGGCACCGCGCACCACGCCGGTACCGCAACAGGTGACCCTCTCCGCCGAAGCGGCCTCCCTGGCATCGGCGCCTGTCGATCCCGACTCACGCCTGCCCGACGGCATCGCCCGCCTCGCGGTACATCGGGGCATGGACGAACACGGAAAGGAGCCGTTCTGGCTGAAGGGCCGTAGCGGGGATCAGGAGCTGGCTCTCGACTCGGCGTATGCCCGACTGCGGCCGGACGACATTGCGCTGAGCAACATACGGAAGGGCGGGTTCGCCCCCAGCGAGCTGCTGCGAGCGGTCGCAGAGTGGTCGGGCAACCAGGAGGACCTCCTCGGCTGGATCAACGATCTGCGCGCCAGATACGGCACGAAGCTCCAACTGGTGGTCTGGGACGACACCGATTACGACATACCGTGGGAACTACTTCACCTGCCCCCGGACCACAGGTACGGCTTGGCGTCCGGAATTCTGGGCGCTTTGGTCACCGTGGTGCGCTGGACCACCATCCGCAGGCCGGGACCCGTCCCCGTGGCAGAACCCGCCAGCTGTTCCGGGCATGTCCTCGGCTACTACGCCAAGGACATGAGAGGTGACATCGAGGTGTTCGAGGGCTTCATCCACCGGGTGCACAAAGCCAGCAGTACGTTTCTCGGTGACCTTGCCCGTCCCGACCTCGGTGCCGGTCTGGTCTACATGGGCTGTCACGCCACCTACGGCTCGAAACTGTACGACCTCCGACTCGACACCCTCACGTGGGGAGAGCTCAACGCGCAATCCATGGCCGCTCTCGACGGCCGGCGCACCCTCGTGTGTATCAACGCCTGTCATTCGGCCCGCATGGTCGACAACAGTCCACGGGGGGAGAGAGCTCTGCGCGGGTTCGCCGAACTGTTCCTGCGCAAGGGGGCCGGCGGCTGCATCGCCACATCGGGCAAGGTGGGGGACGACGTCGCGCACACCCTGGTCCGTGATCTCGTCGAGCGGCTCTGTGCTGATCCCGAGCTTCCGGTCGCACAGGCGCTTCGCGAGTTCCGGGCCCGTGCCGTGGCCGCACTGCCCGATCCGCTGCCGTCTCTGTACACCGACGAGGGCACGTTCGACAAAGTGGGCCAGCAGCGGCTGCTGCCGCTGCTCTACAGCTTCATGTTCCTGTACTTCGGGCATCCTCTGACCACGCTCCGGCTGAGTCTTCGTGCTCAGGAGGCGAGATCGTGAGCAGTGATCCGGCCTCCTTGCCAGTGGCGCCCCTGGTGGCCTGGCCGCGCAGGGCGGTCGCCGGCCGGAGTTACCTCGTGACCGTCGATCTGGACGGACCGGTGGCGGCTGACGACTGGCCTTACACGGAAGAGGAGTTGGAGTTCGGCGTTGCCCTTGACGGCGCCCCCCGCTTCGTCTGCGAGGTACTGAACGATCCCAGTGTCGTCCTCCACCGTTTCGGCGGGACCTACGGCCCGGCCCGGTTCGTCGTCACCGCTCACGGCACGGTCGGGCCCGCCGCGATCTGGCTGACGATCAGCAACCGCTGGGGGGTTCCCGTCCGTACGGTCGAACTGGCCGGTGAGATCGTCGACGAGCCTGACGAACCGGGGGAGCCGGCTGCTGTTGTCTCCGTGCCCTGGGGAGGACCGGTCGTCGGACAGGATTTCGAGCGTGTCCCTTTGCGGGACCTCTTCGTCCTCCGCGGCGGGAGCGGCTCCCCTCCGGGAGAAGTGGCGTCATCGACCTCTGACCAGGTCACCATCAGTTATGCGGGTGCCCAGCGGCCTTGGGCCGCCTGGATCAGTCACCAGATCGAACAGGCGGGCTGCCGAACGAGCCTGCGACGGTGGGATCCGGGCTCCGGCACCCCGCTGGCCGATGCCCTGGCCGACCTGTTCCGACTGCCCGGCAGGATCCTTTTCATCTTCGACGACGGCTACCTCCGTCTGGGGGATCACAGCGAGGTCGCATGGAGCGAGGCCATGCGTGCGGTGCCGGCGGCCCTCGCGCAAAGGCTCGCGGCTGTCAGCCTGACCCTCCGGGCACTACCCGCGTTCACTGCGAACCTGGTGTCGGTCGACCTGCGAGAACTTGACCCCGAGGAAGCCCGCAGACGTGTGCTGCGCTGTCTCGGTCTGCCGCTGCCCGGTGGGCCGTCCGCGGAAGCCGGTCAGGACGCGGAAGCCGGGCCCCGATTCCCCGAAGACGTGCCGCACGTCTGGAACGTGCCGGTCCGCAACACGCGCTTCACCGGGCGTGACGAGCTCCTCGACGAGATCCACGACCGGTTCGAGCGTCCTGACCGGGGTGTGGCCCGGGTCGCGCTGAGAGGCATGTCCGGGGTCGGTAAGAGTCAGATCGCGATCGAGTACGCACATCGGTTCGGCACCGATTACGACGTCGTGTGGTGGGTCTCGGCCGGTTTCCGGGCCACTGCCCGTGAACGCTTCGCCCAGCTCGCCCCGAGCCTGGAGCTCCCGGTCGGCCAGGAGCTCCGTGCGCGGATCAGAGCGGTCCATGACGCCTTGCGGGCCGGGCAGCCGTACCGGCGCTGGCTGGTGGTACTGGACGGCGCGGACGACGTGGAGCAGATCCAGAACCTGCTTCCAGAGGGCGACGGACACGTTCTGCTCACCACACTCACCGGGGCCTGGGAAGCCCATGACGTCGTGGAGCTCAGGGTGCCACCGTTCCGGCGTGCCGAGAGCGTGGCCTACGTGCGCGACCGCGCCCCTCGCCTCACCCCCGACGACGCCGACCGCCTCGCCGAGGCCGTCCAGGACCTGCCGCTGCTGCTGGCGCAGACGGCGGCCTGGCTGGCAGCCAACGACATACCGGTCCAGGACTACATCGCGATGATCCGGCGCGGTGAGGCCGGCCGGATCGGCATCCGCATCTCGACCGACTATCCACTGGGATTCCGTGCGAGTTGGTCGATCACACTGGACACCCTCAGGGACCGGCATCGCGACGCGAGCGAACTCCTCGACCTCTTCGCCTTCTTCTCCCCGGACGCCATCCCGGTCCGGCTGATGCAGACGGCACGTCCCGCACACCTGCCGCCCGTCCTGGCCGCGGTGGCTGCCGACCCGGTCCGCTGGCGGACAGCGCTGCGCCGTCTGTCGGAATCCACTGCAGTACGACTGGAGTACTCGCAGTCGGCCGGGACGGCCGTGGACAACGCCTCCATGCACCGCTTGTACCACGGCTTCCTCCTGAGCAGTCTCTCCCAGGAGCGACGTGAGGAACTGTCACGGACCGCGTGCACGCTGCTGGCCGCGGCCGATCCTCGGCGCCCCAACGACACGGCCGAGTGGAACCGGTACGCGGAGCTCATACCCCATCTGGAGGCCGCCGGCGCGCTCGACAGCACTGTGCCGGAGGTCCGCCAACTGGTGCTGAACTGTATTGAGTACATGCGGATCCGGGGCGAGACCCGGGCCGCCCTGAAACTGTGCGAACAGGCATTTGACCGCTGGCACACCCGGCTGGACCCCGAGGACCCGGACATGCTGGTCCTGATACACGACCACGCGAACATGCTGCGGCGCGGCGGGCGCTACCTCGAGGCGGAAGCCGTCGGAAGGGCTGTCCTCGAACGCCTCACGGAGTCGCGGCGTGCGCTCGATCCCGATCTGCTACGGGCCCGCAACGGGCTCGCGGGCACCCTGGTTTCCCTGGGACGTTATGAAGAGGCGCATCAGATGTTCCACGACTGCGTCCGGGCGTATACCGCCACGCACGGCTCGGAGGCGACGCGCACCCTTCAGGACCGCAGCAACCTGGCAGTGGTCACAGGTCTGCTCGGACGGTTCGAGGAGTCACTGGAGATGCACCTCGACATCTTGCTGTTCAGAGAACGCCTGCTGCACCCGCGCCACCACCTGACGCTGCGGACCGGAATGCTGTGCGCCTGGATGCTGCGGCTGCTCGGCCGGTATGCCGAGGCCGTGAGCCGACAGGATGCCAACCACCGTGACCACCGGCGGGTCATGGACCGGTACACCCCCCAGGCCCTGCTTGCCGAACACAATTTCGCCCTCTGTAAGTGGCGTATCGGTGAACGGGCCACCGCCGAGGCCGTGATGAAGGATGTCGTCGACCGTTTCGTGCAACGGCAGGGCCCGCGCCACCCCGACGCACTTCTGGTGCAAGCCGGTCTCGCCATGCTCGAACTGAGGCTGGGCAGACTGGAGGACGCGCGGAGGCTCGCGGTCACCGTCGCCGACGGTTACCTTGCCCTGGTGGGCCCGGCGCATCCCTATGCCCTGGGTACGGCAGGCAACGTGGGCCTCGTGCTGGACGCCATGGGCGAGCGCGGCCGGGCCGCGCAGATCGCCGAGGAGACGCTGGCGGCGATGCGTGAGGCCGTCGGCCCCGTGCATCCGTGGACCCTGGGCGCCGGTCTCAACGCCAGCGGCGCGCGCAGCACGGCCGGGCGCCGGGAGGCAGCGGCAGACCTCAGTGGTGAGACCCTGCGCTCAGCGAGCCGGGTCATGGGCGCGATGCACCCGCTCACGCTCTCCTGCGCAGCGGCCCACGCCGATGATCTGCGCGGTCTGCGGCACGTTGACGAGGCCGGGAAACTCGAACGTTCGACACTTCTGCAACTCGAGGAGGCCCTTGGACCACACCATCCGCAGACCATGGAGACACGCCAACGGCGAAGGCCGTTCTGGGACTTCGAACCGCTGCCCACGTGACCCGGGCCCGGGTGGCTGCCGGGCGGATCAGGACGGCAGAGCAGGTCCCGGCTCGCTGAACCGGTGAAGCCGCCGTGGCATCGCGAGAACCCGGGCGGGGCGTGTCGCCCTGGTACGCCCACGGGCGGGAGACTGGGCGGACCGTGCGACCGCGCTGGGCGGCGGAGAACAGAGGAGCACAACGTGACGGACGTGGCCGAGGAGCAGGGCGTGCGGCGCGAAACCACCCGGCGGGCGGGGCACACAAGGGACGCAGCCCAGGCAGGATGCGATCGCGACGAGGGCGGCCCGCTGCCTGACTGGACGGGAACCGACCTGGCCGCGCTCCGTGCCCGGACCGTTCATCCCGCACTGGCCTCGGTGCTCACCACACTCCTGGCCCGGTCACTCCGCGACGACGGCGGTTGCGTGGCTTATCACGAGGACTCACCGGGCGTGGACATCTAGGGTGAGTACAAAGGCACGACCCGGAGGAGGCGAGGCCGTGCACAGCGTGCCGAACGGCGATTCAGGCCCCTGCCCGCACGAGGTGTTCGCACCATGGCCCTACTCCGCACCGGGCTTGGCCGCTGCGCGAGACGCAGAGTACCGGCTCCACCCTTTCAGGCAGTTCGTCCTCAAAGCGCATGGCCGGTGCAATCTGGACTGCCAGTACTGCATCATCTACCACAGCGCGGACGCCGGGTGGCGCAATCGTCCGGCCCAGGTCCCCCCGGAGGTGATGACGCGGACCGCCCGGCGGATCGCCGAGCACGCTGCGGCCCATGACCTCGCCGAGGTGCGGATCGACCTCCATGGCGGTGAGCCCCTGCTTTCCGGCGCTGCGGCGACGCTTGCCTACGCGGCTGCCGTGCGCTCGGCCCTCCCGGGCCACATCGGTCTCTGTACGACCGTGCAGACCAACGGAACCCTGGTCACCGAGCGGGTCCTCGACGAACTCGCAGAGGCGGACGTCCGGGTCGGGCTCAGCCTCGACGGCGGGACCGACGCGCTCAACCGCCGCCGCGTGGACCACTCCGGCCGACCCGCCTGGCCCATGGCGGCACGGGCCGCCCGGATGCTGGCCGATCGGCCCGGACTGTACAGCGGGATCCTGTGCACGATCGACATCACCAGTGACCCGGCGGAGGTGTACACCTCGCTGAGTGCCCTGCACCCCCCGCAGCTCGACCTTCTGCTGCCGCATGCCAACTGGTCGAGCCCACCACCGGGTCTCACCCCCCGCCCGCCATCGGCTGCTCGGGGCGGGCGGGCCGTCACCACTCCGTACGGGGACTGGCTGGCAGAGGCCTTCGACCTGTGGTGGGACCGCTCTGAGACCTCGCCGGACGAACCGCAGCCAAAGGTAAGGCTGTTCACCGAAATTCTGGCGCTGCTCCTCGGAGCACCCAGCACCACCGAGTCGGTGGGGTTGTCGCCGATGTGCGCCGTGGTGGTGGAGACGGACGGCACGCTCCAGCAGATCGACGCCGTCAGGCTGGCCTACGACCAGGCCGCCTCCACCGGTCTCGATGTCTTCCGCAACAGTTTCGACGAGGCACTGGACCTTCCCGCCTTCGTCGTTCGCCAGACCGGTGCCGCGGGACTGGCCGAAGAGTGCCGTGCCTGTCCCGTGGTGCGGGTGTGCGGCGGTGGTAACTACGCCCATCGATTCCAGCGCGGGACCGGATTCCGCCATCCGTCCGTGTACTGTGCGGATCTGGAACGGCTGGTCCGGCACGCGGCCGAGCGGCTGCTCCGGGTGATGCCCGAAGACTGACCCCGGTGACCGGTGTCATGGCCACCCGCCGAAGCAGCCCCGCAACATGACCTGTTTAGACTCTCCGGATCGACGGCCCACATTCGTCGGTCCGGCCCAACGGCCCGCACCTGCCAGACCCGAAGGGTATTCGGCGTTTTGATACGGATAGATTCAGTCACCAAGCGGTATCCGGACGGCACCACGGCGGTCGACCGGCTCTCCCTGGAGATCCCGGACCGTTCGATCACCGTCCTCGTCGGCCCGTCCGGATGCGGCAAGACGACGACCCTGCGGATGATCAACCGGATGGTGGAGCCCACCGAGGGCACCATCACGCTCGACGGCGTCGACATCACCCGGCAGCCCGTCAACACGCTGCGCCGGTCGATGGGTTACGTCATCCAGAACGCCGGTCTCTTCCAGCACCGCACGATCCTCGACAACATCGCCACCGTGCCCCGGCTGCTGGGCTGGAGCAAGGACAGGGCGCGGGGCAGGGCGCGGGAGCTGATGGAACGGGTCGGCCTCGACGCCTCGCTCGCCAGGCGGTACCCCTACCAGCTCTCCGGCGGCCAGCAGCAGCGCGTCGGCGTGGCGCGGGCGCTCGCCGCGGATCCGCCGGTGCTGCTGATGGACGAGCCGTTCTCCGCCGTCGACCCCATCGTGCGCAAGGGCCTGCAGGACGAACTGCTCCGTATCCAGGCCGAGCTGGGCAAGACCATCGTCTTCGTCACCCATGACATCGACGAGGCCATCAAGATCGGCACGATGGTCGCCGTGATGCGCACCGGCGGGCACCTCGCCCAGTACGCGCCGCCCGCGGAACTGCTGTCCGACCCGGCCGACGACTTCGTCGAGGACTTCCTCGGCACCGACCGCGGCATCCGCCGCCTGTCGTTCTTCCCGTCCGCCGCCCTGGAGTTGCAGACGCAGCCCGTGGTCGCCGTGGACGCCACCGAGCAGCAGATCGCCGCCCGCCGCGCCTTCGGGGCGCCGTACCTCCTGGTCACCGACCTGGCGGGCAAGCCGCTCGGCTGGAGCCCCGCGGACGAACTGACGGCGGGTCCGGTCGACCCGGCGCGACTGCTGCCGTACGGACGGCCGTTCGTGCACGGCCGTGAGTCGCTGCGCGCCGCCCTCGACGGCACCGTGCTGTCGCCCACCGGCTGGGCCGTCGGTGTGGACGGCGCCGGCCGGGTCACCGGGGTCGTGTCGCAGCAGGCCGTCGCCGAGGCCATCCGCACCGCCCACGCCGAGGGCCACACCGCCGAGAAGGTGGCCGGATGAGCGGCGGCCTCTTCCACATCCCGAGCGATCTGCAGAACAGCTACTGGGGTCTGGTCGGCGTGCATCTGCGCGAGGCGCTGCTGCCCGTGCTGGCCGGTCTGGTCGTGGCGCTGCCGATCGCGCAGCTGTGCGTACGGCTGCGCTGGCTGTACGTACCGGTGCTCGGCATCACGACCGTGCTGTACGCGATCCCCTCGCTGGCCTTCTTCGTCATCCTCATCGACTACACCGGCCAGAGCGAGACCACGGTGATGATCCCGCTGGCCGTCTACAGCCTGGTGATCTTCGTCCCGGCGATCGTGGACGGCGTCCGCTCGGTCCCCCAGGAGACCCTGGACGCGGCCACCGCGATGGGCTTCGGTCCCGTACGCCGTTATCTCCAGGTGCAGTTGCCCATCGCCGCGCCCGCCATCATCGCGGGCCTCAGGGTGGCCACCGTGTCGAGCATCTCGCTCGTCAGCGTCGGCATGCTGATCGGCAACCAGGGCGCCCTGGGCAACCTGCTGCACGACGGCATGATCTACCACCAGACCCGGCTGGTCTGGCTCTCCGTCCTCGGCACCGCCGTCCTCGCCATCCTCGCCGACGCCCTGCTGGTGGTGCTGCGCATCGTGCTCACCCCGTGGATGCCCAGCGGCTCCCGCCGGGCCCGCGCGGGCACCGCCCAGGAGCCGGCACCCGCTCTCGTCCTGGAGGACGCGGCCCGGTGAACATCCTGCACTTCGTCAACGCGTTCTTCGACGACGGCTCCCGCTGGCACGGCTACGACGGCATCCCCGTGCGCACCTGGGAGCACGTCCAGTACTCCCTGATCGCGCTGGGTGTCGCCGCCGTCATCGGACTGCCCGTCGGACTGATCACCGGTCACACCGGGCGCGGCGGCAACGTCCTCGCCCTGATCGCCACCGCCGCCCGGGCGCTGCCCAGCTTCGGTCTGCTGGTCCTGATGTTCATCGTGCTCGGGCTCGGCCTGCTGCCGGTGATGATCCCGCTGGTCGTCCTCGCCGTCCCGCCCATCCTCGTCACCACGTACGAGGCGATGCGCTCCGTGGACCCGTCCCCGGTGGACGCCGCGCGGGGCATGGGCATGCGCGAGGCGGAGGTCCTGTTCCGGGTCGAACTGCCCGTCGCGCTCCCGCTGATCCTCAGCGGCCTGCGCTCGGCGGCCATCCAGATCGTCTCGACGGCCACCATCGCGGCGTACGTCAGCCTCGGCGGCCTCGGCCGGTACATCGTCGACGGCCTCTACCAGCGCGACTACGAGAAGGTCGTGGGCGGCGCCACCCTGGTCGCCGTGCTGGCCCTGGTCACCCTCGGGGTGTTCTGGGCGCTCGCCCGGGCCACCGTGTCGCCGGGCGTGCGCAGAAGCGCCTGAGAGCGGCCGTACGGCAGCGGTGAGGGGGGCGGGTTCCCGAAGGAACCCGCCCCCCTCACCCGTACCGGCGGTGGCGGTTGTCAGCCCCCGGTGCGGGCCAGCGCCAGCTCCAGGACCACGAGCAGCGCGTCCCGCACCGAGCCGCGTTCACGGGCGTCGAACACGACGAGCGGGACGCCCTCGCTGACGTCGAGCGCCCAGCGGATCTCGTCCAGGCTGTGCTGCACCTTGCCGTCGAAGGCGTTGACCGCCACGGCGAAGGGCAGGCCCCGGTGCTCGAAGTAGTCGACGGCCGCGTAGCAGTCGTCCAGGCGCCGGGTGTCGACGATGACGAGTCCGCCGACCGCGCCCTCCACGATGTCGTCCCACATGAACCCGAAGCGCTCCTGGCCGGGCGTGCCGAACAGATACAGCTTCAGGGTCGGGTCGATGGTCAGGCAGCCGAAGTCCATCGCCACCGTGGTGGTGGTCTTGGTCGGGGTGTGGGTGAGGTCGTCCACCCCCGCCGCGACCTCGGTGATGGCGGCCTCGGTGGTCAGCGGCTCGATCTCGGAGATGGCGCCCACGGCGGTGGTCTTGCCCACGCCGAATCCGCCCGCGATCACCAGCTTCACCGGCAGCGGCGGTCGTACGGCGGTCTGCGCGGCCCCCCCGCCGAGCAGCGGTTCGGTCGGTGTCACTCGATTACCCCTATGGAGTCGGGATGGCGCGGAGGCCATCGATAACCCTTCGCAGGACGGATGCGTCGTGGACGATGCCGGTGTCGGGCACATGCACCGTCAGGTGCCCCGCGCTGCGCAGGTCCTCGGCGAGCACCCGCACCACGTTGAGATGCAGCCGCAGTTTGGCCGCCACCTCCGCGATGGACTGCGGGATCCGGCAGGCGGCGACGATGTCGTGCTGCTCGAAGGACAGCCCGTCGAGCTCGGCGAGACCTTCGGCGGTGGCGACCACCTGGGTCTCGACGGGCACCGGTCTGCCGACCGCGGTCGGCGCCACCCGGCCCGCGGTGACCAGGAACGGCCGTACGGCGGGGGCGGGTCCCACCGGGTCGGGGCCCGGAGGCGTCGTGCCGTCCGCCATGGATGTGTCTTCCTCTCTCGACGTGCTGCCGTGGGGGGAACCGGATGCCCGGCCGGCGGCCCGGCCCGGACCGCGTGGTCCGGCCCGGACTCCCCGGGCTCCGTGAGCCGGGGGAACAGCCACCGGCTCACGCGGACCGGCGCCGGACACGCGCGTCGCGTCTCCTCCCGCCGGTCCGCCGCGGCACTAGCGTGCCGACGTCATGCCGACGCTGTTCTTCAGCTCCAGCACCAGCTGGGGGCTGAGCGCGGCGCCCGCGCGGTTGGCGAACAGCGTCATCTCGTAGGCGATGTTGCCGAGCTTGGCCTCCTTGTCGGCGACGACGCCGAGCACGGCGCCGCTGCCGATCGCGGAGACCAGCACATGGCCGCCCTCCAGGTCGATGATGACCTTGTTGAGGCCGCCCAGGCCGTAGTTGCCCGAGGCGCCCGCGGCCAGGCTGGTGATGCCGGAGACGATCGCGGCGAGCCGCTCGGAGTCGGCGTGCTCACGCAGTTGGGACACCGCGATGAGCAGACCGTCCGAGGACACGGCGATGGCGTCCACGACGCCGGCGGTCTCGGTGGCGAAGCGGTTCAGCAGCCAGGTGAAGTCCGCTGCCGCGGCCCGCAGGTCGGTCGGCGTGCTGCCTCCCGCCGCAGTGCCTCCTGTCGACGTACTCACTGCTCGGCTCCTTCCGGGAGGTCGTTCTGGTCATGCCGGTCGTTCTGGTCGTGCTGTGCGTGCGGGGGCCGCGGGGCGGCCAGGGCGCTGTCGCGGTTGGCGCGGGCCACGGCCTCCTCGAACTCGTCGAGGGCGTCGCGCACGGCGTCCGCGTCGGCGGGCCGCGCGGCCTGCCGGGCGGCCTGGGCCGCGGCGTCGACGGTGGTCCGGAGCGTGGCGCCCCGGACCCGGCGCCGCAGCGTGCCGGACCCTCCGGAGCCGGCGCCCTCGCCGCCCGGCCGCGCCGGTCCGGTCCCGGTGGACCCGTGCGGGTGGGTGGTGTCCTCGGTACGGCTGTGTTCGGTCACCGTCACCCCGCTCCGGGCCCGCGGGATGAGCGGGGGCTTGTCGTCGTCGGTCCCGGCCGCCTCGCGCCGCGGTACCCGGCGGGGGAGGAGGTCGGGGTGGTCGGGGTCCGCCGCCGGGTCCGGGAAGCCGCTTTGCGTGTGCAGCGCGGTCGACGGGACGGGCCCCGAGGGAGCGGGCTCCGGTGCGCGCGGCGACGGTACGACGGCCGCCGGGGCGGGAGCGGGGGGCAGGGCGGGCGGTGCTGAGGGCACGGGCGGCGCGGCGGGCAGGGCGCGCTCGGCGGAGGGGGCGGCGGGCAGGGACGGCGGACCGCCGTACCGGCCGGTGCCGTCCGTGCCGTACGCGCCGTCCTTGCCGTTCCGGACCTTCATGCCGTCCGTGGCCAGCGAGCTCATGGTCAGCAGCAGCGACGACGGCAGGGACACCTCGGCGGTCACACCGCCGCCCGGGGTGCGGGAGAGCGTGACGGCGATGTTCCAGCGGCGTGCGAGGGTACCGACCACGAACAGGCCGAGCACCTTGGTCGGTACGACGTCGAGGCGTTCGCGGCGCACCAGGCGCGCGTTCTCCTCGGCGATCCGTTCCGGGCTCATGCCCAGGCCGTGGTCGGCGATGACGATGAACGTGCCGTCCTCACCGGAGCGCACGGTCACCTCGACGGGGCTGCCCGCCGGGGAGAACGACACGGCGTTCTCGAGGAGTTCGGCCACCATCAGGGTCAGGTCGCCGATGACGTCCGGCTCCATCACGGCCTCGGTGCCCGCGTGCAGCCGTACCCGCTGATAGCCCTCGATCTGGCCGAGCGCGGCGCGCACCACGTTGCTGAGCGGGGTGGGACCCGCGTCGAGCACCGTCTCGCGGATGCCGGCCAGCAGCATCAGGCTGTCCGCGTTGCGGCGCAGGCGGACCGCGATGTGGTCGATGGAGTAGAGCCGTTCCAGCAGGGCCGGGTCGGTCTCGCCGCGCTCCACCGCGTCGATCAGCGCGAGCTGACGGGTCGTCAGGTTGCTGACGCGGCGGCCCACGTTGCCGAACATCTCCGCCACGTTGCGGCGGCTGACGACCTGACGTTCGAGCAGTGCGGCGGCCGTGGTCTGCACATGGTTGAACGCCTCGGCCAGCTCACCGATCTCGTCCTGCGCGGTGACCGGCATCTCGCGCAGCCGGGGCGGGCCGTCGTCCTCCGCGTCGTCGTCGGCCACCCGGGCCAGTTCGCGCCCGGCGACCTCCGCGACCTGCTGCGCCGCCCCGGTGAGGGCCTGCACCGGCCGCACCACCGAGCGGCGCACGGCGATCGCGAAGCCGATCCACAGCGCGAACGCGATCAGGGCGAAGCCGAGCAGCAGACCGGCGCGCCACTGGGCGTCGCTCGAGGACCGGTCGGCCCGGTCGGCGATCTGCCCGACCAGTGACGTGGTGATCCTCAGACGGGACCCGGCCTGCTGCGGGTAGGACGGGTAGTCGTCCATCGCGTCGCGGAAGGCGGCGCGGATCTCGGCGGGGTTGTTCTTCTGGAGTCCCGTCGGGTCCACCTGGAGCTCGGCGTACGCCTCGGCGATGTCCCGCTGGGCGGTGCTGTGCTCGATCCCGGACAGCTCGTCGGCCTGTGCCTCGGAGGCGAACCGGCTGAACCGGTCGGCCTGGTAGGAGTACAGGTCGTAGGAGCCGACCGCGCTGGTGAACTCGATGAGCGCGTTGGTGTCGCCGGTCGTCGCGGAGAACACGCTGGTCTCGAAGGACGCGTGGGCGGCGTTGGCGCGCAGCAGCGAGTCGAGCATGTTGCCGGTGAAGGTGGAGGAGAGCGACTCGTTGCGGTCCAGGCCGAGACCGTCGATGAGGACCTTGGCGGCGTTGGTGTACGCCGGGTCGATGTTGGACGCGGGCAGATAGCTCTGCTCGACCGTCCCGCGCAGGCTGGACAGGCCGCTGACCTCCTTCAGCGCCTGCGCCTCGGTGTCGGGCAGCCGGTCGCCGAAGGTTCTGCGCACCTTCTCGATCTGCGCGTCGACCCGGGCCTGCGCCTTGCGGTAGGAGGCGAGCGAGGGCTTGCCGCCCGAGCCGGCGGCCTCATGGCGCACCGACAGCAGGACGGCTTCCTGGTGCTCGCTCTCCACCCGGTCCGCCAGAACGGCGACCTGGGCACTGTCCCGGACGAGCTGGGCGGCCGTCCTGGCACTGCTCGACTGCCCCACCTGGTCGGTGATGAGGTACGCGAGCAGGATCGCCACCACCGCGAGCGGCACGCCGACCAGCAGGTTCAGCTTGCGCCGGAAGGGCCAGCGGTTGGCGAAGCCACGGACGGGCGCGTCCACCGCTTTCGTGGACACCGGGCCTCCTTCGTGGGGGGTGTCTCCACCCGGACATGAGGGGGTGTCCCCCCGGAGAACAGGGGTGTCACCACCCCGAAGACTGATGTGTGACGGCACCGGAGCGGGCCCCGTGCACCGCGGGACGGGCGTCAACTCGGCTGAGACTATCGCCTTCTTGAACTGACAATCACTCGCCCTACGTCAAGAATCCATTACAAGGCGCACTTGTTCTGCCCGACTTCATGCGCAGTTCGTTCACAAGTGCCCGCATATTGAAGCCAATCAGTGATCCGGAGCACTTGACTCACAGAGAACGAGCTGGATTGGATCGATGTCAGCGGATGACGACCCACCGCTTCCCGACCCGTCCCTGCCCGAACGCCGCTGATTTCCCGCCGCCGTCCGCACACCGGAGTCCGGACGTCCTGTCCGGATGCCGAAGTCCGGACGCGGGATCCGCGCGGCGCCGCCCGACGCCCCCGTCTCCCGAGCTCGGAAACTGGAATCGTGACTGCAAACGCCCACACCCGCAGGTCCACCATCAAGCACCCCGGCGCGGCGGTCCTCGCACTCGCCGTGACGTCGGCCCTGCTGGCGGGATGCTCCTCCTCCGACGACAGCAAGTCCGACCCCCTGAACGACAGCAAGGCGAGCGGTGACACCGTCGTCGTCGGCTCCAACAACTTCGCCGAGAGCATCCTGCTCGCCGACATCTACGGCGAGGCCCTGAAGGCCAAGGGCGTCAAGGTCACCTACAAGCCCAACATCGGCACCCGTGAGACCACCTACGGCCTGCTGAAGAACGGCTCCATCTCGGTGCTGCCCGAGTACAACGGCGCCCTGCTGGCCTACCTCGACCCCAAGGCGACACCGAAGACCGTCGAGGCGACCACCGCCGCGATCAACGCCAAGCTGGAGTCCAAGCTGACGCTGCTCGACCCGGCGCCCGCCCAGGACAAGGACTCGGTCACCCTCAACGCGGCCACCGCCGCGAAGTACGACCTCACCGGCAAGTCCAGCATCGCCGACCTGAAGTCCGTGGCGAAGGACCTGGTCATCGGCGGCTCGCCGGAGTTCCAGACCCGCCAGCAGGGCCTGGTGGGCCTGAAGTCGGTCTACGGCGTGGAGTTCAAGTCCTTCAAGGCGCTCGACGCCGGCGGCCCGCTGACCCTGGCCGCGCTGAAGAAGGACACCGTGCAGGCCGCGGACGTGTTCACCACGGACCCGACCATCACCAAGGAGAAGTTCGTCGTCCTGCAGGACCCGGAGAACCTCTTCGGTTTCGAGAACGTCCAGCCGCTCGTCTACAAGTCGGCCCTGCCCCAGAAGGGCGTCGACGCGCTCAACGCGGTGTCCGCGAAGCTCGACACCACGACGCTGCTCGACCTGGACACCCAGGTGCAGTCGGAGAACAAGGACCCGCTGGACGTCGCCAAGGCCTGGCTGAAGTCCGCCGGACTCGACTGACGGCCGCAGTTGGACACCACCGCAGACGACCCGACGCGGGTGTCCCCGGACGCCGGGGACATCCGCGTCGTGCTCGACGGCCGCGCGCTCGGCATACCCGGACTGGTCCGGCTCGCCGACCGCGCGGCGGTGCCCGCCGTGGCACCCGAGGCCCTCGACCGGACCCGCCGCGCCTGGGCCGCCGGCCGGCGGCTGGCCGCCGAGGGCCGCTGGTACGGCCGCGGCACCGGCGTAGGCGCCCACCGCTCGGTGCCGGTCGAGGCGCACGACGAGGCCGCGCACGGTCTGCGGGTGCTGCGCAGCCACGCGGCCGGTGCCGGAGCGCTGCTCCCGGCCCGGCAGATCCGCGCGATGCTCGCCGTCCGCGCCAACCAGCTGCTCGCCGGCGGCTCCGGCATCCAGCCCGCCTTCGTCACCGCCCTCACCGAGGCCCTGCGCCTCGGCGTGCACCCCGCGGTCAACGAGTACGGCGGCGTCGGCACCGGCGACCTGACGGCACTCGCCCAGACCGGCCTGACGCTGATCGGGGAGCGCCCCTGGCTCGCCGACCCGGCGCCCGGACCGGCCGTACCCGTGCCGGACCCGGCCCCGCCCGGCCCGGCGGCGGGCCCCGCGCCGGCGGATCCGGCGCTCTCCCTCACCCTGCCCGCCCCCGTCACCCCGCAGCCCGGCGACGCCCTCGCGCTGCTCAGCAGCAACGCCCTGGCACTCGGTCAGGCCGCCCTCGCCGTGCACGACATCGACCTGCTGCTGCGCGCCACGCACGCCGTCGCCGCCCTCTCGCTCGCCGCGGTCTCCGGCTCCCCGGAGGCCTACGCCGCCCCCGTGCACGCCCTGCGCCCCTACCCCGGGCCGGCCCGCGCCGCCGCCGAGGTGCGCCGGCTGCTCGGCATGGCCGACCGGCCGCTCAACGCCGGCCGCCGCATACAGGACCCGTTCGGCTTCCGGGCGTTCCCCCAGGCGCACGGCGTCGCGCTGGAGGCGGCCGAACGGCTGCGGCAGGTGGTCGAGGTGGAGATCAACTGTCCCTCGGAGAACCCGGTCGTCGACCCCGACGGCACCACCGTCCACCACCACGGCGGCTTCTACGCCGCACCCCTGGCCCTCGCGCTGGACGGCCTCGACCTGGCCCTGCTGCAGACCGCCCAGCTGTCCGCCGCCCGGCTGGCCGCCCTCACCCGGGCGGACCTGACGGGGCTGCCCGCCTTCCTGGCGACCGGTCCCGCGAGCAGCTCCGGCACGATGATCCTCGAGTACACGGCCAACTCGGCGCTCGCGGAACTGCGCTCCTGCGCCGCGCCCGCCTCGGCCGGGCACGCCGTGCTCTCCCACGGACTGGAGGAGGCGGCGAGCTTCGCGGGCCAGGCCGCCCGTCAGGCGCTGCGCGCCTTTGGTGCCTACGCCACCGTCCTGGCCTGCGAACTCGTCACCGCCGTCCGTGCGCTGCGGCTCCGGCCGGTGCCGCCGCCGGTGGCGGCGTACACGCTGGCCGCGGCCGCGCTGCCGTCCGGCACCGAGGACCGCCCGCTGACCGGTGACGTGGCGGCGGCGGTGGAACTGCTGCCGCAACTCGCCCGGTTGTAGACCGGGCCGGCCGGTCGGCCGCCTCGGTGACGTGGCTCAGTAGCCGACGGAGAAGGTCGCGTCCTGGAGCTCGGTGGCCGTGGCGACCGGGTCGATGCGCAGCACGTAGTCGGAGTGGCGGATGTAGCGGGTCGGGTAGTTGTACGACCGGAAGGACGACCACGTGGAGTCCGCGAGACCGGCCGTACGGTAGAACGTGGCGTCCTGGGAGTAGGCCGACGTACCGTCGTTGACGTCCAGCTGGAGCTGGTAGTCGTAGTGCCGCAGATAGCGGGTCGGGTAGTTGACCGACTGGAAGGACACCCCGGCGCTGTCGGCCAGTCCGGGGACCAGCTTCCACTGCGAGTCGGTGTACGGGTCGAACGGGTACTCGTCGATCCGGCCGACGAAGTTCGCATGCCGGAGGTAACGGGCCGGATAGTTGTAGGACTTCAGCCGGTTCCAGACCGGTGCGCCCCATCTGGCCAGCAGGTTGTCGTACTCCGTGGTGCTGATCGGCTGGATGCCGGCGTGCTTGGAGTTGACCGGCTGGGTGTAGAGCCTCTGGTCCAGCGCGGTCCAGGTGCCGGCCGCGAGACTGCTCGACTGCCAGGCGTAGAAGACGCCGTTGGGGGTGTAGGTGTCACCCCAGAGGTACCAGGTGCCGGTCGTCTGCGACTTGACGAGGATCGGCGCCTCGGTGCCGCCGTGTGCCACGGCGGTGCTGAACTCGGTGAAGCTGCCGGGGTCCAGGGTGGTGGAGCGGGCGCCGACCAGCGTGCCGCCCTTCTTGAAGTAGAGGTAGTTGACGCCGTTCACGCCGACGGCCATGTCGCCGTCGATCACGTCGTAGCCCGGGTCGAAGAAGACCTGCGGGGCGGACGCGGTGACGAAGTCGGAGGTGTAGTTGACCATGATGACGTTGTGGCCGCTGGAGTTCACGGCCGAGTAGATGAGCGCGTACTGTCCGCGCCCCGCGTCCCAGAAGGCCTCCGGTGCCCAGGCGTGGGTGGCCATGTCGTGCAGTTTCAGCCGGTGGTAGCCGGTGAAGGTGCGCAGGTCCGTGGAGTTCCAGACGTGCACGTACTGGCTGATGTAGCTCCAGTCGGTGCCCTTGAGGTCCGTGGCGAGGACCGTGAAGGTGCCGTCCTGCCTGCGCAGCACGAACGGGTCCCGCAGCCCCAGCGCGCCCTCGGTGGGCGTGACCACCGGGTTGTTCTGGTTGAGCGGCGTCCAGCGCAGCGAGTCGGGGCTGACGGCGAGATGGAGGCCGTAGTCCGTACCGGTGCCGTTCGGCGACTCGGTGAAGTAGGCCATCACATACGCCGATCCGGCCGCCCGGGCGGAACCCGCGCCCAGGGCCAGCGA
The DNA here is from genome assembly GCF_040644295.1 of Streptomyces sp. NPDC047000. Classification (NCBI taxonomy): domain Bacteria; kingdom Bacillati; phylum Actinomycetota; class Actinomycetes; order Kitasatosporales; family Streptomycetaceae; genus Streptomyces; species Streptomyces sp. NPDC047000. The sequence goes on from NZ_JBEYWE010000001.1 coordinate 248,637, forward strand.
GAGCGGCAGGGCGGCGGACATGCCGAGCAGACCCCGGCGGGACAGCCGGGGGCCGTGCGCGGTGTGCGGGTCGTGCCCGTCGTGGGGACTGCGGGAGCCATGGGTGCTGCGGGGGCCGGCGGCTGTCATGTCGCTCCAAGGGGGCCGAGGGGTGCGGGTGCCCGGGATCTGACGGTATATCGAACACGGTTCGGGAAACCGGTCAGAACGTAGAAGGCTGACGCGTACGCGTCAATAAGATCGGCACCCTTGGCCGGAACTCGACGGACCGGGCGGCCCTCAGGGCCCGCCCGGAGCGATCCGTCCCGGCCCGTCGGGCCCGCCGGCGGTGGCGATCAGCTGGTCGATCAGCGCGATCAGCACGTCCCGGCACGACTCCCGGTCCCGCGCGTCGCACAGCAGCACCCTGGCGTGCTCCGGCAGCGCCAGTGCCTCCCGTATCTCCTCCGGCGGGTAGGGGTGCTCACCGTGGAAGCCGTTGACGCCCACCACGAAGGGGATGCCCCGCCGCTCGAAGAAGTCGATCGCGGCGAAACTGGTCTCCGGCCGCCGTACGTCGACCAGGACCACCGCGCCCAGCGCGCCGATCGCCAGGTCGTTCCACATGAACCAGAACCGCTGCTGCCCGGGCGTGCCGAACAGATACAGCACCAGCTCCCGGCTGATGCTGATCCGGCCGAAGTCCAGGGCCACCGTGGTGGCCGTCTTCCCCTCGATGCCGTCGAGATCGTCTATGCCCAGACCCGCCGCGGTCAGCGGTTCCTCGGTGCGCAGCGGAGCGATCTCACTGACCGACCCGACCAGGGTCGTCTTGCCGACGCCGAACCCCCCGGCGATCAGGATCTTGACCGTGTCCGGGGCCGTCCCGGGCCGGGCGGTGGCGCTAGAGCCGGCCAAGGCCGTCCCTCACTTTCTGCAGCAGTTCCAGGTCGGGCGTGGCACGCGACACGAGACGCGGTGGACGGGCGGTGATCCGGCCCGCCTCCAGCAGATCGCACAGCATGATCACGACCACACTCACCGGCAGGTCGAGCAGCGCGGCGACCTCCGCCACGGCGACCGGCTCGGCGCACATTTTCAGGATCCGGACGTGCTCCGGCTGCGGCCGCACCGGCCACGGAGGCGGCGGATCCACCGCCGTCAGCGTGGTGATGAGGGTGAAGTCGGCGCGGGAGGGCCGGGTCCGGCCGCCCGTCAGCGTGAACGGCCGTACCAGCCGGCCTGCCGCGTCGCCTCCGCTCACCTCACTCGCCGCGGTCCGACAAGGCGGCGCCCGCGCGCGGAGCCGCGCTCAGATGCTCGCCGATCTTCTTCACCAGCATGTTCATCTGGTACGCCACCACACCGACGTCCGCGCCCTGGCTGGTGAGCACCACCAGATGGGCACCCGGCCCGGCCGAGGTGAGGATCAGATAGCTGTGCGCCATCTCGATCAGCGCCTGCCGCACCGGGCCGCCGCGGAAGTCCATGCTCACACCCTTGCTGAGGCTCATCAGCCCGGACGCGGTGGCCGCGAGACGCTCCGCGTCGTCCCGCAGGAAGCCGGTGGACTTGCTGACCACCAGACCGTCCTCGGAGAGCACGACGGCGTGGTTCACCTCGGCGACCCGTTCCACGAGTCCGGTCAGCAGCTGGTCGAGCTGGGTGTGGGTGGCAGGGATGGGGCGTGTCATGGTGATGTCCTTCATGAACGGTCGGCTGGCGGCGTAGGACTGACGGGACGGCCCGCGGCGGACACCGGCCGGTCCGGTTCCCCGGCCGCGGGCAGATCCCCATCATCCCCGTCGTACGGCGGCGGCGCGTCCTCGTCACGCGCCTGGAGCGTGCCACGCAGGAAGCCGGACAGTGAGGAGGCGGCACGTTCCGCGGTGAAGTCGGTGAGATCGGCCGACCCGTCGCGGTCCTCCTTCCCCTCAAGGCTCCCGGGCTCCTCGCGCAGTTCCGCGGCGAGACTGGTCTGCGGCACCCGGCGGGGCAGCGGGGTGAGCCCGCTGCTCCAGGACGGCCGGGACGCCGTACGGGCTCCGGTTCCGGCCCTGGCTCCGGCACCGGCGCGGGGGACCGGTCCGGCCGCGTCGTCGGCGCGGGGGGCCGGAGCGGCCGCGTCGTCGGGGCGCGGCTTCCTGACGGGCCGGGGCTTCGGGGCGACCGGCTCGAACGCGGCCTCCCGGGCGGGCGTCGCGGCGCCGTCCCGGGCCTCGCGGACCACGATCTCGTGCGGCACCAGCACGATCGCCGTCGTCCCGCCGAACGGCGACGGGCGCAGCGTCACGGTGATGCCGTGCCGGACGGCCAGCCGGGACACCACGAACATGCCGAGACGCAGGTCGTCGGCCAGCCCCGCCACATCGAACTGCGGGGCCACCGCCAGCTGGGCGTTGAGAGAGGCGAAGTCCTCGTCGGACATGCCGAGTCCGCGGTCCTCGATCTCGATGACGAGACCCTTGGCCACCATCGCGGCCCGTACCCCGACGGGGCTCGGCGCCGGTGAGTACACCGTCGCGTTGTCGATCAGCTCGGCCAGCAGATGGATGACGTCGGCCACCGCGGGCGGCGCCAGCGACACATCCTCCTCGGCGTGCAGCTCCACCCGCTGGTACTCGGCGACCTCGCCGACGGCGCTGCGCAGGATGTCGATCAGCGCGACCGGCTCGATCCAGCTGCGGCGCGGCTGCTCGCCGCTGATGATGACCAGGTTCTCCTCGTAGCGGCGCAACTGGCTCGCCGTGGAGTCCAGTTCGTACAGGCCCTTGAGGACCTCCGGGTCGGTGTGGGTACGCTCCAGCGCGTCCAGTTTGCTGAGCTGGAGGTTGACCAGGTTCTGGCTCTGCCGGGCGATGCCCAGGATGACCTTCTGGAAACCACGCCTGGTGTCGGCCAGTTCGACCGCGGTGCGCACCGCCGTGCGCTGAGCGGTGTTGAACGCCCGCGCCACCTGGCCGAGTTCGTCGTTGCCGTAGTCCAGCGGCGGGGTGGCGAGCTCCACGTCGACCTTCTCGCCCCGGTCGAGCCGGGCCACCACATCGGGCAGCCGTTCCTCGGACAGGCTCAGGGTGGCGACCCTGAGACCGCTCAGCCGGCGCGACAGCGATCGGGTTATCCGCGTCGACATGATGACGCTCACCAGCAGCGCCACCAGACCGCCGGCGCTCAGCGAGGCCGCCGTCACCAGCAGCCCGTGCGCCTTGTCGGCGCTGCGGGTGAGCAGGGCCGAGGTCTGCTGGCGGATCAGCCGGGAGTACTCGGCGGAGACCACCAGGAGCGAGGCCCGCCACTGCTTGCGCACATCGGGCAGGACGACGCGCTGCTTGCCGCTGCCGGACGCCCCGGCCGCGAGCACCTTGTCCTCCGCCGCCTCCAGGGCCTTCCAGGACGCGCTCTGGAGAATGGCCTCCGTCTGCGCCTTGGTGCTGCCCGTCAGTGACGGCTCGATCTGGTCCGTCACCAGCCAGCGCCGGGTGTTCACCAGTTGGGTGAAGGTCGCCCACGTCTTCTCGTCCATCGTGCCGGACTGCCCGGCCAGGGTGAGCTGCGCGTCCTCCTCGGAGATCAGCTCGGCCGCGTGCTCCAGGGCGACCAGGGGGCCGGCCTGCGAGGTGAGGTCGCCGTCGTCGACCTGGGACAGCTCCTGGAAGGCGTGGATCTGGTCGTCGATGATCGAGGTGTACTGGTCCAGGGCCTGTGCCGAGGTGATGTCGCTCGGGTAGTCCACCTGTCCCCGGTAGTACTCCAGGCTGCCCACGGAGGCGACGACCGAGTACAGCCGGTCCTTGACCCGGGCGGGCGCCTGCTTGATGGCGTCGGCCTGGCTGACCAGTTTCGCGACCGCCTTGTCCGACGCGCGGCGCTGGGCGTCCAGTTGCACCCGTGAGCTGTCCGACGAGGTCAGCCACTGAGCGGACAGGCTGCGCTCCTTCTGGAGCGCGAGGGTGGCCTCGGTGCCCATGGCGCCGGTGGACCTGCTCAACTGCGTCTGGGAACGCAGGTTCAGGCCCTCTGTGAACATCTGCGTCGTCGTCACACCCCACATGGCGGCGAGGGTGACGCTCGGCACCAGCGCCAGGAGGATCAGGGAGAGACGAATGGAGCCGAGACGGCGCCGGGGACCTGTCCGTGGAGACATCGTCGTCCTAGGGCGAGCAGCGGGGAGTTGGCGGGGTCGGAACGGTCGGTGGAGTGGGAGGGACCGGGAGTGGAGGGAGCGCGGGAGGTGCACGAAGGAGCGGGGAGGAGGAACAGGGACAGGTGGAACACAGGGGTCCGCAGGATGCTATCCGTACAAGTGACCGTACGCACGGTGAGAGTGCGATTCTTTCCCGCCGGAGGTGTGTGAGGTGCCCCCGGCGGAGCACGGCCGACGGCTCAGCGGGTGCCCTTCGCGGCGAACTTCGCGACCGTCTCCACGTTCGTCTTGGTCACGAACGCCGGGCCGGTGAGCACCGGGGCGGAATCGCCGCCGCTGACATTGCCGTTCGTCCGGTACAGCCACAGCGCGTCCACGGCCAGATAACCCTGGAGATACGGCTGCTGGTCCACCGCGAACTGCACGTCACCGTTCTGCACGGCCTTCACCAGGTCGCTGTTCAGGTCGAACGTGGCCACCTCGGACTTCGCCCCCGACTTGTGCACCGACTTCACCGCGGCGAGCGCGAACTGCGCGCCGTTCATCACCACTTCGTCGATGGTCGGGTCCTGCTTCAGCCGCGCGGCCACCGAGTCGGTCACCGCGTTCATGTCGGTGCCGTCCACGTAGAGGATGTCGGTCTGGCCGCCGAAGGACTTCTTCATGCCGGCACAGCGCGCCTCCAGCGCGACGTTGCCGCGCTCGTGGATCACGCACAGCGCGTGCTTGGCCCGGAGATCGTTGAGTTTGTCACCCACGGCGCGGCCCGCGACGCTCTCGTCCTGCCCGAAGTACTCCAGCGCGCCGTCGGACTTCCAGTCGTTGATGCCGGAGTTGAGGCCGACGACCGGGATGCCCGCCGTGATGGCGTCGTTGATGGCACTCCTCATGGCCTCCGGCTTGGCCAGGGTCAGCGCGATGCCGTCCACGCCGTCCTTGACGGCGTCCCGGACCAGTTCGGCCTGGCCGCCGGCGTCCGCGTCACTCGCGTACGTCAGCGCGATGTTGTCCTTGGCGGCCGCGTCCTCCGCGCCCTTCTGCACCCGCGCCCAGAACTCGTCGCCCTTGGCGCCATGGGTGACCAGGGCGACCTTGAACCGGGCGTTGCCCGCCTTGCCGGCCGTGGAGCCCGCGGAGTCGCTGCCGGAACCCGAGCAGCCGGCCAGCAGCAGGGCGGCGACGGCGCCTACCGCGGTCACGGCGGAGCCGCGCGCACGTCTCGAACGGGCGGGTGGTGGATTGTTCATGAGGACAGGGCACCTCACTGTGCGGCCGAGCAAGAGGAAAACGGAAGCCCGGGCCGGCCGGTGACGCCGCCCGGGTGACTCTCCTGGGCCGGAGCCAACCCTGTGAGGCGGTCGGTAGTCAAGTGACCAGCCACTTGGTGTGCACTGTTGCTGCCGCATTGTGATGAACGCCGGGCCGCCGGGAGGCCGTGCCGCCCGACGTCCTGCCTCCCGGCGGGTCTGCCGTCCGCCTCCCGGCGGGCCTTCCGTCCGCCACCGTCCGTCTGCCTCCGGCGCCTGCTGTCGGCCGCCTGCCGCCGTCTGCCGTCCGCCTCCGGCGCTTGGCCGTCCGCCGTCGTCCGTCCCTCCGCGGTCTGCCGTTCGCCGTGCGTCGGCTGTGCGTCGGTCGTCCGGCTCCGGCCCGTCTCCCGTCGTCTGCCTCCGGTGTCGTCCCCGGGCGCCCGCGGTGTGCCCCCGGTCCTGCCCCGGTGTGCCCGCCCGCGAACCCGCCCGGTGTACCTGCCCCGGTGTGCCCGTCCCGTTCCGGGGCGGTGACCACGAGAACTCCGGGTGCCGGTCGTCGGGGCGGGACCGCGTGCACGGGCGCGGTGAAAGCCCGTTGTCCCGTCCGCGGGGCGGACGGGACAACGGGCTGTGCGTGCGTCACCCGGCGCGGTCAGACCGCCTCCGCGGCCCCGGGCACCGCCGCCTCGAACGCCTCCCCGGCGTCCCCGGCGTCCCTGTCCGGTCCGGTCCCCCGCTCGTCCCGGCCCTCCCGCAGTGCCGCTTCCCGCGCGGCCTTCCTGCGGTGCCGCCGGCTGATCCGCGGCTCCTGGTCGGGCAGCCAGCCGAAGGCCATGCAACTGCCGGTCGCCCCGAGGAGCAGACCGATGAAGAAGCCGCCGAGGTTGGACGTCATCCACGTTCCCAGGGACAGCAGGATGCCGAGCACGGAGTAGAACAGCCGCTGGGCCGGGTTGAAGAGCAGCAGCAGTCCGCACACGATCATCAGCGCGGGCAGCAGATAGCCCGCCAGACCCTGCATGCCGACATGGAGGATCACCGGGAGCGGCGCCTTCATGGTCACCAGGATCTCGGCGCCGCCCAGGGTGAGCAGTACCCCGGCCGTGAACGGCCGCTGCTCCCGCCACTCCTGGAAGCGGGCGCGGCGGCTCGGTGGGCCGCTCATTGCGGGCAACCGTCGCCACCGAAGCGCATGTGCAGCCCGGGCAGCTTGAACACGGCAGCGGTGGCGGCGTAGTTGTGCTGGTAGAGGTGGTTGATGACGACGCCGTCGGCCTGCTGGCCGTAGACGCCTCGCGGGCCCTGGACACCGGCCTTGTCGAAGGTGCTGGCGTCGCGCCCGATCTCGATGTTGTTGAACGACGCGTCGCCCTTGATGTCGTCCGAGTCGATCGCGAGGTTCGACACGCTGACCGGCTTGGACCCGCCGCCCGCGGTGAGGACGAGCTGGATGCCGCCGAGGTCGACGCTCTGGCACATGTTGGTGATCGTGCCGTTCTTCACCACCGAGGTGACGACCAGCTCCTGACCGCCGGTGTCGCCCGCGTTGGGGCTGTTCTCGATCATGTTGTCGAGTCCGCCGTACTGTTCGAAGCCGGTGCCGTCGAGCCGGTCGGCGGTGACCACGAACGGCATGCCGGAGATCGCGAACTGGACGCCGAGGGCCCCCTGGGCGGTGAGGATCGCGAGGCCGGCGGTGACCGCCGCGGCCGGCACCGCCATGACCGCGGCCCGGCGTGCCCGGACCCGTCCGTGTCTGCGGGGTTCCGCGGGGGTCGTGCCGGACGCTGCTGCTCCGGTTCCGGAACCGGTCTCGGGGTCCGGGTTACCGGGGGTGTTGTCGGCGGACGGGAAGTCCGAGGACGAGGCCATCTCTGCTCCCATGGGCATAGTCATGCGGGTTGGGCTTCAGTGGCGCGTTGTCCTGGCGCGGACAGCGGCTGCCGTGCACCCGTCCCCACGACTCCCGGCGTCGCACGGGCCTTCTGGGTTACGCGGCAGTAGCCTTCCAGGAAGTTACCGGGGGTTACATTGAAGGGTCAAGGGAGTTGTGAAAAACGGGTGTCGATTGCGTGTTACCCGCAGACGTTATTGGCAACTTGCTTTTGACGTCTTGACGTTGACGGAACATCAGGTCTACAAATCTGCCTGGCTTCCCCCAGGATCCGTGGCGCCGGATCCGCCGCGCGGCACACCGGCCGCGTTCCCGGGACCCGTTCTTCTTTCCCCCTGCCGTCGGGGCGCTCCTCGCCCCGACGTCGTTCCTGTGCGGTCGGACACGGTCGGCTTCCCCCATCGGCCCGTGCCCGGCCGCCTCGCGCCCGGCCCGGCCGGAGATCCTCCTCCGGGAGTCTCCGGCCGGTGTCCGGCCGACGCCGTCGCCGGTCCGTCACGTACGGAGAAGGCGTGACGGACCGCGACGGCCGACGCCGGGTCCGCCTCGGCCCCACGGGGCCCGAACTCACCCTCAGCACCCCCACATCAGAGAAAGAGGCACCCGCATGCGTACCCGCATCCTCCTCGCCCTGGCCGGTTCCGCCGCCGCGCTCTCCCTCACCGCCGTCCCGGCCTCCGCCGCCACCCCCGTCCTCACCACCAGCGCGGGGGCCGTGGCGGTCGGCGACGTCGTCACCGCACCCCTGGCCAGCGGGACCAGCGCCACCCTGTACTCCAGCGCGACCGGCACCAGCGGCGTCAAGTGCACCACGTCGCAGTTCACGGCGAGTGTCACCTCCAACCCCGACGCCCCCGGCACCGCCACGGAGTCGGTCAGCGGCCACTCCTTCACCGCCAGCAGCTGCACCAGCAACGTCCTCGGTGTGACCGGCGTCAGCAGCGTCACCGTCGACAACCTGCCGTACACCGCCTCCGTCACCTCGGGCGGTGCCCTCACCGTCTCCCCGGGCAGCGCCGGCGCCATCCAGACCACGGTCAAGCTGAGCACCCTGCTCGGCTCGATCACCTGCGTCTACCAGGCGTCGGGTCTGACCGGTACCGCGAGCAACGCCGACAGCAGCATCAACTTCACCAACCAGCAGTTCACCAAGGTCTCCGGCTCGTCGCTGTGCTTCGCGAGCGGCTACTTCACCGCCAAGTACGCCCCGGTCACCGACGGCGGCGCCGCGGTGTCCGTGAACTGACGCATCATCAGGAGCACGACGGCTGCGCGGCGTCGGACGATCAGCGCCTGCGCAGCCGCAGCAACAGGGCGGCGCCCCCGGTGAGCACCAGCACCGCGGCGGCGCCGCCCGCCACGACCGGGGCCGACGGTCCCGCCCCCACCCCGGTGGCATCGGCCACCGGGGTGCTGCTCGCCGCCTGCTTCCCCGCGGACCCGCCCGGCTGCGCCGTGGCGCCCGTGGAGTCGGCCGGGGACGTGGCCGAGGCGCGCCGTGACGGCGTGGCGGCGGACGCCGGTACCGCCCCTGACGCCGAAGCCGACGCCGCCGAAGCCGGCCGGGACGCGGAGGACTTGGCCGCGCCGCCCGGGAACACCACGTCGGAACACGAGTAGTAGGTGTCCGGCGTGCTGCTGGTCTGCCAGATCGTGTACAGCACCTGCCGTCCCGTGCGGTCCCGCGGCAGTGTCGCGCCGATGCGGTAGGCGTCGTCCCGCAGCGGCGGGTCCTTCACCTCGGCGAACGGTCGCGACGGCAGGTCGGACCAGGTCAGCGGCCGGTCCGGGTCGTAGCCGGGCTTCGTCAGGTACAGCCGGAACGTGCCGGCGTGCGGGATCGGCGCGGCGTACGTCATCGTCAGCCGCGCACCCGGGGCGAGCCGGGTGGCGGGCCAGTCCGGACGCGTCAGATCGAGCCCCTTGTAGCCGGAGAGCCCGCCGCTGCACAGCTTTCCGTCCGGGATCACCTGGCGGTCCCTGCCGCCGACGTCCGGCACCCGTACGTCGTCGAAGAACGTGAAGGGCGCGCCGTTCGCCGCGACCGCCGCCCGGCAGGCCGCCGTCCGCGTGTACGCGCCGCCGTCGGGGGAGCAGGCGAAGGTCCGGCTGACCGGGTCCGTGGGCGCGCCGTGCGCCTGGGCGGGGCCCGCCGCCCACAGGGCGAGCAGGGCCCCGGCCGCCGCGGCGGCTGCGGCGGGCCTCAGGGGCGCGGTGGTACGGCTCATCCGGGACGTCTCCTCGGCGGGCGCGGACGGGAACGGTACCGGGCAGTACGGCCGGACGGCGCGGTGTGTTCAGTCCGTCGGCCGGTCCGTCCGGAGTGCTCCGCCGTCACATTGAAAACAAACCGTTCGCCTCGTAATCTGGCGATCTCCGGGTCGACGCCCGGTCGTCCGTCATGGCCGTGTGACACCGAGGGAGGGCGTGCTGCGACCGCGAACACGCGCGAATGCCGCGGCACCTGCGGCCACGTACGCCACACTGACACGTGTCGTTCGGCCGTTGCGCATGCGGACGACGGCACGGCATGGCCGAAAGGCGGGGGTGCGGGACGTGTGCCGACCGCTCCCGTCACCCCTCTCGTCGTCACCGGAACGTGCGTGGTCCCGCACGGAAGGTGACGTGAAACAAACCGCGCACCCGGTTCTTTCCGTTCCCGATTCCGTCCCAAGGGGGAGTCCAGCCGATGGCGAGGCAGTTACGCGCCGAGCAGACCCGCGCGACGATCATCACGGCCGCCGCAGACCTGTTCGACCGTCACGGCTATGAATCGACGAGCCTGAGCGACATCGTCGAGCACGCCCAGGTCACCAAGGGCGCCCTCTACTTCCACTTCGCGGCCAAGGAGGACCTCGCCCAGGCCATCCTCGGACTCCACGCCCGGCTGTCCCGGCAGGTCGCGCGGGAGATGGAGGGCCGCGGCTACTCCTCGCTCGAGTCCTTGATGCGCACCACGTTCGCCTACGCGCGCCTCGCCGTGGAGGGCCCCATTCCCCGGGCGGGACTGCGGCTCGCCGCCGGAGAGGTCGAGGTGCGGCCGCCGTTGCAGCACCCGTACGCCGACTGGCTGGACATCGTCTCGCGCCGGCTGGTGGCCGCGGCCAAGGAGTCGGACATACATACGGACATAGACGTCGAGGCGGCCGCACACTCCCTGGTCTGTTTCTTCGTCGGCACCCGCGTCGTCGGCCGCACCCTCGAACCCGTCGGCCGCCATCCCCGCCGCCTTGCCGAAATGTGGCACCTCGTCGTCCGCGGCATGGTGCCCGTGCCGCGCCGCGCCCGCTATCTCACCCTCGCCACCCAGCTGGAGCGGGAGATCAGGATCCCCTGACCGGTGGTGCGCCCGGGGCGTCCCCGAGGCGGCTTTCCCGCCCGGTTCACGCGAAGGGGTGATCGGCGGCGGCCCGGCGGATGCCGGTGCGCGGCCACGGGTAGGGCCCGGCCATGACGCAGCCGTTCGAACTCCCGCGCTTCTACATGCCGTATCCCGCGCGGCTCAACCCGCATCTCGACGAGGCCCGCACCCACTCGTCCGCGTGGGCCCGCGAGATGGGCATGCTGGAGGGCTCCGGAGTCTGGGAGCAGGCCGACCTCGACGCGCACGACTACGGGCTCCTGTGCGCGTACACCCACCCCGACTGCGACGGCCCGGCCCTCTCGCTCATCACCGACTGGTACGTGTGGGTGTTCTTCTTCGACGACCACTTCCTGGAGAAGTACAAACGCACCCGGGACCGCGCCGCGGGCCGGGCCCACCTCGACCGGCTCCCGCTGTTCATGCCGCTCGACCCCGCCGCGCCGGTGCCCGAGCCGCTCGACCCGGTCGAGGCCGGCCTCGCCGACCTGTGGGCACGCACGGTCCCCGCGATGTCCGACGGCTGGCGCCGCCGGTTCGCCGTCGCCACCGAACACCTCCTCAACGAGTCGATGTGGGAGCTGTCCAACATCGACGAGGGGCGGATCGCCAACCCCGTCGAGTACATCGAGATGCGGCGCAAGGTGGGCGGCGCCCCGTGGTCGGCGGGGCTCGTGGAGTACGCGACCGCCGAGGTGCCCGCGCAGGTCGCCGGCACCAGGCCGCTGCGGGTCCTCATGGAGACGTTCTCCGACGCCGTGCACCTGCGCAACGACCTGTTCTCCTACCAGCGCGAGGTCGAGGAGGAGGGCGAGCTGAGCAACGGCGTGCTCGTCCTGGAGACCTTCTTCGGCTGCACCACGCAGCAGGCCGCCGACACCGTCAACGACATCCTCACCTCCCGCCTCCACCAGTTCGAGCACACCGCGCTCACCGAGGTCCCGGCGCTCGCACTGGAGAAGGGCCTCACCCCCGCCGGACTGGCGGCGGTGGCGGCGTACACCAAGGGGCTCCAGGACTGGCAGTCCGGCGGCCACGAATGGCACCTGCGCTCCAGCCGCTACATGAACGAACGCGCCCGCTCCACCAGCCCCTGGCAGCTCCCCACCGGCCCCGGCACCTCCGCCGCCGACATCGGCGCACTGCTGGCCGTGGCCGCCGGCGAGCGGCTGCGCGCGTACACCCACCAGCCGTACCAGCGGGTCGGCCCGTCCCTGCTGCCCGACTTCCACATGCCGTACCAGGTGCGGATCAGCCCCCATCTGGACGGCGCCCGCCGCGGACTCGCCGGCTGGACGCACCGCATGGGCATGCTCCAGGAAGGCGTCTGGGACGAGGACCGGCTCGCCGCGGCCGACCTCGCGCTCTGCTCGGCGGGCATCGACCCCGACGCCACCCCGGAGGCCCTCGACCTCAGTGCCGCGTGGCTGGCCTGGGGCACCTACGGCGACGACTACTACCCCCTCGTCCACGGCCACCGCCGCGACCTGGCCGCCGCCCGGCTGACCACGGCCCGCCTGTCGTCCTGCATGACGGTCGAGGACGGGGCGGCCCCCGCCGTCGTCCCGGGCAACGCCATGGAACGCGGTCTGATCGACCTGTGGTCGCGCACGACGGCGGGGATGACCGAGGACCAGCGGCGCACCCTCAGGCAGGCGGTGGACGACATGACCGAGAGCTGGGTGTGGGAGCTGTCCAACCAGCTCCAGCACCGGATCCCCGACCCGGTCGACTATCTGGAGATGCGCCGCGCCACCTTCGGCTCCGACCTCACCATGAGCCTGTGCCGGATGGGCCACGGCCCCGCCGTACCGCCCGAGGTGTACCGCAGCGGCCCGGTCCGCTCCCTGGAGAACGCCGCCGTCGACTACGCCTGCCTGATCAACGACGTGGTCTCCTACCAGAAGGAGATCGAGTACGAGGGCGAGATCCACAACGCCGTCCTGGTGGTGCAGAACTTCTTCGGCGTCGGCTACCCGGCCGCGCTCGGAGTCGTCCACGACCTGATGACGCAGCGCATGCGCCAGTTCGAACACGTCGCCGCCCACGAACTCCCGGTCCTGTGCGAGGACCTGGCCCTCTCCGACGCGGCCCGCGCCGTCCTGCGCGACTACGTCGCCGACCTGCAGAACTGGATGTCCGGCATCCTCCACTGGCACCTGTCCGTCGACCGCTACAAGGCCCCCTACCTGGCCCGCCGCGCCCACGGCTTCCTCCCCTCCCGCACCCCGACCCTGCTCCTGACCTGACCTGACCTGACCTGACCGGCCCGCCCGACTGGGGCCTGCCCGACGGGGGTCCGGGGGCGGAGCCCCCGGGGCCGGGAACGGGAAGGGGCGGCGGGGGCGAGAAAACCGAACCGCACCCCCTCGTCCGCCCCCGCCGGCCTCGCACAGCCGTCCGCGGACAAAGCCGCAGGCGTGAAGCGGCCCCATCCGCTCGCGTCGGTTCGCGCGGCCGGGCAGGATGCTGCCCGTAGCATCGTCTCGCCCGTTCACGGAGGTCCCGATGACCGCCAGCTCCCTCGCGCCGTTCACCGCCGCCGACTACCGGGTCCGGATGGCGAGGGCCGCGCGCGCGGCCTCCGACGCGGGGCTCGCGGGGCTGCTCGTGGCGCCCGGCCCCGACCTGGTGTGGCTCACCGGCTACGCGCCCCCCGCCGCCACCGAGCGCCTCACCCTGCTGGTCCTCACCCCGGGACACGACCCGGTGCTGGTGGTACCGGCCCTGGAGGCGCCGGACGCCGCGAAGGCGTCCGGCGCCCCCGCCCTGACCCTGTGCGACTGGACCGACGGCAAGGACCCCTACGCCCTCACCGCGGAGCTCCTCGGCCCCACCGGCACCTTCGTCGTCAGCGACAACGCCTGGGCGATGCATCTGCTCAACCTGCAGAAGGCGCTGCCAGGCACCTCCTACGCCTCCTTCACCGACGCCCTGCCCATGCTGCGCGCCGTGAAGGACGGACAGGAACTCGAGCTGCTCGCCGCGGCGGGCGCCGCCGCCGACGCCGCCTTCGAGGAGATCCGCACGGTGCGCTTCACCGGCCGCCGCGAGTCCGAGATCGCCGCCTACCTCGCCGACCTGCTGCGGCGTTTCGGGCACTCCCAGGTCGACTTCACCATCGTCGCCTCCGGGCCGAACGGCGCCGATCCGCACCACGAGGCCGGCGACCGCGTCATCGAGCACGGCGACATGGTCGTCCTCGACTTCGGCGGCCTGCGGGACGGCTACGGCTCCGACACCTCCCGCACCGTCCACGTCGGCGAGCCCACCGACGAGGAGCGCCGCGTCCACGACCTCGTGCGCCGGGCCCAGGAGGCCGGTTTCCGCGCGGTCCGGCCCGGTGCGGCCTGCCAGGAGGTCGACCGGGCCGCCCGCGCGGTCATCGAGGACGCCGGGTACGGCGAGTACTTCATCCACCGCACCGGCCATGGCATCGGCGTCACCACGCACGAGCCGCCGTACATGATCGAGGGCGAGGAGCAGCCCCTGGTCCCCGGGATGTGCTTCTCCGTCGAACCCGGCGTCTATCTGCCCGGCCGCTTCGGCGTGCGCATCGAGGACATCGTCACGGTCACCGAGGACGGCGGCCGCCGGCTCAACGGCACGACCCGCGAGATGGTGATCGTGGACTGACCCCCGCCCCGGCGACCCCTGCCGGCCCCCGGCGCCGGTCCCGCCCTGTCACTCCCGGTCCCACCAGCATCAATCCCCCCGACACCGGTAAGGAGTACTCCGACGACCCGCACGACTCAGGGCACCCGTGGCACCGACGGGACCGGCCGGACCCCGGCGGCCCCCGCGCAGCGACCCCACCCGAACGACGACGGCGTGACCATGACCCAGGCACCGACACCCACCGCGGACCTCGTCCGCGGACTCGTCCGTTCCCTCCTCAAGGACGGCACGGAAGGCAAGGACGGCACGACGGGCAGGGGCGGCACGGGCGCCGCCGGGCCCGACGTCCGGCCCGTCTCCCCGGGCGGTGGGTGCGCCACCTGGTGGGTCGGCGGCCGCCATGTGCTGCGCCTCGCGCCCGACCGCGACGCCACCGTCCGCCAGCGCCGCGAGCTGCGGGTGCGCGACCTCGTCCGCCCGCACGTCGCCGTCGCGGTCCCGGCCAGCGTGGCGCACGGCGAGTGGGCGCCCGGACTGTCGTACACGCTGGACACCAAGGTGCCCGGCGGCTCTGCGGAGGAACTCGACGTCACCGCCGTCGGCGAGGCCGACCTGGCCGGACTGTTGACGGGGCTGCGCCAGGTGCCCGCGCGGCAGGCCGAGGCGCTCGGCGTGCCGCGTGTCCCGCCGCGCTCCCTGGAGGCACTGCGCCGGATGGCCGTGCACGCCGCCCGGCAGCTCGGCGCCGCCGACGAGTTCGAGCCGGCCCTGCTGGGCCAGCTCACCCCGCCCGGCGCGGCCCAGCTCGCGGCCCAGCCCGGCACCGCGGTCCTCGTGCACCACCGGCTGACGGGCGGGCACCTCGTGGTCAGCGCCGACGGCCGGGTGCGCGGCGTGCTCGGCTGGACCGGCGCGGCCCTCGGCGACCCCGCGGAGGACATCGCCGGCCTCGCCCTGGCCGTCGGCTCCCCGACGGCCGTCCGGGCCGCCACCCTGGCCGGCTACGGCGCCCGGCCCTGCCTGCGCGGCCTGTGGCTGGCCCGCTGCGACGCCGTCGTCCGCCTCGCCGCCCGCCTGGAGGACCGCGATCCCACCCCGCCGGCCGTCCTGCGCACCCGGCTGCGGCACGCGTGGGAGGCGATCCTGCTGGAGCGCGTCACGGAACTCCGGGGGGACGGGGCCGGGGACCACGGCGACCTGTGAGATCCGTACCCTGCGCGACGACAGCCCAGAACCCCTCCCTCAGGACTGCGCCAGCACCACGCAGGACTCCCCGGGCAGCCGCAGCAGCCCGTCCGGGCCGGGTGCCTCGACCGGTTCCCACGCGGCGAGGACCTCCGCGCGGCGCGGCCCCAGCGGAACCGCCGCGCTCTCCTTGCCGAGGTTGAGCACCACCCGGATGTCGCCGCGCCGGAAGGCGAACCAGTGGGCGTCCTCGTCGTAGGCGGCCCTGATGTCGGTGAGGTCGGGGTCGAAGAGGTCGGGCTGGTCGTGGCGCAGCGCGATGAGCCGCCGGTACCAGGCCAGCATGCGGGCGTGCGGCTCACGCCCCGGTTCCGACCAGTCGAGGCAGGAGCGGTCACGGGTCGCCGGTTCCTGCGGGTCGGGGATGTCCTCCTCGGCCCAGCCGTGTGCGGCGAACTCGCGCCGCCTGCCGCGCCGTACGGCCTCGGCGAGCTCCGGGTCGGTGTGGTCCGTGAAGAACTGCCACGGCGTGCCCGCGGCCCACTCCTCGCCCATGAACAGCATCGGCGTGAACGGCGCGGTCAGCGTCAGGGCCGCCGCGCAGGCCAGCAGGCCGGGCGACAGCGACGCGGCGAGGCGGTCGCCCTGCGCGCGGTTGCCGACCTGGTCGTGGGTCTGGCTGTAGCCGAGCAGCCGGTGCGCGGCGACCCGGGTGGGGTCCAGCGGGCGCCCGTGGCACCGGCCCCGGAAGCTGGAGTACGTGCCGTCGTGGAAGTAACCGCCGGTCAGCGTCTTGGCGAGGCCGCCGAGGGAGGCGTGCGCGAAGTCGGCGTAGTAACCCTGCGACTCGCCGGTGAGCACGGTGTGCAGGGTGTGGTGGAAGTCGTCGTTCCACTGGGCGTGCAGACCGAGGCCGCCCTTCGCCCGCGGGGTGATCAGCCGGGGGTCGTTCAGGTCCGACTCGGCGATCAGGAACAGCGGCCGCCCCAGGCCCTCGGCCAGGGCGTCCACGGCCGTGGAGAGCTCCTCGAGGAAATGGCACGCGCGCGTGTCCTTCAGCGCGTGCACGGCGTCCAGGCGCAGCCCGTCGATCCGGTAGTCGCGCAGCCAGGCGAGCGCGCTGCCGACGAAGTACGCGCGCACCTCGTCCGAGCCGGGCGCGTCCAGGTTGACGGCCGCGCCCCACGGCGTGTGATGGGTCTCGGTGAAGTACGGGCCGAAGGCGGGAAGGTAGTTCCCGGACGGGCCGAGATGGTTGTGGACCACGTCGAGGACGACGCCGAGACCGAGCTCGTGGGCCCGGTCGACGAAGCGCTTCAGCGCCTCGGGGCCGCCGTACGGCTCGTGCACGGCCCACAGCGACACGCCCTCGTACCCCCAGCCGTGCCGGCCGGGGAAGGGGCACAGGGGCATCAGCTCGACGTGCGTGACGCCCAGCTCCACCAGATGCTCCAGGCGGGCGGCGGCAGCGTCCAGGGTGCCCTCGGGCGTGTACGTGCCCACGTGCAGCTCGTACAGCACCGCGCCCGGCAGCGGGCGCCCGGGCCAGTCGGCGGTGCGCCACTCGTACCGCTCCTGGTCGACCACGGCACTCCAGCCGTCCGGCCCCTCCGGCTGGCGGCGCGAGCGCGGATCGGGCAGCACGGGGCCGTCGTCCACCGCGAAGCCGTAGTGCGTGCCGTCGTGCGCCCCGGCCTCCCCGCGCCACCATCCCGGCCGCCCGGGATCATGCCGCATCGCGTGCGTGACGTCGTCGCAATGGAGCGTCACACGGCCGGCCTGCGGTGCCCACACCTCGAACTGCACGGACGGTTCCCCTTCGTCTGCTTCCCTGGCATGTAGCCCGTCCATCGTGCGTCAAACGAGATCGATCCGCCGTGGAATCACCGTTCGGGTCACCCCCGTGACGCCGGGCGGCGCCCGGTACGTGCGCGGGCGGGGTGTTCCGCGGTTTCTGGACACCCGGGGTCCACTGACCGACAATCACCAGCGTGACGTCGTCCTTCGAGTTCCACACGTACCCCGCACGACCCTCCGACGCGGAACGGGACAAGGCGCTGAAGGTGCTGCGTGACGGCGTCGCCATGGGACGGCTGTCGCACGACACGTTCGTGCGCCGCATGGAACTCGCCCTCTCCGCCCGGCACAGCGACGAACTGGCCGTGCTCACCGCCGACCTGCCGCAGGAGAACCGCTTTTCACGCGCGGTGTTCGGCACCGTCGAGGCCGTCTCCGGTTTCACCGTACGGCTGCGCCGCGCCTGGCGGGCCGAACGGCTGCCCAAGCTGCTGCTGCCGCACCCGGCGGGCGGTCAGGCGCTGCGCATAGGCCGCGACCCCGCCAGCGGGCTGCGGCTCACCCACGAGACGGTCTCCCGCGTGCACGCGGAACTGCTCGTGCAGGGCGGCACGTGGGTCCTCAGGGACCTCGGCTCCACCAACGGCACGACGGTCAACGGGCGGCGGGTCATCGGCGCCGCCGTCGTCCGCGAGGGCGACCAGGTCGGGTTCGGGCAGATGGCGTTCCGGCTGTCGGCGAACTGAGCCGGCGGGCCGGGACAGGGCCGGCCCGGCGGGCCGTGCCGACCGGTGGGCCGCGCCCGGCAGCGGGCCGGAAGCCCCGGGTCCGGTGCGGGTACGGCCCAGGCCCTGGTGCGGGTCGGGCTCAGGTCAGGGTCGGGTCAGGCGCGGGTCCGGTGGCTGAAGAAAGGTTTCCTTCGCTGCGGTGTTGACGTACCCCGGCCCGCGTGACTGACTGTGCGTACACCGTGCACAACAGGTGAAGCGCCGGCGCCCGCACTGTGGAGGTGTGCCCTGCCGCCACGCCTCCGTTACCCGTCCGTGGACGAACTGGGCGCGCATGCCGCCGCGCTCGTCGCCCGTCATCCCCGACAGGCCCGGCTGCGCCCGGTCGGCACCTCCCGCGCGGGAACGCCGCTGTGGCTGCTCTCCGTCGGTCACGGCGCCCGCCAGGCCCTCGTCGTCGCCGGACCGCACGCCAACGAGCCCGTCGGCGGTGCCACCGTCCTGCGGCTCGCCGAACGGGCACTGGCCGCCCACGGCCGCGACGAGTACGCCGACCTGACCCTCAACCTGCTGCTGTGCCTCGATCCGGACGGCTCCCGCCGCAACGAGGGCTGGCTGACCGGCCCTTACACCCTGGGCCGCTACTTCCGGAACTTCTTCCGCCCCGGCTTCGCCGAGCAGCCCGAATGGCTGCCCGACGGCGCCGCGGCCGCCGCCCTGCCGGAGACCCGCGCCCTGCTCGACCTCCAGGACGAACTGCGGCCCTTCTTCCAGTGCTCCCTGCACGGCGTCGACATCGGCGGCGGCTTCGTGGAGCTCACCAGGGACCTGCCCGGCCTCGCACCGCGCCTCGCCCGGATCGCGGCCGGACTCGGCATCCCGCGCGAACTCGGCCCCTACGACGCCCTGTACTGGCCCCGTCTCGGCCCCGCCGTGCATCTGATCCCGCAGCCGCACCGCGGCTCCCGGACCGCCGCCATCACCGAGGCCGCCGTCGACTCGACGTGGTTCCATCCCCAGCCGCACGGCACGGTGACCGCCGTCGTCGAGTCCCCCATGTGGGGCGTCGACGCCGTGGAGGACGGCTCACCGCCCACCGACCCCGACACCCGGCTGCGCACCGTCAGCCGCACCCTGCGCGCCGACACACGGCTCCTGGAACATCTCCTGGAGCGCCTGCGGTCCCACCTGGCCGACGCCCCCGAGACCGCGCGTCTGCTCGCCCCCGTCGACGACTATCTGCTCATCTGCCCCGGTCTCGCCGACGCCTGGGACCCCGACACCGACGACGGCACCGCACGGCGGCTGCCGCAGCTCAACACCGGCCATCTGGTCGCCCTGGCCCTCTCCGGGCGTCGCCTCGCGCTGCGCACGGCGGGACTGCTGCACCGGCTCGTCCTCGCCTCCGGCCACGACCCGGCCGGCGTGCTGCCCGAACTGGACGGCCTGATCGACACCTGGTGCGCCGAGTACCGCGACGGCTTCCAGGCACGCTGGATCCCCGTCTCCCGCCAGTCCGAGTACCAGGCGCGCGTGGTGCTCAGCACCTGCGAACTCGCCGCCCGCCACGCGCGGGTGCGTCCCCGTTCGGGTGAGCCGGGCTGGGGTACGGAGGCCGCCGTGCCGATGCACCGGGAATGAACCACTTCACCCGATCGACGACGGTGCGCGGCGCCCTGCTCGCCGCGACCGCGCTCCTGGCCGTGGGCCAGACCTCCGCCCAGGCGGACCCGTACCCGCACGGCCACCACCGCCACGGTCACGGCAACTGGATGTACGTCACCGTCACCCACGGCGACGCGCGCGCGGACGGCTCCCGCGGGAGCGGTTCCCGTGCGGGCGCCTCCCGCGATGCCCTCCTGCTGTGCGACCCGCCCCGGGGACACGCCCGCGCCGCCGACGCCTGCGCCGAACTCGACGCGGCCTCCGGCGACATCGGCGCCGTCCCGCGCAAGGACGCCCTCTGCCCGATGATCTACGCCCCGGTCACCGCCCGGGCGCAGGGCGTGTGGAACGGCACGCGGGTCACCTACGCGCGCACCTTCTCGAACACCTGTGAGATGTCGGCCCTCACGCGCGACGTCTTCGCCCTCGACGCCTGACCCGTCGCCCTTCCGGCGCGTCGTCTCCCCGGCGCCCGGGGCTCGCGCGTGAGGCCCCCTCGCGCGCGTGCCCCGCGTCTCCTCGCGCGTGTCCGGGTGCGCCGTACGCACCTGTCCGCCGGCGTCGCGTCCGCGCGGCATCCCCCGGCGTGCCGCCGTCGGCGGTGACACGGCCCGCACCGGGGGTTCCGGGCGGCCGGTCCGCTGTCACTCCGCCCGCCCGGCTGCCGTGTCGTCCGTGCGCTCCAGCAGGGCGACCGGCAGGCGGGCGAAGAGGTCGGCCGCGAGGACATGGCCCTCGAAACGGCGCTCCGGGGCCAGGACGTCCGTCCAGCGCCCCGGAGGCAGGAGCAGGCGGGTGTCCTGCCAGCCGCCCGATTCCGCCAGGCGCAGGGAGAGCCGGGTGACCGCCGTGACCGTCCGTCCGGAGCGGGCGAACGCCAGGCAGTGCCCGGCCGCCGGCCCCCGCGCGGGCAGCGCGGCGTACGTCGCCGACTCGCCGAAGGCGTCCGGGTGGCGTGCCCGCAAGTGCAGGGCCGCCGCCGTCAGCGCGTCCTTGCCGCCGGGATCCCGGGGCGGGAACGCCGCCGGACGGCGGTTGTCCGGGTCCACCAGGGCCCGGTACTCGCCCTCCGTGCCCTGGTAGACGTCCGGCACGCCCGGCATGGTCAGATGCAGCAGGGCCGTCCCGAGGACGTTGGCCCGGATGTGCGGCTCCAGCGCGGCCCGCAACGCCGTGACACGCCCGCCGGGCGCCCCGCAGGGCCCCGCCGTCACGAACGCGGCCACGGCCTCCTCGTACGCCGGCTGCTGCTCCGTCCAGCTGGTGCGCAGCTTCGCCTCCCGCACATGCTTGAGCAGCGTGTCCCGGACCCTCCCGGCGGCAGCCGGACCGAGTCCGAACACCGTCTGCCAGGCCGCCCACGCGAGCTGCGCGTCCGGCACGCTCCCGGTCTCCGCCTCGGCCTCGGCCACGGTTGTGGCCCAGCGGTCGGGGCACTCGGTCAGCACCGCCAGGGCCGCCCGCACGTCGGCGCTGCGCTTGGTGTCGTGGGTCGACACGACGGTCCCGGTGACCGGCCGGTCGCGCTGCACGCGCGCGCAGTACGCGTGGAAGTCCTCCGGCGGCACGGTGGGGGCACCCGGTTCACCGCCCACCTCGGTCGCCGACAGCAGCGGCACATAGCGGTAGAACGCGGTGTCCTCGACGGACTTCGCGCGCAGCGCCGACGACGTCTGGGCGAAGCGCGCGCGGAACTCCGCGAGGTCGTACGCGTCGTGCCCGGCGCCGTCGGCCGACGCCAGCAGCAGACCCCGTACGGCGTCCACGGCCCCCGCCTCCTCCGGCACGGCGAAGGCGCGCCGGGCCTCCTCCGCGGCCTCCTCGGTGACGACGCCGGCCGCGTCCGCGGCGCCGTAGGGCCGGTAGACCTCCATCCGCACCAGCAGCTCCCGCAGGGCCGTGCGCAGTGCCCAGGGGGCCCGGTCGCGCAGCGCGAGTCCCGGGGACGCCGCGCACAGACGGCCGGCCACCCGGGTCAGCCGGTCCAGCTCGGTGGCCAGCTCGTGCGTGATCACCTCGTACGCCGCGTGCCGTGCCGTCGCCGCCCAGTCCCCGCCGAGGTCCGGCTCCGGGGCCGCACGGCGCCGGTAGTGCCCCAGCAGCTCCCCGGCCCCCACCGGATCGGCGAGGACGCCGTCCACGCGGCGCAGGGCGTCGTAGCCCGTGGTGCCCGCCACGGGCCAGGAGCCGGGCAGCCGCTCGCCGTCCGCGAGGATCTTCTCCACGACCGTCCAGCGCCCGCCGGTGGCCTCGTGCAGCCGCGTGAGATAGCCCCCCGGGTCGGCGAGACCGTCGGGGTGGTCGACGCGCAGTCCGTCGAGGACGCCCTCGTCCAGCAGCCGGAGGATCTTGCCGTGCGTCGCCTCGAACACCGCCGGGTCCTCCACCCGCACCCCGATCAGCTCCGAGATGCTGAAGAACCGCCGGTAGTTCAGCTCCGTGCGGGCCAGCCGCCACCAGGCGAGCCGGTACCACTGGGCGTCCAGCAGCTCCGGCAGCGGCAGATCCGCGGTGCCCTCGCGCAGCGGGAACGTCTGGTCGTAATAGCGCAGTACACCGTCCCCGGCCGTCAGCCGCCCCAGCTCGGTGCCGAGCGGCCCGCCCAGGACCGGCAGCAGCACGCGGCCGTCCTGCGCCTCCCAGTCGATGTCGAACCAGCGCGCGTACGGCGAGCCGGGGCCCTCCCGCAGCACCTCCCGCAGGGCCCGGTTGTGCACCGGGTCCATCGCCATGTGGTTGGGCACGATGTCGGCCACCAGACCGAGGCCGTGCTCCCGCGCGGTGCGCGCCAGCTCCCGCAGCCCCGCCTCGCCGCCGAGCTCCTCGCGCACGCGCGCGGGGTCCACGACGTCGTAGCCGTGCGGGGAGCCCGGGACGGCCTCCAGGACGGGTGACAGATGCAGATGCGACATGCCGAGCGACGCCAGATACGGCACGGCGGCGGCCGCGGCGGCGAAGGGGAACCCGGGCTGGAGCTGGAGCCGGTAGGTGGCCGTGGGCACGGTCGCTGGGGGGCGCTCAGATGTCATGAAGAGCTACGTACCCGCCGGGGCGGACTTCGTGTCACCCGCCCGGACACTCGCCCGCCCCGCGGGGGTGCGCCGCACGGACGTGCCGCCACGCGCACGGGACGGGCGCGTCGGCCATGCGGGCGCGGACCCGGGACGGCCGCCGCGCGCGGGGCCGGGCGGACCGGCGGCCCGGTCCGGACGGCGCCCGCGCGCGGCGGCCGCGGCTCCCCGCCGGCTACGCCGGCCGGCGCAGTACCGCCATGCTGCGGTCCAGCAGGGTCAGCCGCTCTCCGGCCGCCACCTTCTCGCCCGTGCCCGGCGCCACGCCCTCCGGGCGGCCCGTGTCGACCACGACCTCCCACTGCCGTCCGTGATTGACCGGCACGACGAACTCGAGGGTCTCCGGCGAGGCGTTGAACAGCAGCAGGAACGAGTCGTCGGTGATGCGCTGCCCGCGCGCGTCGGGCTCCGAGATCGCGTTGCCGTTCAGGAACACCGTCATCGCCGAGGCCTGCGCCGAGTCCCAGTCCCGCTGGGTCATCTCCTGGCCCTCCGGGGTGAACCAGGCGATGTCGGAGAGGTCGTCGTGGGTGCCCTCCACGGGCCGCCCGTGGAAGAAGCGGCGCCGCCGGAAGACGGGGTGGTCCTTGCGCAGCCCCACCATCGCCCGCGTGAACTCCAGCAGCGCGCCGTCCCCGCCGGCCTCCGCGGCCCCATCGGTCCCATCAGCCCCGTCGGCCCCTTCCGGAACCCCGGTCTCTGCGGTCTCCCGCCGATCCGCCGGCCAGCGCACCCAGGACAGCTCGCTGTCCTGGCAGTACGCGTTGTTGTTGCCGCTCTGGGTGCGCCCCAGCTCGTCGCCGTGGCTGAGCATGGGCACGCCCTGGGACAGCATCAGCGTGGCGAGGAAGTTCCGGGTCTGCCGGGCGCGCAGCTCCAGCACCGCCGGGTCGTCGGTCTCGCCCTCGGCCCCGCAGTTCCACGACCGGTTGTGGCTCTCGCCGTCGCGGTTGTCCTCGCCGTTGGCCGCGTTGCGCTTCTCGTTGTACGACACGAGATCGCGCAGCGTGAAGCCGTCGTGGCAGGTCACGAAGTTGATGGAGGCGAGCGGGCGGCGGCCGTCGTCCTGGTAGAGGTCGGAGGACCCGGTCAGCCGGGAGGCGAACTCCGCGAGGGCCCGCGGCTCGCCCCGCCACAGGTCGCGCACGGTGTCCCGGTACTTGCCGTTCCACTCGGTCCACAGCGGCGGGAAGTTGCCGACCTGGTAGCCGCCCTCGCCCACGTCCCACGGCTCGGCGATCAGCTTCACCTGGGAGACCACCGGGTCCTGCTGCACCAGGTCGAAGAACGACGACAGCCGGTCCACCTCGTGGAACTGCCGGGCCAGCGTCGCCGCGAGGTCGAAGCGGAAGCCGTCGACATGCATCTCGGTGACCCAGTAGCGCAGCGAGTCCATGATCAGCTGGAGCACGTGCGGCGAGCGCATCCGCAGCGTGTTGCCGGTGCCCGTGGTGTCCATGTAGTAGCGCGGGTCGTCCGCGAGGCGGTAGTACGACGCGTTGTCGATGCCCCGGAAGGACAGCGTCGGGCCCAGGTGGTTGCCCTCGGCGGTGTGGTTGTAGACCACGTCGAGGATGACCTCGATGCCCGCCTCGTGCAGCGCGCGCACCGCCGACTTGAACTCCAGGACCTGCTGCCCCCGGTCGCCCCAGGACGCGTAGGCGTTGTGCGGGGCGAAGAAGCCGATGGTGTTGTAGCCCCAGTAGTTGTTGAGGCCCATGTCGACCAGCCGGTGGTCGTTGACGAACTGGTGTACGGGCATCAGCTCGAGCGTGGTGACACCGAGCGAGGTGAGGTGGTCGATGACCGCCGGGTGCGCCAGACCGGCGTACGTGCCGCGCAGCTCCTCCGGCAGCCCCGGGTGGCGCATGGTGAGGCCCTTCACATGGGCCTCGTAGATCACCGTGTGGTGGTACCCGGTACGCGGCCGCCGGTCGTCGCCCCAGTCGAAGTACGGGTTGACCACGACCGACGTCATGGTGTGCGGCGCCGAGTCCAGGTCGTTGCGCCGCTCCGGTTCGCCGAAGTGGTAGCCGTAGACCTCCTCGCCCCAGCGCACCGAGCCGCTGACCGCCTTCGCGTAGGGGTCGAGCAGCAGCTTCGCCGAGTTGCAGCGCTGCCCGTGCTCGGGCGCGTACGGTCCGTGCATCCGGTAGCCGTACCGCTGCCCCGGCATGACACCCGGCACATAGGCGTGCCGTACGAACGCGTCGGTCTCCTTGAGCTCCACCGCCGTTTCCGAGCCGTCGTCGTGCAGCAGACACAGCTCTACTCGGTCCGCGGCCTCCGAGAAGACCGCGAAGTTGGTGCCGGCGCCGTCGTACGTGGCGCCGAGGGGATATGCCTCGCCGGGCCAGACCTGCATGGTTACGACTCTTTCAGGTTGCCGCGCCGTTGGGGGCGCCTTGTCGTCGAGTCTCCCCGAAAGTGAGGGAAGCATCAGTGGCGTACGTCCCTCTTGCCGCTCGCCCCGTGCATACGCGTGAAGATCTGCCCATGCCCCGGTCCCCGCGTGTCATCCGTCGAACATCTATTCCGACGTACGTATGGGGATGCGTCCCCGGCGGGAGCCGGCGGGGGACCGGCGGGGCCGGCGGGAGCCGCACGGGGAGGGGGCGGACGCCGTCCCCCGGCGGCAGGCCCCCTCCCGCACCCGTGCCGGCCCCGGTGCGCCGAACGGTCGGCGGAGGCAGGACAGTTCGGAATCGCCTTCGTCATCCGGCTGCACCGCCGGTCACTCCCGGAGTACCCTTCCTTGATCGTTGGACAGGGAGTGCTCGGGGGAGCGGAAGGCGGTGCACGGGTGGGCTCGGGAGGGCTGGAGTTGCCCCCTGGTGACAACGGTCATGAGGGGAACTCGGCAGAAGTCCCGCCCGGCGCGGTGTCCTTGGCCCGTCCGATGGACGCGGCGGGGGCCATCGGCCCGGAACTGGACTGGGACGCCGGTGCCTGGCGCGAGGTGCACGTCCGCGCCCAGCGGGCCGGCCGGGCCTACATCTGGCTGAACCTCGTGGAACAACGGCTGCGCGCGGTCGTCGCCGCCGTGCTGCGCCCGATCTACGAACCCGTCCACGGCGACGAATGGGTGGTCGCCGCGGCCGGACCGGCCGGACAGGAATGGGTGCAGCGTGCCGTCGCCGTACGCGAAGTCAGCCGCCGCAAGGGCTACTTGCTGGACCCGGCCGACGACAATGTGATCAGTTTCCTGACGCTTCCTCAGCTGCGCGAGCTGATGGTGCAGCACTGGCCGTGCTTCGAGCCGTACGTCGACGAGCGCCGCGACGTCGAACTCGCCCTGGACGAGCTGGAGGTGACCCGCAACGTCGTCTCCCGCAACCGCGCGCTGTCCGAGGCGGTGCTCCGGCAGGCCGAGCGGGCCTCCGCCCGGCTGCTGGAGATCCTCGGCGCGGGCAGTGACGTGCCCTCCGCGCGCCGGCTGCCCGTCGACGCCGTCGAGGACCTCGTCGGCGACCGGTACGCGGACGTCGTCGCCGTGCATCCCGACCGGGTGCGGCTGCTGCGGCAGTTCCCGGCCGAGGACATCTTCGGCGGCGCCCGGCGGCTGGACGCCGTCGGCATCGGCCTCAACCTCCTGGTGCAGAACTTCTCCGGGCGCCGTCTGGTGCGGCTGGCCGAGGCGGGCTGCCGGGTGCGGCTGCTCTTCCTCAGCCCGGCCTCCAGCGCGGTGAAGCGCCGGGAGCGCGAACTCGGGATGAAGCGGGGCGAACTGTCCCGGTCGGTCGAGATGAACATCCTGCACATGCGCCGGGTGCGTGCCCGGCTGCGCGACCCCGGCGCCTTCGGGATCCAGGTCTACGACGAGACGCCGCGTTTCTCCGCCTACCTCGTCGACGGCGACGGCACGGACGGCGTGGCCGTGGTCCAGGCCTATCTGCGGCGCAGCCGCGGGATGGAGACGCCGGTGTTCGTGCTGCGCGGCGGAAGCCGGGTCGTCAAGTCGGACGAGATCGACGAGGGCGGCCTCTTTCCCGCCTACCGCGAGGAGTTCGAGCAGATGTGGGCGGATTCGCGGCCTGTGTCCTGATCCGTGCGTCCGCGGCTCATTGTCAGTGGCGCGT
The DNA here is from genome assembly GCF_040644295.1 of Streptomyces sp. NPDC047000. NCBI lineage: Bacteria > Bacillati > Actinomycetota > Actinomycetes > Kitasatosporales > Streptomycetaceae > Streptomyces > Streptomyces sp. NPDC047000. The sequence goes on from NZ_JBEYWE010000001.1 coordinate 275,408, forward strand.
GCGATGGTGGGGACCACTCGGGGGAGAGCACCACGAAAGGGGGACCCCATGGGCTGGCACCGGGAGCTGCTGATCGGCTTCGACCTGGAGACGACCGGGACCGATCCGCGTGAGGCGCGCATCGTCACGGGCGCCGTGATCGAGGTCAAGGACGGACAGCCGCTCGGGCGCCGCGAGTGGCTCGCCGACCCGGGCATGGAGATCCCGGCGGACGCGGTGGCCGTGCACGGGATCAGCAGTGAGCGGGCCGCGGCGGAGGGCCGTCCGGCGGACCAGGTGGCGGACGCCATCGCCGAGGTGCTGGCGGGGTACTGGAACACGGGAGTGCCGGTCGTCGCGTACAACGCCACGTTCGATCTCACGCTGCTCTCCGCCGAACTGCGGCGGCACGGGCTGCCCTCGCTGCGGGAGCGGCTCGGCGGGCGGGAACCCGCGCCTGTCATCGACCCGTACACCATCGACCGGCGGGTCGAGCGGTACCGGCCGGGGAAGCGGAACCTCGAGGCGGTGTGCGCGGAGTACGGGGTCGTGCTCGGTACCGCTCACGACGCCCTGGCCGACGCGCTGGCCGCCGCGCGGCTCGCGGGGGCCATAGCCGGCCGGCACGGGAAGATAGCCGCACTCGCCCCCGCGGAGCTGCACCGGCGGCAGGCCGGGTGGTACGCGGCCTGGGCGGCGGACTTCCAGGCGTTCCTGCGCAAGAAGGGGGACGCGGAGGCCGTGGTCGACGGGGAGTGGCCGATGCGGTCCGTCGCGGGGGTGCGGGGATGATCGCGGTGCGGCGGTGAGCCCGGTCGCGTGCCCCCGGACGGCGGGGGGCCGTTCAGAACGAGTGCCAGCGGACGGTTTCGTCGCTCTCCCGCAGTGACGCCACTCTGCGGGTGAACTCCGTCAGGGCCCCCGGGTCGGTCGGGGTGTGCTGGGCGACCCACGCACAGCTGGCCGTCTCCCTCGCGCCCCGGAGGACCGCGCAGCCCTCCCAGCCGGTCACGTCCCAGCCGTAGGCCGTGGTGAAGGCGTCGTAGGACTCCGCCGGCAGGCCGTAGCGGTCCCTGGTCAGGGCCATCACCACCAGATCGTGCTCCCGCAGATCGCAGGAGAAGGTCTCCAGGTCCAGGAGGACCGGGCCGGCCGGGGTGATGTGCACATTGCGGGGGAGCGCGTCGCCGTGGACCGGGCCGGGAGCGAGGCGGGGGGCGAGGGCGGCCGCGGCGGCCGTGTACGCGTCCCGGCGGTCGCGGAGAAACGCCGCGTCCGCCGGAGCGATCGCGTCGCCCGCGAGGCGCAGCCAGCGTTCCACGCCGCCCAGCAGGTCGCGGGGCGGGAGGGGGAAGGGCGGGTCGGGCAGGGCGTGCACCAGGCGGAGGAGACGGGCCAGGTCCCGCGGTCCGGCGGGGCGTACCGGGTCGGGCAGGCGGTGCCACACCGTCACCGGGTGGTCCTCGACGAGCAGCGGTGCGGGTCCGGCCGCCCGGGCCGCCGGGACCCCGGCCCCGGCGAGCCACCCCGCGATGTCCAGCTCGCGGCGGGCCCGGTCGAGCAGTTCGGCGTCCCGGCCCACCTTGACGACCAGGTCACCGGCGGCGAAGACGGCGTTCTCGCCGAGGGCCAGGAGGCGGGCGCGCAGGGCGGCGGCGGTGGGCACGACGCCGGCCGCGATCAGTACGCGCCGTGCCTGTGCCTCGTCCATCCGCCCGCCTCCGCCGGAGTTCCGTACCGCCGGCGGCCAGTCTCGCATCCGCTGCCCGCGGGGGACACGACGGAGCGGATCCCTCCGGGCGGTGGGGCGGGTGGGTGGCCGGGAGGCCCCGGGGTGCCGGGTGGGGAGGGCCGGCGGGCCCGGGGCCTGGAGGGAGGGGGTCAGACCTCGGCGGGTGCGGTCTCGTCCTCGTCCTCGCCCCGGACCACGCGGGTCACCGCCGCGGGCGACTCGTCGTGGCTGAGGTCGGGCAGCCGGCGCAGCCACCTGGGCAGGTACCAGTTGCGCTCGTCCAGCAGCGCCATCACCGCCGGGAGCAGCACGCCCCGGATGACCGTCGCGTCGATGAGCACCGCCGCCGCCAGGCCCACGCCCATCTGCTTCATGGTCTGCATGGACAGCGTGCCGAAGATCGCGAACACGGCGACCATGATGACGGCGGCGCTGGTGACGACACCGGCCGTGGTGACCACACCGTGCCGGACGGCGTCCCGGGTGCTGAGGCCGCGCAGCCGGGCCTCACGGATCCGGGAGACCACGAACACGTGGTAGTCCATCGACAGGCCGAACAGGATCACGAAGAGGAACAGCGGCAGCCAGCTGACGATGGCACCCACGCCCCGCGCGCCGACCAGCGAGGCGCCCCAGCCGTGCTGGAAGACGGCGACGAGGATGCCGTAGGCGGCGCCCACGGACAGCAGGTTCAGCAGGATCGAGGTGAGCGCGACCGTCAGGGAGCGGAAGGACAGCAGCATCAGCAGGAAGGCGAAGACCACGACGAACGCGAAGACCGGGCCGACGGAGCCGAGGAGCTGGTCGTTGAAGTCGTGCGAGCCGGCGACCTGGCCGGTGATCGGCGCCTGGACGCCGTCGACCGTGCCGAGCGTGGCGGGCCGCACCTCGTCGCGCAGCTTCTCCAGGCTCGCGGTCGCCTTGTCCAGGTCGGAACCGCCGACCAGCGGGACATAGACCAGGGCGACGTTCTGGGCGTCGTGCACCTTGATCTCGACCGGGCCGCGCGAGGCGCCCGAGCTGATCGCCTCGTCCTTGAACCGCAGCAGCGCGTCACGCACCTCGGCGGAGTTGATGTCCCTGGCCTTCACGACCACCTCGGCGGGCTCGGAGCCGCCCGGGAACGCGTCGTTGATCCGGTTGTACGTCTGGACGATCGGCAGGGTGTCGCCGAACTCCTGGTCCAGGGTGAGCTGGGCGGTCTTCATGCCCAGCGCGGGCGACGCCACGGCGAGCAGCGCACCCGCCGCCACGACGACGGCCACCCACGGCCTGGCCAGCACACCGCGCAGCACGGTGTTCCAGAACCGGCTCTCGGAGCTGCCGCCCCCGGACCGCCTGCGCCGCTTCAGGAAGGGGATGCGGCCCTTCTCGACCCGCTCGCCCAGCAGTGACAGCAGCGCGGGCAGCACGGTCACCGAACCGACCATGGCGACCGCCACCACCATCAGCGAGGCCAGGCCCATCGCCTCGAACTCGGCGATCCCGGTGAACAGCATGCCCGCCATCGCCACGCACACCGTGATACCGGAGATGATGATCGCCCTGCCGCTGGTCGCGGCGGCGATCCGCAGCGCGGTCTGCGCGTCCCGGCCCGCCTCCCGTTCCTCGCGCTCCCGGCGCAGATAGAACAGGCAGTAGTCGACGCCGACCGCCATACCGACCAGCAGCATCACGGAGTTGGCGGTGTCGCTCATCGGCTGGAGGTGGCTGACGACGCCCATCAGGCCCATCGTCGCCATGATCGCGGTGACCGCGAGGCCGACCGGCAGCAGGGCCGCCACCAGCGCGCCGAAGGCGATCAGCAGGATGCCCAGCGCCACCGGCACGGCGGAGAGCTCCGCCTGCTGGAAGTCGTCGCCGAACGCGTCGTCGTACTGCTTGTGCATGCTGGCGCTGCCGATCTCCTCGATCCGCAGCGACGTGTGGTCCTTCTGGACCCCGGCGACGGCGTTCAGCACCGGCTCCACCCGCTGCGACGCGGTCTCGGGGTCGCCCCGCATGTCGAACTGCACGAGGGCGCTGCGCCCGTCCCGGGATATCGTCCTCGTGTCGTACGGCGAGGTCACGTCCGTCACCCTGCCGGTCCTCCCGACGGCCTCGACGACCGCGGCGACGGCGGACCGGAACTCCGGGTCCGTGGCCTTCGCGCTGCCGCTCTTCGCCTGGACGAGTACGGACTCGCCGGCCGGAGACTCGATCCCGGCGTCGTCGATGATCCGGCCGGCGGTGTGGATCTCGCCCTTGAGCTGGCCCGTCTCCTTGACGTCGACCCGGCCCGCGGCCGAACCGAGTCCCATCGCCAGGACGACGAACAGCACCCATATGCCGACCGCCGCCCATCGGTGCCGTGCGCTCCAGCCGCCGGCCCGCGCGGCCAGGCCCCGCACCCGCGATTCTCGGTTCTGCATGACGGGCTTGCCCCCTTGTCGTCGCGACGGCCCGCTGCCCTCGCCCTCCGGTTCGAAGGTATGGGCCGGATAAGCCCGTCACCTCGTGCTGTCCGGTGAAGTACCGAGCCCCCCGCTCCTCCCGTCGGACCGCGCCCCCTCCGCACTGGGGAGGACGGCCGACCCTGACATCCACCAGCCGCTCTCAGGGGTGGAGATCAGGGTCGGGGGGTGAGGGCGAAACTTTGTCGGACAGCCCCCGACCGCGTGTGGTCGTTGATCCGCGCGCCCCGGTCGGCCAGAGTTTCGCCGAGCCGCACCGGCGGCCTCCCGCGGCGGCTGCCGTGCCCACCCCCACGGGGCACGGCAGCCGCTCAGGGCCTGTACGGGGTGGTGATCCGGGCTCGCGGGGCGTGGCACGCACGCTCGCCGCGTTGCCGAACTGCCCTGGTGGCTCCGCCACAAGGGCAGTTCGGCGCCTTGCGATCGCACGCACCACGCCCCGCTCCCTGATCCGGATCACCACCCCGTACAGGCCCTAGGGTGGGCGTGTGACGACGACGTACGCCGTGCTGCTGCGCGGGATCAATGTGGGCGGCAGGAAGAAACTCCCGATGGCCCGGCTCCGCACCCTCATGGAGGGGCTCGGGCACACCGGTGTGAGCACGTATCTGCAGAGCGGCCAGGCGGCGTTCACCGTCGATCACGGTGACGAGGAATCGCTGGCCGCCGAACTGGCCGGGGCCGTCGAGCGGGAGTTCGGCTTCACCGTGGACGTCCTGGTGCGCGACCACGCCTATCTCGCGGCCGTCGTCGCGGACTGCCCGTTCCCGGCCGCCGAGCTGGAGGCCAGGCAGCTGCACGTCACCTACTTCTCCCAGCCGGTCGACGCGGACCGTTTCGCCGAGATCGACCGGCCGGCCTTCCTGCCGGAGGAGTTCCGCCTCGGCGACCGCGCCCTGTACCTCTACGCCCCCGACGGACTGGGCCGCTCCAGACTCGCCGAGTGCCTCAGCCGTCCCCGTCTCGGCAAAGGGCTGGTCGCGACCACCCGCAACTGGAACACGGTCGTCAAACTGGCGGAGCTGACCCGCACCGGCTGACGGCACGCCGTGGGGCCCGCCCGGTCACGACGCGTCAGGCTGTGACATTCACATGCCACGGAACGCAGTAGTAGGTGCCGGCCGTGAGAAGAAACGTGCCCCTGCGGTACGCCGCGGTCCGGCGCGCGTCGCGGTCCGGCGGCGCAGGGGAGCGCCGGACCGCGAACGCCGCACCGGCGCCGCCCGGTTCACCCGGCCCGTACGACCGCCCGGGCGCCGCCCCCGAGGTCCAGCTCCAGACCCGAGCGCAGTGGCACGGTCTGTCCCGGGCCGATCCGCTGCACGGTGCCGTCCGAACGGGCCCCCGTCCAGGTCTCCTCGGAGCGGTTGGCGATGCCGTAGCGGCCCGGCTTCGACGGGTGCTCGACCAGTTCCGCGACCAGCGAGGCGTCCGAGCAGTCGTGCCGCGCCGGCTCCGGGTCCAGATGGTGCTCGTGCACCCGGGCGGCCCGGCGCAGCCGGATGTGGTGCTCGGTGCGCGGCGGGGCGGTCGTCACCGTCAGCCGCGGCGGCAGGACCAGCCGCTGCCCGCAGCCCCAGCACAGCCGCGGCGGCGGGTTCTCGCCCGGCTCGGTCATGTTCTGCCGCCCGCAGGAGGCGCACTCCACCACCGAGTCCAGCACCGCCCGCAGCGCGTTGCGCCATTCCGACTCCCGCACCCGGGACGCCGGGTCGTGCAGCCCGGTGGTGAAACCGCGGCGGAACAGCTCCTGGAGCCTGCCCGCCGCCGCGTCCCAGGTGGCCAGCACGGTCGCGTGCTCCGCCGGGTCGGGGGCGTTGGAGTCGTCGGCCGGATCGAACACGAACAGCGGGTCCCTGCCGTAGAGCTTGCGTTCCGCGGCCTCGTCCAGGCAGTGGATCTGCAACTCCCGTCTGCCCTTCAGCGGATGATGGTTCATCAGCAGCATGAACAGCAGCACGGCGAGCGAGTGCAGATCGGACTGGGTGCCGGGCCGGGCACCCGGATCGCCGCGCACCAGCTCCGGGGCCATGAACTCCATCGTCCCGGAGATGCCGCTGGCGTCGCCCTCCACCACCGCGTTGTCGTTGTCGCAGACCAGCACGTCACCGGTGGCCGGATCGAAGAAGATGTTGCCCCAGGAGATGTCCCGGTAGGCGATGCCGCGCGAGTGCAGCGCCTGGTACGCCTCCACCGTGTAGAGGCACGCCGTCAGCAGCGCCCGCGTGCTGGTGCGCAGCCGGCGGCGGAACAGCGCGGGCAGTCCCTTGAACCGGTCCGGGCGCAGTCCCATCAGATAGCCGTACGAGCCATGGTGCTCCGGCACGTACGCCTCCGGCCACAGGAACCGGTCGTCGGCGAAGTCCCGGTCCACCAGCTCCCGTACGATCGCCTCCTGCTCCGGGGTCGCGCACGTCGGGTAGTACCACTTCAGCGCGCGTTCCCCGGCCGGCGTCCGCACCCGGTACACCTCGCCCTGGCCGCCCGCGCCGAGGAAGCCGGTGATCTCGACCTCGTCGCCGTTCTCCGCCGTGAGGCGGGTACCGCTGTCGAGCATGCCGCTCATCTACGTCTCCGAATTCCGTTCCAGTTCCGTGCGGCCGCCGCCGGCCGCCGGCCACTCGTCCGGGACGGGCCCGGCCGCCCCGGACGGCGACGGCGCGCGCTTTGCCGGCCGCGCGTGGTCCGCGTAGGCGTGCCGCAGCGCCGCCACCAGGGTCGTGTCGTCGCCCGAGTACTGTGACGCCTGCCCCAGCCACCGGGGCAGCGCGGCCCGTACGTCCTCGTCGCCCTCCGACGTCAGCCGGCCGTCCAGGTCCGCGACGAACTGCCGGTAGCCGTCGCCCGACGCGTAACTCTTGGACAGCCCGTCCGTGGACAGCACCACGAGACGCGGGGTGCGTGCCTCCTCGAACACCGGCGCCCAGTGCATCCGCACCGACCGCCACGCGTCCCGGCCGCACAGCGACTCGGTCTCGTCGCCCAGGTCCTCCTCCGCGGGCGCCAGCGGGCGGCACAGGGTGCCGTCGTGCTCGACGACCGCGAGATCACCGTCACCGATCTGCCAGGCCACGAACAGCCACGGCGTGAGGACGGCGCCGATCAGCGTGGTGCCGTACAGCACCAGCTTCTGGTCCGGGCGCGGCTCGGGGCCGCCCGCGTCCGGACGGGGAGGCCTGCGCTCCCAGTGGCCCAGGGCCGTCTCCCGCCACGCCTGCACGAGGGCGCGCGGGAAGTCGTCCCGGGCGTACGTCATCAGACGGGCCAGCCGCCCCGGTTCATGGCAGTCGCGGGCCGACCGGCCGAACTCGGCGGCCAGCGCGGTGAACCGGTCCACGGCGAAGCGCGCGCCCAGGTCGCTGCGCGCGTGCACCGCAGAGCCGTGCCCGTCGGCCACCGCCAGCACCAGCGGATCGTCACCGGAACCGGTGCCCTGCACCGTGAACCAGTCCTGGTTGCGCCTCTTGTTGACTCCCTGGACGGTGCCGCTCAGGGTCTCCCACCGTCGCACCCCGAGCGTCACCACACGTCGTCGTCATCGTCGTCGTCCAGGACCGGCGGCGCGAACGGCTGTTTGGGGAGCGTCGCCCCGTCGCCCTGACCGCCTCCCGCGACGGGCTGGGAAGCCGCCTTCACGGCCGCCGTGGACGCCCACCGGATGGCCGCCGCCAGCTGTTTGGGACTGTTGGCGTCCAGCGGCTGCAACTCCGGGTTGCCGAGGAACTCCTGGAGCACCCCGCGGTCCGCGTCGGTGCCGATCGCGACGGCGACCCGGACCGCCTTGCGGCCCCACGGCGTCGCGTCGATCGCCTTCAGACCCGCTCTCCAGTCGTCCGTGGGCACCCCGTCGGACACCAGCGCCAGCACCGGCTTGAGGGCGCGCTGCGGCATCGGCGGGGTCCGCAGCTCACGGGACACCAGATGCAGTGCCTCGCCCAGGTTGGTCATGCCGTCCACCTGCACGTCCTGCCAGGTGAAGTCGTCCACCGGGACGGGGTCCTGGGTGTGCCACTGCGCCGTGGTCGAGAACGTGACCGTCCGCAGCAGCAGTTGCGCGGCCGGGTTGTCGTGGGCCACCGCCCGCATCTCCGGAACGGCCTCCCGGATGGCGTAGTTGAGCTTGGCGATCTTCTCGCCCTGCATCGAGTACGAGCAGTCGAGCAGCCAGATGAAGTGGACCGGCCGGTTGGCCATGGGGCCGCCGGGGATGTCACTCACCGCGTGTCCTTCCGGTGGTCGTGAGGGGCTTCTCGGTCATCTGTCGCGTCCTTTCATGCCGTCTGGTGCGTCTCGTGGGCCGAACCGGGGGCGATGCGTCTGGTACCTCCGGTGCGGCGGGTGGGTCGGGGCGGGCAGGGACGGCTGCGCGGCGCCGCCGGGCGTCCGGCGCGGGGCCCGGTCAGGTCAGCAGCCACCACGCGCCGCCGGCCAGCGTCGCCGCCGCCAGTACCAGCGAGGCGACGAAGAGCCCCGCCACCAGGCGGCGGGCCCGTCCGATCGGAGGAGTCACCTGGCTCATGCCGCGCTGCACTTCCTCTCTTTCCCGGACCGGGATCCGGACCCGGCGAGCCGGCCGGTGCGCAGTCCCGAGACGGCGAGCAGCCACAGCACCGGCTCGGCCGCCCGGAGCTGCTCGCTCTCCAGCGGGCCCGTGCCCGTGGCCGCTCCGGCGCTGACCGCCCAGTAGCGGTCGGTCCGGAAGTCATGCCCGAGGGCCCGCACCAGCCCGCCGAGCCCGATGTCCGAGAGCCAGCCGTCGATCCGTGCGCCCGGCACCGGAACCGGCAGCGACACCAGCCGGTCGAGGACGTCCCGCTTGGTGACCACCGCCGCCACCGGCAGCCGGGCCCGCCGCCCGGTGAGCGCGGCGAGTTCACCGGTCAGCCGCTGGTACGTCTCCCACGGCCCCTGCGCCGACGGGCGGGCGTCGGCGGCCCGCGCCCGGTCCGCGTCGCTCAGCCTGCCGCGCACCTTCGGGTCGGCCAGCACGTCGGTCACCAGGATCACCCCGTCGGCGTGCGCCAGGTACCCCTGGGCGCGCACCCGTTCGGCGTCCTTCACCGACTCGCCCATCGGATCGTAGAGATACAGCAGACGGCGGCGCCGCCCCCGGGCCACCGTGAGCAGCTGCGCACGGGGCTGGGCACGGGTGGTGGCGCGGGCCCGGCCGGTGCCGCGGAGCTCCTGGCCGAGGTCGTTGTGGGCGCGGCGGTCGTCCGGCGAGGCGTACTCGACCTTCAGTTCGCCGTTCCTGGACAGCGCGTGCAGACCCTCCACCATCGCGGCGAGCAGCATCGTCTTGCCCGAGGAGGTGCCGCCGACCAGCGGCGCGTGGACCACACGGGTGGTGCCGACCGCGTCCGGCAGGAACCGGTCGCAGTACGGGCACAGCGCCGCCAGCTCGCCGCGCCCCGCCATCCTGGTCGTGGGCAGCCGCGTCCCGCACCCGCACTCGTGCCACAGCACGCCGTATCGTCCGGGCCGCAATTCACCGTGCGGCGCACGGCAGTCCGGGCAGCGGTGCACGGCCAGCGGCACCCGCCGCCAGCAGCCCGGATGCGGGCACACCGGCCGCAACCGGCGTACCAGGGCCCAGCCGTCCTCCATGCCCCGCAGCACCGGAACGGCCGCCGCGCAGCCCAGCCACACCAGACCGGTCAGCAGCGCGAAGAACACCAGCGCCCAGCCCAGCAGCACGGTCGCCAGGACCGCACCGAGCAGCGCGCCCGCCGTGGTGCCGGGCGCGACGAACACGATCAGCAGCAGCCGGTACAGCGGTGCCCGGGCGGGCCGGCCGGACGGGCGGCGCCCCCGGAAGAGGTTCCGTGCGACACGGTGCAGCCACGGATCGCCGAACGCCGCCCAGATCACCCGCATCCCGAACGCCGCCGCCGAGCCGCAGTCCACCGGTAACTGCCGCGACCAGTAGCCGGGACGTGCCGGCTCGCCGGGCCCGGCCGGCGGCAGCCGCCGGTCGTACCGCCCCACCTGCCAGGGTCCGAGCGCCCGCCACACGGCGCGCACCCCGAGCCCCAGGAAACCCCACAGCGTGTGGAACAGGCACACCGCGACCGCGACCAGCCATGACCAGCCCGCCAGGGCCAGCAGCGGCACGGTGTACTCCGGCCTCACCGGCGGCCCTCGCCGGCCGGGGGCTCCGCGCCGTCGTACCGGCCGTCCGGCCCGCCGCGCCGCCCCCGCCCGGCGAGCCGGCCCGCGAGACGGCCGAAGGCACCAGGCCGGTTCCAGGCGCGGTAGGCGTCCAGCTTGCCGCCGCCCGTCCGGCCGAGCGCCTCCTCGACCCCGGCCCGGTCCGCGGCGGGCAGCGCCCGCACGACCGGCCGCAGCACCTTGCCGAGCAGCGCCGTGCGGACCTCGTCCCAGCCCGGGGCGGTGCCGGGGAAGGCGCTCCAGTCACAGAACCGGGCGGCGAGATACGCCGGTGAGGCGCGCAGCCGGTCGGCGGTGCGCTCCGCGCGCGCGGCCCGCTCGTACGCCGCCAGCATCCCCGGTTCGGCCGCGCGGGCGAGGTCGTACAGCTCGCTCTCCGGCACATGGGTCGCCAGCAGCCGCCGGGCGAGCGCCGCGTACGCCCGCTCGGTCACCGGGTCCGGGACGGGTTCGGCGGCGCCGTCGCGCAACTGCCGTACGGTGCGAACCCAGTTCTCGCCCTCGGCCGAGGTGCCGAGCCGCCCCGCGAACTCCAGCAGGAGCAGGGCGGCCCGCTGTCCGGGGCGCAGTTCGTCGGAGAACCGGGTCAGCAGATCGACGGCGAGGAACGGTACGCCGGGGTCGTCCGCGGAGGCGGCCAGCGCGGCGTCGATCAGCAGGTCCCGGGTGCCGGCGGCGCGGTGCGCGTCCGAGCCGATCTCGTTGAGCAGCAGGCTCGCCTCCTCGCCGGTCGGGCGGTCCTCCGGGCCCGGCCACACCAGATGGAACGCCGTGCGCAGCACGGGCGGTTCGGCGTGCGGGGAGACGCCCGCGGTGCGCAGCACGGCCTGGAAGCGGGCGAGCCGGTCGCCTCCGGCGGCGGGCTCGGGCGGGGCGGCGCACATCCGCAGGTGCGGGCGCAGGGGCGGCAGCCCGACCGGCAGTCCCGAACCGCCGAGCCGGGCCGCGACCCGCACCGGATGCGCGGCGGCGAGCGCGTCCAGGGCGGCGAACAGGGCGATGCGCAGGGCGGGATGGCCGTGCACGGCGTCCAGGACGGCGGGCGGGCAGCCGGGTACGGATGTGCCGGGTGCGCCGGTTGAGGCAGGTGCGGCAGGCGCGGCGGTGGAGTCCGGGTCCGGGTCCGGGGTCCCTGCCGGGTGGGCGGGGCGGGTGGGCGCGGCGGGTCGGATGCCGGGCGCCGGGGGCGCGTCCGGGCCGGGGTCCGTGTCCGGGCGGCCGACGAGGGCGCGGGCGAGACGTCCGGCGAGTTCCGGGAGGACGTCCGTGCAGTCGATGTCGAGCAGGTCGGCGACCCTCAGCAGGGCCAGGGGGCGCCCGGCGGGCGGCTCGGCGGCGTCCGCGATGCCGGACCAGAGGGCGGGGGCCAGCTCGCGGGCCAGTTCCTCCTGGGCGCGCGGGGTGAGCGAACCGGCGCGCAGCACGGGCACCGGGCCCCGTGCCAGCACCGCGGACGCCAGCACCAGCGCGGCCAGCGGCGCGGACACCGACGCCGGTACCCGGCCGTCCAGTTCCGCCAGCAGGGCGGCCAGCGCCTCCTGTTCACCGGCGGCGGTGCCGTCACCGGTGGCACGGACACCGGCGGTGGCCTCGGCGGCGAGCGCGCGGGCCCGGCTGACGGCACCGCGACCGGCCCCCGAACCGTCACCGGGCTCCTTGCCGGTGCCCGTGCCCGTGCTCAGGGCTTCGACCAGCCTGGCCAGGGTCTCCTCGTCCATCGTGCCGGCCCGCTCCACCGCCCGGCGGGCCGCCGCCGTACGCCCGTCGGAGCGCAGCGCCACGCCCGCCGTGAGGGCCGCCACGGCGAACGGGCCCAGCTCGTGCGGCGCGTCACGGAACAGCTCGGGCCGTCCCGCGCACCAGACCCGCGCGGCGGCGTCCGCCCAGGTGTCCGTCACCGGTCCGGCCGGTGCCGGTCCCGTGCAGTCGTGCACCCGGAACCGCTGGTCGTGCGCGACCGGTTCGGACGACGGCAGCGCGCCGACGAGCTGCTGACGGGCCTGCTGCGGACGGCGCGTGTACGTGGTGAAGGTCAGCCGGTGGGCCTGCTCGCGCGGCAGTACGGTGCAGGCGAGCGCGATCCACAGCGCCACGTCGGCGCTGTCCCGTTCCACGATCACCAGCTGCCGGACGTCCGATCCGTCGGCCAGGGTGCGCAGATCGGCGAAGAACGGGGCGAGCCGTCCGGCGCGGGACCGGGCGAACGCGATCAGCCCCTCCCGGCGCAGCAGCCCCGACGGCGCGAACCGGCCCGCCGGTACCGGCCGGCCGTCCGCCGGTGTGCGGTCCGACCAGGTCGGCGACTCCCACGCGGTGATGGGCAGCGCGCCGTCCGGCAGCCGCGTCCCGGGCGGCAGATGGACGGCGTGCGCGTGGAAGTTGCCCCACCGCCCGCTGTAGTCGGCGCCGGTGCAGACGGAACGGCTCAGCAGCCTTCCGCCGTCGGCGAGTTCGCTGCAACTGAACGCCTTCGGGAAGTCCTTCAGCTGCTCGGCGTCCGGGCGGGCCGGACCGTCGCGGGGCGGCTCGTAGCCGATGAGCTGTTCGGCCTCCCGCAGCAGTTGCTGTGGCGCGCCGGGGCTGACCGCGGTGAAGCGGAAGCCCGAGCCGTCCGGGCCGGGCGGCGCCGAGGTGTAATGCAGCTGGACCAGGCTCACCTGGCACGTCCCTTCCCCGCGGTGCGGACCGGCAGCACCCCGCGCCGGGCCAGCAGCCACAGCAGCGGATCCTCCACCCGTACCGGCTGCGGCCCCGACTTGGGTGCGTCCGCGGGTGCCTCGGCCAAAGGCGGCGCGCCGAGCGCGGACAGCCCGAACAGTGACAGCTCGGCGAAGTCCAGCTCAAGTTGACGGACCAGCGCGCCCGAGTCCCAGTCGGCCATCAGGGAACGGATCTCCTCGTGCACGGTGAGCCGCTCGTCCGCGTCGAACGCCCCTTCCGTGTGCGGGGCGTTGCGCAGCAGCGGGGAGTGCGGGGCGAGCAGCGGGCGCAGCATGTCCGTCTTGGTGACGGCGACCGCGATCGGTGTCGACACCCTGCCGCGTGAACCGCCCTTGCCGTGCGCGCGCAGCTGGGCGGCGAGATCGGCGGCGATCTGCTGCGGCGGGGTCTCCACGACCGGCAGCGGCGGCCCGTCGCCTCCCGCCAACCGGTCGCGCACCGAACCCAGTTGCAGCGGGTCGACGAGCAGCACGATGCCGTCGGCGGCGCTCAGGTAGCGGGTGTAGCGGTCCATGGCCTCGCTGCCCGCGAGGTCCTCGCCCGCCGCGTCGAAGAACACCAGGGTGGTGTGCCGTGTGCCGCCTTTGCCGAGCGGCCCGCGCCGGGGCACGCTCAGCCGGTACAGCAGCGGGTCGTTGAAGCCGAGGGCGGCGGGCCGGGTGGCCTCCGGCAGCCGCAGCCGCTCGTACAGGTCCTCCGCCATCTCCCGGTCGCGCTGCTGGGTGCTCTGTCCCATCGCGGCCAGCGAGGCGTGGAACGCCTGCCCCACCCGCTGGTTCAACTCGTTGACCAGCACAGAGACATACGTGCTCTTGCCGGACGCCTTCGCCCCGACCAGGGCGATGATCCGGCTGTCCTGGTCGCAGTAGTCGCTCGGCAGATCGCTGTGACACGACCGGCACACCCGCACCGGCGTCGGCACCCCGCACCTCGGGCACGGCACGCTGCCGGCCGCCCTGCCGCGCAGCCCCGCGAGGCGCCTGGCCGGAGTGAACAGCGGGCCGCGCTGCCGCGCCGCCGGAGACACCCCCGGGCCCATGAACGCGGCCCACACGTCGTCGCGTTCGGGTCCGCAGGGCGTGGCGCCGCGGACACCGCTCGGGGTCATCAGACAGCGGTACGGCAGTCCCGTCGCCGGGGCGCGGCCGAAGCAGTAGGGGCAGATCACGGTCGTCATGGCTTCAGCGCACCACCAGGGTCGCGGGGGACGGTTCTTCCAGGCGCACCGCGTCCGCGTGCTCGCCGAGCAGGAACCCGCGCAGCGTGTACGGGGCCGGGCAGGGCGCGGCCGGCAGCTCCCGCTCGACCGTGCCGTGCCGCACCAGTTCCGTGCCGGGGATCCGCAGCACGGTGGTCCCGTCGGCCGCGTCGCGCGGCCGGAGGGTGCCGCTTCGGGCGACGCACACGAACTCCGGGGCCTCCGGGAACACTCCGGGCGCGGACAGGGTGACCCGCAACAGGGTACGGCCCCTGCCGAAGAACCGTCGTGCCGGGCGGACGAGCCGGTACCCGACCGCCGCGTCGGGCGGCAGTACGGCCTCGGCGGCGTCCGGCACCACGACGACGGCCTCCGCGACCCGGGGCGCGGTGGCGACCCGGATCCGCACGGCCCCGGGCCCGACGGGGAGACGGAGCCCGGTGCGACGGTAGGAGTGAGCGGTGACGATGCGCTCGCGGACGGGCACTCCGGCCGCGGGCGCGGGCGCGGGCTCGACCGTGGGTGCGGTGTGCGGCTCGGTCGCGGAGGCCGGGGACCTGGTGCCGAGGGTGGTGGCGGTGCCGGGACCGGGCGTGAGCCGGCCGGGCGCGGTCGCGTCGCATGTGGCAAGTGCGGGGCGGGGATGCGGCGGGGTGCCGGGACCGGAGGAGGCGCCGGCAGGGGGAGTCGCCGGGATCTCCAGGGGTTCCCAGGTCACCCGCAGCAGGTCCGCGTCGTCCGGCCAGTCGAGCGTGAGCCGGGCCTCGCCGTCCGGGAGGCGGTGGGCCGTGAGACCGGTGACCGGGTGGAGCACCTCCACGTCGAGGGCGGGCCCCGTGATCGCCCGCTCTCCCAGGACCGCGACCGACGCCACGCGGGCGAGCACGCCCGGCGGCGGACACAGCGCCCCCGCCCGCTCCGGCCACGCGAGCCGCGGCGGCAGCTCCGCCGTACGCAGCTCCCTCCCCGGCGCCGGAGTCTCCCCGGACCACTCCACCAGCCGTACCTCGGCGTCCCGCGCCCCGGTCCAGGCGAACCGCAGCGCCCCGCCCTCGGCCCGCGCGGTGAGCGTGAGGACCGGTTCCGGCCAGCGGTGCACGGTGCGGGTGACGCACACCCCGGGTGAGGTGACCGGCCTGCCGCCGGGCCCGTCGTAGCGGCACACGATGCGGAAGGTGTGCGTCCCGGTGACCAGGCCCGAGGCCGTGAAGCCGCCGGAGCCGGTGCTCACCCGCCCGGCCGCGCCGTCGGGACCGGTGTGCTCGACGGTCACCCCGGCCGCTCCCGCCGGGCGCCGCCAGACGCAGTCGACGCGTCCCGGCCCGTCCGTCAGGACCGGCGCCGCCACCTCCGGTGCGACCAGCACCCGGTGCGACACCAGCGGCGGCCCGGCCACGCGTCCGCCGCGCAGCGGGAACGCGGCGTAGCGGACCGCCGAACCGAGGGCCGCCGTCCCGTCACGGGCGGCCCCGGCCGTCGCGTCCACCTCGCGCACCCGCGGGATGCCCCGCTCGTCGCGGTACAGGCGCAGCAGCCGCCAGCCCTCGTCCGCCCCGTCGGCGGGCCACGCCAGCTCCACCGCGGCAAAGTCCGGTTCCGTCCGGAGCGGGGCGGGCCGGCCGGGTTCGGGCCGGTGGACGCGGACCAGGCCGCGCAGTGCCTGCCGGTCGTCGGCGGCGGTGCGCAGGGCGCGCAGATACTCCTGCGAGGCGGTGTCCGGGTCACCGGCGTCCTCGGCGCGGCGGCCGGCGCGCACGGCGGTGCCGGCCGCGGCGAGCCGGTCCGCGGCCCGGGCGGCGAGCGCGTCCACGGCCGGGTCGCCGGCCGGTATCCGCCCCAGCAGGGCCCGTACCGTGTGCAGCCGGTGCCGTTCCCAGGCGTCGGCGACGGACTCGGCGGCGTCGCGCTGCCGCCGGTCCAGGACGGGACGCAGCCGTGCGGCGGCGGCGAGAGCGGCCGCTTCCTCGGCGTGGACGCCCGACGCGGTCGCCGCGCGGACGCGTTCCGGTTCGGGACGGTCCTGCAGCAGCCCGATCAGCTGGTAGAGGACCACCCGGCGCGGCGCCTGCGGATCACGCCGGTGCAGTCCGGCCAGGAACCCGGCGACCGCGTTCCCCGCGCGGGCCAGCCCGTCCAGCAGGGCGGCGTCCACCCGGCGCCGCGCGCGCGGCCCGGAGGGGACGTACAGACCGTCGAGGACGCGCAGTCCGCCGCCGGGTGCGAGCGCCTCAC
The DNA here is from genome assembly GCF_040644295.1 of Streptomyces sp. NPDC047000. NCBI lineage: Bacteria > Bacillati > Actinomycetota > Actinomycetes > Kitasatosporales > Streptomycetaceae > Streptomyces > Streptomyces sp. NPDC047000. The sequence continues at coordinate 291,894 of NZ_JBEYWE010000001.1, forward strand.
CGGCATGACGGAGACCGGCCGCTCGCTGGGCGGCGACAAGACCGGCGTAACCGGGGGCGAGCGGACTCGACGGCAGCCCGGACAGGGCGCCGGGCAGCCCCAGATGGTGCCCGAACTCCCGACCCACCACGTGCCCTGCTCCCCCGATAGCCCTACGGCACCATCCCAGCAGATCCGCCCGCCGGCGGCTGGGGTTTTCGGGTAATCCGGGCCGCCCGGCACCTGCCGTGACGACGGCTCACGCGGCGCGGCGGCGGGGCGACGACGTCCCGCACGGACGGGACGCCGAGGCCGGGGAAGCCGGTCTTCCCGCGAGGCCCCGGACGCGGCGACCGCACCCGCCGCACCAGGGCGTGCACGGTCGCCGCGCGCCGCGGATCACGGCTGCCGTGGGCGACGGGCCGAACCGGCCCTTCGCGCAGGACCGTTCAGTTCCTCACCAGCAGGCCGCGGCTGCGCAGCACCCACCGCTCCAGCGGACTGAAGATCAGCAGGTCGATCGCGATGCCGACGAACAGGATGAGCAGGATCCCCTCGAACACCATCGCCATGTCGCTCGCGTTGCGGCCGTTCTCCAGCAACTGCCCGAGACCGACGCCGAGATCGGGGAACGAGGCGATGATCTCGGCCGCCATCAGCGAGCGCCACGAGAACGCCCAGCCCTGCTTGAGCCCGGCCACGTAGCCGGGCATCGCGGCCGGGAGCGTGACGTGCCAGGTCCCCTTCAGACCCGTCGCGCCCATCGTGCGGCCCGCGCGCAGGAACAGCGGAGGCACCTGGTCCACGCCGGACACCAGACCGTTGGCGATCGACGGGACGGCGCCGAGCAGGATCACCGCGTACATCATCGAGTTGTTCAGGCCCAGCCAGATCACCGCGGGCGGCACCCACGCCACCGACGGCAGCGACTGCAGGCCCGACAGGATCGGGTGGAGCGCGGCCCGCACGAACTTCACCCGCGCCACCAGCAGGCCCAGCGGAGTGCCGATGAGGAGCGCGAAGAAGAAGCCCAGCAGGCCGCGCGAGACACTGGTCCAGATGTAGCCGAGCAGGGTGCCCTTCAGCCACGCCTGGCGGAACTCCTCCCACACGGCGTGCGGCGAGGGCAGCCTGGTCGGGTCGTCGACGATCCTGAGGGTGATCAGGGCCTGCCAGACCACCAGGATCAGCACGACCGCGACGACCGGCGGCAGCACCTTGTTCAGCAGGGTCTCCCGCAGCGGCGGCCGCCCGGTGGCCGTGGTCTCGAGCGCGTCGAGCCCGGCCTCCACACTTCCCAGCCCCCCGGCCTCGGCCGTACCGGGCTCACCGGTGCCGGTGGTGGTCTCAGTGCTGGCCATGACGGCGGATCTCCCCTCGCAGGACTTCGGTGATCTCGAGGGACAGTTCCGCCACGGGGGCGTCCTCGATGCGGCGCGGCTGCGGGATGCCGACGGTCCACTCGCGGGCCACCCGGCCCGGCCGGGACGACAGCAGCACCACCCGCTGCGCGAGCCGGACGGCCTCGCGCACGTTGTGCGTGACGAACAGGACCGAGAGGCCGGTCTCCTGCCAGACCCGGGTGAGTTCGTCGTGCAGCACGTCCCGGGTGATGGCGTCGAGCGCGGCGAACGGCTCGTCCATCAGCAGCAGCCGGCTCTCCTGGGCCAGCGCCCGGGCCAGCGCCACCCGCTGCCGCATACCGCCGGACAGTTCGTGCACCCGCTTGCCGTAGGCGCCCTTGAGACGGACCAGTTCGAGCAGTTCCTCGGCCTTGCCGCGCCGCTCGGCCTTCGCCACGCCCCGCAGCCGCAGGGCGAGTTCGATGTTCTTCCCCGCGGTCAGCCACGGGAACAGGGCGTGCTCCTGGAACATCAGGGCCGCGCGCCCGTCCGTGGTGATGGACCCGGCGGTGGGCCGGTCGAGGCCCGCCACCAGGTTCAGCAGGGTGGACTTGCCGCAGCCCGAGGCCCCCAGGAGGGTGACGAACTCGCCGGGGGCGACATCGAGACTGATGTCGTCCAGGACGAGCTGCTGTCCGCCGGGTCCGGCGAAGGACTTCGAGACGTGCTCGAGGCGGGCCGCGTACTCGGCGGTACCGGTGGTCTCGGCGGTCGTGGCGAGGGTGGTGGTCGCCATGGTCGTCACCTCCTGGGAACTCATCGGGCTCATCGGGACCGGGTCAGCTGCTGCCGAGGCCGGCGTCGTCGACGGTGCTGCCGCCGTCGGCCTTCAGGACCTTGTTGAGGAGCGTGAGGTCGTAGATGCCCTTCAGATCGGGCTGCTCCAGCAGTCCGGCCTTGACGGCGTGCGCCGCCTCGGTGCCGAGCGTGGCGGCCAGCGGGTCGTCGAGGACGCGGATCGACTTCCACGCCGGGTCCAGGACGTTCGCCGGGAGCGCCTTGCCGGAGTCCGCCTCCAGCTGCTTGTTCGCGGCGGCCTTCGCCTCGTCGGGATGGGCGTTGATCCACTTGTTGGTCTCGACGGAGCCCTTCAGCACGGCCTCGACGGCCTTCGGGTGCGCCTCGAGGAACTTCTGCGACACGATGATGTTCGTGATCACGAACTTGCCGCCGGGCCACAGCGTGGACTCGTCGAGGAGGGTCTTGCCGCCCTCGGCGATCAGCTTCGACGCGGTGGGCTCCGGCACCCACGCGCCGTCGATGGAACCGGCCTTGAAGGCGTCCGGGGTCACCTTGTTGTCGCTGCGTACGACGGTGACGTCGCCCTTGCCGCTCTGGGCGTCGGTCTTCCAGCCCTGCTCGGCGATCCAGTTGAGGAACGCCACGTCCTGGGTGTTGCCGAGCTGAGGCGTGGCGATCTTCTTGCCCTTGACGTCCTTCAGGGACGTGATCTTCTTCGGGTTCACGACCAGCTTCACGCCGCCGGAGGCCGAACCGCCGATGATCTTCAGGCTCTTGCCGCCGGACTTGGTGTACCCGTTGATCGCCGGGGACGGACCGATCCAGCCGATGTCTATGGAGCCGGAGTTGAGCGCCTCGATCTCGGAGGGGCCCGCGTTGAAGGTGGCGTACTCGGCCTTGGTGGCGCCGAGTTCCTTCTGGAAGATGCCCTGACCCCGGCCGACCAGCGCGGTGGCGTGGGTGAGGTTGCCGAAGTAGCCGATCTTTATGGAGTCCAGGCCGTCGATCTTCGACGACCCCGCGGCGACCTTCTGCTGGGGCGAGTCACTGTCGGCGTCCGAGCCGTAGCCGCAGGCGGCGAGGGCGAGGAGCGGGAGCGCGGCGAGCACGGAAAGGCCCCGGCGGGCGGAGATGAGGCGGTTGGCAGGCACGGGAGGTCGTCCTCTCGTTGGCCCGGCGGTCACGGACCCTCAGGTCGTGGCCGGGAGTTCGGCATGTCTTCGTCTGTTGCGTGTGCTGCGGTGGGGGGTGAGGGCGCGCATGCGGTGCGCGTACGTCACATCGCACATCGGGCCACTCCGCCCTGTCCGCTGCCGAGGGCGCCGCTGCCGATGCGGCCGCCCTCCTTCGCGAACGTCGCGTAGACGTCGGAAAAACCGGGGGAGTCCATGGTCAGAAGTCCCACCCGTCGTCGTCGGGACCATCCTTGACGGGCTCGGGGGCGGCGAACGACTCGCCGACCATGCCCGCGGTGAGCGTGGTGCCGTCCGCCGGGTCGATCAGGATGAAGGAACCGGTACGGCGCGAGTCCGCGTAGGAGTCGACCGGCAGGGGCTCCGCGGTGCGGATCTTCACCCGGCCGATGTCGTTGGCGACGAGCTGTCCCGGATGCGGGTGCAGGGACAGGTCGTCGAGCGTGAGCCGGGACGGGATGTCCCTGACGATCGCCTTCACCGTGCGGGTGCCGTGCTTGAGCAGCACCCGGTGGCCGACGGTCAGCGGCTGGTCGGCGACATGGCAGACGGTCGCCTCCACGTCCTGCGTGGTCGCGGGCGCGTCCTTGGCCGGCACGATCAGATCGCCGCGCGAGACGTCGATGTCGTCGGCCAGCAGCACGGTCACCGACTGCGTCGTCCACGCCACGTCGACGGGCACGCCCAGCAGGTCGATGGCGGAGATCGTCGTCGTACGGCCGGACGGCAGGACCGTGACCCGCTCGCCCACCCGGAACGAGCCCGCCGCGATCTGCCCCGCGTAGCCCCGGTAGTCGGGGTGTTCGGCGGTCTGCGGGCGGATCACGTACTGCACGGGAAGCCGCGCGTGGCAGTGCGCCAGGTCGTGGCTGACCGGGACGGTCTCCAGGTGCTCCAGGAAGGTCGGGCCGCCGTACCAGTCCATGACCGCGGACGGCTCCACCACGTTGTCGCCGGCGAGCGCGGAGATCGGGATGGCGGTGACCTCGGGGACGCCCAGCTCCGTCGCGTACGCCGTGAACTCCTCGGCGATCGCGGCGAACACGCTCTCCCGGTAGTCGACCAGGTCCATCTTGTTGACGGCGAGCACGACGTGCGGGACACGCAGCAGGGCGGCGATCGCGGCGTGCCGGCGGGTCTGCTCGACGACGCCGTTGCGGGCGTCGACGAGGATCACCGTCAGCTCGGCCGTGGACGCCCCCGTCACCATGTTGCGCGTGTACTGCACATGGCCCGGCGTGTCGGCGAGGATGAACCGGCGCTTCCGGGTGGCGAAGTAGCGGTAGGCCACGTCGATGGTGATGCCCTGCTCGCGCTCGGCGCGCAGGCCGTCGGTGAGCAGCGCGAGGTCCGGCGCCTCCTGGCCGCGGCTCGCCGAGGCGCGCTCGACGGCCTCCAGCTGGTCGGAGAGGACCGACTTCGAGTCGTGCAGCAGCCGTCCGACCAGGGTGGACTTGCCGTCGTCGACGGAACCCGCGGTGGCGAAGCGCAGCAGGGTGGTGGCCTGGAGCTCGAAGGCCGCACTGGTGCTCGTGGTCGTGCTCATGCTTAGAAGTACCCCTCGCGCTTGCGGTCCTCCATGGCGGCCTCGGACATCTTGTCGTCGGCGCGCGTGGCGCCGCGCTCGGTGAGCCGGGAGGCGGCGATCTCGGCGATGACCTTCTCGATGGTGCCGGCGTCCGAGTCGACGGCGCCGGTGCAGGACATGTCGCCGACGGTGCGGTAACGCACCAGCCGCTTCTCGACCGTCTCACCGTCCTTCGGGCCGCCCCAGTCGCCGCCGGTCAGCCACATCCCGGCACGCAGGAACACCTCGCGCTCGTGCGCGAAGTAGATCCCGGGCAGCTCGATGTCCTCGCGGGCGATGTACTGCCACACGTCCAGCTCGGTCCAGTTGGACAGCGGGAAGACACGGACGTGCTCACCGGGCGCGTGGCGGCCGTTGTAGAGGTTCCACAGCTCGGGCCGCTGGCGGCGCGGGTCCCACTGGGAGAACTCGTCGCGCAGCGAGAACACCCGCTCCTTGGCGCGTGCCTTCTCCTCGTCCCGGCGCCCGCCGCCGAACACCGCGTCGAACTTCTCGCTCTGGATCTTCTCGGTGAGCGGCAGCGTCTGCAGCGGATTGCGGGTGCCGTCGGGACGCTCCTTCAGCACACCGCGGTCGATGTAGTCCTGCACGGAGGCCACGTGCAGCCGCAGCCCGTGCCGGGCCACCGTGCGGTCGCGGTACTCGAGCACCTCGGGGAAGTTGTGCCCGGTGTCGACGTGCAGCAGCGTGAACGGCACCGGCGCCGGGGCGAACGCCTTCAGCGCGAGATGCAGCATCACGATGGAGTCCTTGCCGCCGGAGAACAGGATCACCGGCCGCTCGAACTCGCCCGCCACCTCGCGGAAGATGTGCACCGCCTCGGACTCCAGGGCGTCCAGGTGCGAGAGGGAGTACGGGCTGCCCGTGCCCTCCCGCGCGGACGGGACGGTCGTCGTCATGCCAGGCCCCTCTCACCGAGCAGCGCGTACACCGACGCCGCGGACTCCTGCACCGTCTGGTCCTGCGACTCGATGCGCAGATCCGGCGCCCCGGGCGCCTCGTACGGGTCGTCGACCCCGGTGAGCCCGCTCAGCTCACCCGCGGCCTGCTTCGCGTACAGCCCCTTCACATCGCGTACGGAGCACACCTCGACCGGCGTCGCCACATGCACCTCCAGATACGTCGTCCCGCTCTCGGCGTGCCGCTTGCGGACCGCCTCCCGGCTGTCCGCGTAGGGCGCGATCACCGGGACCAGCGCCTTGACGCCGTTACGGGCGAGGAGCTCGGCGAGGAAACCGATGCGCTGCACGTTGGTGTGCCGGTCCTCGCGGGAGAAGCCGAGGCCGGCCGAGATGAACTCACGGATCTCGTCGCCGTCGAGCACCTCGACACGGTGGCCCTCCGCGCGCAGCCGGCCGGCCAGCTCGCAGGCGATGGTGGTCTTGCCGGCGCTCGGCAGACCCGTGAGCCAGACGGTGGCTCCGGTCGTCACGTGTGTCTCCTGACTCGTCCGATGCGGTGGATGGGTCCGCTGGGTCCGCTGCTGATACGTCTGATGCGTCGAGGGCGTGGCCATGGTCAGTCGTGCAGTCCGCACTCGGTCTTGGCACGGCCCGCCCAGCGGCCGGCGCGCGCGTCCTCGCCCGCCAGGACCCGGCGGGTGCACGGCGCGCAGCCGACGGATGCGTAGCCGTCCATGAGCAGCGGATTGGTCAGCACGCCGTGCTCGGCGACGTAGGCGTCCACGTCGTCCTGGGTCCAGCGGGCGATCGGGGAGACCTTGACCTTCCCGCGCTTCTCGTCCCAGCCGACGACCGGGGTGTTCGCGCGGGTCGGGGACTCGTCGCGGCGCAGTCCCGTCGCCCACGCCCGGTAGCCCCGGAGCCCCTCCTCCAGCGGCTGGACCTTGCGCAGTTTGCAGCACAGGTCGGGGTCGCGGTCGTGCAGCCTCGGCCCGTGCTCGGCGTCCTGCTCGGCGACCGTACGGCGCGGGGTGAGGGTGATGACGTGGACGTCCATCACCGCCTCCACGGCGTCGCGGGTGCCGATGGTCTCCTCGAAGTGGTAGCCGGTGTCGAGGAACACGACGTCGACGCCCTTGCGTACGCGGGAGGCGAGGTGGGCGACCACCGCGTCCTCCATGGAGGAGGTCACGCAGAACCCCTCGCCGAACGTGTCCACCGCCCACCGGAGGATCTCCAGGGCGGGGGCGTCCTCCAGGTCACGCCCGGCCTGCTCGGCCAGCGCCTTCAACTCGTCGTTCGTACGGTCCTGCTGAGCCGTCGTCATATCCCGTCCCCTCGGTCGCCGTCCCGGTCGCCGGCCGCCCGCCGCACGCCGCGGGCGAGCAGGCCCAGGAACCTGAGCTGGAACGCGCGGTTGCAGGAGGCGCATTCCCAGGCTCCGTGGCCCGCCTCGTTGGGCCGCAGGTCCTCGTCGCCGCAGTAGGGACAGTGGAAGGGGGCCGCGCGCTCGCTCACGACAGGGCCTCCTCGGAGGCCCGCGCGACCCAGGCCGCGAACCGCTCGCCGTCCGTGCGCTCGGCCTGGAACCGGTTCAGCACCCGCTCGACGTAGTCCGGCAGCTCGTCCGAAGTGACCTTCAGGCCACGGACCTTCCGCCCGAATCCGGCCTCCAGGCCGAGTGCGCCGCCCAGATGCACCTGGTAGCCCTCGACCTGCTCGCCCTTGTCGTCGAGGACCAGCTGGCCCTTGAGACCGATGTCCGCGACCTGGATACGGGCGCAGGCGTTCGGGCAGCCGTTGATGTTGATGGTGATCGGCTCGTCGAACTCCGGGAGACGGCGCTCGAGTTCGTCGATCAGCGCACTGCCGCGCGCCTTGGTCTCCACGATGGCGAGCTTGCAGAACTCGATACCGGTGCAGGCCAGGGTGCCGCGCCGGAAGGGCGAGGGCGTGACGGTGAGGTCCAGGGCCTCGAGATCCTCGACGAGCGAGCCGACCTGCTCCTCCTCCACGTCGAGCACGATCATCTTCTGCTCGACGGTGGTGCGGACCCGGCCCGAGCCGTGTGCCTCCGCCAGATCGGCGATCTTGGTGAGGGTGGTGCCGTCGACCCGTCCGACCCGCGGGGCGAACCCGACGTAGAACCGGCCGTCCTGCTGCCGGTGCACGCCCACGTGGTCGCGCCAGCGCCGCACCGGCTCGGCGGGCGCGGGCCCGTCCACGAGCCGCCGCTTCAGGTACTCGTCCTCCAGCACCTGCCGGAACTTCTCGGTGCCCCAGTCGGCGACCAGGAACTTCAGCCGCGCGCGGTTGCGCAGCCGGCGGTAGCCGTAGTCGCGGAAGATCGAGATGACGCCCTCGAAGACGTCCGGCACCTCGTCCAGCGGGACCCAGGCGCCCAGCCGCACGCCGATCTTGGGGTTGGTGGACAGCCCGCCGCCGACCCACAGGTCGAAGCCGGGGCCGTGCTCCGGGTGTTCGACACCCACGAACGCCACGTCGTTGATCTCGTGCGCCACGTCCAGCAGCGGTGAGCCGGAGATCGCCGTCTTGAACTTGCGGGGCAGGTTCGAGAACGCCGGGTTGCCGATGAACCGGCGGTGGATCTCCTCGACGGCGGGGGTGCCGTCGATGATCTCGTCCTCGGCGATTCCCGCGACGGGTGAACCGAGGATCGTACGGGGGGTGTCGCCGCAGGCCTCGGTGGTGGAGAGGCCGACGCCCTCCAGGCGCCGCCAGATCTCGGGCACGTCCTCGATGCGGATCCAGTGGAACTGGACGTTCTGACGGTCCGTGATGTCGGCGGTGCCGCGCGCGAACTCCTGGGAGATCTCCCCGATCACCCGCAGCTGGTCGGTGGTGAGCCGTCCGCCGTCGATGCGGACGCGCATCATGAAGAACTCGTCGTCCAGCTCCTCCGGTTCCAGGATCGCGGTCTTGCCGCCGTCGATCCCGGGGCGGCGCTGGGTGTAGAGGCCCCACCAGCGCATCCGGCCGCGGAGGTCGTTCGGGTCGATCGAGTCGAAGCCCCGCTTCGAGTAGATCGTCTCAATGCGTGTCCGCACATTGAGACCGTCGTCGTCCTTCTTGAACTGCTCGTTACCGTTGAGCGGGGTGAAGTGACCCAGGGCCCACTGACCCTCGCCGCGGTGACGGCTCACCTTGCGGCGGGGCGCTGCGGCGGAAGGGTTCTGCGGGGTGGCGGTCATGGTGGACACGTCCTTCGGGACAGGCGGTATGCGGCTTCGACCTGCGCGTACGGGCGCACGGATACGTACCCGCGCGTCATTGCGCAGGCAGCGGAAGAGGCAGGAGAACGGAGGGAAAGGCCAGCGGGCAGAGGCTGGACGAGGCAGGGAACCGGCGGCGTGGGCGGGAAAAGGGATCCGTCAGCAGGCCGGACAGATGGCGCTGGACATGCGGCCGAGATCGACGTGCCGTCGACTCACCAAGGCAATTCCAGTTCCGGACATGACGGAAGCGTGGCACGGCGATCTGGACACCGTCCAGCTTTGTCCGCGATATGGACGTCACTGTCTCGAAATACGGACGAAGGGTGGTGTCGCTCACATCTGCCGCACACGGGCTTGCCCCGGCAGGTCAGGCCGGGTATGCCCCGGGCCAGGGGCCGGGCGTGCCGAGATCCGGTTCCCGGGCCACCTTGGTGTCGAACAGCCGGAATCCGCGCCGCAGATAGTTGTCCAGCGCGTACTCGCCGTCCTTGCTGCAGGTGTGCAGCCACACCCGCTTCGTCGGCGTACGGCCCGGCCGGCGGTCCGCGAGGTCCCAGGCGCGGGCGGTGCCGTACGACAGCAGGTAGCCGCCGATCCGCCGACCGCGGAAGGCCGGGAGCAGGCCGAAGTAGACGATCTCGACGACGCCGTCGTCCTGCGGCTCCAGCTCCAGGTATCCCGCGGGAGTGCCCCGGTCGTACACCACCCAGGTCTCCACACCGGGCTGGTCCAGCTGCTTCTGCCAGCGGGCGTACGGCCAGTCGAGCCGGTCGGTCCACCGGATGTCGCCGCCCACCGACGTGTACAGGTACCGGCTGAACTCCGGTGAGGGCACCTCGGCGCGGACGATCCGCAGATCGTCCCGGGGGGCGGGGGAGGGCGCCAGGTCGGTCGGCGCGGTCTGCTCCAGGGACCAGGTGGTCACGTCGATGTCGCTCATGACGGTCAGAAAAACATACCGACCGCCGGGGCCGCCGTCGGCGCCGCATGGTGATACGGCCGTCTGCCGGGGGATCATCCGCGGGAGGCACCCGCGCGGGGTCATCCCAGTGCGTCGCCGATGGAGGCGAGGGGAAGGGCGAACAGGACCCGGTCCGACTGGGACCAGACCTCACCGGTCTCCTGCCCGTAGGACAGCGATCCGGGCAGCGATGTCCAGCACAGCTGTGTGTCGTCGGCCCCGCAGCGGGTGGCCGCGGCGCCGTGCGTGTCCTGCCGCCACAGCGTGCCGTGGCCGTCCGCCCCGTCGGCCGCCCGGTCCAGGTACCAGCCCGCGCGGTACGACAGCACGCCCCGTACGCCGGTCGCCTTCGTCTCGTACGCCTCACCGGCGTACGCGCGGCCCGCGAAGTCGGTGGCGAGCAGCCCGCCGCGGGCCGCGGTGCCGTCGAGGTCGTAGCGCCACAGCCGGCTGTGGCGGTCGTGGCCGCCGTCCTGGGGCACCCGTTCGGCGGCGACCAGGCTGTCGGGCGCGGTGCTGCGGTCCAGGGAGATGGCGTCCATGCAGGGAGTGCCGTCGTCCGTACGGGTCGTGCAGGCGCCGGCGGCCCGTGTGTAGGTGCCCACGGCGGGCATCACGTACGGGTAGCCGGCCGCGGCGAAGCCGCCCGGCACCCGGCCGACCGCGTCGGAGCTGACGGTGGCGCGCTGGATGCGGCGCAGGTCGTAGACGTAGAGCGCGTCGGATCCCTGGCCGGACGCGGTGACCAGCAGCTTCTTGTGGTACCAGACCATGCCGGTGACGGTGGAGGCCAGCGCGCGGTAGTCCCGGCCGCCGTCGACGGGGAGGGCGAGCAGGACCCAGGTGTAGGTGAGACGGTCCGGGTCGCCCGCGTCGACGAACGCGACCCGGGCGAGACTGCCGTGCCGGCTCCAGCCGGAGAGGACGACCCGGTCGGCGCCCCACCGGTCGTCGGGGTCCGTGCCGCCGGAGGTGGTGACACCGCCGGGCTGCCATGCGGCCGTGTCCGAGGCGGACCAGCAGTACGCCCGCGTGGCCGCCGGTGCGACGGGCAGCGTCTGCTTCTCGCTCCCCGTGCAGGAGTCCTCGGAACGCAGGGAACGGTCGGCGCTCCGCAGGACGGTGCCGACGTCGACGGGGCGGCCCATGGCCGAGGCGAGCCGGTCCAGCACCGCCTGTGGTTCCGGGTGCTCCTGGAGCCGCAGCCTGTCCAGCGCGGCGGGCGAGGTGAGCGGCCTCAGCGCCCCGGGATCGGAGGCGACCGTGGCCTGCGAGGCGCTGATCATGGTGGCCGCGGCGGTCAGCGCGAGGGCGGTTCCGGCCAGGAAGGCCCGTAGCGCCCTGCCCCGCCTACGGCGGCGGTGTCTGCCTCGTTGCGTCATCTGCCCTCCCGAGGCGAGCCAACTGGGCCCTGTGCGCTTTGCGTTGCACCGGGCACAGGTGGGGTGGCCTGTAGAGGGATGCTACGGCAGGTGAGCGTTGCTCAGGTCCAGGACTGCGGAAGAAGTCCGCTTGCAGGCGGAATGGGGGCGATTTGGCATATGCCAGTGCCGGGCGGGCGGGGGTCACGGGGTGGGACCGGGGGTGGGGGCGGTGGCGGGGCCGGGGGTGGGCGCGGGGCGGTGGAGGGTCACCTCCACGCCGGTGCGGAAGCGGTACGGGCGGTGCTCCAGGAGGTCGGCCAGGTAGCGGCGCACCCGGGACATCTCGGCGCGTACCGTCACGGTGCGGGCCGGGTCGCCGAACACCGCCTCGGCCAGTTGGGCCGCGCTGCGGCCCGTCCGGTGGACGGTGAGGAGGTACAGCAACTCCGCGTGCCGTGCGCTCAGTTCGCGGGTCCACGAGCCCGACCCGCCGGACACCGTCAGGGTCCGGCGGCGCGGCCGGCTCAGGTCCAGGACGACCCGCGCGGCGTCCTGCGGCACCGGCTCGTCACCGGCCCGCACCAGCCAGCCGCCCGCCAGCGGCTCCAGTGCGCACAGCCCCAGCGTCGGCAGCCAGCGGCGGCCCGGCGCCGGTGACCTGGGCAGCGCGATCCGCCCGGTGTACGGCATCCCCGTGAGCGCGGCGGTCCAGCCGTCCCGGTCCACCACCAGGGCGCGGCCGCTCAGCCGGGCCAGCACCGGCGCCGCCACCGCCCGCAGCTGGTCCAGCGACTTCAGATGCATCTCGTGGAGCCTGGCCTCGGCGAGCTTCGCGACCGAGTCGACCCAGGCGAGCGTGGCCGGATGCATGGACTCCAGCGGGCCGCTCACGTCCACCACGCCGAGCAGCGTGCCGTCGCGCGGGTCGGTGATCGGGGCGCCCGTACAGGTCCAGGTGCCCAGCGAGCGGGCGAAGTGCTCGGCGGCGAAGACCTGCACGGGCCGCCGTACGACCGCCGTCGTGCCCACGCCGTTGGTGCCGACGACCTCCTCCCGCCAGTCCGCGCCGGGCTCGATCCCGGTGTCGTCGGCCTTGCGGAGCACCGCGGGCGAGCCCTCGCGCCACAGCACCCTGCCGTCCGCGTCCGCGACCACCATGATGTGCTGGGCGACGTCCGCGACCGGCAGCAGTCCCTCCCGCAGCACCGGCAGCACATGACGCAGCGGGGAGCGGGCGCGCCGCTGGCGCACCTCCTCCCGCGCGAGCAGCCCCGCCGCCCGGAAGTCGTGGTCCGGGTCCACCCCGCCGCGCAGCACCCGTTCCCAGGACCGCTCGATCACGGGCCGGGGCGCGACACGGGAGCGGCGTCCCGCGAGCGCCGACTCGCGCATCTCGCTCAGCACCCGGGCCGCCCCGGCCGCGTCCACGGCGGTGAGTCGTGCCACGTCCATCGGCGGGTTCGCCACAGAGATCCTCCCGGGGGTCAGCAAAGACGGACGGCCGTCGAGCGCGCCGGCGGGCGGTCTCCGGGCCGGGCGCCGGACCCATCTTGCCGTCCGCCGGTGACACAGGGACACCGTACGCACACAGTCACCGGCAAGTTGCAACCCCTTGCAACCCTGGTGGACACACCGAGTGGTCATTGAAACTTGTGCCACGCCGCCGCGAGCGGCGTACGGGCCCCGAGGGACCCGTGAGACGGGGGTGGTGCCGTGTCGGCGCAGCACCACCCCCGCGCCGGCACCGTCCGCGTGGGCGAGGCGGGCGAAGGCCTCGGGCGGGCAGCTGCCCGGGGGCCGGGGCACAGCCCCCGGGAACGGGAAGGGGCGGCGGGGGGCGTACACCTCCCGGCGAGGACACCGCAGGTCCCGCGCCGCAGGCCCCCGCGTCACTCCGGCCGCGCCCGCTCCACCACCGCCGCGAGCCCCCCGCCGTAGGGCAGCGTGCCGAACGTGCCGCCCCAGTCGCCGCCGAGCCGCGAGCCGCAGAACGCGTCGGAGACCTCCGGCGGCGCGTGCCGCACCAGGAGGGCGCCCTGGAGGACGAGGGCGAGGCGTTCGGCCACCCGGCGGGCCCGGCCCTCGACGCCGTCCAGGTCGGCCAGTTCGGTCAGCAGGTCCTTGATCGCGGCGTCCAGACGGTGGTCGGCGCCGCGGGCCCGGCCCACCTCCAGCAGGAAGGCGTTCAGCGCCTGCGGTTCGCTTCGCAGCGCCCGCAGCACGTCCAGCGCCTGGACGTTGCCCGCGCCCTCCCACACGGAGTTCAGCGGCGACTCCCGTACCAGCCGAGGCAGCCCCGACTCCTCGACGTACCCGTTGCCGCCCAGGCACTCCGCGGCCTCCACGACCAGCGGCGCGCACCGCTTGGTCACCCAGTACTTCGCCGCGGGCACCGCGAGCCGCAGGAACGCCCGCTCCTGCTCGCCCCCGTCGTCGTACGCCGCCGCGAGCCGCATCCCGAGCGCGGTCGCCGCCTCCGACTCCAGCGCGAGGTCCGCCAGGACGTTCCGCATGAGCGGCTTGCCGATGAGCGGCCCGCCGAACGCCTCCCGGTGGCCGCAGTGATGGATCGCCTGCGCCACCGCCTGCCGCATCAGGCCCGCCGACCCGAGCACACAGTCCAGCCGGGTCGCGGCGACCATGCCGAGGATGACGTGCACCCCGCGCCCCTCCTCACCGACCCGGCGCGCCCAGGTGCCGTCGAACTCGACCTCGGCCGACGCGTTCGACCGGTTGCCGAGCTTGTCCTTGAGCCGCTGGAGGAGGAAGACGTTGCGTTCGCCGTCCTCCAGCACCCGGGGGACCAGGAAGCAGGTGAGGCCGCCGGGGGCCCGGGCCAGCACCAGGAAGCCGTCCGACATGGGCGCGGAGCAGAACCACTTGTGCCCGGTCAGCGCGTACGTGCCGTCCTCGGCCAGCGGCAGCGCGGTGGTCGCGTTGGCGCGGACGTCGCTGCCGCCCTGCTTCTCCGTCATCGCCATGCCGAACAGCACCCCGGCCTTGTGCCGGGCCGGCCGCAGTTCACGGTCGTAGACCGTGGACGTCAGCCGCGGTTCCCACTCGGCGGCCAGCGACGGGTCGGCGCGCAGCGCGGGCACCGCCGCGTGCGTCATCGACAGCGGGCAGCAGTTGCCCGCCTCGACCTGTGTCCACAGCACGAAGGCCGCCGCCCGCCGCACGTGCCCGGCGGGCCGCTCCCAGGCCGCGGTGAGACCCGCCCCGACGCCCTTGCCGAGGACCCGGTGCCAGGACGGATGGAACTCGACCTCGTCGATCCGGCGGCCGTAGCGGTCGTGGGTGCGCAGCCGGGGCGGATGCTCGTTCGCCGCCACCCCCCACTCCTGCACCTGTGCCGATCCGCAGGTACGGCCCAGCGCGGAGAGTTCGCCGCGCACCTCGTCCAGGGCGCCGGGAACGGTGTACCGGTCGACCGCCGCCACCAGGGCACGGTCGGTGGCGAAGGTGTCATGGCCGGTCAACGGGGGCGGCTGATTGGTCACGGTGTGCGTGGTGCGTGCCATGCCGAGAAACGTACCCGGGCACCCGGGACCCCTCACCCGTGACCTCCGCACCGGGGCCGCGGGGCCCGGGGAAACGGGCCTCGGGGCCCGGGGGATGAGTGCGACCTGCCACGACGGATACCTTTAGGTCGTGCAGCATGCAAGTGACACCCCCGAGAGGCCCGCGGGCCGCCTCCACCGGGCCCGGGCCCTCTACCGGAACGTCTCCAAGCGCAAGACCGCCTGGCTGCTGCTCAAGGACACCGTCAACTCGTGCGTGCACTACCGCATCCTGGGCCTGGCGGCCGAGGCGGCCTTCTTCACCCTGCTCTCCGTGCCCCCGTTGCTGCTCAGCCTGATCGGCCTGCTCGGCTACGTCGACGACTGGACCGGCACCGACACCATCAAGAGCCTGGAGGACAACATCCTCGAGGCCTCCCGCACCGTCCTGTCGGAGAAGGGCGTCCACGACATCCTGGTGCCCCTCCTGCACGACGTGAGCAAGGGCGGCCGTCCCGACGTCATCTCGCTCGGTTTCCTGTTCGCCCTGTGGTCGGGTTCCCGCGCGGTGAACGTCTTCGTCGAGACCATCACCGTCATGTACGGCCTGGACGGCGTGCGAGGCGTCGTGTGGTCCCGTGTGATGTCGTTCCTGCTGTTCATCGTGGCCCTGCTGATCGGCTCGGTCGCACTGCCCCTGATGGTGGTGGGCCCGGACGCGGTGGTGGGGGTGGTCCCCTGGTCGGAGACGCTGGTACAGATCCTCTACTGGCCTGTGCTGATCGTCCTGTCCGTGGTCTTCCTGACGACGCTCTACCACGTGTCCGTGCCGGTGCGCTCCCCCTGGGTCGAGGACGTGCCCGGCGCGCTGGTCGCCCTCGCCATGTGGGTGCTCGGCAGCTTCCTGATGCGTATCTACATCACCCACGAGATCGAGGGAGCGACGATCTACGGCTCCCTCGCCGCCGCCGTCGCGGTCCTGCTGTGGATCGGCGTGTCGGCTTTCGCCGTGCTGGTCGGGGCGGCGGTCAACGCCGCCGTCGACCGGGTCTGGCCGGCCGCCGCGACCGCCGCGGCCCGCGCCGCGAACGAACGTCTGCGGGAGGCGCAGATCGCCGAGTACGTCGCCCGGGTCGCGGCGGAACGCGAGCCCGACCCCGACGACCCCGACATGCCCTCCGAGTTCCCGGAGCGCTGGTCCCGCTTCCTGCCCCCGGAGGACGTCACCTCCCGCCTGCGCACCCACGCGAAGAACGGCCAGCCGCCCCAGAAGCCCGACGAGCCGTGACCGACCCGGCCGGGGTCCTGCGAGGGGCGGCCGGGGTGCGGCCGGGGTCCTGGTCATGGTGCCGACCGGGGTGCGGCCGGAGGCCCGGCCGGGGTGCGGGCCGGCCTCTGCCGTCAGACGGGAGGCGGGGCGGTGCTGGCGCGTTCCACCAGACGGGTGGAGAGCTCCGTCCTGGTCCCCTCCGGGCGGTCCCCGGCCATCATCCTCACCAGCAGGCGCAGCGCCGTCGAGGCCATCTCCGCCGTGGGCCGGCGGACCGTGGTGAGTGCGGGGGCGGCCCAGCGGGCCTCGGGCAGATCACCGAAGCCGACCACGCTCATGTCGTACGGCACCCGCAGCCCGCGCTCGGCGAGCGCCCCGTACACCCCGAGCGCCGCGCGGTCCGAGCAGGCGAAGACGGCCGTCGGCGGCTCCGGCAGATCGAGCAGCTCCAGCATCCGGACCCGGGCGGCCCCCTCGTCCGGACCGCCCACCCGGAGGTACTCCGCACGCGGCCGAACCCCCGCCGAGGCCAGCGCCGAGCGGTACCCGGCGACCCGGGCCGCACCGCACATCCGGCGCCGCGACCCCGCGACCACGGCGATGCGCTCGTGCCCCAGCTCCAGCAGGTGCTCGGTGGCCGTCACCCCGCCCCGCCAGTTCGCGGCACCCACCGACACCACGCCCGCCGGCGGCTCGGACACCGGGTCGATCATGACGTACGGGAGGCGGAGGTGGTCGAGCCGGGCGTACTGCGCCGGTGACAGCTCCGCCACGTGGAACAGCACCCCGGCGGAACCACGCGCGGTGAGCCGGTCCAGCCACCCCCGGTCCGGACGTCCACCGCTGCCGCTGCCGCCGCTGCTGTGGGTCAGGCCGGTGCCGTGGCCGGGCGGGGCCGACGACACCACCACCTCCAGGCCCGCCTCGCGGGCAGCCTCCTCCACCCCGCGCAGCACCGCCCCCGACCAGGGACTGTCCAGCGCCTGCACCACGAGATCGACCAGCGCGGGCGCCTTCGCCGCGTCGAACCGGGGCCTGCGGACGTAACCGAGCCGTTCGAGCGCCTCGGTGACCCGGCGGCGGGTCTCCGGAGCCACGTCCGCGCGGCCGTTGACCACCTTCGACGCCGTCGGTACCGACACGCCCGCCTCCCGGGCCACCACCGCCAGTGTCGGCCCCGCCGTCGTGCCGCTCGCACTCCCCGAACGGACCACCATCGGGAACCCGCCTCTCCGGCCCGCCCCGGGGCCATCGAAAGTTGCGACCAGCGCGGCTCGCGCGGCCCGCACAGCCACCACAGAGAAAGCGCTTCCTACGATAGATGCGCCGCAAGACGGCGGGAAGACAAGGTAATTCGCGGAATCACGCCGGGCCGTACTTGCGAAACCGCGAACGGATCGATCACGGCGGGACACGGACCGCGCGGCCGTCCGGCCCGCCGGGCCCGCGGCACGCCGACCGGAATACCGGGGAGCGATGTGGTGCTCTGGTGTGGACGGTGCACGAGCGCGGCGAGGAGCTGGTGCAGATGACGGCGGAACCAGAGGAACCGACGGAACCGGCGTGGCGTGCGGAGCGAGTGGGCCCGGTGGGCCGGACGCCCCGGGCGGACGCCGCGGACCCCCCGGACATCGAGAACCCTGTCGTGCGCACACCCCACGGAGCGGTGCGCGGCCGCCACGAGCACGGGATCGCCGTCTTCCGCGGCATCCCCTACGCCGCACCCCCCTTCGGCCCCCGCCGCTTCCGGCCGCCCGTCCCGCCCGAGCCCTGGGACGGCGTCCGCGACGCGGGAGCCTTCGGTCCCACGGCACCGAAACCGCCGTACTCGGCCGCCTTCTCGCAGTATCTGTCCGACCCCGTCGTGCCTGGCGACGACTGCCTCAACCTCAACGTATGGACACCGCAGCCGGACCCCGGCGCCCGCCTCCCGGTCCTCGTCTGGCTGCACGGCGGCGCGCTGACCAGGGGCTCCTCCGCGGTACCGGTCTACGACGGCCGTGCCTTCGCCCGCGACGGCGTCGTCTGCGTCTCCCTCAACCACCGCCTCGGTGTCGAGGGCTACGGCCTCTTCCCCGACGCGCCGGCCAACGCCGGGCTGCACGACCAGCTCGCCGCGCTGCTCTGGGTCCACGACTCCGTCGCCGCCTTCGGAGGCGACCCCGACCGCGTCACCCTGTGCGGGCAGTCCGCCGGCGCCATCAGCATCGGCGCGCTCATCGCCGCACCGCAGGCCCAGGGGCTGTTCCGGCGGGCGGTGCTGCAGAGCGGGGCGCCCGAGGCGTCCGACCGCGACGACGTACGGCGCATGGTGCGCCGGATGGCGGCCCGGCTGAGGATCCCGGCCACGGCGGAGGCGTTCGCCGCCGTGGACCGCGACGTACTGCTGCGCGTCCAGGCGGAGGCGGGACGGCTCAGCGGCCCCGTCCTCGGCGGCCCGGCCTTCGGCATCGTCGTCGACGGCGACCTCGTACCGCGTGATCCCCTGGACGCACTGGCCGAGGGCGACGTGGCACGGGACGTGGAACTGCTGCTCGGCTGGACCCGGGACGAGTACCGGCTGTGGCTCGTGCCCGGCGGACTGCTGGAACGCGTCGACCGGCTCGGCGCCTTCGCCGTCGCCGTGGGGCGCGCCCGCTGCCACTGCGGTCCCGACGTCCCGCGCGGATACCGCGCGCTGCTCCCCACGGCCTCGACCGCCGACCTCGTCGGCCAGATGGTCACCGACCGTCTGCTGCGGCTGCCGCTGCACCGGCTCGCGGACGCGCGGTCCGGTTCCGCGTACGTCTACGAGTTCGCGTGGCCCTCACGGCTTGCCGACCTCGGCGCGTGCCACGCCCTGGAGCTGGGGTTCGTCTTCGACAACGGTGAGGTGCCGGAGTCGGCGCGGCTCGCGGGGGAGGGGGCGCCCCGGGAACTCGCCCGGGAGATGCACGGGGCGTGGGTCCGCTTCGCCACCGAGGGCGATCCCGGGTGGGAGGCGTGGGACGCGTCGCACCCGGTGCGGGTCTTCGGGGACGGCGAGCAACCGTACACGGTGTACGGCCCCCGGGACGCGCATCTCGCGCTGTGGCCGCCGGGCTCTCCGGAGGCGGACGCCCCGCAGCCGGACGCCCCGGAGACCGCGGGCCCGGCCGCGGAGCGTCCGGCTGCGGCCACGGACGGCGGCGGGACGGAGCCGCGGGCAGGGGCGGCGGTCCTGCGCCGGCTGCGGCGCCCCGGCGCCTCGCGGCGGAGCTAGGCCGTCCGGCGGATCACGCCAAAGACGCGGGGGCCGGCACTTCCCCGAGCCGATGGGCACCGCCGGTGTCCTGGGCCGATGCTCTCCGGCCTGATCCGCCGGACGTTAAAGATCAAGCCAGGGCGTCCCGTCACTCCCGTCGTCCGCCCGGCCCATGGCCCCCGCATCCTGGTCTTCCCTGCCGGTGGCGCGTCCGCCCGGACGCAGGGGACCGGGACCGGTCCGCGGCGCGTCCTGGGGCACGGTCCGCGCGAGGGTCCGGGCGACGGCCCCGACCGTCTCGGGACCGACCCGGCAGCACCCCCCGATCAGCCGCGCACCGGCCCGGTACCAGGACCTGACCTGCTCCGGGGCGAAGGTGGAGCCGCCGGTCCAGGTGCGGGTGCCGGCGTCCCAGGACTCGCCGCTGTTCGGGTAGACGACGACAGGTCTGCCGGTGACGCGGGAGGCGGTCGCCACAGCCGGTCCGACGTCCCCGGGGGCGCAGCAGTTGACCCCCACCGCGATCACCTCGTCCGCGTCCGCCGCGACCGCGAACGCCTCCGCCAGCGGCTGCCCCGCCCTCGTACGGTCACCGGCGACCGTGTACGACAGCCACACCGGCACCCCGAGCCCCCGTACCGCCCGCAGCAGCGCCCTCGCCTCGTCCACGTCGGGGACCGTCTCCAGGGCCAGGACGTCGGGACCCGCCGAGGCCAGCGCCTCCAGCCGCGGCCGGTGGAAACGCTCCAGCTCGGCGACGCCCAGCCCGTACCGCCCCCGGTACTCCGAGCCGTCCGCCAGCATCGCCCCGTAGGGCCCCGCGGATCCGGCCACCCACAGCGGACGCGTCACACCCCCGGCCCGGGCCCGCCGCGCCGCCTCCCGCGCCAGTTCCACGCTCAGCGCCATCAGCCGCGCCGCCTCCCGCGCCCCGATGCCGCGCCGGGCGAAGCCCTCGAACGTGGCCTGGTAGCTCGCCGTGATCGCCACGCTCGCACCGGCCTCGAAGTAGGCGAGGTGGGCCTCGGTGATCGCCGCGGGCCGCTCGGCGAGCAGCCGGGCCGACCAGAGCCCGTCGCCCAGATCGTGCCCGGCCGACTCGAGCTGATTGGATATCCCGCCGTCCAGGACGACCGGTCCGGCGCCGAGCGCCTCGGCGAGGCCGGGGGAGGGCGGGCGGGGAGAGTTCCGGTCGGGGGTGCGCACGATTCGACGCTAGTCCATGCCCTCCGACCCGACCCGACCCGACCCTGCCCCGGACGGCAGTCGCAGAAATCGCTTACTGCCATGTCCCGTCCGAACCGTTGACCTCCTCGCACCCCGCGCGTACCTTTCCGGCGTTCGGCATGACAGATGGCGGCCGGTATCACGAACAATCGCCGTCCCGGTCGTCCCACCTCACCGTGTCCCCGACAGGGAGCCCGTATGAGCCGCGAACAGCATCTGCCACCCGCCCGTCCCCCCGCCCCGGTCCCTCTCCTCGCTCCCCTCCTGTCCCTCCTCCTCGCCCTCTGCCTCGCGCTCGCCGGTGCGCTGGGTGTCGCCGGTACGGCGCGGGCGGCGGTCCAGACCGTCACCAACGGCGTCCAGTTCACCGACACCTCGGGCAACGCCCTGCACGCGCACGGCGGCGGTGTCGTCAAGGCCGGCTCCTACTACTACTGGTTCGGCGAGGACCGCAACGCCGACAACACCTTCAGATACGTGGACGCCTACCGCTCCACCGACCTGAAGTCCTGGGAGTTCCGCGGCCACGTCCTGTCGCAGTCCTCCGCCGCCGAACTCGGCACCGCGTACATCGAGCGGCCCAAGGTCATCTACAACGCGGCCACCGGCACGTACGTGATGTGGATGCACAAGGAGAACGGCGTCGACTACAGCCAGGCCAGGGCCGCCGTCGCCGTGTCCGCGACGATCGACGGCACCTACACCTACCAGGGCAGCTTCCAGCCGCTCGGCCAGTACATGTCCCGCGACCTCACCACCTACGTGGACACCGACGGCACCGCCTACCTGGTCTCCGCCGCCAACGAGAACTACGACCTGCACATCTACCGGCTCACCGCGGACTACACCGGGATCGCCGCCCTCGTCGCCAACCCCTGGCCCGGCGGCCACCGGGAGGCCCCGGCCCTGTTCAAGCGGGGCGGCGTCTACTTCATGCTGACCTCCGGCGCCACCGGCTGGAGCGCCAACCAGCAGCAGTACGCCACCGCGACCTCCCCGGCCGGTCCCTGGACCTCCTGGACGAACGTCGGCGACTCGACGGCGTACAACTCGCAGACCGCCTACGTCCTCCCGGTGAGCGGGAGTTCGGGCACCTCGTACCTCTACATGGGCGACCGCTGGGGCAACTCCTTCGGCGGGACCGTCGACGACTCCCGTTATGTCTGGCTGCCGTTGACCTTCCCGACGGCCACGTCGATGTCCCTGTCCTGGTACCCGGAGGTGTCCGTCGACACCGCCGCCGGCACCGTCACCGGGACCGCCGCCACCTACAGCACGCTGATCGCCCGGCACAGTGCGAAGTGCGCCGACGTGCCGAACCAGTCGCTCTGGCAGGGGGTCGCGCTCAGCCAGTACACCTGCAACGGCGGCACCAACCAGAAATGGTGGTTCAAGGATCTCGGCTCGGGCCACTACGCGCTCATGGGCCGCGGCAGTTCCCTGTGCCTCCAGGAGAACGCGAGCGACGTCACCCAGGAGAACTGCACCGGGAGCACCGCCCAGCAGTGGTCGGTGGTCACGTCCGGCTCCTACGTGACCATCGCCTCGCGTGCGAGCGGCGAGTGCCTCGATGTGTCCGGCGCGTCCACCGCCGACTCCGCCGCGCTCATCACGTACACCTGCAACGGAGGGACCAACCAGCAGTGGACGCGCGGGACCTGAGATCACCCGGCGGCCGTCGGGCCACCGGGCCGCCGGCCCGTCAGGCCAGCAGGTCGATCGCGTCGACCGCCGTGCCCGCGCTGAGATAGCCCGTCGTCCCCGAGCCGCTCACCACATAGATCCTCAGCACGTTGTACTGGCTGGTGTCCGTGAGCCAGGCACTGGCCGGAACGCTGTAACTGAAGGTGTAGTTGTTGCCCCGGTACGAGCCCACGGTCAGTGACCGCGTGCTCGGCTGGGCGGGCGGTGAGGGGATCGACGACGTCCAGCTGTTGACGGTGATCTGGGGGCGGCCGTTGGCGTAGGCGGTCGTCACGCCGATCCGCAGGGTGTGCGCGGCGGCGGCCTGTGCCGCGGTGAGCCTGAAGTACACGACCAGGCCGCTGTTGACGTCCTTCCAGAGGTACGCCGGGAAGGCCGCGGTCTCACCGCCGCCGCCGATCACCACGTTGCCGGTCCAGGCGGCGGCCCGCACGTCGGACGGATGGGCGTACGTCATCAGGGCCGCGTTCTTGAACCCGCCGGGCGTGCCGTCCCAGTCGCCGAGACGCCAGATCGCGGTGGCGTTCCCCGGATCGTTGGAGGTGGGGACCGCGATCGTGTTGAGGGTGGTCGTACCGCCCGCGGTGACCGTCACCGACGTCGTGTACACGGCCAGTTCGCCCTTGTGGACGGTCAGGGTGTACGTCCCCGGCAGCACCCCGGTGATCGAGAAGTAGCCGTCCGACGCGCGCGCCGAGCCCCAGTACTGGGCCGCCGAGTTGGCGAGGCCCACGGTGTACGCGAACGCGGTGTTCCGCCCGGTGATCCCGACCCCCGCCACCCGGCCCCGGCCGCTCGCGGGCACGTACCCGGAGAGACCGAGCGAGTCCGCCCAGGACGGGGAGGTGGTGAGGTTCGCGTGGTAGAGGGCGGAGGACGGTGCGCCGCCGTCCGTGAAGGCGATCACGTACGGACCCTGGAGGCCGTAACGCTCCGACTCCGTCTGGTTCTCGCCGTAGTACAGGATCTCGTACAGCCCGCCGCCGTCCGCGCTCTGGTGGCGCAGCAGCGAGCGGTAGAAGGGGCCGCCGGACGCCTTCTCGTGGTTGCTGCGCACCACCCACAGACCGACGCCACCGGTGGTCCAGCCGATGTAGTCGTAGTCGATGACGCGCAGCTTGGAGTAGTGCTTCGAGCGGGTCTGGCCGTCGGACTTCTGGAACACGTCCGACGCCTCGACGGTGGTGGGCGCGTAGGTGTACGAGTCCGGCTCGTCGTTGAGGAACAGCCCCGCCTTGACGCGCACGATGTACCGGGTCGCGCTGACCGACGCGTCGGCCTTGTTCGTCCAGACGTACACGTTGTTCTCGCCGCTGCGGGCCGCGTAGTAGAGCTTCAGCGTGCCGTACGTGACGGAGACCAGGATGGTCGAGCCGGACTGCGCGAGGGTCACGGTGGAGGTGCCGAGCCCCGACTCGATGTGGGAGTTCTTGCCGCCGTAGCCCTGGTACTCGGTTCCCTTGTAGACCAGCGAGGCCAGATCGCCGTTGGTCTTGCTGACCTTGAACACCAGGCTCGCGCCGGTGTCGACGACGTAGTTCGAGCCGTCGTCGCTCCAGCCGAAACCGGCGGCCGCCGCGGTGGACGCCAGCGGGCCGGCGAGCGCCGCGGAACCGGCGGCGGCAGCCGTGCCGAGCACGAAGGTACGGCGTCGGACCGGCTTGTTCACGGATCCGGACATGGGAGTGCCTCCTTCGGAGGTGCGGATACGGGGTGCGGGTGCGTGATGCGTGATGCGTGACGGGGGCGGTGCGTGGTGCGGGTGGAGCCGTGACGCGTGCGGTGTCTGGCAGAGTGACAGTTGAATCGTTATTGCGAAAGGGCTTTCGCTCGGCTGGAGTTGGCATTTTCGTCAAAAAATCCAAGGGGCTAGAAAGCGCTTGTCGGCAGCGGTACGGTCCAGCGGCCAGCCCCGTGCCCGCTCACCGAGGAGCCGCGTATGACCCCCAGGACGCTCACGAGACGACTCGGCCTCGCCACCCTCGCGGCGCTCACCCTGAGCACCGCGCTCACGGCCGTGCCCGCCTCCGCGGACGAGCGGCAGCCACCGCGGCCGCCGTCGCCCCCGCTCGGCATCGGCGACTGCACCGCGACCGCCTGCCACTTCGACGTCCCGCCGGGCGCCTACGACGTCCGGGTCCGTCTCGGCGGTGCGGCGGCCGCGAGCACCGGCATCAGCGGTGAGACCCGCCGCTCCCTGCTCCCGGAGACCGCCACCGCGGCCGGTGAGACCGTCACCCGCTCCTTCACCGTCGACGTCCGCACCCCGGAGGGCGAGCCCACCGGGCCCGACGGCTCACCCGGACTCGACCTCGCCCTCGGCGGCGCCGCCCCCGCCCTCGCCGGTATCACGGTCACCCCCGCGAGGCACGCCCGCCAGATCCTCCTGATCGGTGACTCCACCGTCTGCGACCAGCCCGGCGCCCCCTACTCCGGCTGGGGCCAGCAGCTCCCGCAGTTCCTGCGCCGCGGCCTGTCCGTCGCCAACCACGCCGACTCCGGGGAGAGCACGGTCAGCTACCTGGCCGACCCGCGCCTGTGGGACACCGTCCGGCCGCTGATCCACCCGGGAGACCTGGTGCTCGTCCAGCTCGCCCACAACGACAAGACGACCGACGAGCCGACCTACCGGGCCAACCTCGAGAAACTGGTCGCCGGTGTCCGGGCGCGGAGGGGCCGGCCCGTTCTGGTCACGCCGATCGTCCGGCGCTGGTTCAACGCGGACGGCACCCTGAACAACGGCACGGCCCTGCTGGTCAACGGGCTCGGGGTGGACCACCCGGCGGTGATCCGCTCCGTCGCCGCCGCCGAGGGCGTGCCGCTCGTCGACCTGACCGCGCGGACCAAGACGCTCGTCGAGTCCCTCGGGGTGGAGGGCTCCAAGGCGATCTACCTCTATGACGAGAAGAAGGACAACACCCACACCTCCGCCCACGGGGCCACCGTCTACGCGGGGCTGGTCCGCGACGGACTCGTCGCCCTCGGCCTGGTGTCCGAGCGGGAGGTGCGCGGGGAGCCGGTGCACGGGGAGCCGGGCGCGGCGACCGGTCGGCCCATGGACGTACGACCCGTCCCATAGGACCCTGAGGCGTCCCGACCGGAACCGGGGCGTCCCGGGCCCCCGCCGGGTGGGATGCGCCTCACCCGGCAGGTACAGAGCGTCACTGTGGCGTTACACGGCTTCATGGACTGAAGGATCTTGGCTTTGGGGAGGGAAAGTGCTTTCACTACCTGAACAAGCAAGAGGTGCTTGATTTCACGGCTTGAACACGCAGGAGTGTTTCTGGAGTGATTGATTTCACTCGCCGAACGATCGGACCCTCTCTGACCGGCGTGCAGCCCCCACTGTAAGGAGCGAAGCCTCCGATGCACCTGCCTCCCACCGACCGTACTCTCAGCCCGCGCACCGGCTACACCCGAGCCCACTGGGAGGCGGCCGCCGACGCCCTGCTCGCGGCCGTCCGGCCGTACGCCACCGGGGACCAGGCCCTCTATCACCTTCCCGGAGACCGCCAGAGTTGGTCAGGACGCCTCTCGGACGGGCTCGAGGGCTACGCCCGCACCTTCCTCCTCGCGGCCTTACGCAGGGACGAGAACGCCCTCGGACGCTACGCGGAGGGCCTCGCGGCCGGCACCGCCGGCGTCTGGCCGCGTATCGAGGACCGCGGCCAGCCCCTCGTGGAGGCCGCCTCGATCGCCCTGGCCCTGCGGCTGACCCGGCCCCTGCTGTGGGACCGGCTCCCCGACCCGGTGCGCCGAAGAGCCGCCGACTGGCTCGCCGGCGCCCTCACCGCGGAACCGTGGGTTTGCAACTGGGAGCTGTTCCCCGTCACCGTCGGCGGCTTCCTCGCGGAGGTCGGACATGAGCCCGAGGCCTCCCGCAAGGCCGTCGAGCGCGGCCTGGAGCGGATCGAGGACTGGTACGTCGGAGAAGGCTGGTACTCGGACGGTCCCGGCCGGGCCTTCGACTACTACAACGGCTGGGCCCTGCACCTCTACCCGGTGCTGCACGCCTGGCTGGCGGACGACCCGGGGCTGCTCGACCACTACGGCAGCCGCCTCGAACGCCACCTCGCCGACTACGCCCGGCTGTTCGGCGGCGACGGCGCCCCTCTGCACCAGGGCCGCTCCCTGACGTACCGCTTCGCCACCGCGGCCCCCCTGTGGCTGGGCGCGCTCACCGGCCGTACGCCGCTCACGCCCGGCGAGACCCGGCGGCTGGCCTCGGGCGCGCTCAAGTACTTCCTCGACCGCGGTGCCGTGGACGAGCGGGGTCTGCTCACCCTCGGCTGGGACGGTCCGGACCCGGCCGTCGTGCAGGGCTATTCGGGCCCGGCGTCGCCGTACTGGGCGAGCAAGGGCTTCCTCGGGCTGCTCCTGCCGCCCGGCGACCCCGTGTGGACGGCGCCCGAGGAGCCGGGCCCCGCCGAGCGCGCCGACGCGGTGACCGGCGTGAGCGGCCCCAACTGGCTGCTCCAGTCGACCCGCACCGACGGCATCGTCCGGCTGCACAACCACGGCAGCGAGGACGTCCGTTACGACCCCTACTACACCCGCCTCGCCTACTCCACGGTGACGCGGCCGGTGGCGTCACCGCCGGACAACTCCGTCACGGTCGGCGGCGATCCGGACCGTACGGGCATCGTTCCGCTGGGGGTGGGGGAGGGCTGGGCGGCCTCCCGGCACACCACGGCCTCCGGCGCCACGGTCGTCAGCCTCGTGGTGGCCGAGGGCGCGGCGGAGATCCGGGCCCATCTGGTCGCGGGCGCCGCCCCGGGGACGGAGGTGCGGCTCACGGGGTGGGTCCCGTGGGAGGAGAACGGTGAGACGGCCGAACTGCTCCCGCTGTACGGCTTGCGCGCCCTGCACGGCGTGCCCGGGCCGGACCGTTCGGACGGTGCCGGCGCCCCCCTTGACCTTCACGGCGTCCGTGGTCCTCGCGGCCCCCGTGGCCTGCGGAGCGCCGACGAGGTGCCGCCGGACACGGCGGAGGTCCCGCCCCCGCTGACCGGTGCGACCGGCGGGGCACCGGCCACGCTCTTCGTGGCGGCGGCCCGCCTCACCGCCGAACGCGATCCGCTGCCCCTGGCGCGCCTGGTCTCCGTCCGCGTGAGGGAGAGCCGCGGGACCGGCGCCGGGCCGGTACCCGAGCCGTACACGCGGCCCGACACCCCGCCGGACAAGCGGCCCGACACCTGCCCCGACACGCGGCCTGACACCCCGTCGGGGACGGAGCCGGGACCCGGGCCGGACATCGAGCTGGAGGTCGTCTGGCGGGATGCGCCGACCCGCCGCTTCCGCTTCGCGGCGTCGCACGGCCCGGGGGCGGCGGCGTCGGCGTCGGGCCGTGCGTCCGGGCAGGCGTCCGGCCCGGCGTCGTCGTGGTCGGTGACGTCCCGCTGAGCGCCGCGCCGGACAGCTGATCCCGGCCGGGAGATCCCGGCCGGACGGACGGGTGCGGTCCCTTCGACGCGCCCCCGACCACCGGGCCGAGCCGCCGGCCGGCCGACTCCGCTCGCAGGCAAGCCCTTTCGGCGGACAGCGCTCTTGACGGACAGTCACTTTTCGGCCCGGCCGGGACTGCTCCGCAGCTCAGTTCGCCAGGAGGGCCGACAACTGCGGTGAGTACAGACGGTGCAGGACCAGGGCCGCGCTGCCCACCACGGCCGCGTTGGGACCGAGCGGTGAGGCCGCCACCTCGACGACCCGGATGTGCCGGGACAATGGCCTGGTTTCGAGGGCGGACCGCACGACTTCGACGTACCGTGACTCCACGAACTGGATGCCGTGCCCGCCGAGGATGACGAGGTCGATGTCGATGAAGTTGACGATGGCTGTCGCGACCACGGCCACCCGGGCCGCCGCCTCGTCGATGACCGCGGCGGCGACCGGATCCCCCTCGGCGGCGGCGATACGGACGGCGGCATGATCGACCGACGCCGGATTCCTCGCGAAGGATTGCGAAAGCATACTTTCCTGACCGCCCTCGGCGAGCCTGCGCCGGGTCTCCGCCACGATGGCGGACGGGTTGGCGATCCGGTCCAGGCACCCCCGGTTGCCGCAGTAGCACTCGGGCCCGTCGGGCAGCAGCGAGGCATGTCCGAACTCTCCGGCGTTCAGCGAACCTCCTCTGTAGACCTGGTAATTGAGGATGAGTCCGCCGCCGATCCCGGTACCGAAGAAGAAATGGGCGAAGTTCGCCACACCTTTGCCCGCTCCGGCCCAGCGTTCGCCGATCGCGGCTGCGGTGGCATCGTTGTCAAGAGTCACAGGCAGCCCCGTCAAGTCACTCAACATTCGCTGCAACGGGACGCGGGCCCAGTGCGTGAGCTGCGGCGGAGCGACGATCATCCCCAGCTCCCGCTCGATCGGCCCCGGAGTGGCCAGCCCGAGGCCCAGCACCTCGTCCCGGGAGAGTCCCGCCTCGGCCAGCACGGCGAAGACCAACTCCGCCATGGCGGCCACGATCCGGGCCGGATCGGCATCCGGCGGCGTGGGTCTCCTGCGCACCACGAGAGGCCTGCCGAGCAGGTCGATCACCGCGCAGGTCAGATGGACGGGGTCGAAGTGCACCCCCACCGCCCGGCCCGCGCCCGCGTCGACCCGCAGGGTGGTGCGGGGCTTGCCGCCGGTGGCCCCGCGGCTCGCGCCGTCCTCGCGCACGATGCCCTCGTCGAGCAGCCGGCGCACGATCCCGGACACCGTCTGCGGGGTGAGACCAGTTCGTTGCGCGATCTCTACTCGGCTGATTCCGTCGGCCATCTGGATCTGGTCCAGCACCACGGCTTGGTTGTATCGCCCGACTTTGGGAAGGTTCGTGCCGGCCTTCGGTACGTCTCCACTCCCTGACATGTCCGTTTGGTCCTCCGATGCTCCTGGCTTGACTAAGTAAAACAAATGGATTTAGCGTCCGCAGCAACGTAATAAGCCGGACATGAAGGAAGCACGGCGTAGTGCTACTCGGAGGCAAGCTGATGTCCACAAACTGCCGCATCACCGACGGCATGGAGCCGTGCGGTCACGCGGGCCCCCGCAGTGCGGAGCTCCTCTCGTGACCGGGGCACCGATCCTGCTGGAGATGCAGTCGATCACCAAGACCTTCCCCGGCGTGAAGGCGCTCTCCGACGTCAACCTGGTTGTCCGCGAGGGCGAGATCCACGCGATCTGCGGAGAGAACGGTGCCGGCAAGTCCACCCTCATGAAGGTGCTGAGCGGGGTCTACCCGTACGGCACCTACGAGGGGGAGATCTTCTACCGCAACGAGCGCTGCCGGTTCGGCGACATCCGGGCCAGTGAGCACGCGGGGATCGTCATCATCCACCAGGAGCTCGCCCTGGTCCCGGGGATGTCGATCACCGAGAACATCTTCCTCGGCAACGAACCGCGCAAGCGGGGCGCCATCGACTGGAAGCAGGCCCAGCGCCGGGCCGTCGAGCTCATGAAGCAGGTGGGCCTGGAAGAGGACCCCGACACGCTGATCAAGGACATCGGTGTCGGCAAGCAGCAGCTGGTGGAGATCGCCAAGGCGTTCGCCAAGGATGTGCGGCTCCTCATCCTCGACGAGCCGACCGCGGCCCTGAACGAGGACGACTCCCGGCATCTGCTCGACCTGCTCCGCGGTTTCAAGCAGCAGGGCATCACCTCGATCATGATCTCGCACAAGCTCAACGAGATCGAGGCGGTGGCCGACACCATCACGATCCTGCGTGACGGCCAGACCATCGAGAGCCTCGACGTCAAGGGCGACGGGGTCAACGAGGACCGGATCGTGCGCGGGATGGTCGGCCGCGAGCTCAGCAGCCGCTTCCCGGACCACACCCCGAACATCGGAGAGGTCTTCTTCGAGGTCTCGGACTGGACCGTGCGGCACCCGATGGCCGAGGACCGGCTCGTCTGCAAGGGGTCCGCCTTCAACGTCCGGCGCGGTGAGATCGTCGGCTTCGCCGGCCTCATGGGCGCCGGCCGGACCGAGCTCGCCATGAGCCTGTTCGGCCGCTCCTACGGCACCTGGCTGTCCGGCAGGGTGTTCAAGGACGGCAAGGAGATCCAGGTCAAGACGGTGGCGGACGCGATCCGTCACGGCATGGCCTACGTCAGCGAGGACCGCAAGGCGATCGGCCTCAACCTCCTCGACGACATCAAGACGTCGGTGGTGGCGGCCAAGCTGTCGAAGATCGTCAAGCGCGGTGTCGTCGACAAGCCGGCCGAGTACCGCATCTCCGACGAGTACCGCCAGAGCCTCAGGATCAAGACCCCCACGGTCGACGAGGGTGTCATCAAGCTCTCCGGCGGCAACCAGCAGAAGGTCGTCCTGGCGAAGTGGATGTTCACCGACCCGGACCTGCTGATCCTCGACGAACCGACCCGCGGTATCGACGTGGGTGCCAAGTACGAGATCTACGGGATCATCCACAAGCTCGTCGACCAGGGCAAGGGCGTCATCGTCATCTCTTCGGAGCTGCCCGAGCTCATCGGCCTGTGCGACCGCATCTACACGGTGTTCGAAGGCACCATCACCGGCGAGGTGGCGCGTAGCGACGCCGATCCGGAACTCCTCATGAAGCAGATGACCGCGATGAAGAAGAGCCCGACGACATGAGCAAGTTCAAAGAGCTGCAGAAGAACCTCTTCGGAGGCACATCCTCCAACGCCCGCCAGTTCGGCATGATCTTCACCCTCGTGGCGATCGTCCTCCTGTTCCAGATCTGGACCGGCGGCCTGACCCTGACCTCCAGCAACCTGATCGCGGTGGTCAGCCAGTACTCGTACATCCTGATCCTCGCCATCGGCATGCTGATGGTGATCGTGGCGGGGCACATCGACCTCTCGGTCGGCTCGGTCGCGGCGTTCACTGGCATCGTTGTCGCGAAGGCGATGCAGGAGTACGACCTGCCGTGGCCGCTGGCCATCCTGCTCGGTCTGCTCGTCGGCGCGGCGATCGGCGCCTGGCAGGGCTTCTGGGTCGCCTACTTCGGGGTCCCGGCGTTCATCGTCACCCTGGCCGGCATGCTGCTGTTCCGCGGCGGCAACCAGTACATCGGCAACGCCGACACCGTGCCGGTCCCCGAGGGCTTCCGCAAGATCGGCGCCGGCTTCCTGCCCGAGGTGGGCCCGGACACCGGGTTCAACAACCTGACGGTGCTGCTCGGTCTGCTGGCCTGTGCCGGTGTGGTGTGGCGCGAGTGGCGGTCCCGCCAGACGCGGCACGAGATGGGTGCCGAGACCGGCCCGATCTGGGTCACCGGTGTCCGCGTGGTGATCATGGTCGCCGTCATCATCTTCGCCACCCTCCGGTTCGCCGGCGGCCGCGTCGGCACCAGCTTCCCGATCTCCGGCATCATCCTGATGGTCCTGGTGCTTGCGTATTCGCACTACACCCGCAACACTGTCGGCGGCCGTCACATCTACGCCGTGGGCGGCAACTCCCGCGCCGCCGAGCTCTCCGGTGTGAAGCTCAAGCGGACGAACTTCTTCGTCATGATGAACATGTCGATCCTGGCCGCTCTGGCCGGCATGATCTTCGTGGCCCGCTCCACGGCCTCCGGTCCCCAGGACGGTCTGAGCTGGGAGCTCGACGCCATCGCCGCGGTCTTCATCGGCGGCGCGGCGGTCACCGGCGGTCTCGGCACCATCAGCGGCTCCATCGTCGGTGGTCTCGTGATGGCCCTGCTCAACAACGGCCTCCAGCTCGAGGGTGTCGGCTCGGACATGGTCCAGATCATCAAGGGTCTGGTCCTCCTCCTCGCAGTCGCCCTCGACGTCTACAACAAGAGCCAGGGGCGGTTCTCGATCATCGGGACGCTGATGCGTCCGTTCCGACGAGAAGAACCGGCGGCACCGGCCGACTCCTCCGGGTCGGCCTCTGATCCCCAGAAGACCCCGGTCGCCGGCTGACCCACCAGGTCCCCGGTCGGCCAACGGTCTACCGCTCGCGGGCTGCCCGTCAGTTCAGTCCGCTCCTCCAGCGCCGACACCAAGGCGCGCACTCCCGCACCATTGCTAGAAGGGCACTACTCGTCATGCGCAGACTCACCACCAGAGCCGTTGCCACGGTCGGCGCTGCCGCACTCCTCACCCTGGGTGCCACCGCCTGCTCCAGCGAGCGCGACAGCTCCTCCTCCACGGACAAGTCGTCCGCCTCGGGCTTCGCGAAGGACTCCCTCGTCGGTGTCGCGCTGCCGGCGAAGACCTCCGAGAACTGGGTGCTCGCGGGCAACCTGTTCACCAAGGGTCTGAAGGATGCGGGATTCAAGGCCGACGTCCAGTACGCCGGTGCCTCCACCACGGTCGCCGACCAGCAGGCGCAGATCTCCTCCATGGTCACCAAGGGCGCCAAGGTCATCGTGATCGGCGCGACCGACGCCTCGCAGCTGGCCACCCAGGTGCAGCAGGCCAAGGACGCCGGTGCCGTGGTCATCGCCTACGACCGCCTCATCACCAACACGAAGAACGTCGACTACTACATCGCGTACGACAACTTCAAGGTCGGCCAGCTCCAGGGCCAGGCCCTCATCGACGGGATGAAGGCCAAGAACCCCAAGGGCCCCTGGAACATCGAGCTGTTCTCCGGTTCCCCGGACGACAACAACTCGAAGGTCTTCTTCAACGGTGCGATGGACGTCCTCAAGCCGTACATCGACAAGAAGCAGGTCGTCGTCGGCTCCGGCCAGACGGACATCAAGCAGACCGCGACTCAGGGCTGGAAGGCCGAGAACGCGCAGTCCCGCATGGACTCGCTGCTCAACTCGACCTACAGCGGCAAGAAGAAGCTGGACGGTGTCCTCTCCCCGAACGACACCCTGGCCCGCGCGATCCTCACCTCGGTGAAGGGCGCCGGCAAGGCCATACCGGTGGTCACCGGCCAGGACTCCGAGGTCGAGTCGGTCAAGTCCATCATGAAGGGTGAGCAGTACTCCACCATCAACAAGGACACCCGTAACCTGGTCAAGGAGACCATCGGCATGGTCACCGCCCTCCAGAAGGGTGCCAAGCCGACCGTCAACGACACCAAGTCCTACAACAACGGTGTCAAGGTCGTCCCGGCCTACCTGCTCGCCCCGGTCATCGTGACCAAGGCGAACGCGGCCGAGGCCTACGCCAACGACCCGAACCTGGCCCCGCTCACCAAGTAGTCCCCTCGCGGAGTCCCGCGCCCCGGCCGCCCTCCGGGGCGCGGGACCCCCGGCCGACACCGCCGCCCGAGCCACCACCCCCGGCCCGCGCGGCACCCCGGAGCCGCCCCACCAGCGGCGGCCCCCCAGAACGGCGGACGGCGCCCCCGGCCCACCGCGACCCGGACCTGACACCGGATCGCCCCGGACCGGACGGTTCTCACGCCGAGGGGACCCGGCGACCCGGACCTGACACCGGATCGCCCGCCCCGCGGCGACGCCGTCGAGAACCCGGCACCGCCCGCCCTCCCCGGGAAGCCTCGTGCTTCTCGGGGAGTTCTGCGTCTGCGGCCCCCACGGCCTCCTCACGCCCTCCTCACGCCCTCCCGCGACTCGCCCTCGGCCACGCCCGTGGGCCCCCGCCCTCGGCCACGCCCGGTGGCCGCCGAGACGACCAGGTCGGTGGTGAGGCCGACGCGGGCCACGGCGGGGGCGGTCCCTTCCGAGGGATGTCGTTATGCGGGGGATCGGTGGGATATGTCACAACGGCAGACTGTCCGCAGGGCCGCGAGGGCCGCCCAGGCCGCGTCCCGGCGCGTCTCGTCGAACACCTGCGGGGGCAGGGAACCGTCCTGTGCGTACACCACGTGGAACTCGGGGACGTAGGACAGGTCGCCCCAGTCCTCCCGCTCGTGGGCGCGGGCCAGGGTACGGCCGCAGGAGCCGCAGGAGATCCACGGGACCAGCCAGAGGTCCGGGGTCGGATGCTCCGGCAGCACGGTGCGCACCGGCACCGGTTCGGCGTCGGCGCCGGCCCGGACGCGCAGCGGCGCCGGGTCCGTGCCGTCGGCCCGGCAGCGCATGATCTCGTCGGCCAGCCGGTCCCACACCCCCCACTGCGCCGCCATGACCGCCAGTTCGGCGCGGACCGGTTCGGCGATCACCAGTTTCCGTTCCAGCAGCCGTCCCACCAGTACGTCCAGCCCGGCCTCCTGCTCCCCGACGTCCCAGCAGCCCTGCACCCGGTCCACGTCGTCGGGGTCCGGGAGCAGGGCGGCGAGACGGCTCCAGACGGAGGCTTCGTCGTTGTACGCCTGGGCTGACAGGTCACTCATGAAGGCCGAGCGTAGCGGGGCGCGGACCCGTCGCGGGCGTTCCCGTCCGGCACGGGCGGGTCCGGTACCACTTCTGCCGTTAACTCCCCCGTAACCGTGGAGGAGTCCGCGCGCCGGTCGCCGCGACCGGGGGTCAGATCACCTCCGAGAAGGTGACCTTGAACTCCGCGGGCCGCGCCCGCAGGTGGTACCGGGGGAGCGGGCCCGGCCCGCAGGACTGGGAGCCGATGCCGTGCAGGCCGTGGTCGAGGTTCACCCAGACCGTGCCGCCGGGCGTCAGACCGGTGCGGTGCCGGGCGGCGTCCAGCTGCTCGGTGGTCCAGCGGCGGGCCGTCAGCCAGAACTCCGGGTCGCCCTCGACGCGCAGACCGCCGAGTTCGGCCCAGCGGACGTCGGCCCGGGCACCGTTCTCCTGCGGGCGGACGTAGGGGGTCTGGAGCGCGTCCACGGTCGACCGCCAGCGGCCCAGCCGGGACGCCGCCCTGGTGTCCGGGTAGGCCTCGCCCGGGCCACCGCCGAACCAGGTCACCCCGTCGGCCGCGCCGAGCGCGAAGCGGATGCCGAGCCGGGGGAGGGGGACCGTCCAGTCGCCTTCCGGCGAGACGGAGACCGTGAGCGCGAGCCGGGTGCCGTCCGAGGTCCAGCGGTACGTCGTCGCCAGGCCCAGCTCGCGGGCCGCCGGGGCCACCCGGGTGCGTACGGTCAGGGCGTCCTCGCCCGCCTCCACGGAGTCGAGGCGGTGGCGCATGCGGTGCAGGCCGATGGTGCGCCACAGCCGGCCGTAGCGGATGTGCGACTGCCAGGCGGCGCCGTCGTCGTTGTCCGTCGTCGCCCGCCACACGTCCAGGCGGAGACCGGTGACGGCCACGGAGCCGACGGAGCGCAGCGCGCCGGTACGGGGGTCGAAGGCCGCCGGGCCCAGCGTGATCGCCCGGTCGGTGCGGACCGGCCGGCGCGGCGCGGTGACGGGGCGCGGGGTGCGGCGGGGGGACAGCGGGAACTGGCCCCAGGCCACCTCATGGCCCCGCGGGCCCCAGGGGGTGTCCGCGGCCAGCACCGCCCGCACCGTACAGTGGATCTCGGCGCCCGCGGCGGCCGTGGGCGGTGCCGGGAGCTTCGGCTCGGCCGACTCGCCGGGGGCCAGGGGCGGCACCTGGAGCGGGCCCGACTCCACCGTCTCGCCGTCCACCTGGTACGACCACTCGAACGCCAGCGCCGAGAGATCGGCGAAGTCCTGCTTGTTGGTGATCCGTACGGTGCCGTCGCCGCCGCTGACGGCCACCGGCTCGATCACCTTGGCGTACTCGGCCAGCCCGGGGGAGGGCTGCCGGTCCGGGAACAGCAGGCCGTCGCAGACGAAGTTGCCGTCGTGCAGCTCCTCGCCGAAGTCGCCGCCGTAGGCGAAGCCGTACCGCTCGTCCTTGATGCCGTGGTCGATCCACTCCCAGATGAAGCCGCCCTGTAGCCGGGGGTGCGACTCGAAGATCCGCTGGTAATCGGCGATGCCGCCGGGCCCGTTGCCCATCGCGTGGCCGTACTCGCAGAGGATGAAGGGGAGTTCACGGCGCCGGAGCGGGCCGCCGTCCAGGCCGCCGCCGATCCGCCCGACCTCGGCGTGGTCCGCGTACATCCGTGAGTAGACGTCCGTGTCACGGCAGTTGACGTCGCCCTCGTAGTGGAGGAGACGGGACGGGTCGCGGTCGCGGATCCACTCGGCCATCGCGGTCAGGCCGCGCCCGGTGCCGGCCTCGTTGCCCAGGGACCAGATGACCACCGAGGGACGGTTCTTGTCCCGCTCGACCATGCGGGCCGCGCGGTCGAGCAGGGCCGGGGTCCAGCGGTCGTCGTCGACGGGGTTGTCGCGCCAGCCCTGTTCGGTGAAGCCGTGGGTCTCCAGGTCGCACTCGTCGATCACCCACAGGCCGTACTCGTCGCACAGGTCGAGGAAGGCCGGGTGCGGCGGGTAGTGCGAGGTGCGCACGGCGTTGACGTTGTGCCGTTTCATCAGCAGCACGTCCTCGCGCATCGTCGCGAGGTCGAGGGCGCGGCCCTTCTCCGGGTGCCATTCATGGCGGTTGACGCCCTTGAACAGGACCGGCCTGCCGTTCACCGTGATCAGGCCGTCCGCCAGCCGGACGGTGCGGAAGCCGATGCGCAGCGGCACCCGTTCGCCGTCGGTGGCCAGGACGCCGTCGTAGAGCGCCGGGGTCTCCGCCGTCCAGGGGCGGACCGGGACGGTCACCGCTTCGCCGGTGGCGACATCGATGTCCAGCGCGGGCACCGACACCCGCCCCGCGGCGGTGGAGTCGACGCGCAGGGTGCCCGTGCCGGTGAGGTGGTCGTAGGAGGCGTGCACGAAGAAGTCGGCGGCGGCTCCCGGCGGCCGGTGCAGCAGGGTCACGTCACGGAAGATGCCGGGCAGCCACCACTGGTCCTGGTCCTCCAGGTACGAGCCCGCCGACCACTGGTGGACGCGGACCGCGAGGACGTTGCCGGCCGGCTCCAGCAGATGGCCCACCGCGAACTCGTGCGGCAGCCGCGAGCCCTTGAACTCGCCCAGCTCCGTGCCGTTCAGCCACACCCGGGCGCACGACTCCACCCCGTCGAAGCGCAGCACGGCCCCGCCCGCGGCGGGCCAGTCGGAGGGCAGGTCGAAGAGCCGCAGATGGTCGCCGGTCGGGTTCTCGGTCGGTACCCGGGGCGGGTCGACGGGGAAGGGGTAGAGGTGGTTGGTGTAGACCGGGGAGCCGAAGCGGCCGTCGCCCTGGAGCACCCAGTGGCCGGGTACGGTGACCTCGGGCCACTGCCCGGCGTCGTAGCCGGGCGCGGCGAACGCGTCGTCCTCGGCGTCCGCGGTGGGGGACACCCGCAGGCGCCAGCCGCCGTTCAGCGACAGCGACCCGGCGTCCGAGGCGGGGTGCCAGGCGCGGGGCGGCAGCGTCCCGCGGCCCGGCGAGACGTCTTCCACGTAGTCGGTCGCATGGTCCGTGACGTAGTCGGTCACATGGTCGGTGCGAGATGACATCGGTCTCCTAGGTCAGCCCTTGATGCCCGTCTGTGCGACGCCCTGGACCAGCCAGCGCTGCAGGAAGAGGAACACGAGCAGCAGGGGCAGGATCGAGAGGGCGGTGGCCATGAAGATCAGGTGGTAGTTGACGGTCTGGTTGGTCATGTACGACGACAGCGCGACCTGGACCGTCCAGGCGCTGGGGTCCTGACCGATGACCAGCGGCCACAGGAAGGCGTTCCAGCCGCTGATGAAGGTGATCGTGGCGATCGCGGCGAAGAAGTTCAGCGAGTTCGGCACGACGACACGCCAGTACGCCCGCCAGTGGCCGAGTCCGTCCACGCGCGCCGCCTCCTCCAGCTCCCTCGGGAACCCCAGGAAGTACTGCCGGAAGAGGAAGCAGGTGAAACCACTGAACAGCACCGGGATCACCAGTCCGCGGTAGCTGTCCACCCAGCCGAGTGACGACACCAGCACGAAGCTGGGGACGAAGGTCACGGCGGGCGGCACCATCAGCGTCACCAGGACGGCGTAGAAGACCTTGTCGGCGTGCCGGTACGGGATGCGCGCCAGGCCGTACCCGGCGAGCGAGCAGACCAGCAGGGTGCCGGCGGTGATCAGCACGGCGACGATCGCGGAGTTGACCAGCGAGCGGCCGAACTCGACGGTGGTGTCGTGGAACGGCTCGGTGAGATTGTCCCACCGGATGTCGGTGGGGAAGAACTTCCAGTTCTCGCCGGTGATGTCGCTGTCCCTGGACAGGGCGTTGCGGACGATCAGATAGAAGGGCACGAGGAACAGCAGGGCGGCCACGCCGGTGGCGGCGTAGAGGCCGGTGCTGCCGAGGAGGGTGCCGCCGCCTCTGGTGAGCGGGCGTTTCATCGGGTGTCCTCACTCCTTCCGAATCCCATGAACCTGCCCTGGGCGAGGGTCACGACGCAGATCAGCAGCGTGAGGATGACGGCGCCCGCGCTGCCGGTGCCGTAGTCCTGGCTCTCGCCGAGGGCCCGGTAGTACAGCTCGACGAGCGGCGGCCGCCCCCAGGTGGTCTTGGACAGCAGGTTGTAGAACTCGTCGAACGCCTGGTACGCGGCGATGAGCAGCAGCAGGATCACCGCGGTCGAGGTGGCCCGCAGCTGCGGCAGGGTGATGTACCGGAACGTCTGCCAGCCGGGCCTGGCCCCGTCGATGGCGGCGGCCTCGTACAGCTCGCCGGGGATGTTCTGCAGGGCGGCCAGGAAGAGGATCATGTAGAAACCGGACTGCAGCCACAGCCGCGCCGTCACGATGACCAGCCAGTACCAGGGCGGGTCGGGGTCGGCGAGCCAGGCGATGTTGTCGACGCCGAACCAGCCGACCACGGTGTTCGCCAGGCCGAAGCGGACCCCGTTGAAGATCGACATCTTCCACACCAGCGACGCGGCGACATAGCTGCACGCCGTCGGCAGGAAGAACACCGAGCGGAAGAACGCCCGCAGGAACCGCAGCCGGTGCACCAGCAGCGCGAGGCCCAGCGAGAGCGCCCAGGTGGTCGGCACGATGAACGCGGCGAACACGGTGAACGTCCCGAGCGAGCCGGTGAACCCCGGATCCGTCAGCATCTGGCGGTAGTTGTCGAGGCCGACGAACTTGCTGGGCGTGACGGTGAAGCGGGCCTCGAAGAAGCTCAGCCACACGCTCCAGCCGATCGGGACGTACACGAAGACGGCGAGCCCGATCAGGAACGGGCCGGTGAAGAGCCAGAAGTTCAGCGTGTTGGAGCCGCGCAGTCCGCGCAGTCCGTGCGGTCCCCGCCGCGGCCGGGGGGTGCGGCCTGCGGCGGGGGCGGGATCCGCGGGGCCGCGCGTGGTGGTCGTCGACATGATCGTGATACCGGTCCGTCCGCTCGTCCTCCGTCCGCCGTCCTATCCGAAGAGCTTCTTCAGCTCGCGGTCGACGGTCTTGTCGCAGGCGTCGAGCGCGGCCTCCGGGTCACCGTTCTTGCGGACGCAGTTCGCGAACAGGTCCTCGGTGGCCGTGATCATGGCCTGGGTGAAGCCGATGTTGTCGAAGTGCCCGTACTCGGTGAAGAGCTTGACGCCCTCCGCGGGCAGCCCCGACTTCAGCTTGCCGGCCGACCGGGCCAGCGAGGTGCGCGCCGGTATGTGGAAGCCGTAGGACAGCGACCAGTCCTCCTGGTACTTCTTCTGGTCGATCCACAGCCACTTCACGTACTCCTTGGCCGCGTCCGCGTTCTTGCTCTTGGCGTTGACGAACATCGACCAGCCGCCGTTGTAGACCGAGGGTCTGCCGGCGTCGGACGCCTTCGGGAAGGCGAAGACACCGAGGTCGTCGCCGAGCGTCTGCTGCATCTGCGGCATGGCCCACATGCCGCAGAACTGCATGGCGCACAGCCCCTGGTCGATCGCGGACGGGTCCCAGTAGTCGGCGGGCGCGTCGAGCAGCAGGTGGCCGCTGGTGAACAGCTTGCGCATCTTCCTGAGGCTCTCGGCGAACCCGTCCGTGTGGTACGCGATCTGGTTCTTCGCGTCGAGGGTGTCCGCCCCGGCCGCCCAGATCAGCGGCCTGATGATCCCGTGCAGGTCGTTGCCGAGGAACAGACCCTTGACCTTGCCGGTGGTGAGCTTGGCGGCGGCCTCGATCAGCTCGTCCAGGGTGGTGGGCACCTCGACCCCGGCCTTCTCCAGCAGCGAGGGCCGGTAGAAGAAGAACTGCGGGTCGTCGATCATGCGGACGCCGTAGATCTTGCCGTCCACCGTGTGGGACTGGATGTCCGCCTGGTTGAAGTCGTTCTTGACGGGTTCGACGATGTCGGTGAGATCGGCCACCTGACCGCTCTTGACCAGCTGGATCTGCGGATGGAACTCGAAGAGGTCCGGCGCGTTGTCGGTGAGCAGGGTCGCGAACAGCTTGCTCTCGAAGTCCGAGCCCGTGATCCACTGCGTGGTCACGTCCGCCTCGCCGTACGCCTTCGCGTAGCGCTTGATCGCCTGCTCGGTGCCGGCCTCGCCGTACGCGTGGAAGTACTGCACCAGGCCCTTGCCCGAACCGCTGCCCCCGCCCCGGCCGTTGTTGCCGCCGCAGGCGGCCAGCGGACCGGCCGCGGCCAGGCCGGCGGCGGCGCGGAGGAGTGATCGGCGGTCCCAGTTGCTGCTCGTTGCCGACATGGTGACGTCCTTGTCTCGAGTACGGCTGCGGCTCCCCGGCTGAGCGCCAGTTGGCTCGGAATTGCGGTGCGGAGCGGGACGTTAACCTTCCGCTAATACTTCGGCAAGGGGTTGGACGAAGTCTGCGCGAAACGTTGCACGGGGTTCGGGATCACGAACACGCCTTGCGCGCAACGAAGATGACGGGAAGTGAGGGCCGCCGGGTCAGGGGGTTCCGGCGGCCCTCGGTCAGCGGCGGGGACGCCTCAGGAGGACGGCGCCGTCCGGCTCCGTACGGCCGTCGCCCGCTTCCCGCCCCTCGCGCCCGCCGACTGGAGCGCCCCCTCCAGGGCGAAGGTCGCGGCGCCCAGGCACACCGGGTCGGTGGGGATGGGCGACAGCACGATGTCCGTCGCGGCGTACGGCCGTCGCAGCGCATGCCGTCCGACCGCCTCGCGCACCTCCTCCAGCAGCGGCTCGCCGAGTGCGGCCGCGACCCAGCTGCTGAGCACCACCACCTCCGGGTTGAGGAGGTTGACCAGGCTGGCGATCCCGGCACCGAGGTAACGGGCCGTGTCCCGCACCACCTTGACGGCCACCGGATCGCCCGCCGCGACGGCGCGGGCCAGCGCGTCGACGGTCGCGGTCTGGTCCTCGGGATGCAGCAGCGGACTGTCCGGGCTCAACTCCCGCAGATTCAGCATGATTCCGGGCGCCCCGACATACGTCTCCACGCAGCCGTGGTTGCCGCAGTGGCACAGCCGCCCGTCGAGCACCAGCGTGGTGTGGCCCCACTCGCCGGCGCTGTTGCTGACGCCCCGGTGCAGTCCCCCGCCGAGCACGAGACCGGCGCCCACCCCCGTCCCGAGGTTGACCACCACGGCGTCCCCGCGCCCCCGCGCCGCCCCGAACCACAGCTCGGCGACCGCACAGGCACGCAGCGGATTGTCCAGGTACAGGGCGTGCGGGAGATGCTCGGTGAGCAGATCGAGCAGCGGCACGTCGTGCCAGTTCCAGTTGGGCGCGTACTGCGCCACCCCCGTGTCGCGGTCCACCTGGCCGGGCACGCTCACCCCGACCCCGAGCACCCGGGAGTCCTCCGCCCCGGCCTGCGCGACCACCGAGCCGACGGCCGCCGCGACATGGCCGACGACCTGCTCCGGGCGGCTCTCGCCGGGGCGGATGTCCTCGTCGGCGCGGGCCAGGACGTTCAGCGCGAGGTCGAACAGCTCGACCCTGACGTACGTCTCCGCGATGTCCACGCCGATCAGCGTGCCGCCCGCCGCGTCCACGGCCACCAGACCCCGGGGACGGCCGCCCGCCGAGTCCTCGAAGCCGACCTCGGTGATCATGCGCAGTTCCAGCAGCTCGCCGACCAGGGTGGCCACGGTCGCCAGACTGAGCCCGGTGGCGGCGGCCAGCTCCTGACGGGAGGTGGGGGATTCGGCGATGATCTGGCGCAGTACCTCGTAGCGGTTCGCGGTGCGGATGTCACGTGACGTGCGCTTCACCGAGGTGTGCCCCCATCCCGACGGCCAGGCCGGCCGGGCACGACGACACCGGCGCCGGGCAAGGCTATGGCCTGCGACGCCTTTCTACAAGGGGTTAAGAAATGGGCTTTACGAAGTCGTACGGTGGAGGACCGGCCGCGATCCGAGCCCTGCGGCAGTCCCGTCACGGCCACGCCGCGCCCCGCCGTAGCCCCGTCATACCGAACCGGAAGGCCACCACCGTGCCCGAGCGCCCCCAGGCCCTGTTCGCCATGACCGCCGAGAACGTCCCGCTGATCTTCCCGCCCCCGGTGCTCACGCAGCTGCGCGAGTCGCTGGCCCTGGACCCGGCCCTCGTCCTCCAGGATCCCGCCGGCCTGGCGGACCCACCCCTCGCCCGTGCCCTCTCCCGCGCCGAGGTGCTGGTCACCGGCTGGGGCTGTCCCCTCCTGGACACCCGCGTGCTCGACGCCGCCCCCCGGCTGCGCACGGTCCTGCACGCCGCCGGCTCCGTGAAGGGCTTCACCACGCCCGGACTGTGGCGGCGCGGCATCACCGTCTCCTCGGCGGCCGAGGCCAACGCCGTGCCGGTCGCCGAGTACACCCTGGCCATGATCCTGCTCGCCGGGAAGGACGTCTTCGCCTTCCGCGACGCCCTCCGCACCCGCCGCGCCTTCCCCTACGGCGGGATCGTCCCCGGGATCGGCAACTACGGCCGCCGTGTCGGGGTGATCGGCGCCTCCCGCACCGGCCGCCGGGTGATCGGCCTGCTGCGCCCGCACGACGTCCGGGTGACCCTGGCCGACCCGTACCTGGACGAGTCGGCCGCCGCCGCCCTGGACGTCCCGCTCCTGCCGCTCGACGAACTGCTGCGCGGCTCCGACATCGTCACGGTGCACGCCCCGGAGACCCCGGAGACCCGGCACCTCCTGGGACCTCGTGAGCTGTCCCTGATGCCCGACGGGGCGGTACTGATCAACACGGCGCGGGGTTCGCTGGTGGACCAGGACGCGCTGGTCGCGGAGCTGGTCACCGGCCGCCTGAGCGCGATCCTGGACGTGACCGACCCGGAGCCGCTGCCCTCCGCCTCCCCTCTCTTCGACCTCCCGAACGCCTTCGTCACCCCCCACCTGGCGGGCTCCCAGGGCAACGAGGTGGCCCGCCTGGGCCGCGCGGTCGCCGAGGAGGCCGGGCGCCTGGCGGCGGGCGATCGGCTGCGGTTCGAGGTGGACCCGGCGGTACTGGGGCGTACGGCGTGACCACGGGGGTGTTTCGCCCCCGCCGCCCCTTCCCGTCCCGACCCGGGGGCGCTGCCCCCGGACCCCCGCTCCTCGAACTCCCCCAGAGGGGGCACCCCCGGGAGGGGCTGATCCAGCCCGTCCGGCTTGAGGACGAGGCCACCCTCCCCGCCCACCCCCGGCGGCCCCGTACCCTCGCCAGGGGCATACCGTGAGAAGCCGTACGACCTACCCACGAGGAGAACAAGGCATGGGCAGCCGCACCGAGCTGGTCGAAGACCTGATGGAGAGGTTCCCGCACGTACCCCGGGAAGCCGTCTTCAAGGAGGACCTGCTCCGCGGCGGCGTCGCCTTCGACGCCTCCGCGCTCTCGGACAACGAGGACGGCGAGGTCAAGCCGAAGTCGTACTTCATCTTCTCCTTCGACCACGGGACCCTCCCCGAACTCGGCGAGGCGGCCCTCCGCCGTCCCCCGGAGGAGATCATCCTCACCGGCGGCCCCTACGACCTGCGCCGCACCGTCGTCTCCGTCCGCGTGAACCCGGCCTCCCCGTACCGCGTCGCCGCCGACGACGAGGGCGTGCTCGGTCTGTACCTCGACGGCAGGCG
This sequence comes from Streptomyces sp. NPDC047000, assembly GCF_040644295.1. Lineage (NCBI taxonomy): Bacteria > Bacillati > Actinomycetota > Actinomycetes > Kitasatosporales > Streptomycetaceae > Streptomyces > Streptomyces sp. NPDC047000. Next base: position 335,901 of record NZ_JBEYWE010000001.1, read on the forward strand.
CATCGCGGACGTCGGCGTGCCGCCGATGCCCGAGTACTACCGGCACACCCTGTCCAACGGGAAGTCGGTCATGGAGGTCGCCCCGACCATCCAGTGGGGCTACCTGATCTACCTGACCGTGTTCCGCGTCTGCCAGTACTTCGGCGCCAAGGAGGAGTGCCAGTACTGCGACATCAACCACAACTGGCGCCAGCACAAGGCCGCCGGACGGCCGTACACCGGGGTGAAGGACGTCGAGGAGGTCCTGGAGGCCCTGGAGATCATCGACCGGTACGACACCGCGAAGGCCTCCACCGCCTACACCCTCACCGGCGGCGCGATCACCAGGACAGTCGCGGGCCGCGACGAGGCCGACTTCTACGGCCACTACGCCAAGGCCATCGAGGAGCGCTTCCCCGGCCGCTGGATCGGCAAGGTCGTCGCCCAGGCGCTGCCGAAGGACGACGTGCGCCGCTTCAAGGACTACGGCGTGCAGATCTACCACCCCAACTTCGAGGTGTGGGACCGGCGGCTGTTCGAGCTGTACTGCCCCGGCAAGGAGCGCTACGTCGGCCGCGACGAGTGGCACCGGCGGATCCTCGACTCGGCGGACGTCTTCGGCGCGCGCAACGTCATCCCCAACTTCGTGGCGGGCGTGGAGATGGCCGAGCCGTTCGGCTTCACCACGGTCGACGAGGCCATCGCGTCCACCACCGAGGGCCTGCGCTTCTTCATGTCGCACGGCATCACGCCCCGCTTCACCACCTGGTGCCCCGAGCCCACCACCCCGCTCGGCAAGGCCAATCCGCAGGGCGCGCCGCTGGAGTACCACATCCGCCTGCTGGAGGCGTACCGCGCGACGATGGACGACTTCGGGCTGTCCTCCCCGCCCGGCTACGGCCCGCCCGGACCCGGCCGCGCCGTGTTCTCGGTGAGTTCCTTCATGGACAGCCTCCCGGCGCGGGAGGACACGGCGGAGGACACCGCGCAGGAGGCACCGGCCCGCGGCTGAACCGGCCGCGCCGGCCGGCCGCCCCGGAGACCGGGACCACCGGAACCGGCCACTCCCGGCGGCCCCGGCCGGAACGGACTCGTCGGTGTCGGCGCCCCCGTCGGCTCGTCGGAAGAATCATGGGAACACGGTGAGTCGGAACACGGTCGCCGTCCGTACAGGAGACGGAAGTCGTGAGGTACGGGCGGTCACCGGCCGGTGACCGGCGGTGGGGCGACGGGGCGCGATCGGTCGCACCAGCGGCGGCAGCCGGATTCACAAGCGCGGCTTGTCAGTTGTGCGCGTGGCGTGAAAAGCTCGTGCCCTGCGACGAGGTTCCCCCCAACTCCATTGCCAATAAGGCGAGTTGACCTCGCTTGCTGATGCAGGAGACCCATGCCCGACCTGCCGACCCCCCAGGACGCCACAGAGGCCGCGCTGTTCTCCGAGTACTGGGACGCGGTTCTCTCGTACGCCGATCTGTGCACGGCCGGCTCCACCGCGGCGAACCAGCTGGCCACCGAGGCGTTCACACTCGGCATGCGCGAAGCCCGCGCCGCCGGGACCGGACCCGCCCGGGGCAGCGGCCGCCGCGCCTCCCGGCTGCCCATGATCCCGCTGCTGCTCACCGCCGTACGCAACACGGCCGCGGCATGGGAGGAGGACGGCCGCGGCCATCGCCTCGACACCGATCTGCGGCTGTGGCTCAACTCCGAGAAAGCCGCGCGCTACCTGGGCCCGCCCCTGCAACGGCCCATCGCGCTGCGCGGCTTGCGCGACATGCAGGAGGCGGACGCCGAACTGCTGTGGCTGGCCGAGGTCGAGGCCATGCCGCTGCCCGCCGTCGCCCGCCGGCTCGGCCTCGACCCGGCCACCGCGGACCACGAACTCGACCAGGTGCGCGGCCTGTTCAGAGACCGTTGCCACCGCAACCACCTCGACACGCCCATGGACGCGGCCTGCCGCAGCTACGCGCGTCTCCTCGACGCGGTCACCCGCTCGCCCTCCGCCGACACCCCCCTCGACCTCTCCCGGCACATCGCCACCTGTGTGCAGTGCGCCGAGGCCGCCGCCTGCCTGCGGCTGGACGGCGGCGCACTCCCGGCGGCCCTCGCGGGCGGGGTCATCGGCTGGGGCGGCCTCGCCTATCTGGAGCGCCGCCGCCGCGCCTCCGAGGTACGCCGCGGCGGCCGCCCGCCGGCCCTGGACCCGGAGACCGGGGAACCGAGGAGCGGCGCGAGCCGCGCCCGCGTGGTGCGCAACTCGCTGCTCGGAGCGGCCGTCGCGCTGTCCTTCGTGGCGCTCGCCGTGTCGATGGCACCGTTCGGCGGCTCGGGCTCCGACGACACCGCGGCCGCCGACTCCGGGCACCGCTCGGCGGCCGACCCCGCCGCCGCCCCGGACCCGTCCGCGACCGTGCCGCCGGTCGGCTCGGCGTCCCACGCCCGCACGCCCACCACGAGCGGTACGGCGGGCACCGGGCACGACGGCGGCTCCGGTACCGACCCCGAGCCCCAGGGCACCTCGTCCTCCACCGCGCACGGCTCCGACGACGGCACCGGCACCAGGAGCGCGCCGGGATCCTGCGACGTCGAGTACCGCCTCGACAACCAGTGGCCCGACGGCTTCCAGGCCACCGTCACCGTCACCACCGGCCGCCCGCTGGCCGGCTGGACCGTCGGCTGGACCTTCCGGGACGGCCAGCGGGTCGGGCAGATGTGGGACGCCAAGGTCGCCCAGGACGGCTCCCGGGTCACCGCCGACGCGGCCGACTACAACAAGTCGGTCGCCGCGGGCGGCACCCTCAGCTTCGGCTTCCTCGCCTCCTGGGACGGCCGCAACACCACCCCGCACGACTTCACCCTCAACGGGGTCGACTGCTCGGTGGGCTGAGCCGGTCCCGCCGGGTCCGCGCAGGTGGAAAACGCGTTGACGGTGTGCCGTGGCGGCGGGCTAGAGTTGCGGCGAAGCGTGGTGGCGGCGGTTGCCGGCCGGTGGCCGCCGCAGAGGAAGCACACGCACGAGTGAGAGAGGAGGTGTCGACCGATGACTGTCCGTGCGGCGGGCGCTGCCCGCGTCCAGGTTCCGGGCCTCGCCCCGGAACGCGAACTCGTCTCGTCCACCTCCGTGGCCACCGGCTGATCTCACCACACCGTCCTGCCGCGCCGTGCGCGCGGGGCCGGGGCCGCCCCTGTGAAGGGTCACTCTTGTCCTCCAGCGTTTCGTCCTCCTCGTCTTCTTCCTCCTCCTCGTCCCCCGGCCCGCTCGTCCCGTACGGCTGGGACGCCGGCTGGGCAGCCGGTTTCGCCCCGTACGGTGAGCGTGGTCTCGTGCCCGGCCGGGTCGTGCGCGTCGACCGCGGGCAGTGCGATCTCGTCACCGCCGAAGGGACCGTGCGCGCCGACACCGAGTTCGTCGTGCCGCGCGACCCGATGAAGGTCGTGTGCACCGGCGACTGGGCCGCCGTCGATCCCGCCGGGTCCGACCCGCGCTACGTACGGACGCTGCTGCCGCGCCGTACCGCCTTCGTGCGCTCCACCTCCTCCAAGCGGTCCGAGGGACAGATCCTCGCCGCCAACGTCGACCACGCGATCGTCGCCGTGTCGCTGGCCGCGGAACTCGACCTCGGCCGCGTCGAGCGCTTCCTCGCCCTCGCCTGGGAGTCCGGGGCACAGCCCGTCGTCGTCCTCACCAAGGCCGACCTGGTACCCGAGGCGGCGACCCTCGCGTACCTCGTCCAGGACGTCGAGGCGAGCGCGCCCGGCGTACCCGTGCTCACCGTCAGCGCGCTGCACGACGACGGCCTCGACATCCTCACCGCGGTGCTCGCCGGCGGCACCTCCGTCCTGCTCGGGCAGTCCGGCGCGGGCAAGTCGACGCTCGCGAACGCGCTGGTCGGCGCCGACGTGATGGACGTCCACGCCGTGCGCGACATGGACGGCAAGGGACGCCACACCACCACCACCCGCAACCTCCTCGTCCTGCCCGGCGGGGGCGTGCTGATCGACACCCCCGGACTGCGCGGCGTCGGGCTGTGGGACGCCGAGGCGGGCGTGGGCCAGGTGTTCGCCGAGATCGAGGAACTGGCGGCGGGCTGCCGCTTCCACGACTGCGCCCACGAGAACGAGCCGGGCTGCGCGGTGCTCGCGGCCGTCGCCTCCGGCGGCCTCGCCGAACGACGGCTCACCAGCTACCGCAAACTGCTGCGCGAGAACCGGTGGATCGTCGCCAAGACGGACGCCCGGGTCCGGGCCGGACTCCGGCGCGAGTGGCGGCTCAAGGTCCAGGAGGGCAGGGCCCTCGGCGAGGCCAAGCGCGGGCAGCGGGCCTGGCCGGGGTACTGACGGCCGGACCCCGGACCCCGGACCCCGGGGCACCGGCCCCGGGGTCCGTTCCGGGTGCGGGTGCCCCGTGGGGCCGCCCGCGCCCGGCACCGGCACGCCCGCACCCGGCGTCGCACGGACCGACCACACCTGTCGATCATCATTCCGTTCACCCGGGCGAGGGGTGGCGGGTGACGTTGCGCGCCCCCCGCCGTTCTCCAGGGCACCGCCCGTCTCCGTGGCGTTGACCTGCGATGAAGAACGGATTTTCATGATCGGGGCTGGTTCATGAGCAGAACCCGGCGCATGCTCGCCGCGCTGCTCTTCCTCACCCTCGCGGCCCCCGCCGCGCACACCGCCACCGCCCACGCCGTACCCGCGGACACCGCGCCGGCGTACGCCGTGGCCGCCCGCCCGGCCGTACCCGACGGCACCGCCCCCCACGCCGCCGCGCGCGTCCCCGCGTGGACCGGCAGCTGGGAGACCGGCGTCTCCGGCACGACCGCGCTGCCGCCCGGGGCCGCGGTGCGCAACGCCGTGCACCTCACCGTCGGCGGTACGGCCGTCCGCGTACGGCTCAGCAACCGGCTCGGCACCGAGCCGCTGCGCCTCGACGAGGTCACCGTCGCCCGGCAGCGGCCCGGCCGGCCCGGGAGCCCCGCCGCCGTACCGGGTTCGCTGCGTGCCGTCACCTTCCGGGGCGAGCGCACCGCCGTCCTGCCGTCCGGCGCCGACGCGGTCAGCGACCCGGTCCGCCTCACCGTGGCCGCCGGTGCCGACCTGCTCGTCACCGTCCGCCCCCACCCCGGCTCCGGGCCCGCGACCTACCACCGCGACGCCCTGCGCACCGGCTTCGTCGCGCCGTACGGCACCGGCACCGGCACCGCCGCCGAGGAGGCCGGCACCGCGTACACCGCCGTCACCGGCTCCTGGTACTACGTCACCGGCGTCGACGTCCGCACCACCCACGCCGCCGGAACCGTCGTCGCCCTCGGCGACTCCCTCACCGACGGCATCGGCACCACCCCCGACACAGACCACCGCTGGCCCGACCTGCTCGCCGCCCGGCTGCGCGACCTGCCGCCGCAGCGCCGTCTCGGCGTCCTCAACGCCGGGATCTCCGGCAACCGCCTGCTGCGCGACGGCACCGGCCCCAGCGCCCTGTCCCGGCTCACCGCCGACGCGCTGACCAGGACCGGGGTACGGGTCCTCGTCGTCTTCGAGGGCATCAACGACATCAAGGGCAGCCCGGCCGCCACCGACGCCGAGGCCTTCGTCCGGGCGTACCGCACGCTCGTCACCCGCGCGCACCGGCGCGGCGTCCGGGTCGTCGGCGTCACCCTCACCCCGTTCGGCGGCCACCGCGCCTACACACCCGCCCGCGAGGCCGTACGCCAGTCGGTCAACACCCTCATCCGCGGCGGGGAGATCTTCGACGCGGTGCTGGACTTCGACGCCGTCGTCCGCGACCCGGACCGGCCCTGGCGGATCCGGCCGGACTACGACTGCGGCGACCATCTGCACCTCGGCGACGCGGGCACACGGGCACTGGCCGACGCGGTCGACCTCGCCGAGCTGACCGTCCCCTACGGCCCCTCCGGCCCGGACGCCCCCGTCTGGTTCACCCCCAGATCACCGCGCCCAGCCACGCCCCCGCGATCAGCAGGCAGCTGAACAGCTCCACGAGCAGACCGGTGCCGCCCGCGCGCATCAGGGTGCACAGCGCCGCCCACGCCTCGCGCCGGCCGCCGAGCCGCAGCCGTTCGTGGAGGTAGATCCCGGCCATGAAACCGGGTACCACGCCGAGCACCGGGAGCAGGAAGAAGCCCAGGAAGGCGCCTGCTCCCGCGTACGCCCACAGCCGGGGCGCGGCGCCCGTGGCGCGCAGCCGGCGGGGCGGCAGCGCCCAGCGCACCGCCTGCGAGAGGAACAGCACGGCCGTGGCCCCGACCAGGACGCCCCACGCGACCGGCCGCGGGTCCTTCAGCGCCCACCACAGCACCGCGGACCACACCAGCCACGACCCGGGCACCCCGGGCACCAGCACTCCGCACAGGCCGAACAGCACGACCAAGCCGACCAGCAGGAGTTCCCACACTCCCATCTGTTCAGAGTGCCGGACCCGGGCCGGAACGGCAGGTCACGGGCAGCGGCCGGCTGCCGTCCGGCGCTCCTGGCACACCTGCCCCCCGGACGGGCCGAGCGGCGCATTTTCGGGATGCCCCGTTTCCAACTGCCCCTGGCGGTGGACAATCAGGGGCATGAGCCAGCAGGGGGGAACGCCCGACCGCCAGCGCGACGACTGGTGGGGGCAGCTGTACGACGACTCCGCCCCGGACACGGGCCCCGCGCCCGGTCCGGACTCCGTCGACGACCGCTTCGCCTCGGCGAAGAACACCCTCACCGGCTCGGGACCACCACCGGCCCGCCAGGAGCCCCCGCTCCCGGCGCCCGCCGATCCGCCGCCCGCCGATCCGCCGCCCCGCCGGGCACCCGGTCCCGGCCCTGGGCGGCACCGGGCGCCCTGGGAGGCGCCGCCCGCCGAGCCGCCGGGCCCGGTGACGTTCCCCACCGCGCCGCGACCACCGGCCGTGCCACCGACCGCACCACCGCCCGCATCACCGGCACCGCAGACCGCCACCCGCCTCGACATCCCCTCACCTCCTGGAACCATGCCGGCGCAGATGCCCCAGCCCGTCCCGTCCACCGGCCTGCCCGACCACGTCGGCTCCGGACCGCCCACCTACGCCGCCGACCCCACCGCGCTGCCCGCCGCCGATCCCGACAGGCTCGGTGAGCTGGTCGCCGACACCGTGCTGGACGGTGCCCGGTACGGGACCTGCACCCTGCGCGCCGTCTCGATGCGCGGCGACTCGGCACGGTTCCGGGGCGAGCCGCGCCGCGACGCGCTGCTCACCGCCCGCTTCGGCAGCGGCGACCAGGCACTGGTGCTGGTCGCCATGGCCACCGGCGCGCGCGCCACCCCGCACGCCCACCGCGCGGCGGCCGAGGCGTGCCGGTGGATCGGTCAGGCCGTCGGCCGCAGCCACGTCCGTCTGTCCGAGGACATCCGGGCGGCCCGGCGCGGCGACCTCAAGTCGGGGCTCCAGCGCCTCACCGACCGCAGCCTCGGCAAGCTGCGCGCCGGCGCCGCCGAGCAGGGCGCCGACCCGGAGGCGTACACGGCCGGCCTGCGCTGTCTGCTGCTCCCCGCCGACCCGGACTGCCGGGTGAGGGTGTTCTTCGGCGTCGGCGCGGGCGGCCTGTTCCGGCTGCGCGACGGCGAGTGGCAGGACATCGAACCGCGCGCCGGCGACGCCGCGGGCGCCGCGGTCGTCGGCTTCGGCTCGCGGCCCGCCGAGACTCCCGAGGGCGACCGGCTCACCATGGACCTGGGCATCCCGGTGCCGCCGAGCCCGTACGAGCCCGCCCCCGAACCGCCCCGTGAGCCGTTCCGCTTCCGGGCGTCGGTAGCCCGGCCGGGTGATGTGCTGCTGATGTGTTCCGGAGGTCTCGCCGATCCGCTGCGCAGTGAGCCGGAACTGTCCGCGCACCTCACCGCGCGGTGGTCACCGGCGGTGCCGTCCGCTCCGGCGGCGTTCCTCGCGGACACCGGCGTACGGGTCAAGGGCTTCGCGGACGACCGTACGGCGGCCGCTGTTTGGGAGGCGTGAGACGGGTCACTGTGGATGGATGGACCCAGAGAACCGGAAGGGGTGCATGGATCCATGGCCAAGCAGAACGTCGCCGAACAGTTCGTCGACATCCTCGCCCGCGCGGGAGTACGGCGTATCTACGGTGTGGTGGGCGACAGCCTCAACCCCGTCGTGGACGCCGTCCGCCGCAACTCCGCCGTCGACTGGGTCCACGTACGCCACGAGGAGACCGCCGCGTTCGCCGCGGGCGCCGAGGCCCAGATCACCGGCACCCTGGCGGCCTGCGCGGGCTCCTGCGGTCCCGGCAACCTGCATCTCATCAACGGCCTCTACGACGCGCACCGTTCCACGGCTCCCGTGCTCGCGCTCGCCTCGCACATCCCGGCCAGCGAGATCGGCCTCGGCTTCTTCCAGGAGACCCACCCCGACCAGCTGTTCCGCGAGTGCAGCCACTACAGCGAGCTGGTCTCCACGCCGAAGCAGATGCCGCGGCTGCTGCACACCGCCATCCAGAACGCCGTCGGGCGCGGCGGCGTCAGCGTCGTCTCGCTGCCCGGCGACATCGCCGCCGAGCCCGCGCCGGAGAAGTCCGCCGGGACCGCCCTCGTCACCTCCCGGCCCACCGTGCGGCCCGGCGACGCCGAGATCGAGCGGCTGGTCGCGATGATCGACGAGGCCGACAAGGTCACCCTGTTCTGCGGCGCCGGGACGGCCGGCGCGCACGCCGAGGTGATGGAGCTCGCCGGGAAGATCAAGTCGCCGGTGGGGCACGCACTGCGCGGCAAGGAATGGATCCAGTACGACAATCCGTACGACGTCGGCATGAGCGGACTGCTCGGCTACGGCGCCGCCTACGAGGCCACCCACGAGTGCGACCTGCTGATCCTGCTCGGCACCGACTTCCCGTACAACGCCTTCCTGCCGGACGACGTGAAGATCGCCCAGGTGGACGTGCGGCCCGAACACCTGGGCCGCCGCTCACGGCTCGACCTCGCGGTGTGGGGCGACGTACGCGAGACGCTGCGCTGCCTCACCCCGCGGGTGCGGGACAAGGGCAACCGGCGCTTCCTCGACAAGATGCTCAAGAAACACGCCGACGCCCTGGAGGGCGTGGTGAAGGCGTACACGCGCAAGGTCGAGAAGCACGTGCCCGTTCATCCCGAGTACGTGGCGTCGGTGCTCGACGAACTCGCCGACGACGACGCCGTGTTCACGGTCGACACCGGGATGTGCAATGTCTGGGCGGCCCGGTACATCACACCCAACGGCCGCCGCAGGGTCATCGGTTCGTTCTCCCACGGCTCGATGGCGAACGCGCTGCCGATGGCGATCGGCGCCCAGTTCACCGACCGGCGTCGCCAGGTGGTGGCGATGTCGGGGGACGGCGGATTCGCCATGCTGATGGGCGACTTCCTCACCCTCGTCCAGCACGACCTCCCGGTGAAGGTCGTCCTGTTCAACAACTCCGCGCTCGGCATGGTGGAACTGGAGATGCTGGTCGCCGGACTGCCCTCCTACGGCACCGCCAACGCCAACCCCGACTTCGCCGCCGTCGCCCGCGCCTGCGGCGCCCACGGGATACGGGTCGAGAAGCCCAGGCAGCTCGCGGGCGCCCTCAAGGACGCCTTCCGGCACAAGGGCCCGGCCCTCGTCGACATCGTCACCGACCCCAACGCCCTGTCCATCCCGCCGAAGATCAGCGCCGAGATGGTCACCGGTTTCGCCCTGTCCGCCTCCAAGATCGTGCTGGACGGCGGCGTCGGCCGCATGCTCCAGATGGCCCGTTCGAACCTCCGCAACGTGCCCCGGCCGTAGCCCCCTGTCCGGTCCTCCGCCGGTCCGCGGCGGGCGCGGACCGACGGATTCCGGCCCGCCCCGCGGAGAGAGGACCGGCGGATTCCGGCCAGATTCACACGCCGCGTGAGGACTGCCGTACCGCCCGGCCGCGACGGTCACGGCTCCCGCCCCGGGAGCCGCGGACGGTGCCCGACGAGAGGCGGCGGGGCCACGGCTGCCCTGGGCGGGAGATCCGCGGACGGGGCCGTACGGCCCTCCCGCACCACCCGGGCGCCCCGGAACCGGCCGCCGCCCCGGACGGCCCCGCACGGCCGGAACGGGGCGCCGTTCCCGCCTTGTGGGACGGACCGCGCATGGCCGAACACCGGTCGTCAACTGCCGTACATGACTGGCCCGTTCCGCGTCCGGGAATGGATCCCGTGAAGGTGTTCGATCAGGAGGGGTACCGGCAACAGCGTGCGGGCGGGGGTCATGGAGAGGCAAGCACGAGGGGGCGGTCCTGTGACGATCGGGGCTTCCCCGGTCACGTCGGTGGCCGCGTCAGTGGAGGAAGAGCCGGGCGCCGGCACGGAGCGGGCGCCCGCACCGCAACTCAGACGCAGACTCGGCAGGGCGGACCTGCGGGCCGTCTCCGAATCACGCAGGGCACTGCGGGAACTGCTCTGCGAGTGGGGGAGCCCCGGACATCCCGGCACGGCGGACACCCCGGACGGCCCGGACAGCCCGCATCAGCCGGACGGCGGCACGGGCGCCTCACGGGACACGGCCGGCACGGACGGCACGGGTGGTACGGGAGCCTCGACGGCTCCGGAGGACTCGGGCGGTCCGCGACGCGCCTCCGGTGTCTCCGAGGTGTCGGACGTCGCCGAGCTGCTCACCAGCGAACTCGTCACCAACGCGCTCATCCACACCGACCACGACGCGGTACTGACCGCCACCGTCGGGCCCGGCGGACTCCGGGTGGAGGTGAGGGACTTCGTGTCCCGCAGGCCGAGGCTGTGCGTGTCGGACCCCGACGAGGGCACACACGGCCGGGGCCTGCTTCTGGTGCAGTCCCTCGCGGACGCCTGGGGCGTACGCGCCCACGGGGTCGGCAAGTCGGTGTGGTTCGAACTCGACGTCGCGTGAGGCGGTGACCCGGACAGGTCCGGAGGGACGGACCGGATACGGCGCGGGGCGGATACGGCGCTGACCGGATACGGCACGGGGCGGGGGCGCGACCTGTGCCAGGCCGCGCCCCCGCCCCGAATCGTGCCCGCGGGCGGTCACCTTCCGACCGTCGCGGCTTGCCGTCCTGTCAGCCGAACTGCTGCTCCAGGTCCTTCAGCTTGCGCTCCAGCGAGTCGAGCCGCGGGAGAGCCATTGTGTCGTCCTCCGCGGTGAGATCGACCTTGGCGGAGTCGGAACCCTGCCGCACGGGCTGCAGCGAGGGACGGGCGCGCACGGGCAGCTCGGCCGCTATGGCAGGCTCCGCGGAGACACGCTCGGCGCTCGCACGCTCCAGAGCGGCGGGCTCCGCCTGATGACCCGGGCCCCGGCCGATGAAGCCGCGGTGCCCCCGGCTGAGCGCCTTGAGCTGGGCACGCTCGACGCGCTGCTGCTCGCGACGGCGCATCCGGGTGTCCTCCTTCTGACGGCGGTCGTCGCGCACCTCCTCGACGGCCTCGTCCAGGCTGCGCACGCCCTCGAGCAGCATCAGCGACCAGGCGCTGTACGTCTCGCGCGGGGCCCGCAGCCAGCGGACCATACGGATCTGCGGGAGCGGGCGCGGCACCAGACCCTGCTCACGCAGCGCGGCGCGACGGGTCTGCTTCAGCGCGCGGTCGAACAGCACCGCGGCGGACAGGGACATGCCGGCGAAGAACTGCGGAGCGCCCGCGTGGGAGACGCCGCGGGGCGCGTGCACCCAGTTGAACCAGGCCGAGGCGGCCGCGAAGGTCCACACGAGGATGCGCGAGCCGAGCGCCGCGTCACCGTGGCTGGCCTCGCGCACCGCGAGCACGGAGCAGAACATCGCCGCACCGTCGAGGCCGAACGGCACCAGGTACTCCCAGCCGTCGGTCAGGCCGAGGTTCTCCTGGCCGAAGCCGACCAGGCCGTGGAACGAAAGCGCCGCGGCGACCGCGGCGCAGCAGAACAGGAGTACGTAGGACGCCGTCGCGTAGAGGGCCTCCTTGCGCCTGCGGCGCTCCTCGCTGCGCTCCCAGGAGTCCTCGGCCTTCGCGTGCTCCCCGGACCGCTTGCTGCGCGTGAGCACCGCCACCGCCGCCAGCACACCCAGGAGCAGCACGGCGCCCGGAAGCAGCCAGTTCAGCGATATGTCGGTCAGTCTCATCTGGGGTCCCTTGCATTGGGATAGGGCGTATCGCCCGCCATAGTGGACCACTCCGCCGAGCCCTCAGGGGGTTTCGGGGCAAGAGGCCGCCAAGGAAGTGCAAGGGGATGCCAAGGGCGGCGTTCTGCCCGAACTGCCATTTGAGGGGCGGGAGTTGAGTTCGAGTAAGACTACCCGTACGGCTGGTTCCACGGAAAGTTACCGTGAAAAGTGAGGAACTTGTGAATCGCCTGTCACCGTACGTGAGGTCTCCTCGTCGGCGATCTTACGGGAGGGGTGTGACGCGTGGTACTGAGGAAAGCTCAAGCCGCCGCAATCGTTATGGGTTTGACGTTTCGGACGGCGCCACAGGTGCGCGGACAGGTCGCGCAGGCGTCCGCGGGGCGCACGGTGTAGAACATGCAGCAACTCGCGCGGGTGCCGGACCCGGTGACCTCCGGGAGCAGAAGTGCCAGCTCACGTGGGGTGCGCCGCTCGGTATCCGTGCCGAGCAACGGGGCGACGTGGCGCAGTCCTTCGGTGATCTCGTCGGTCACCATGCCCCACAGGGCGCGCCCGCGCCGCCGCATCCGCGGCCCGAACGCGGCGAGCAGCGGCTCCAGATGCTCCGTGACGGCCGCCCGTACCTCGGCGCGCAGCGCCTCCTCACCGGCGACCGTCCGGGCCCCGGGCAGTGCCGCCGCCGGATCGTCCGGCAGGCAGGCGAAGGAGACGGGACGTACGGCCATCCGGCCGGCCGTGCGGTCGTACGACACCGCTGTCACGGGCAGCCGCGGCACCCGGCGCTCCAGCAGCCAGGGGACGGTGAACAGCAGACAGGCGGGCCAGGCGTAGCGGTGCAGGGCGAAGCTCGCGACCACGTCCGGGCGGGCCCTGGTGCCGTAGTCCCGCAGTACCTGCTCGTCGTCCCAGGCGAGGAAGGCGTCCAGTGCCGCCCCGCCCGCGGCGAGCGAGGCCGCCGTGACCCAGCCGCCGCCCTGCGGGAGCCGTTCGCCGGGGCCCGGCTCCGTCACGACGAGACCCGGGAACGCCGCGGTGAGCCGGGTGTACGCGGAGGTGAGGGGTGATGACGGGCGCGACGTGACGACGGGCATGCCGGGACCACCGATTCGGGATCGAGTGCAGGTAAGGCTCACCTTACCTAAGGCGGCCTGGATTTGAACTGTCGGCTTCTGCCCCTAAGGTGCTTGACGGACAAGTAACAACCCGTCGTAATGACCCCAAGACGACCCCAGTCCCGACGAACCCGGAGGAGGCCCCCGTGACGCAGAGCGCACAGGGCTCGGCACAGACGGGGGCGGAATCCCTGCGGGAAGCGGAGCGGGGGGAGAGCGCGGAGGCGGAAGCGGGGACGGAGGCCGGGACGGTCCCCGCGACGGAACCGGGGCACCGGTCACGGCCGGCACCGGGCCCTCACCCGATACCGGATTCCCGTCCGGTCCTTGGGCTCCGGTCGGCGCCGGATTCCCGGTCGGTTCCTGAGCCGCGTCCGGCGCGGGATTCCCGTCCGGTCCTTGAGTCCCGCCCGGCGCGGGATTCCCGGTCGGTCCTTGAGCCCCGATCGGTTCCGGAGCCCCGGTCGGCTCCTGCGTCCCGGGCGGTTCCGGACCTCGGTCCGGGCGCCCGGTACGGCCGCCTCCAGGTCCCGGTCCAGCCGACGGCCGCCGACAGGGACCGCGTCCATGGGGCCGGCACCCGCCCCGGGCGGGGCGCGGCGCAGGACCCCGCACCACGGTCCGCGCAGGCCGAAGCGCGAGGAGCCGCGCGGCCGTTCACCCCGGCGGAGGCGCCCGCCCGGAATCCGGCACGGACGACGTCCGCCCCCCGGCAGACGTCCGCGCTCCCGGCCGGCACCCGGGGCGAGCACACCCACAGTGAGCCCCCCGCGCCCTCGGCCCGTCCCGTAGTCCAGCGGTCCTCCGTGCGCGGGCAGATCCTCGACGCGCTGCGCACCGCGCTGGCCGCGGGGAACCTGACGCCCGGCGAGGTGTACTCGGCGCCCGTGCTCGGGGAGCGCTTCGGCGTCTCCGCGACACCCGTCCGCGAGGCCATGCAGCAACTCGCCCTGGAAGGAGCTGTGGAGGTCGTACCGAACCGCGGCTTCCGGGTCGTACGGCGTGGTGCCCGGGAGATCGCCGAACTCGCCGAGATCCGGGCGCTGATCGAGGTCCCCGTCCTGCTGCGGCTGGCCCGCACCGTACCCGCCGAGCGCTGGGCGGAACTGCGGCCCGCCGCCGAGGAGACGGTCCGCGCCGCGACCGCCGGCTGTCCCGCCGCGTACGGCGAGTCCGACCGCGCCTTCCACCGCGCCGTCCTCGGCCTCTCCGGCAACGAGCAGCTCGTCCGCCTCGCCGAGGACCTGCACCGCCGGGCGCAGTGGCCCCTCACCAACGCCCCGTCCGGGCACCCCCGTACCGACCTGCTGGCCGACGCGACGGCACACACGGCCCTGCTGGACGCCCTGATCGCCCGCGACCTGGACGCCGTACGGCACGTCCTCGGCGAGCACTTCACGGCCACCGCCTGACCACGGGACACCGCGCCGCCCGCCGGGGTACGGGAAAACCCGTGGGGGCGGTCCGTTCGGCCGGACCGTCCCCACGGGCCGTGGAGACGTGCAGAAATTCAGAAGTTCAGCGGCTCACAGGTCGCGGGCCGCAGGCACAGCCGCGCACGGAGGCAAAGAGACGCGGAGGCGAAGAGGCGCAAGAGCCCGGCGGGAACCGGGTCACTCGTCCCCGTCGCCCTTGCCGCCGGTCGCCGTCTTGGAGTAGCCGTCGTGCCACGCGGCCTTCGCGCCGGAGTCGCCGATGCGGTACACGTCGACGACGGCGCCGGCGGCCACCACCACGGAGAGCACGGCCGCGGCTATCCGGATGACCGACCCGGTGCGGCCGGACGCCTGGGCACCGCCCTGCGCGCCGCTCTCCGCGGCGGCGGTCCGGCGCGTCGTCCACCACACGACGGCGGCCAGCACGAACAGGCCCAGCGCCCACGGGAGCATCCCGTCACCCAGTTCGGCGTGGCGGCGGACCAGGGGGTCGCTGTCGACATGCCGCTCGAGCCACTCGCCCGCCTCGGTGGCCAGCGGCACGCTGCCCAGGGTCACCAGGGCCATGACAGGAAGAACCACGCCGATACGCCGTGCGGCCACCGGCCAGACCGCGGACACCACCAGGGCCAGCGCGGTCAGCGGAACGAGGACGACGACGAAGTGGACAAGCAGGACATGCGCGGGCAGTCCGTTGATGAGGCTCATGCGAGGGGACTCCTCAGGGGGGTTGGGGCCGTCAGCCTGCCACAGGAACTTCTCAGCTTCCTCTGAGCCCCCGCTAAGCCTCGCCAGACCCACGCGTTTCAGGACACGGCGCGGCGTCGTCCCCGGTCGGACAGGCTACCGGGTGCCTCTCCGCTCCCTTCCACCGCCCTCAGGCGGTAGCCGCCCCGGGCCCCGTCTCCGGCTCCGGCGGCGGCAGTTGCCGGGACAGCCACGTCGGTACGCCGCCCAGCAGCCGGCACAGCCGCCAGGCCTCCTCGCGCAGCCGGGACGCCTCCGGCTCGGTCTCGGCGTCGGCCAGCGAGGCCAGCGCCGGTGCCGTACCGACGAGGTAGCCCAGCTCCTCGCGGATCCGCAGGGACTCGGCGAAGCCGTGCCGGGCCTCGGCCAGGTCGCCGTCCCGCAGGGCGAGCCCGGCGAGATGACGCCAGGTGGAGGACAGCAGCAGCCGGTCGGGATGCGCGGCGGCACCGGAGTGGGCCCGCAGATAGGCGGCCCTGGCGGCCTGCGGGGAGTGCGAGAGGTTCTCCGCGAGCAGCCCGCGCCGGAAGTCCAGCAGGGCCCGCCCGGCGGCCCCCGGCGGGATCAGCGCCGCCGCCCGGCCCAGTGCGGCCCGCGCCTCGTCGGCCCGGTCGCGGACCTGGTGCACGGTGGCGGCGTAGGCGAGCTGACCGCGCTCACAGGCGGCCGCCCCGCGTTCCTCGTCGCCCTGCGCCAGCGCCTCCGCCGTACGCAGCGCGTCCTCGGCCTCCTCCCAGCCCGCCTCGGTGTACAGACACCGCTCGACGAACAGAGAGGCCCGCTGGAGGGCACCGCCCGCCGTGTCCCCGGTGATCAGTGCCGCCGCGTCGGCCCAGCAGGCGCGTGAGCGCAGCCGCCACACCGCGGTCTGGAGAGGATCGTCATCCGGAGTCGCCGTTCCGTTTCCAGACATGGCGGAATACGCCACATTGCCCTCCCCGAGCACACCGAGCACATCGTTGAGCCTTGAGTGTTGGCGGCATTCCAGCATCATTCCGCGCGCCGGGCCAAGGGGGTGGGTGAAAGTTTTCACAAAGTGGTGGGGCGCGCCGCGGGGCAGGGGGAGCGCGAGCAGCCGCCGCCACGCGCCCCGCCGGCCTCGGCACATGCGCTAACTCATGCGCAGCGCGAGGAAGAAATCCACCTTGTCCTCGAGGCGCGAGAGATCGCGACCCGTCAACTGCTCGATTCGCCCGACCCGGTACCGCAGCGTGTTGACGTGCAGATGCAGCCGGGTCGCGCAGCGCGTCCACGAGCCGTCGCAGTCCAGGAACGCCTCCAGCGTCGGGATCAGCTCGGCGCGGTGGCGGCGGTCGTAGTCCCGCAGCGGGTCCAGCAGCCGGGCGGTGAAGGCACGCCGTACGTCGTCCGGGACGAACGGCAGCAGCAGGACGTGCGAGGCCAGCTCCTGGTGCCCCGCCGCGCACACCCGACCGGGCCGCGCGGCGGCCACCCGGCGGGCGTGCCGGGCCTCCTCCAGCGCCCCGCGCAGCCCCTCCGCGGAGTGCACGGTCGCGCTCACCCCGAGCGTGAGCCGCCCGTCGTCGTCGAGGCCCGCCGACAGCGGGTCCCGTACGGTCTCCAGCAGTGTGTCGGCGACGGTCCCGGTCTCGGAGCCGTCGTGCTCGCCCGCCACCGCGGGCAGCGGTACGAGCGCCACGGCCTCGTCGTCCGTGCACGCGACGGCGATACGGCCGGAGGGCTCGGGACCGCTGCTGCGCGGATCGACGAGGATCTCCTCCAGCAGCGCCTGGGCGGCCGGGCCGCCCTCGACCTCGCCGCCCGCCCACTCCACCCGGGCCACGACCACCTGCCAGTGCGGGGCGGTACCGAGCCCGGGCAGCAGCACCGGCGCGGCGACGCGCAGCCGCGCCGCGATCTCGGTCGGCGCGGCGCCCGTCCGCAGCAGCTCCAGCACCTCCTGGGCGAGCCGCCGCCGTACCGTGCGCGCGGCGTCCGTGCGGTCGCGTTCGACGGCGATGAGCTGGGTGACGCCGTACAGCAGGTCCAGCCGCTCGGCGGGCCAGTCCCCGGCGTCCGCGTCCACGGCCAGCAGCCAGTCCGACAGCAGGGTCTCCCGTACGTCCCGGGGCTCCCGCGGGCCACGGCCGCCACCGGGGTGGCCGCCCCGCACGGGAAAGAGGCTGTACGTCGTGTGGCCCAGCGCCACCCGGTGCGGCCCGCGCCGCCCCGCCCGGGTGGCGGCCAGATGCTCGGCGGCCAGCGTGGCGCACACCTCGGCGGGCAGTCCCGGCGCGGCGGCCTTCGGGCCCGCGATCAGCCGTCCGGTGGGGGAGAGCACCCAGGCGCGCAGATCGAGGTCGGAGCCGAGCAGATCGAGGACCACGTCGGGGCCGCCGCCCGCGGGCCCGGCGGTCATCATCCTCCGGTGCCGGTCGACGACGGCCGCGAGATCCCCGGCCCGCTCGCCGCTGACCTGCCGTACGACATGCTCGGTGATCGTCGCGAACGCCACCGACTCGTGCACCGCGAACAGCGGCAGCCGGTGGCGGGCACAGGCCAGCACCAGATCCTCGGGCACGTCCCCCAGCTCGGCCTCGCCGGCCGCCAGCGCGGTCACCCCGGCCTGCACCAGGATCTGCACGAACCGCTCGGAGTCCGCCGCGTCCCGCCGCCAGGCCAGGCCGGAGAGGACCAGCTCACCGCCGGAGAGGTAGCGGCTGGGGTCGCGCAGATCGGTGGTCATCACACCCCGTACGGCGCGGTCCAGCTCCCCCTCGCCACCGAGCAGCCGCAGGCCCAGCGCATCGGTCTCCAGCAGTGCGCGCAGCCGCATCTCTCGTCGCCGCCGTTCTGTGTCGCTGTCTCTCGGGAACCACGGTGAGCCGCGGTCCCGGGCCGCCGGACCGCCCCTGCTGTTTCCACGGGGAACCAACGAGGTTTCCGACACCCACCGTTCATACGAATCTACAAGATTACCCCTTTGGCCAGCCAACTCCTTCATACGTTCCGCGACTGACCCCCCACCCCCACCCCCCTGTCTACTGAACCCACCCCCGACTCCCTCAGGGGCGCGGGGAACTGCGCGCCAAGCCCCCACAGACCCGCACCCGCCCCACGCACCCCGGCCCCACCGCAAACTCCGCCGGCTCCAACCCCCTCAGGGGCGCGGGGAACTGCGCGACCAGCCCCCACACACCCGCACAGCGCCCCACGCACCCCGGCCCCACCGCAAACTCCGCCGGCTCCAACCCCCTCAGGGGCGCGGGGAACTGCGCGACCAGCCCCCACGCACCCGCACCCGCACAGCACCCCCGCGCAGCGCACCGCACCGTCTCCGACCAGCCAGAGAAGAGAGCCAGGCCATGGACTTCCTACGCCCCGCCACCTGGCCGGAGGCCCTCGCGGTGAAGGCCCAGCACCCCACCGCCACCCCCCTCGCCGGCGGCACCGACCTCATGGTCGAGATCAACTTCGACCACCGCCGCCCCACCCACCTCCTCGACCTCACCCGCATCCCGGACCTCTACGAGTGGGAGACCGGCGAGACCGAGGTCCGCCTCGGCGCCTCCGTCCCGTACACCCGCATCCTGGAAGGCCTCCGCACCGAACTCCCCGCCCTGGCCCTCGCCGCGCACACCGTCGCCTCCCCCCAGATCCGCAACCGCGGCGGCGTGGGAGGCAACCTCGGCACCGCCTCCCCGGCCGGCGACGCCCACCCCGCGCTGCTCGCGGCGGGCGCGGTCGTCGAGGCGGAGTCGGTGCGCGGCACCCGCCTGATCCCCATCGACGACTTCTACACCGGCGTGAAGCGCAACGCGCTCGCCCCCGACGAACTGATCCGCGCCGTACGCGTCAGGAAGGCGGACGGCCCGCAGCAGTACGCCAAGGTCGGCACCCGCAACGCCATGGTGATCGCGGTCTGCTCCCTCGGTCTCGCCCTGCACCCCGCCACCCGGACCGTGCGTACCGGCATCGGCTCGGCGGCCCCCACACCGGTCCGCGCGAAGGCCGCCGAGGACTTCCTGAACGCGGCGCTCGACGAGGGCGGCCACTGGGACAACGGCAGGACCGTCCCCTCGTCCGCCGCCCGGCGGTTCGCGCAGCTCTGCGCCGCCGCCTGCAACCCGATCGACGACGTCCGCGGCACCGCCGCCTACCGCCGCCACGCCGTGGGCGTCCTGGCCCGCAGAACCCTCACCTGGGCCTGGGACGCGTACCGCGCCACCGGCCTCGCCCGGGAAGGAGCCGCGTGATGCGTGTGCACCTCACCGTCAACGGACGCCCGCAGCAGGCGGACGACGTCTGGGAGGGCGAGTCCCTGCTGTACGTCCTGCGTGAACGCCTCGGCCTTCCCGGCTCGAAGAACGCCTGCGAGCAGGGAGAATGCGGTTCCTGCACGGTCCGCCTGGACGGTGTGCCGGTGTGCGCCTGCCTGGTGGCGGCGGGCCAGGCGGAGGGCCGGGAGGTCGTCACCGTGGAGGGCCTGGCCCGGTACGCCGAACAGCGCACGGACCCGCACGCCGAACAGCGCACGGCGCGGGACGGCGCGGGCACCTCTCTCGACGAGGCCCGCCGGTGGGTGCCGCAGGGCACCGGCTCCCGGACCGGCGAGGGCATCGCGCTCGCCCCGGTCCAGCAGGCGTTCATCGACGCGGGCGCCGTCCAGTGCGGCTTCTGCACGCCCGGCCTGCTGGTCGCCGCCGACGACCTGCTGGAACACCACCCCGACCCCTCCGACGCCGACATCAGGGAGGCACTGTCGGGCAACCTGTGCCGCTGCACGGGCTACGAGAAGATCATGGACGCGGTCCGCCTGGCGGCCGTACGGCAGTCACGGGAGGCCTGACCGATGCCGGCCCCCGACCCCGCGACCCCGCTTCCCGGCCCCCCGAACGGAACCCCGAACGGCGCCCCCGCACAACTCACCCAGCACACCGGCACCGGCACCGGTACCGGCACGAGCGGCGGCATCGGCGAGTCGACCCTCCGCCCCGACGGCACCCTCAAGGTCACCGGCGAGTTCGCCTACGCCTCGGACCTCTGGCACGAGGACATGCTGTGGGGCCAGATCCTGCGCTCCCCGGTGGCCCACGCCGAGATCGTGTCCGTCGACACCGGCGAGGCGCTGGCCACCCCCGGGGTGTACGCCGTCCTGACGTACGACGACCTGCCCGCCCCCGTACGCCACTTCGGCCTGGAACTCCAGGACACGCCGGTCCTGGCCCACGGCAGGGTCCGCCACCACGGCGAGCCGGTCGCGATCGTCGCCGCGGACCACCCGGAGACCGCCCGCCGGGCAGCCGCCCGCATCCGCGTCGAGTACCGCGAACTCCCGGTCGTCACCGACGAGACGACGGCGACCGCACCGGACGCCCCCGTCCTCCACGAGCACCGCACCGACCCCTACGCGGCCCACGTCCCCCACCCCAACGTCCTGCACCGCCAGCCGGTCGTCCGCGGCGACGCCGCACGGGCGGCGGCCCGCGCCGACGTGACCGTCCGGGGCGAGTACCACTTCGGCATGCAGGACCAGGCGTTCCTCGGCCCGGAATCCGGCCTCGCCGTGCCGGACGAGGACGGCGGGGTCCACCTCTACATCGCCACCCAGTGGCTGCACGCCGACCTGCGCCAGATCGCGCCCGTCCTGGGCCTGCCCGAGGACAAGGTGCGGATGACGCTGTCCGGCGTCGGCGGCGCGTTCGGCGGCCGGGAGGACCTGTCGATGCAGATCCACGCCTGTCTGCTCGCCCTGCGCACCGGCAGACCCGTCAAGATGGTCTACAACCGCTTCGAGTCCTTCTTCGGACACGTCCACCGCCACCCGGCCCGCCTCCACTACGAGCACGGTGCCACACGCGACGGCAGACTGACCCACGTCAGAGCCCGGATCGTCCTGGACGGCGGCGCGTACGCGTCGTCCTCCGCGGCGGTCGTGGGCAACGCGGCCTCGCTCGGCGTCGGCCCGTACGCCGTGGACGACGTCGACGTCGAGGCCCTCGCCCTCTACACCAACAACCCGCCCTGCGGGGCGATGCGCGGCTTCGGCGCGGTCCAGGCGTGCTTCGCCTACGAGGCGCAGATGGACAAGCTCGCACACGAACTGGGCATGGACCCGGTCGAGTTCAGACAGCGCAACGCCATGGAGCAGGGCACCCTCATGCCGACCGGCCAGCGCGTCGACTCCCCGGCCCCGGTCGCCGAACTCCTCCGCCGCGTCAAGGCGTTGCCGCTGCCCCCGGAACGCCAGTGGGAGAGCAGCGA
Source organism: Streptomyces sp. NPDC047000 (assembly GCF_040644295.1). NCBI lineage: Bacteria > Bacillati > Actinomycetota > Actinomycetes > Kitasatosporales > Streptomycetaceae > Streptomyces > Streptomyces sp. NPDC047000. The sequence continues at coordinate 357,505 of NZ_JBEYWE010000001.1, forward strand.
GGGCGTCGACGTACGGCAGCTGCCCGGCGGCCTCTCCAACACCACGCACGGCGAAGGCGTGGTGCGCGGTGTCGGCTACGCGGTCGGCATCAAGAACGTCGGCTTCTCCGAGGGCTTCGACGACTACTCGACGGCCAGGGTGCGCATGGAGGCGGTGGCGGGCGAACCGGTCGTCACCGTGCACACCGCGATGGCGGAGGTCGGTCAGGGCGGCATCACCGTGCACGCGCAGATCGCCCGCACGGAACTGGGCGTCGCCCACGTCACCATCCGCCCCGCCGACACCCAGGTGGGCAGCGCCGGTTCGACCTCCGCCTCACGGCAGACGTACGTCACCGGCGGCGCCGTGAAGCACGCCTGCGAGCTGGTACGGGAGAAGGTCCTGGAACGGGGACGCCGCAAGTTCGCCACCCACCACCCGGCCTGGACGGGAGCCGAACTCCGCCTGGAGGGCGGCAAGGTGGTCACCGACGCCGGCGAGGTCCTCGCGGACCTGGCGGACGTACTGGAGGACGAGACCGTCGAGTGCGAGACGGAATGGCGTCACCGTCCGACCCGCCCCTTCGACCCGCGCACCGGCCAGGGCGACGGACACGTCCAGTACAGCTTCGCCGCGCACCGTGCCGTCGTGGAGGTCGACACCGAACTGGGCCTCGTGAAGGTGATCGAGCTGGCCTGCGCCCAGGACGTCGGCAAGGCCCTGAACCCCCTCTCCGTCGAGGGCCAGATCCAGGGCGGCACGGCACAGGGCCTGGGCATCGCGGTGATGGAGGAGATCCTGGTGGACCCGAGGACGGCGAAGGTACGCAACCCGTCCTTCACGGACTACCTGATCCCCACCATCCTCGACACCCCCACGATCCCGGTCGACACCCTCGAACTGGCCGACCAGCACGCGCCCTACGGGCTGCGCGGCATCGGCGAGGCCCCCACCCTGTCCTCGACCCCGGCGGTCCTGGCGGCGATCCGCGACGCCACGGGCCTGGACCTGAACCGGGTACCGGTCCGCCCGGAACACCTGACGCACCCCACCCGACCCACCGCGGACCACACCTGACCCACCTCGGAGGGCGCGTCTCACGCCCGCCGCAGCAGCCGGTTGACCGCCCGTCCGAACACCGACCGCGCCGCCGCCAGCACCACGGGATCGAAGGCACCCGGCAGGAACCGCACCCCCAGCTCCTCGCGCCAGATCACCCGTGACCGGCCCCCGGGTCCCTCACACACCTCGATCTCGGCCCAACCCCGCACCACCCGGCCCCGCTTGACCAGCCGCACGAACCCGGGCCCGCCGTCCTCGGGCGGCCGCCACACGGTCACCTCCATACGGTCGTCGAAGGCCAGCGGACCGATCCCGGAACGGGCCACGAAGACGGTACCCACCCGCGTCGGAGGCGGAGTGACCACGGTGACCCGGGTCAGCGGCACGACATCCCCGTGCCGGGACCACTCGGTGAGCCGGCGCCAGGCCTCGTCGAGCGGCAACGGCGCCGTACGCTCAAGAAGAAGGACGACCACACGACGATCTTAGGCACCCGGCCCGGCGCACTCACAGGTTCGCCTCCGCCTCACCCGGACGGACCATCCCTCAGGCCGGGGGACCGGGTATGCCGGACAGTAGACACGCACGCCGGCCGCAGGCACACCGGCGGTACCGCGTCGCCCGGCCCTACGATCCCGCAGGGCCGGGTACTTCGCCCGGCCACGGAGGAGGTTGGTGACCATGCCACTGAAGTCGTACGGCGTCCTGATAGCCAAGGCGGTCGGTGTCCACCGCGAGGGCAACGCCCAGACCCCGCACTACCAGATCCACCTCGTCGACGACGCGGGCACGGAGTACCGGGCCGCGGTCAACGTCAAGTCCCAGGAATCCCCTTCGGAACTCCTCTACTTCGTCGCGGACGACTTCCGCCACCCGGTCACCGCCCGCGTGGCGGACCTGCCGAAGGGCTGGAACAGCCTGCCGCCCGGCCCCGGGGGAGCGAACCTCGACTTCGTACGCGGCAACCTCTTCGACCCGGCCGCGATGCGCCCGCTGCCGCCGGACGTGGCGGGCCCCGACAACGACCTGGCCGATCTCCTCGACCACTACGTACAGCGCGCGATCACCGACGACTCGGCCCGCCTGTACGTCTTCGGCGAGCGGTGGGGGCCCGAACCGGGGGTGAAGGACAAGATCTTCGGCTTCCTGCCCGGCAACGGCGTCCACGACGTGCACATGAACCAGGGCAACAGCCCCGATTTCGCGAAGGACGACGGAACCTGGCAGGACGGCGGACTACTCGTCCACTTCCCCGGCCAGAACCGGTGGGTCGGTGTCTTCCTGGCCTTCCAGAGCCAGAAATGGCACACCGACGACACCACGGGCCACACCGTCCCCGAGGCGGACGGCACCCGCCCCGGCCCCGGTACGCAGCCGGTGCGCATCGCCGCGGCCCTGCTCAACCCGCGCGGCCCGGCCCCCGCGCGGCAGACCGTCACCCTGATCAACGCCTCACCGGAACCGGTCGACCTCACCGGCTGGCACATCACCGACCACGACGGCACCGCCACCCCGGTCCCGCCCGGCCCCCTGGCCCCCGGCACCACCCGCCTCTTCCCCCTGACGGACGGCACCCGCCCGCCCGGCCAGGGAGGCGGGATCACCCTCCTCGACGCGCACGGCCTGAAAGCCCACGGCGTCTCCTACACCACCGACCAGACCTCCCGCGTCGGCTGGACGACGGTCTTCTGACAGCCGTACCCCCAAAGGCCGGGGGTACCGCCCGTCCGCCGCCGCAGCGCCTCGGCGCCTGGCGGCACCCGTGCCGGTTCAGCCCGGCCAGGTGCCCGTCAGGCGGCGGGTGGCGGTCGCGCCGCCCCGGTCGACCAGGGCCTTCACCGTGGCGAAGATCGCGCCCTGGATCGCGGCGGCGACCACGATCTCACCCCACCCGCGGTCCTCGTCGGTCGCATCGGGAGCGTCGGCGTCGTGCCCGCCGATCTTCCACGCCTGCTTGAACAGCGCGTCGGCGATCATGCCGCTCACCGCACCGAGGGCCAGGCCGACCGGCTTGTAGACGATCTTCGATGTCTTCATGCCGTCACGCCCTCCGGCGCCGCAGCATCAGCCAGACCACGGCGACCGCACCCGTCGCACCGGCGGCGACCAGCACCGCCTTCCGGTTGTCCTGCGCCAGCCGTGCCCCCTGGGCCGCGCGGCCCCGCGTCCGGTGCGCGACATCGGTGGCCTTGTGCTGCACGGTTCCCGCGCCGGAGGCCGCCTGGTGCCTCAACGTCCCGCTCTTCGCGGCGGCCTGCCGCTTCATCGCGCCGGCCTTCGCCGCCGCCCGCTCCTTGACCTCGGTGACCTTCGCCCGTGTCCGGGCCTTCACATCGGCCTTGGCGGCGAGGGCCTCGACCGTCCGGCCCAGTTCCGAACGCGTCCGCTCGACCTGCTCGCGCAGTTCCTCGGGACTGGCGGCAGCCTGCTCGTCATGAGCCTGCTGCGCCTGCTGGGTCTTCTGGGCCTGCTGCTGGGCTTGCTCGGTCATCGGTGGGCACTCTCCCTGATCTCGGCCACGTCGGCCTTCACGTTCTCGATGGTCTGCTGGGGCGCCGGTCCCGCCGCCCGGCCGACCTGCCGTCTCCCGCCGAGGGCCAGGACGGCCGCGATCAGACCCAGCACCCCGGTCACGATCAGCCCCGCCGCCCACACCGGCAGTGCCACCGCGATCGCGGCGATGGCCGTGGCCACCAGGGCCTGCAACATCAGGAAGCCGACGACCCCGGCGCCGCCGAACATGCCGCCGCCCTTGCCGTAACGCTTGCCCTTCTCCTTCATCTCGGCCTGCGCGAGGCGCAGTTCACCGCGCACCAGCTCCGTGAGCTGCTGCGAGGCCCGCTGTACCAGCTCACCCACCGGTTCCTGGCCGGCACCGGCCGCGTGGTGACCGTCGGGCGTGGTGCGTGTGGCGTGTGTGCTCTGCGTGGGGTACGTCCGCGTGCTCGACACGGCGATCAGCTCCTGTTCGTCTCGTCGTCCCTGCCGCATCCCTCGGGCCCGCGTGCGGCGCCGGCCGGAGTCATGCGCCCTCGTCCATCCGGCGCAGATCCGTCTCGTCCCAGGCGCGGGTGTCGCGCGGCTCGGTGTACGGCTCCCGGTGCGGAGGCAGCCCGCCGGCGATGGCCCGCTGCCGCATCGTCTCCGCGTCGAACTCCAGGCCGAGCAGGATCGCCAGGTTGCTGATCCACAGCCAGACGAGGAAGACGATGACGCCGGCCATGGTCCCGTAGGTCTTGTTGTACGAGGCGAAGTTCGCCACGTAGAAGGCGAACCCGGCGGAGGCGGCCATCCAGATCAGCAGGGCCAGGAAACTGCCCGGCGTGATCCACCGGAAGCCCCGCACCTTGGCGTTCGGGGCGGCCCAGTACAGGAGCCCGATCATCGCCGTGACCAGCACCACGAGGACGGGCCACTTGGCGATCGACCACACCGTCATCGCCGTGTCCCCGATGCCCAGCGCGGTACCGGCCTGGCGGGCGACGCCGCCGGTGAAGACCACGATCAGGGCACTGACCACCGCCAGCACCATCAGCACGACCGTGAGGCCGACCCGGACCGGCAGGATCTTCCACACCGGACGGCCCTCGGGGATGTCGTAGACGCGGTTGGCCGAGCGCATGAACGCCGCCACGTAACCGGACGCCGACCACACCGCGAGCACCACGCCCACCACGGCCATCAGGGAGCCGGTGCCCGTGTTGCCCTGGAGCTGCTCGACGGCCCGGGTGATGATGTCGCGGGCCGAGCCGGGAGTGAGCTGCCGGACGTTGTTCAGCACCTTGTCGGTGGCCGACTTCCCGGTGAGCCCCATCATCGACACCAGGACCAGCAGCGCCGGGAACAACGACAGCACGCCGTAGTACGTCAGGGCCGCCGCGCGGTCGGTCAGCTCGTCGTCCTTGAACTCGCGCATCGCGCCCTTGAGCACCGCTCCCCAGGCGTGCTTGGGCAACTTCGCCGGCGTGTCCGGCGCCCGCCGCTCCACGTCCGGCCCGGGCCCGGCCTCCTCCGGCGGCGGCACGTCGGGAGACGGCTCCTCCACGCGTCCGCGATGGTCCTTATGCCCCAAAAGATGCAGTCTTGCCATGCCCCTCCGGGTAACCCGCTAACGCGCCCTTACTCCCCCCCCACCCAAACCCACCCCCACCCCCCGAAGATCAACCCCCACAGGGGCGCGAGGAACCGCGCGACCAGCCACACCACACCCGCACCCACCCTTGAATATCAGCCCCCCCAGGGGCGCGGGGAACTGCGCGCCAAGCCACAACGCACCCGCACGGCCCCCCGAAGATCAGCCCCCCAGGGGCGCGGGGAACTGCGCGCCAAGCCACAACGCACCCGCACCCGAACCCACGCCCCACGGACCCCGCACCGAACCCACGCCCCGCAGCCCCCGAAGTCACCCGACGCCGCACGCAGCGACCACGCAGGCATGCTCCCGTGCCGATGCCAGCCACGCGCCCACCGCCCGCCCGTGCGCCGTCCTGGCGGCGGGATGCCGGCGGTACTGCCCCTCCAGCTGGCGGCCCACCATGTGCACCAACGCCAGCAGCCGCGTCTGTTCCCGGTCCGTGTCACCACCGAGCGGCGACCACGGCGGACCCTGACGCCGTACGGTGCTGTCCCCGCCGAGCAGCAGCCACGGCGTCTCCAGCGCGAGCGGCAGCCGCCCGCCGGGGACACCGGGGCCGCGTACCGGGGTGCGCGGCCCGGGCGGCGCCGCGGCGACGCGGTGCAGGACGCGGCGCTGGGCCGGTGACAGCGGTCCCGCCTCGTCGAGCGCCCGCCGGGCGTCCAGCGCCAGCAGCCGCAGGGTCTCGCACGCGGCCTCCACCTCGTCGAGGACCCGGAGCAGCCGGTCGGCCGGGCAGCCGGACTCGAACAGGTCGGCCGCGGACCGCGGCAGCCCGGCCACCGCGGCGAGCATCGCGGTCTGCGTGGCCAGCAGCCGGGCCAGTTCCGGAGCGGCGGCCACGGACGGCCAGCAGTACAGCGGTTCCAGCGCGCCGGGTGCCAGCAGGTCCGCCGGTTCGTAGGGGCGGCCGGTGCGGCCGCTCGGTACGTCCAGCCGCCAGTTCCAGGTGGCCAGCACCGGCCCCGCCGGAACCGTGGGCCGCCGGTACAGCCGCAGGCACAGCGCCCGCCACAGCCGCGTCACGGCCTCCGGAGGGTCGTCGGGCGACCGGTGCCCCGCCACCGGCGCGGACGGCGGCCCGGGGGCGAGGTCCGGCCACTCGCAGCACAACCCGATGACGGCGAGCCGCAGCAGCGCCCCACCGGCCACCTGGCGCGGCAGCCCGTCGACCTCCGGACGCCGCGTCAGCAGATCGGCCGTCTGCGCCCAACGCCATGTCCAGCGGCGGGCATTGGCCGTCAGTGCCTCCTTGGGCAGATGCTGCGCCGCCTTGTCGAGCACCGACCAGGCGTCCGGCAGCCGCAGGTTCGGGCTGACGGGAGGCAGCAGGGACAACCCTGCCGCCGTGGCCGTCCCGGTGGTTGCAACGGTGACCGTTCCCGCCCCCGTGAGGTGGTGGCGGGCGGTCATGAGCGGTGCCGCCGAGCTTCCCATGGACGGATCCACCTTTCATGCACGGACGCCGGTCGTTCCACCTGAAGCCTCACGCCCGAACCCCCGCCCGCCGCCGCATACAAGGTCCCGGCGGCGTGGGCTGAACGGACCTGAATTCCAGGGACCTTTGGCCCGTCCGGCCACGTCAAGGCGGGGGTGCGGCGCCGACGGCGGTTGTATACGTATTCCCCGGCGCGCGCCCCACGATTCACCCGCCCGCCGTCAGCACCGGTGAATGCCATACACATTCATGCACGCGGAGAGACGTTATGCGCTCCGGAGCCGCATGGATATTCACCGGCCGCCCACCCGGCCGGACACCCGGCGACCAGCCCTCCGGGACGGCACGGCTGCAAATATGCAGCCCCATGGGTAACGCGGGAAACCGGTCCGCCGGCCCCTCGCCCCCGTCCCCCGGCTCCCCCGTGATCGCCGTTTCCCGCCCTCGCCACGCACCGGATGCAGACTGGCGGCGCCCCCAGGAACTCAGGACGGGCGGCGGAACGAAATCCGAATCCGGACGCGAATCCAGATGCGAACCCGGACGCGAATCCGGATTCCGGATCCGAACCGCCGACCCGTTCAGGCGAGTACGGAGAAAGACATGACGACGACGTCATCACCAGCGGACAGACAGGCGATCCCGCCCGACGGCCCCGAGAAGCCCTCTGACAACACGTCGGCAACCCTCGGACTGCCGGCGGCCACCGCGCTCGTGGTCGGGTCCATCATCGGCACCGGAATCTTCCTGCTGCCCGCGACGATGGCCCAGTACGGCACCATCAGCCTGGTCGCCCTGCTGGTGGTGACGGTCGGCGCCCTCGCCGTCGCCTCCGTGTTCGGCAAGCTGTCGACCCGGATCCCCGGTTCCGGCGGCCCCTACGTCTACGCCCGGCACGGCCTCGGTGAATTCCCCGCGTTCCTCAGCGCGTGGTCGTACTACATCACCGTACTGGCGGGTGACGCCGCGATCTCCGTGGCGTGGGTCGGTTACGTCAACTACTTCCTGCACTGGGACAGCAAGCCCGGCCAGGCATTCCTCGCCATCGTCGGCGTGTGCATCCCCACCCTCATCAACCTCGCCGGCCTCCAGAAGGTCGGATTCATCCAGACGATCGTCACCGCGGCGAAGTTCCTCATGCTGCTGTTCGTGTCGCTGGTCGGCCTGTTCTTCCTGAAGGCGGCCAACTTCGGCCCGTTCATCACCGACGGAAACTCCTGGATGGGCGCCATCTCCTCGGCCGGTGCCGTGGTGCTGTTCGCGTACTCCGGCGTCGAGACCGCCGCCATCGTGGCCAGCCGGGTACGCAACCCCGAGCGCAACATCTCCCGTTCCGGTCTCTACGGCACCCTGGCCTGCGCCCTGGTGTACTTCCTCAGCACCGTCACCATCTTCGGCACCGTGCCGCACGACAAACTGCTGAAGTCGTCGGCGCCGTTCGCCGACGCGATGGTCAACATGTTCGGCGGAGCCTGGGGCGGCGTGGTCTCCGCGCTGGCGGTGCTGTCCGGCATCGGCGCCCTCATCGGCTGGGCCACCGTCTGCGCCGAGGTGCCCTACGCGGTCGCCCAGGACAACCTGTTCCCCAAGGTGTTCACGAAGCAGAGCCGCAACGGGGCGCTGTGGGCGGCCCTGTCGATCTCCCTCGCCCTCAAGATCGTACTGATCCTCTTCAACTACGCCGGTGCGGCCAACGTGTTCGAGACGGTCGTCCTGCTCACCACCCTCACCACCGCGATCCCGTTCCTGCTCGGCACCAGCGTCCAGCTCTTCTGGCTGATCGCCAAGGGCAGGCAGGTGTCGCAGACCTTCGCCCGCGACGTGGTGATCGCCGTCTTCGCCGTCGCGTTCTCCTTCTGGCTGATCTACGGCTCCGGCAGCGAGGCGGTGTTCAGCGGGACCCTGATGGTCTTCGCCGGCGTCGTCGTCTACATCTGGGTCAAGGGCCGCCGCGGCGAGTACGGCGGAAAGGCCGACCTCGTGGCGGACCCCGCCCCGGCCGAAGTCACCGCCCGGGCCACGGACACCGCCCCGGACACGGAAGCCGTCTGACCCCGCCACCACCGCACCGCCCCTGGGCCCCGCCCCACACCCCACGCGCCGGACCCCCGGCCCTCCGGACCCACCACCCCACCGCATCCCGGCCCCCGGCCCCTGCCACGGACGCCGCCCGGCTCCGTCACCACCCCGTCACCACCACCGCCGCCGCGGTATCCCCTCCACCTCAGAAAGCGAGACCCCGATGCCCTTCCACGTCGATTCCGAGGCCGGCGTCCTGCGCCAGGTCATCCTCCACGAGCCCGGTCTGGAGATGCAGCGCCTCACCCCCAGCAACAAGGACGGCCTGCTCTTCGACGACGTGCTGTGGGTGCCTCAGGCACGTGAGGAGCACCAGACCTTCCAGCGCACCCTGCGGGAACAGGGCGTCACCGTCCACCTCCTCAAGGACCTGCTCACCGAGACGCTCAAGGAGAGCGAGGCCCAGGAGTTCGTCCTCGACCGGGTACTGGACGAGCGCCAGGAACTGGTGGGCGGCGGCCTCTCCCGCCTGGCGTACGGCGTCCTGCGCGACCTGCCCTCCGACACCCTGGCCGACCACCTCATCGGCGGCATCAACAAGCGCGAGTTCAAGGCCCTCGCCGGCAGCACCATCCCGCGCACCCTCGGCCTCGAGGCCCTGGAGGACTACGAGTTCCTCCTCACCCCGCTGCCCAACCACCTCTTCACCCGCGACACCTCCTGCTGGATGTACAGCGGCGTGTCGATCAACCCCATGATGATGCGGGCCCGCAAGCGCGAGACCGTCCACTACGAGGCGATCTACCGCTACCACCCGATGTTCGCCGACCAGGACTTCCCGCTGTGGAGCCCCGGCGAGGAGCAGGCACCCGCCACCATCGAGGGCGGCGACGTCGAGGTCATCGGCAACGGCACGGTCCTCATCGGCCTCAGCGAGCGCACCACCCCGGCCGGCGTGGAACTCGTCTCCCGCTCCCTCTTCGCCCACGACGCCGCCAGCCGCGTGATCGCCGTGGAACTGCCCAAGGCACGCTCCTGCATGCACCTGGACACCGTCATGACGATGGTCGACCGGGACGTCTTCACCCTCTACAGCGAACTCGACCCGGACAGCCTGCGCTCCTGGACCCTCACCCCGAGCACCGGCCCCACCGGCATCACCGTCAAGGAGAACCGCTCCTTCTTCGACGAGATCGCCGACGCCCTCGGCCTCAACACCGTCCGCGTGCTGCGCACCGAGCAGGACCCCTACGCCGCCCAGCGCGAACAGTGGAACGACGGCTGCAACGTACTGACCGTCAGCCCCGGCAAGGTCGTCGCGTACTCCCGCAACGAGGTCGCCAACCAGATGCTGCGCGACAACGGCATCGACGTGCTGACCGTCCCCGGCTCCGAACTCGGCCGAGGCCGCGGCGGCCCCCGCTGCATGAGCTGCCCCATCGAGCGCGAACCGGTCCCGGCCGCCTCCTGACCCCCCGCCCCCACCCCCCTCGGACCCTTTCGAACCCTCACCCCCTCCCACCACTACGCACCTGGAGATCCCGGACATGGCCGCCAACCTCCGCCACCGCAACTTCCTCAAGGAACTGGACTTCACCCCCCGCGAGTTCCTCTCCCTCATCGACCTGGCCGCCGAACTCAAGGCCGCCAAGCGGGCCGGCACCGAACGCCCCCGCCTGCGCGGCAAGAACATCGCGCTGATCTTCGAGAAGACCTCCACCCGCACCCGCTGCGCCTTCGAGGTCGCCGCCCACGACCAGGGCGCCCACGTCACCTACCTCGACCCGAGCGGCTCCCAGATCGGCCACAAGGAGTCCATGAAGGACACCGCCCGGGTGCTCGGCCGCATGTACGACGGCATCGAGTACCGCGGCAGCTCCCAGAGCCTCGTCGAGGAACTCGGCGCGTACGCCGGCGTCCCGGTCTGGAACGGCCTCACCGACGAATGGCACCCCACCCAGATGCTCGCCGACATGCTGACCATGCGCGAGCACTCCGACAAGCCGCTGCACAAGATCTCCTTCGCCTACCTCGGTGACGCCCGCAACAACCTCGGCAACTCGCTGCTGATCGCCGGCGCGATGCTCGGCATGGACGTCCGCCTCGTCGCCCCGAAGCAGCTGTGGAGCGCCCCGGAGATCTTCGAGGAGGCCGAGCGCATCGCCGAGCGGACCGGCGCGCGCGTCACCCGTACCGAGGACGTCGCCGAGGGCGTCGCCGGGGTCGACTTCCTCTACACCGACGTCTGGGTCTCCATGGGCGAGCCCAAGGAGGTCTGGGACGAGCGGATCGCCCTGCTGAAGCCGTACCAGGTGAACGCCGACGTGGTGAAGGCCACCGGCAACCCCGACGTCAAGTTCCTGCACTGCCTGCCGGCCTTCCACAACCGGGAGACCAGGGTCGGCGAGGACATCTTCCAGAAGACCGGCATGACGGCCCTGGAGGTCACCGAGGACGTCTTCGAGTCGGAGCGGTCCGTCGTCTTCGACGAGGCGGAGAACCGCCTGCACACCATCAAGGCGGTCATGGTCGCCACCCTCGGCGACTGACCCGCCCCCACCGAGAAGCCCCCGGCCGGGGCAGGACAGAGGAAAGCCCCTTGCCCCGGCCGGGACCCACCCCCTGACCCATCTGCCCTCATCTGCCCTCATCTGCAAGGAACAAGAACCATGCGCGTTGTCGTAGCCCTCGGTGGGAACGCCCTGCTCCAGCGCGGGGAACGCCCCGACGCCGACGTCCAGCTGGCCGGAGTGCGCCGGGCCATGCGGGCCCTCGCGCCGATCGCCGCCGAGCACGAGCTCGTCGTCACCCACGGCAACGGCCCCCAGGTCGGCGTCCTGGCGCTGGAGAGCGCCGCGGACCCCGCGCTGACCAAGCCCTACCCCTTCGACGTCCTCGGCGCCGAGACCCAGGGCATGATCGGCTACTGGCTCCTCCAGTCCCTCCAGAACGTCCTGCCCGGCCGCCAGGTGTGCACCCTGCTCAACCAGACCCTGGTGTCCGCCGCCGACCCCGCCTTCGACAACCCGACCAAGTTCGTCGGCCCCGTCTACGGCGAGGAGGAGGCCAAGGCCCTGGCCGCGGAGCACGGCTGGACCGTACGCCAGGACGGCACGTACTGGCGCCGCACCGTCCCCTCCCCGAAGCCGCAGCGGGTCGTGGAGACCCGGCTGATCCGCCAGCTGCTGGAGTCCGGTACGACGGTGGTGTGCGCGGGCGGCGGCGGCGTACCGGTGATCCGCGACGAGACCGGCCGCCTGACCGGCGTCGAAGCGGTCGTCGACAAGGACCTCACCGCCTCCCTCCTCGCGGAGACCCTGGAGGCCGACGCCCTCCTCCTCCTCACCGACGTCCCCACCGTGATGCGCGGCTACGGCACCCCGGACGCCACCCCGATCAACAACGCCACCCCCGCCCAGCTGCGCGCCGAGGACTTCCCGGCCGGCTCGATGGGCCCGAAGGTGGAGGCCGTGTGCCGCTTCGTGGAGACCACGGGCGACATGGCCGCGATCGGCTCACTGGAGGACGCAGCGGACATTCTGGCCGGCAAGACGGGGACTATCATCACTCCGAGTGGTTTCTTCCCCGAGCAAGGCCACTTCTGAGTGACGGGCGAGGTGGCGGTCGGTGAAGGCAGTAACAGCAGTGGACACGGACCCGCGCGCACCCGGTGACGGATGCCGAGCCCAGCGACTGGAACTGATCGCCAGGCTCGTGGCCCATCAGACGGCGACGACCCAGAGCGACCTGGTGACCCTGCTCGCGGAACGCGGCATCCAGGTCAGCCAGTCCACGGTGTCCCGCGACCTCACGGTCCTCGGCATCAAACTGGGCAAACAGGCCGCCCGCCGCCGGCCCGCCGCCCACGCCGGCATACCGGCGGCGAGCTGGCCCACGGTGAAACGCCTCCTGGTAGCCGCCGAGACCTCCGGCGGCATCGTGGTCCTGCGCACCCTCCCGGGCGCCGCCAAACTCCTCGCCTCCCTCCTCGACGCCGCCGCCCTCCCCGACGTCCTGGGCATGGTCGGCGGCAACGACTCGGTGGCCCTGGTCTGCCGCACCCCGGAAAAGGCCGACCACCTGGCGGCCGACCTGATGGCAGCCCTGGCGGGCTGACCGGGGCGGACCCGCCGAGGGAAAGGCGGCACCGGTCGGCGCGGTGCGCGCATCGCCGCGCCGACCGTCACGGCTGGACCGCCGCCCCGCCACGCGAACGGGCGGGGCTGCCGGGTCCAGGGCTTACGGCCGCATGACGCCGGTCGAGGACAGGACTCCAGACCGGGCAACTCGCTCCCCGGCCCGCCGAGGGGCCATGGTGCTGTGCCGATGCGCCGACCTGAGTCCCGTACGGCAGCCGTGCTCCTTTGACGCAGCACGGTCACGGCACGAACTGCGCGGCGAGCGGCGCCCCGTGCCGCCTGCCGCGGTTTGCCACGGCCCGCCCGCCGTCAGAGAGCCGGGGGCGGCGGTGCGGACGCCGGCAGACCGTGCACGTCCCGGCCCGCCTGGATCACAGTGCCGTGAACAGTGCTCCCGTGGATGCTGTTGTGCACGCCGGGCTCGACCACGACCGCGGTGCTCGCTTCCTCCGCCCACTGCCGCAGCCCCTCGCGGAACCCCGCATCCAGCGCGGCCCGTACCGCAAGGGCAGTGCTCAGGGCATGAGCACGATCGATGTCGGCGGGGGCGTCCCGCAGAGCCCTCAACTCGACCTCCCCCGAGGCCGTCGGGGAACCGTCGGGCGCCGCCGAGGCGGGGCGGCGTACCAGCGCCGAGAGTCCCGCCCACGCCTGGCGGCCGATCTCACCCCCCGCACCACCGGCGAGAGCCACCAGCAGCCCTACGGACACGGGATCCATTTGAACACCCCCCGAATCGACGTGGTCACTCCAAGTGGACATCGTAGGGCGCGTTCTGGTTCCATCGGAGTGAAACGGGGGTTTCGGGGGGCAAGTGATGAGTCATCACATGGATCACGCGAGGAGCCGGGACGGGGAGCGGCGTAACGAGATCGCCGACTCCGAGATCCACGGGCCGGTCGCGCAGGGCGGCAACGACGTCACCCAGATCGGCAACATCGTCTACCTGGTCCGCAACGGATTACGAAGGGCCGATGTCCTGGTCGTCCTCGCGGTAGTGACCGTCGTCCTCGTGGTCATCGGCGGGCTGCTGGCCAGACACACGTCCGACGGCCACGATGCCGTGGTCGGCGGCACCAGACCCGCACCGGGCCAACCGCTCGCCGATGCGGACACGAGCGCCTGGGACTGCGCAGACTCCGCCGTCGTCCCGGGACTGAAGATACCGGCACAGGGCATGGCGCCCCTGCCGTCCTTCCCCCGCGGCGGGATCCAGGCATCCGGCAACAAGATCGGCATCGTTCTGCAGGGCACCACCGACGAAGAATTGCTCCTCACCGGTGCTCGCGTGGAGATCGTCGCCCGGCACCGGCCGGCCCGCGGGGTCCACGTGGTCAACCCCTGCGGTTCCGACGCCCCGAAGAGGGTCTTCACCGCCGATCTCGACCAGAAGGCCCCCGAACTCAAGGCGATCCCCGACGACACCAGCGAGCAGACCGCCCGGGAATTCAGGACGTGGCCCTACGCCATCAAGCGGGGCGACGCGGAGTACCTGGTCCTTCAGCCCCGATCCACCAGCTATGACACGGAGTTCCGCCTCGTCTTCTCCTGGAGCAGCGGCGGTCACCAGGGCAAGCTGACGGTGCCCGACCACGGCAGGCCCTTCCGTATCACCGCCACCTCGGCGGCGACGCCGACCTGCGTCACATCCCGGGGGGCGACCGGATACTGGCTGATGCCGGGTGGATCCACGTCGTGCACCGGAGCAGGCCGATGAAGAACCTCTCAACCTCTCCGGTGCCCACCTCCCCGATGTCCACGCGCCGCAACCGCCTGCGCCTGGCGGGGCTGGCCACTCTCCTCCTCGCATGTACCACGACCTGCCAACACGCGTCGGACGACGGGTCCGACGACGGGCCGCCCCCGTCCTCCGTCCGGTGGAGCATGGTGCCCAGGACCCTGCTCCCCGCCGGGTTCATCGATTTCACACCCAGTCAAGTACTGGCCACGGAGCATGAGTTCGTCGTCGCGGGCGTCTCCAACGGCGGCGAGGTCAGGCTGTATGGCTCCAAGGACGGAGTCTCCTGGTATCCGGCGCAGCCCGAGGAGGGGATTCCCGCGTACGCGGCCGTCCGCGAGGACCGGCTGACCCTGGCGGGCGGTTGGAGCAACGGCGGCAACCTGGTACCCGCCGTATGGCGGACGAAGGACGCACGCCACTGGAAGCGGCCGGAGATCCTGCCGGGCGGTGTCCCCTCCGACCAGATCCTGGCCGTGTCGGACGGCCCGGAGGGCACCGTCGTGGTGGCGCACGACGGCGGCCCCTTCTCCTTGAGCGGCACGAACACGGACCTGACGGCCTACCGCGGGGAGTCGCTGCGGCTGTGGACGGCACCGCCGGACGCGGCTTTCGGCCAGCCGTACGACATACCTTGCCCGGCGTACATGACCCACGAGCCTCAGGTGTCCGCCGTGGCCGACGCCACCGGCTTCACGGTGGCAGCCGCCTGCACCGACGACTCCAGTCACACCGAGCGCCTTGTCATGACCTCACATGACGGGACTCGCTGGGGCGCCGGACCTGTCCCCTTCACACGGCAGACGTCCGTGACGAGTGCGTCGGGTGCCCGGGGGAGCGTCTTGGTGACGCGCGCGGAGAGCAGCAACGCCACCCCCGACGAGTACCGTTCCACCCTGTGGAACCGCCGGGCGGGGGACGACACATGGACTCCGGGCCGTCCGCTCGACGTCGGGCGAATTCCCGACAGCGGTGTGGCGCCCCGTGACGCGCAGAGCCCCACCGCCGTCAGCGCCGTACCCGGCGGGTTCTTCGCGGCGGGCAGTTCCCGGGACATGCGCCGAGGCCCCGTCGGCGCCCTGTGGGCCTCCTCGGACGGCCGCCGGTGGACCAAACAGCCCACCCGCCGCAACCACTTCGACGAGGTCTTCGACCTGTACGGAGCAGCGGGCCTGAACGGCCGCTACATCCTGCTGGGCAGCGGCGAAGCGAAGCAGGCGGACAACCAGGCAGGCGATCAGGCGGACGCCCGCCTGTGGCTCGGCCGCCGCAGCAGCCCGCCCGCGCTCCCCCGGACATCCGGCCTCGCCCCCTTCATCGGTACCTGGACCTGGGGATCCGGCTCCCTTTCCATCGACAGACAGGGCCGGTTCACCTATCGCTGGAGGCTCTTCCGCGTCTGCGGCACGGACCCCGCGCCATGCGACACCTCCACGGTCTGGGGAGGCAAAGCAACCGGCACCCTCCACCCCACCGGCCGCGCCGGCACCCTCCGCGGTCGCCTCGCCACCACCGACATTCCCAAGGACCGCTCCTACCGCACAGGTGCGTCGATCGAAGTGAAACGGGCGCCGTACAGCGCGGTCTCCGTACGCATCAACGGCGAGGACCACGGCTACTTCTGCGCCGCGGGCCTCCAGGACATGCGCTGCATCGCCCCTGACGAGTAGGTACGACATCTTGCTGTCCTCGTCCGCCTCATCAGCGCGCGATCACCACCGAGGCCGGTGGCCCCGCGCCGCCGGCCGCTGCGGGAAACAGGACCGCGGCTGTCCGCATGCCGCCGTAACGTGGTGGGCATGACCGACTCCGCGGCCCCCCGGACGGGACCGGACTGTACGACCTTCCCGACGCGCCCCGCCCCGGCCCGGACACCCCGGCCCCGCCCCGCTTCCTCCCCGAGTTCGACAATCTGCTCCTCGCCCACGCCGACCGCACCCGGGTCGTACCGTCCCAGTACCGCGGACGTCACTGGCACGTGAACACGGCGTACCCGACGCTCCTGGTGGACGGCTTCCTGGCGGGGGTGTGACGGCTCACCGACGACTTCCTCGTCATCGAGACCTTCGGCGACCTCACCGCTCCGCAGCGGGACGCCGTGGCGGAGGAGGGGGAGCGGATGCTCTCGGTGATGCATCCCGGGAGCGGACACGCAGTCCGGCTCGGGGCCGTCGTACGGTGACAGCGATCCGGCACCGCTCACCCCCGACGCGACCACTCCTCCGCCAGAAGCCCGAGGACGGCCTCGTCCGCGAACGCGCCATACACCCAGGCGGAACGGCGCAGCGTCCCCTCCCGCGTGAACCCGGCCCCGGCCGCCGCCGCGAGCATCGGGGCGTTGTCCGTCAGGGTCTCGATCTGCAGCCGCCGCAGCCCGCGGACGGCGAACCCGTACTCACAGAGCACGTGCAGTACATCGACGCTCAGCCCGCGACCACGGAACGCGGGCCGCAGCGCGATCCCGAGATGAGCCGACCGGTTGTGCGTGTCGATGCCCCAGAGCAGCGCCTCACCGGCCAGCTCCTGCGACTGAAGCTCGACGACGGAGAAGCACGCCGCCTCGTCCGACGGCCCGGCCACGGCGAACGGCGAGTCCTGCGAACCGGGCGGCACGGGCCGCCACGGCCGGGAGTCGGCCCGCGACCGGGTGACGACATCGTCGTACAACTCGGCCTGCAGAACCGGGACATCACTCTCGTGCCGGGCCCGCAGCCCGGTCCTCTCACCACGTATCACGGGGCATTGCTATAGGAGGGCCACCGGCGGAACAACCGACTTTCCCCACCGCGCTCCGCATCTGCGGAAACAAAGGAGGGAGGGCCTACCGGAAACGCTGGTGGAAGCGTGGCCCCGGGTGGGGGTCCGTGCTTCGGGAGACGAGGAATCCCTCGATGGCGAGCAGGTCGAGGTCCGATCTCAGGAAGCAGTCGACGGCGTCGGCGGGGGTCTCGACCATGGGTTCGCCGGACAGGTTGAAGGACGTGTTCAGCACCATCGGTATGCCGGTGTTCCGGTGGAACTCGCGCAGCAGAGCGGCGAACACCGATGTGTCGTCCCCGCTGAGCGCCTGCAGGCGTGCGGAGCCGTCGACGTGGATGACGGCCGGGACGCGTTCCCTGCCCATCGGGGTGGCCGTCGCGATGATCTCCATGAACCGGCCGGCATGCGGAACGTCGAAGAACGGGGCCGCGTGGTCGATCAGTACCGATGGCGCGAACGGACGGAACGGCTCGCGGTGCTTGACGACGAGGTTCAGGTAGTCGCGCATCGCGCGGGGTCTCGGATCGGCCAGGATGCTGCGTGCTCCCAGGGCGCGCGGCCCGAGTTCGCTGGGTCCCTGGAACCAGCCGGTGACGTATCCGCGCGCGATCGACCCGGCCACCTCCGCCACGAGTGAATCCGGCTTCCGGACGCGAAGCCGGGGGTCGTTCATCAGAGTGGCCTCGACCTCCCGCGCCGAGTAGCGGCGGCCGAAGAAGGCCTTCCCGGGGTTCGTCCTCCGTGCTCCGCCCGCGAGGGTGGTCCAGGCGTAGAGGGCGTTGCCGACACACTGGCCGGTGTCACCGGGGGTGGGCCCGGTGTAGACGTGGTCGAAGTCGGTCTGCTCCAGGATCCGGCGGAGCGCCACGCAGTTGAGTGCCACCCCTCCGCCGACGCAGAGGTTCCTGCTGCCCGTGATCCTTTGCAGGGACCGTGCCTTGTGCACGACGGCTGCTTCGAGTTCGTCCTGGATGAGCGCCGCGATGTCCGCGTGGTGGGGCGTGAGGGCTTCGTGCGGCAGACGCGGTGGCCCTATGTCGATCCCGGCTTCGGCCGCGAGTCCGACCACCGCGCGCGCCGGGTCGGCGTCGCCGTTTCTGAGGAGGGTCCGCACGGCGTCGGTCCGCAGGTCGAAGACCCGGAGTCCGTCGAGGCGCCGTCGGTCGCCGTACGGTGCCAGCCCCATGGTGTTGCCCGCGTAGACGTACGAATGCCATCCGAGGTAGTACGTGAAGTGCCGGTACGCCTCGCCGGGGCCCAACTCGTCGGTGCCGAGGCCGTCGTCCGCCGTGTCGAGGCGCTCGATGCTCCCTTGGTCCCCCGTGTAGTAGGTGTTCCGTTCGACCCTGTTCCTCCAGTAGACCTCGCTCGTACGCCGGCCGACGATGGTGCCCTCGTTGTCCATGACCATGATCGCGGCGTCGGTGAACGGCGACAGCATGTACGCGGTGTGCGCATGCGACAGGTGGTGGGACGGCACCGAGAAGATCCGGCGCCGATCGACGGGCAACCGGAGATCGCAGCCGTCGTCGAGAGGTTCCTCGGCACAGGTGCTCACCGCCACCATGTCCAGGTCCGAGTAGGTCGCGCCCACCGAGGCGAGGCAGTAGTCGAGGGCGAGCGTGTGGCCGCCGTCGTGTTTACGGCGGCTGAGTCGTTCCTCCGCTATCGCCACGAGTATCTCGCCGTCACGCAGGAGGCACGCGGCGCCGTCCTTGAGCCGGTGCCTGCCGTCGCACGTCCTTCCCATGTTCACGCCTGCGATGAGCATGAGTCGCGCATCCCCCAAGGTCGGACCGGATCCCCCCGGCCGAGTTATCCGGCGGTGCCTTCCCGCGGCAGGTACGCCTCCATGCCGTATTCGTCGAAGAGGTCTTCGAAACACGAGATGATTTCCTTCACGCCCCCGCTGAACGCGACGATCACGTGATAGCTGCACAGCGGAGCGGACTCTGCCGAGATCTGCGGTTCGACGGTGAGTGCCATGTCGGGCTCGATGCGCAGTACGGCTCTGTCGTCGATGGAGACCCGCGCATCACTGATCACCGAGCGCAGTGCGGCGGTGTCCCCGGCGTGCAGGCAGCGCAGCGCCTCGGCCGAATACGTGCCGTACGACCAGGGCAGGGTGTGCCCGATGTTGGACAGGCCGGACCGGGTGGCGGAGGTCTCGTTGACGAGTTCCGCCGAACGGATCTCCCGCTGCGAGTACCGGAAGAGCGTCCTGAGTTCCATTCCCACCTCGGCGTACCCCGCCACCTTGCGGGTCAGTTCCCAGCAGGTCGCCAGATGACGTCTGATGGTGTCGTCGGCGCCCCGGTAGAGCGTGACACCGATGTCTCCGATCATGGCGGAATTCCGGTCGAACGGCGAAGCATAGGCGTAGACGAGGCTGTCGTCGGCCAGTGGGATGTCACTCCGTGACCACGTCTGCTCATGGCGGAGCGAATGGTAGTTCAGGCGTGCGTGCGCGTCCCCGGCGTGTCCGACCAGAACAGCCGCACCGCCGGGCGGCGGCTGATACCAGCCCTCGGCGCAGATACCGGAGAGCTTTCCCATGCCGTGCAGCCAGCGATCCTGAATGCCGCGCTCCGATTTCTCTCCCGGCCCGCGGAGTGCGTCGAGCAGGTTCGATGCGGCGGCTTCCCTGGTGCGCCGGACGGCGGCGATGCGTTCGGCCGGGTCGGCGGGGTCGCTGAAGTTCACGGAATCCAAAGGGAACTCCACAATGTTGATGGAAGCAGGCATGTATTGCAGGTGTCAAGGTGCGTTTTCAGGAGACCAGTTCACTCCCGCCGCTGACGTGTGGGAGCCGGGGCAATACCTCGTGCCGGTGAGGCATCGAGAGTGCGGCGCCGCGCCGTGTCACCGAAATCCCGGCGGACACACAGGCGTAGGTGATCGCTGTTCCCAGTGACGAGCCGCGGCAGAGTTCCGCCGCGAGCGCACCCGTGAAGGCGTCGCCGGCGCCGGTCGTGTCCACCGCCACATCCTTGGTCGCCTCGAACCACGACAGTTGCTTCCCCGCCCTGGCCACCACGCCCGCCGCTCCGAGAGTCACCACAAGCGCCTGGACGCCCGGCGCGTCGAAGCGGTGCATCGCGGCCTCGACGCCGTACCGATCCGTGGGGTCGAGTGCGGCCGTCCCCGCGACGCGGGCCAGTTCGAACTCGTTGAGGACCAGGATGTCGACCCGGCGGAGCAGTTCGGCCGAGATCGGTTGCGCCGGTGCGGCGTTGAAGACCGTGCGGGCCCCGTTGTCGCGACCGGCCGCGAGGAAACCGATGATAGCGGATTCCGGGATATCGAATTGGCTCACCAGGACATCGCCGACGGAAATACCGATGGTGTCGTCGAAGGTGAAGGGCGGCATCTGCGTCCCGTCGTAGACAATAGTATTCTCTCCTGCCTCGTCGACGACGATGAAGGCCACGCCCGTGCGAAAACCAGGGGAACTGGTCACGTGTGCGACATCGACCTGCTCCCGCGTCAGGAATTCCAGCAGATCCCGCCCGAACGAGTCGGCGCCCACGCAGCCCAGCATGGTCACGTCGGCTCCCGCCCGTGCGGCGGCCACCGCCTGATTGGCGCCCTTGCCGCCCGGCAGGTATTCAAGCCCCCAGCCCGCGATCTCCTCACCCGGCCTCGGATGCCGGCTTACATTGATCACGGCGTCGGTGTCGATTCTTCCTGCCACCAGTACCTTGGACATGAAACCCCTTCACTTGTGCAACAGGATCAGCCTGGCCTGCGCCCGCTTCGTCGCAGCATGGTCCGCCGACAATGCCTCGCGGCGTATCCTCAGGCATCTGTTCATCAGATCGATCGCGCGTGTTGTGCCGCCCGATTCGAGTTCGACGGTCGCCAGGTTGTTCAGGCTGGTCGCGACGTCAGGATGATCCGGTCCGATCGTCGACTCGCGTATTCTCAGGGCCTCTTCCAGGAGTGACTTCGCCTGCGTGAGTTCTCCCAGGTCCGCGAGGACGACCGCGACGTTGCTCAGGCTCCAGGCGACATCCGGATGCTCGGCGCCGAGCCTGAGCTCCCTGATCGCGAGCGCCTTGAGGAACGCCTGCCGCGCAGCCGTCAGTTCTCCCGTCGAAGCGAGCACCGTGCCGAGGTTGTCGAGGGTCGTCGCGGCGGCGGTGCCCCACCGGGTCGCGGCAGCCCACTCCCGAGCCACCCGGCGCTCGGCCGGCACGGCGAGAGGACCTACGGCCTCCGCGTCCGTCACCGCTCGCCGATCCCCCGGCAGATCACGCTCACAACAGGCCCGAATACCCGCTATATGACCTAGTTTATCCATGAGCTCGCCCCCGTCGGCGGGATCGGCCCGCGAGCCTTCCCCGTCACGCTCCCCGGCCTCCCAGAGCTCCCACGCGCGCTCAAGGACCGCCCGTGCCGCCGGCAGCCGGCCGAGCCCGCGAAGGGCCACACCGAGATTGGTCAGCGAGAGGGCGATGATCGAGGGGGGCGCCCCCGCCTCCTCCCAGATCGACCGTGACGTTCCGAGGGCCTCGCACGCGGCGTCGTAATCCTCGAGATCGCACAGCACCCCGCCCAGGTTGTTCAGACTCAGCGCGAGATCCGGATGTCTTTCCCCCAACAGGCCGCTGCGGATGTTGTAGGCCTGCTCGTGCGCGGCCCTGGCCTCGGCGAGCCTGGCCATGTCCCACAGCACGAGGCCGAGATCGTTGAGGCGGTCCGCCATCCGCAGTCCGCCCCCATCGGCCGAACTCTCCAGCGCTATCGACCGCTCCAGCAGCCGACGCGCCTGCGGAAGGTCCGCACGACCCCACAGAAAAGTCGAGACCTTGCTGAGCAGCAGAGCCGACGCGACACGCTCCACCTGAAGCCGGCCCGCGTTCTCCACGGCCTCCAGAGCATGGGGGAGCAGCGCCCCGCACCTGTCCCACTGGCCGGCGTCGCTGCCGCCGTTCGGGAAGGCGCTGTTCAGCAGACGCACCGCGCACCCCGCCCACTCCCTCGCCTCGTCCGGCGGCAACCCGGCGCGGATCACCGTCTGCACGAGCCGGTGCAGGGAAAGGGCGTCACGGGTCAGGTGGATGAGCGAGTAGCGGTGGATCACGGCCAGGGCCTGGTTGAAGGCGAAACCCCGGGAGAGCGAGTCGCGCAGTCCCGCCGGAAGCAGGTCGACGCCTTCGGTGATGAGAGCTCTGGGAATGTCCTCCGGGTGGAGATAGGAACACAGCGCGAGCAGGCTCTGCGCGGCGGGTGCCTGCTGTCTGACCCGATCCAGCGCGACCCGCCAGGTGGCCGCCACGGTCTGCTCGATGAGGGTCGACTCGACCGCGAGCAGTTCCGCACCGTGCTCGTGGAACATCTGGAGGTACTCCTCGGGGGCCACCCGGGTCGCCTCGATGTATGACGCGGCCTGCTCAAGCGCGAGCGGCAGACTGCCGAGAGCGACGGCGAGGCTCGTCAGGACGGCTCGGTCCTCGTCACCGACCCGCCTCAGCAACATGGCTACCGCGTCGTCGAGGCACAACGGCCGGAGCTCGATCGCCGGGGTCAGACCCCAGGCCGGACTCCTCGAAGTGATCAGGATGTGGCCGCTGCCGGCGGGAGGGAGATAGGGCGCGAGAGCCAGGGCGGTCTCCACGTTGTCGTAGACCAGCAGCCATCGCTCGAGGTCTCGCATCGCATCCCACAGCGCGCCGAGCATCTCCGACTGGTTGCGTTCCTCGGGCAGACCGATCCTGCGGGCCAGGCGTACGAGTGCCTCGGGGATCGCCACGGGAAGCTCCGCGGGAACCCACCAGACGACGTCGTAATCCTGCTCGTGCACGTGGGCGTATTCGTTGACCAACTGGGTCTTGCCGACGCCGCCGAGACCGTAGACCGCCGAGACACGCAGAGTGTCCGTGCCGTGGAAGAGCGAGCGCTGCAACCACAGCAGTTCGGTCGTCCGGCCACAGAACGCGGGACTGCGCGGCGGCAGGTTGGAGATGTGAAGCCGCCCGGGGAAGCGCGGTGCGCCGCCCGCACCCGCGGCATGCGGATGCGGCGGTTCGAACGCCGGCTTACGACGTTCGTCACGCAGCGAACCCAACAGGCGCTCCCTGCACTCCTCGGCCGAGAGACGCACCAGGTCGACGTACGACCGGCTACGGAACAGACGGGGCATCCGGCACGGCTCCACGCGGATCAGGAGCAGACGGTGCCGGCCGTACTCGTCCTCGAGGAACGCGCTCGTCCACTGGTCGCGGCAGAACGGAGAGGCCAGGTAGTGCGGTGAGACCAGGGCGATCGTGCGGTCGGCCGACTCGAGCGCGTCACGCATCCGCTCGACCACGTTCTCACCCGGGCCGAAGTCCCAGTCCTGAAGGAAAAGGGTGTGACCGGCGTCCTCCAGCTGCCAGCCGATCCACTCGGCCCACGCCCGGTCCCGCCCCGTGTAGGAGATGAAGAAGTCACGCCGTTCCAGGCCGGAACGGGCGCCTGAGCCAGAGTTCAACGAGCCTCCTCCGAGCCGGGCCCGGGCTCCTGCGGCGGCTCTCGCGGCGGCTCCTGCGGCTGCTCCTCGGCGCTTCGAAGCGCCGATACCAGCGCGCTGAGCTGCGCCGGAGTCGTGCCATGGGAGACCTCGACGACCACCTCACCGGTCCGGACGGTCACCTGCGGTTCGGCGGGCGCCTCGCGTGTCCGCCAGCGCCGTACGCTCGCAAGGAACTCGGGCAACGCGAGTGCCGTGGAGAGCACGATCGCTATGACCGCGGTGGGATCTCCGAGCTGCTCGCGGCCTGCCGGCCCTTCCTCGGCGGACCGGACGAGCGAGACGCTGCCGTGTCCGCGCAGCCGCTGGTCGCGCAGGAGCCAGCGATGAAGGCTTGCCGTGTGTTGTGCGTTCCCGAGTTTCACGGTCAGTGCCGGATGCGCCATGAGCGTGAGTCCTCCGCAGTGGATGTCATCGGGTTCCGACGTGGGCGTTCCTCACGAGGGGTATACGGCCGCCGTGATTACGCGTCTGCCGTTGCGGCTCCGGCCAGCCCGCACGCGCGCAGACCGACCGGGCGCCTTCGAACAACGAGTCGGCGTCCAGCACCGGCGGCCCGTCGGGCAGCCCGTTGCGGAAGATGTCCAGCAGGGTGCCGGTGAACGCCGTGAAGGTACTCCCGGCCGGCGCCAGGGAGATCTCTGTCGCGCCCGACGAACTCATGACGAAGCTGCCCTCCACGAGGGGCACCACCGGTGCCTCGCCTCCGAGACTGTCGAGAGCCAGGCCGCTGAAACAGCAGTCGAGGATCAGACAGCGGCTGGCCGCCCCGGAGAGTTCGACGACCTCCCGGACCCTGTCGAAGTCCACGAA
Source organism: Streptomyces sp. NPDC047000 (assembly GCF_040644295.1). NCBI lineage: Bacteria > Bacillati > Actinomycetota > Actinomycetes > Kitasatosporales > Streptomycetaceae > Streptomyces > Streptomyces sp. NPDC047000. The sequence goes on from NZ_JBEYWE010000001.1 coordinate 382,103, forward strand.
CGTGTGCGGAGCACCGGTCCGGGAGTCCGCCACCGAGAGCAACAGGCGACCGGTCAGCGGGTGCGGTACGCCGTGACCCGCGTAATAGAAGAGCAGGGTGCCGCCGCGGAGTGCGGCGATGCGCCCGGCCTGTTCGAGTCCGTCGAGGATGTTGCGGGGGTCGCTCGGGTTGTCGGCGACGAGGCAATGGGCTGCCGGCAGTCCGAAAGCGTCGGACGTCAGCACCGACCGGAGCGAGTCCAGATTGTTCTTGATCGACTCACGGTCCCCCAGATGACGGTAGGCGTGGACGCCGACGAGAGCGGCGGCGCCACGGCCCCAGTCGGGCAGAGCGGGCCGTCGGCCGACATGAACGGGTTGTCCCGCCGTCGGGAAGGCGGGTTCCACCGCGGGCCTGCGCGGGCCGCGCACGGCTTCGAGCAGGACGCGGTGAGCGGCTTCCTCGGCCAGGTCGTACAGAGCGGGCGCCAGGAGCGTCGCCAACAGCGGCGGGGGATCGCTGCCGTCGATCCTGAGGGGAACGAGGCGGTGCCCCATGGCCAGGACCGCGGCCCACGTGTCGGCCGTGGACGTGTGGTGCTCGTAGTAGGAGCGCGAGAACAGGGCCACGACGCGGCTGCGCCGGATCGCCTGATCCAGCCGCAGGACCACGTTGTCTCCCGGCACCCAGTCCCACCGGTCGAACTCGACCTCGTAGCCCGCCGATTCGAGGTGCCAGGCCACCCACTCCGCCCAGGCCCCGTCGTCCCGCGCGTAGCTGATGAAGAGGGACCCGTCGGATCGGTCGTCAGCCGGCACGTCGGCCTGCCGCATCGCGCTCGGGCGGTACCGCCGGTGTGATGACAGCAGTTCACCGCCTCCCGATCGGGCCGTGCACTCGAAATGGTTACCCCGACCGTACCCAGCGCAAGAATCGCAAGGCATTCGAACTTGACGAAGTGCCAGATGAAGTTCGCGGTGGGCGGATCGCCTCACCGCCTGCCCGCCGCCCGTCGCGGTGCCGCACGAGGAGGTCTGCTGCCAGAGTGATGATGGGGATCCCCTCCCTGACGCCGTCCTCGCCTCTGACCAGGACGGGGACCTGATCGTACGGATCGAGTACCCCGCCGACGGCGGACGGACGCGACCACCGGAAGCCCCGCCCCTCGGTGGTCAGATGTTCACAGCCAGTGCTTCCGTTTGAAGATGACGTACAAACTGGTGCATACAACCGCCATCAGGAGGATCGCGAACGGGTATCCAAGTACCCAGTGCAACTCCGGCATACGGTCGAAATTCATTCCGTAGATCGTGCCGACCAGCGTCGGAGCGAACAGGATCGCCGCCCACGACGAGATCTTCTTGATCTCCTCGTTCTGCTCGAAGCCCGCCTCCGCCAGCGCCCGCATCTCCGTGTTCTGCTGTTGGCTGACCAGGGTCGCGTTCACCGTGAGGATCTCCGTCAGGGCCGAGCGGAAACCGTCGACGCGTTCACTGGTGTGGGTGACGTGGTCGGCGACATCCCGCAGATAGCGCTGGAGCTCCTCGTCGGTTCCGTACTTGGAGAAACCGGCGATCAGGCCGTGCAGCATGCCGACCAGAGGGCGGGTGGCACGCTGGAACTCGACCATCTCCCGCGAGAGTTCGTAGATACGGCGGGACACGTCCGGGTCACCGCGGAAGACCTCGGTCTCGATCTCGTCGATGTCGATCTGGACGCCGGAGACAACAGGGGCGTAACCGTCCACGACCGCGTCGAGGATGGCGTAGAGCACCGCCTCAGGGCCCAGTTTCAGCAGGTCAGGAGACTTCTCCATACGCTGCCGCACAGCGGTGAGGTCCGGGGCCGCGCCATGCCGGACCGTGATCACGAAGTCCGGACCGACGAAGACGTGCAACTCACCGAAGTCCACCTCCTCCGGCGCGTCGAGATAACGGGCGGCGCGCAGCACGACGAAGAGCGTGTCGCCGTAACGTTCCAGCTTCGGCCGCTGATGCGCCTCGAGCGCGTCCTCGACCGCCAGCGGATGCAGATCGAACTCGCTCGCGAGGGACAGAAGCTCGGTCTCGGTGGGCCGGGCCAGCCCGATCCACGCCATACCGGAACGCTCCCGCAGCTCACGGAAGGTCTCGGCGAGGGTCACGGGGGAGGACACCCGCACCCCGTCCCGGTAGAGGGCGGCCTGGACCACGCTGGCCACCTCGGCCGCCTCCGGCTCGGCCGGCCCGGCCGGCGCGACCGGTTCAGCGGGCGGCTGCGCCGCGGACACGGGACGGCGCCACATGGCCCTCCTGCGGCCCCTCGCCAGGGCCCGGACACGTCGCTCGGACATCACGCCCGCCTCTCTGCCCACCGCACCCGGGTCCGCGCTCGCCCCGTTCCCGGCTCGATCACGGCGCAGGATATACGGGCGACGTTACGCGCCGCCCAACATGGCCAGGTCAGGGGGCGAAGGTGACTCAGGGGTCCCCCAAGATCCGACACGTGGCGTCGCACGCACCTCCCGCACCCCATCAGGTGAACCGCGTCCGATCGCCGATCCGCCACGCTCGCCAGAGCTACTGTCGAGGTGTCGAGGCTCGGAGGTGCAGGTATGCCGTACGCGGACGAGGCCGCAGGTGAGCGGATCGGGCAGCGTATCGCTGCGGTGCGCAAAGCCCGCGGCCTGACCCAGTTGCAGCTCGCGCAGCGCATCCCCTGCTCGAAATCCTTGATTGCCCAGGTCGAGCGGGGGCACAAACCGGCCACGCCGTCGCTCACCGCGGGAGCAGCCCGCGCGCTCGGCGTCCGCTTGGAGCACCTCACCGGTCAACCCTATGAGGACCAGCGGCACGGGCGTGTGTACGCCACCGTCGCGGACATCCAGACATCCATGCTCAGCTGGGACCTCCCGGACGAGGACATCGCCGTACGGCCGTACGGCGAGCTGGCGGCCGATGTCGCGCACGCCTCCGCACTCGGCCGCGAGGCGAGATATGTGAAACTCGGCCGGATGCTGCCACCGCTGCTCGACGAGCTGTCGACGGCATGCCATGCCGCCGAGGGGGCCGAGAGGGAAAGGCTGTTCGGGTTGCTTGCCGAGGCGTACTCCGGGGTCACCGCGATCGCGTACACGCTCGGGCTGTTCGACCTGCGCTCCCAAGCAATGGACCGGGTGCAATGGGCGTCGTACGAGTCTGCCGACCCACTGCGCGTCGGCAGGACCCAGTGGCAGCGTTCGACCCTCTTCCTCCAAGGCGCGGCGTACGACCGTGGTCTGCGGCTCCTGGATCGCGTTCGCCGCGATCTGGGTGATGACGTCGGCCATATGAACGGCCCGACACTAAGCGTGCACGGCGCTGTTCATCTCCGATCGGCGATGTTCGCCGCCCGGGCCGGAAACGCGTCGATGGCCCAGGCACACCTCGACGAAGCAGCGGAGGCCGCCCGCCGAATCGGCGGCGACGCCAACCACTACGGTCTGGAGTTCGGACCGACCAACGTAGCCATGCACCGCCTCGGCGTGGCCGTCGAGATGCACAACGGCCCCGAGGCGGCGCGCTGCGCGGATCGGACACGCCTGCCCGCAGATGTGGCCCCGGTCCGGGCCGGTCGCTGGTACATGGACGCCGCGAGGGGGTGGCTCGACTACGGCAACCGGGAGAAGACGCTCGCAGCGCTCCAGGACGCCCGACGCGTCGCACCTGAACAGACACGCAACCACCCGCAGGTGCGGGAGACAGTACAGACGCTGATCCATCTGGAGCGGTACAGCAAGGAGTCACTGGCGGGCTTCGCCTCATGGATCGGCCTGACATGACGATGTTTCACAACTCGTGAAACTCAAGGCCTGTGCACCACAGCAGCATGAACACAAAGACCACGGAGAGGTCGTGAGACCCCCAGGGTGCGATCAATGCTGCAAAGGAGTACTCGCACGATGAACGCGACGACGCCCGACGAGTCCAGCTCGCCGCAAGCCAAGATGACGCTGCGCGTCTACACGGTGGACCGCTACGGCGCCGTGACGGGCGAGCGCAGGACCGTGAGCGTTCCGCATGGGCAGGAGCTGCCGCTGCTGATGTCCCCGACCCCGCCCTGTGCGTGCATCCGGTGCGTGGCCGCGCGGTCGGCCGACCGGTGATCGCCTTGACCGGGAACGGTAATGGCGCTGACGGGGTGAACCTGACCGTGATGCGTGAGACCGCACGACTTCTGCTGGGAACGGATGCGGCGTCGGGCTGTGTTCCGCTTGTTGCAGGAGAACTTGCCCTGCTCACAGACAAGTTGCATGGCCATCTCGCGGTGCTTGTGCCCGTTGTGGAGCGAACAGTGAGCTGTGTTGAGACGGGCGGTGGCAACGTGTCTGCCGCGCGCGGGTGCGTGTGGGAAGCGCGAAGCAGGCTGGTAGCTGAGCCGAGCGCCAGGACCGGCGGGGCGGTCGGCCACGCTCGGCGTCTCGCCCGTGTCCTGGTCGCCCTGTGCGGACACTACGAGACGCTCGTCGGGAACTAGGGACCCGGAACATGGAAGGGGAGCGTCACGACTGCTGGCATACGCTCGCAGCGCTCGTGACCACCGAGACACCTCCGCTCGCGCGGAGCCGACTTGTTCACGCCGGGTCGGGCGCTGTAGACGGTCGGGGCACCTCCGTTCGTGCGGAGCCGATGTCAGCTCGACGGGAGCCTCGTGCCCGGCGGCCGGGACACCTCCGCTCACGCGGAGCCGACTCCCATCTCACGGGCGCCGTACGCCTCAACGACGGGACACCTCCGCTCGCGCGGAGCCGACGCCTACCGCAGCACCCTGGAGACCAACACCAGCGGGACACCTCCGCTCGCGCGGAGCCGACGCCGACACGAACATCCGCGGCTCGCTGAACGTCGGGACACCTCCGCTCGCGCGGAGCCGACGTGATGGACGTTTTCAGCCCGGACACGCTGGACGGGACACCTCCGCTCGCGCGGAGCCGACACCTGCCCGTACAGGGTCGTGAACTCGAAGTGCGGGACACCTCCGCTCGCGCGGAGCCGACACGAAGGCCATGGAGAAGGCCATCAAGCAGGCCGGGACACCTCCGCTCGCGCGGAGCCGACATCTGCCCGGACGCGGCGAGCGCCAGGGTGCCCGGGACACCTCCGCTCGCGCGGAGCCGACGGCTGCGCGTCGCTCTCCGGCTGGAGCTCCATCGGGACACCTCCGCTCGCGCGGAGCCGACCGCTGTGACGGCAGGGTTGCGGCCTCGTCTTCCGGGACACCTCCGCTCGCGCGGAGCCGACAGGGTGCGCTGCGCGATGCGGTGCCCCCACGGCGGGACACCTCCGCTCGCGCGGAGCCGACATCGTGAGCGTCACCAGGACCAGACCCCGGGCCGGGACACCTCCGCTCGCGCGGAGCCGACGACTCAGATTGACCCCCGAGCGCTCCCCACATCGGGACACCTCCGCTCGCGCGGAGCCGACATCGTGAGCGTCACCAGGACCAGACCCCGGGCCGGGACACCTCCGCTCGCGCGGAGCCGACGTCGACACCGAATGGAACCCGGCCCACAGCGGCGGGACACCTCCGCTCGCGCGGAGCCGACGTCAGCAGCCCGAACCCGGCCACGGGTTACGCCGGGACACCTCCGCTCGCGCGGAGCCGACAGCTGCAATCTCCAGATGTGGCTGGACACCACCGGGACACCTCCGCTCGCGCGGAGCCGACCTTCGTGACCTGCGGTGTTAGAAGGGCTTGGTCATTCCTTTGCCGAGGTTAAGGCGAATGATCATTTGGTCTGATGCTGCCGGGGGTTGAGGGAGGGGACGTGTCTTTCTGGTGGATCCTGCACGTGCAGATTACTGCGTGGCGTGGAGGAAGGGGGTGGGTGGGCAGGTCAAGGCCTGTTGTCAGTGACAGGTGCTAGAGATTCTCTCGTGAGCGACGATGTGGTGCTTGTCGGAGGGCGGCTCGATGCGCGGGTGTGGGGCAAGGAACGGGGGCTGCCCTGTCCGTACCCGTTGATTTGTCATCTCCTGGACGTGGCAGCGGTGTTCGCTGTGCTGTGGGATGTGTTGCTTCATCCGCGGCTTCGGGAGGGGATCGCTGCGGAGCTCGGGCTGAGCGTGGTCCAGGCGCGGGGGGTGCTGGCGTTCTGGGCAGGACTCCACGATCTTGGAAAGGTCACACCGCCGTTTCAGGCGCAGGTACCGGATGCCTACGCAGCGTTGGTGGACGGCGGGGGCTATGCGGCGGCTGAGGGTGCCGAGGGGTTGCGGGCGTTCCGTCATGAGCACGGGACGCACTGGGCTCTGATCTCGCTGCTGGCCGAACTCGGTTATCCCGTAGGGAGGTCGCAGGCGCGGAGTCTGCCGCACCAGGTGGCGCAGATGCTGGGTGGGCATCACGGCTGCTTCGCCGATGTGGTTCCGGCTCGTCAGGCGGTGCGGGCCGGTGAGTATCAGGAGGGGCTGGGACGGCAGGGGTGGGAGCAGCAGCGGCGTCGGCACCTGGAGGAGTTGGCGAGGGTGGTGGGTGCCGAGGCGGTGCCGTCGGGAGGGCTTTCGGCGGCGACTTCGGTGCGGGTGCATGGTTTGGTGGTGCTGGCGGACTGGCTTGCCAGCAGCGTCGATTGGATCGCAGCGCTGCTGCCGGGCCGCGGATGGTCGGGATCGCCGGAGCAGTTGGATGTCCACTACGAGCGGGCGGTGAAGACCGCTCCGGGTGTTGTGGCGGCGGCGCGGCTGGGGCGGGCGGAGTTCCCGGCCGGGCCGGGCCTGGAGTTCGGCAAGCTGTTCCCGTTCACCCCGAACGCCTTGCAGCGTGATGTCGCCGAGGTGCTTCCCGCGGTGGTGGGGGAGGGGGCTTCCGGTCTGGTGCTGGTGACGGCGCCGACGGGGGACGGGAAGACGGAGGCGGCGTTGTTCGCGGCCTCGGTGCTGGGGCGGGCCTCCGGCGCCCGGGGGCTGTACTTCGCGCTTCCGACGATGGCGACTGCGGACTTGATGTTCCCGCGCGTGGCCGCCTTCGCGGAGCACGCGATGAGCGGGGAGCGGGCGTTGCTGTTGTTGCACGCTGCCGCGTGGCTGAGCCCCGTCATGGATGACGAGCGGACGAAAACCCTGTCGCCGGACAGATGGCGGCTGCCCGATACGCTCCCATCGGCGCTGGTGGTCGAGGAGACGGATGCCGGGGCTTTGTTCAGTGCGGTGTCGGCCACGGCGGTGGAGGCGCAGGAGTGGCTGCGTCAGGGCGGGAAGCGCGGGTTCGCGGCGCCGCTGGGAGCGGGCACGATCGATCAGGCGCTGACGGCTGTGCTGCCGGTGTCCTTCAACGCCCTGCGCCTGTTCGGCCTGTCGGACAAGGTGCTGGTGGTGGACGAGGCGCACGCGTACGGGCCGTGGATGCAGACCCTCATGGTCCGCCTCCTGGAGTGGCTGGGGGAGTTTCGGGCGCCGGTGGTGTTGCTGTCGGCCACGTTGACGGGGCGCACGGCGACGGCGCTGGTGGACGCCTACCGGCGCGGCGCCGGTTTCACCGAGCCCAGCCGTATCCGGCCCGCTTACCCGGGGTGGCTGTACGCCGACGCTGCGACCGGTGCCGTGACGGGGCCCAGGCCGGTGGGGACCGGCCGGCCTCGCACCGTGGACGTGAGGGTCCACCGCGTGGTCTGGGACTGCGAGGACGTCTCCCCGTACCCCACGGCGGGTGGCCGGCGTGGCGCTCTGCGGGACCTGCTGGCTCCGGTTGCCGAGCAGGGGGGTACGGCGCTGGTGTGCTGCACGACAGTGGCGGAAGCCCAGCGCACCTACCGCGACCTGAAGGCCGCCTTCCCTGAACTGGCTGCGCGGCGGGGTGGGATCCGGCTGCTGCATTCGCGGTTCCCCGGTCTGGTGAGGCAGGAGATCACCACCGCCTGCGAGGGGGCCTACGGCAAACCCGCCAAGGGTGAGACGCCCGTCCCGCGGCCCGCGTCGATCCTGGTGGCCACGCAGATCGTGGAACAGTCACTCGACTTCGACTTCGACCTCGTCATCAGTGACCTCGCCCCCCTCGCCCTCCTCCTGCAGCGGGCCGGTCGCGGCCGGCGCCACGCCCGTGGGCCGGGCGGAAGGCCGGCGTGGGCTGCAGCAGAGGACCGCCCCGCCCTCGCCGTCCTGGAACCCGTCGGGCCCGATGGCCGTACGCAGCCACCACGATCGTGGGGCGACGTCTACGACCAAGGCCTGCTGCTGCGCACCGCCACTCTCCTCGCGCAGAAGGTCGAGTCGGGCATTGCCGTCCCCGGCGACGTGCAGGAACTCGTAGATGCCGTGTATGCCGAGGACTTCGCCGACCGTCTGGATGCGGCGGGCCGTGCGGAAGCCGAGGCCGTGGCACGCCGGCTGGTGGGGCTGGATCAGCGCCGCGAGGGGGAACGGATCGCGGAGGAGAGCCTCGCGGTCATGACCGGGATCAGCGCCCCGTACATGGTGCGGGGTGACCTGTCCCTCCTGAGCAAGGGCACCGCCGCGTTGACCGCAGACCTGCTCACCACCCGCCTGGGTGCCGACACCGGGCGTCTTGTGCTGCTGTTCACCCAGGACGACGGCACCATCACGCTCGACGAGGAGGGGCGTTTCCCCCTTCCTTTCAAGGGGGATCTGCCCCGGGCCCTGGTCCGCCGGATCGTCGCCCGCACCGTCCCGGTGCCCGGCAGGTGGCTTCCTCCCGCGGCCGAGCAAACCGCGCTCCCCTCCCCCTGGCGTGAGCGTGTCCACCTCCGAGACCTCGTACCCGTGCCCATGATGCGGGCCGGATCCGTCGGCGAGGACCTTTTATGGGTGGGACAACTCGCAAGTGTCCGTCTGGAATTCACGTACACGACCGGAGTTGAACGAGTATGACCGATTTTCCCGAACCGGTTGCAGCGATTGGGCTTTGCCATGCACTGTTCTTGTAAGTGCAGAGGCCTGCCCCGAAAGTGAATTGGGGTCAGGCCCATGCAGGCCCGCTCGTGCGGGCCTAGGGGGAGTTCCGCAGTCTGGCTGTGCCACGCACTGGGGACACCTCCGCTCGTGCGGAGCCCTCACCTCATTGTGCCCAATCCGGTTGTCCGGGAGCGTGATCCGCGAAGTGTCTGCCTTTCCTCTCGACGAAGAGCCGTGTCTGCCGGTGCTGTGGACGGCGTCCGCGCAGATGACCGGTGAGGTGCTGCCACCGAAGGTCGGGTTTCGCACGTTGCTGGAGCGCGGCCACGAGATCAGTGGGCTCGCGATCACCGAACCGCCTGCCCACGCCGCTCTCTTGCGGGTTCTGTATGCGCTGACGGCGCGGGTGTGCGGGCTGGACGAGGACGATGACGGTTCGGGTGAGGACTGGTCCGAGCGCCGCTTCGCCGTCCTGGACGCCGGTCGGCTACCCGTCGACGGTATCGCCGCCTATTTCGGTGAGTGGTCGCACCGGATGCGCCTGTTCGACACCGCCCGGCCCTGGATGCAGGATCCGCGCATGGTCGAGCAGTGCGACCCGCAGCGTTCGGCCGGCGTCAACAAGCTGGTGACGACCCGCCCGTCGGGCAACAACCATGCCTGGTTCACTCACGTCCAGGACGAGGACCCGGATCCCGTCCCGGCGGGCGAGGCCGTGCTGAGCCTGCTGACCTGGCACTACTACGGGCCCTCCGGGCGCGGCTCGGCCCGCACCGTCAACGGGAAGGCCACCGCGAGCATGAAGGCGGGACCGCTGCGCGGCGCGCTGTCCTACCACCCCGAGGGCGGCAGCCTCTTCGAGACGCTGCTGGCCGGCCTGATCCGCCCCGAACCGCATGTGCGCCGCGCCCAGGACCGCTGCATGTGGGAGTGGGAACATCTCCCCGACCCGGACGCGGCGCCACCCGCTGTGCAGGGCCCGTGCTCCCGTCTGACGGCCGTCTCCCAGCATGCGCTGCTCCTGGTTCCCGACCCCGGTGACGTCGGCAGCGTCAAGGACGCGTTCATCACCTGGGCCTACCGTGACGGCCGGCTTCCCCGGGATGATCCGTTCCTGATCTGGCAGATCAGCCAGCAGGGCAACCCGTATCCGCGGCCTGCCGACGCCGGGCGCGCTCTGTGGCGCGACCTCGACGCCCTGCTCCTGATGGAGCCCGGCGGGACCGCGCAGGCGCGGCGTCCGGAGGTCTTCGACGGCGGGCACGCCGTGGAGCTCTCCGACGTGCTGGAGCGTCCGCTGGCCGTGCGCGCCCTCGGCTTCGACCAGGACGGGCAGGCCAAGGACCGGCAGTTCGTCTCCGGTCTCACCCCGCCTGTGCTCGACCACGCCGAGAAGCAGACCCCGGCCAGTCACCCCGCGGTGGGGCGGCTGCGGCGCATGGGGGAGATGTTCGGGCGGCGGGTGGAGTACGCGGTGCGCCGGGCCTGCCAGCTCTACACCGGTGAGAGTAAACCGAAGGAGGCCGAGGCGTGGGTCGCGCGCGCCGCCGCCCTGTACTGGCCGCAGGCGGAAGGCGAGTTCTGGAGCCGCTTCACCGCCCTGGACCGCGGCGGCTCCGCAGCCGTGGAGGCCGGCCTGGACCGGGCCGCCGCCCGCACGGCGTTCCAGCGGATCGCCGAACGTGCTTATGAGCAGGTGACCCGGCCCGTCTGCCACACCCAGCGCGGTGCGCGGGCCGTCGCCGACGCCCGTATCGAGCTCTACGGCGGCCACCGCCGCCCCCGCCCCTGACAACCCCCTGCCCCTGGCCCATGAACCGGGAGGACCCCTCCATGACCACCACCGCCGTGCCGCCCCCGACCCGCCTCGACGTCTACCGCCGGTATGTGACGTGGATCGACGAAACCTGTGCCAAGGATCCCGGTGCCCGTGTCGCGCTGCGTCGTGGACTGCGCCGTGGACTGGACGACGTCCAGGGCCTGCACCGCCTGGTCGCGGGATGGCTGCCGGACAACTGTTCCCCGGCCGAGGAACGCGCCTTCTACGCCGTGGCGGCGATGATCGCCGACCGCCCCCGCCACTCCTTCACCACCGGTGAGCAGGAGCCGGACACCGGCGAGGAGGCCGGCGACGCGGGCGGCGAAACGGCCACCATGGCGAAGACCGCGGTCGGACAGGAGCGGCAGGTGCGGGTGCGGCGGGACAGCCTGGGCGCCGCGTTCGCCCGGGCGGTGCCCGCCCGTCCTGGTCAGCCGGGCGTCCGGCTGGAAACGGCCGAGGCCCGCCTCAACCTGCTGACCCGGCAGAGCCTCGAGGGCCTCCACCGCCACCTGCCCGGCAGCATCCGCCTGCTGCGCACCGCCGACACCGGCATCGACTTCGCCGTCCTCCTGGATGACCTCGCCTCCTGGCCCCGCTACTCCAAGACGATCAGCCGGCGCTGGCTGCAGGACTTCTACCGGCTGCGCCGGGCCGCCCTGGAAGCAGCCGCCCGCAACGCCGACACCGAGGCCGACGAAGCCGCCGACGCCGACGACTGACCGCCTCACCCCCTCTGCCAGCGCACCGTCCCGGTGCCGGCCGACGACAGACCACGCCCTGTTCGGAGGATCCGCCATGCCCGCCACGCCCCGTTTCCTGGACATCCACGTCGTGCAGTCCGTCCCCTTCGCCAACCTCAACCGCGACGACACCAACTCCGTCAAGACCGTCCTGTACGGGGGCGCCCTGCGCACCCGGGTGAGCAGCCAGTCCTGGAAGCGGGCGGTGCGCATGGAGTTCGAGCGCCTGTCCGGTGACAGCGCCCTGCGTACCCGCCGGATCGGTGAGGCCGTCACCCGGGAACTGGTCGAGCGGGGCTGGCCGCAGCCGCTCGCCGAGCGGGCCGGCGCGCACATCGCCGCCGCCGTCGGCAAGTTCGAGGTCGAGACCGACGAGGCGAACAAGCCCGTCCCCAACCACGTGGTGACCAATGCGATGGTCTACGTCCCGCGCGCCGCGGTGACGGAACTGGCCGACTTGGCCGTAGAGCACCGGCAGACGCTGGAGTCGACGGCCAAGGACATCAAGAAGAACGGCGACACGAAGGCCTCCGCCCTGCCGAAGGCCGCCATCGACGCGGTCCTGCGCGGCCGCAACGACGTCATCAACCTCTTCGGCCGCATGCTCGCCGAGATCGACCGCGCCGGCGTCGACGGCGCCGTCCAGGTCGCCCACGCCATGACCACCCACGAGAACGACGTCGATCTGGACTACTTCACCGCGGTCGACGACCTCACCTCCGCATGGAAGGACACCACCGGCAGCGCCCACATGGGCCACGCCGAGTTCAGCGCCGGCACCTTCTACCGGTACGCCACCGTCGACCTCGACGAACTCACCAACAATCTCGCCGGCACCCACACCGACGTCCGGGAACTGCTGACCACGTTCCTGACCGCGTTCACGCTCGCCGTGCCGCAGGCCAAGAAGAACTCCACCGCCCCCCACACCCTGCCCCATCTCGTCCACCTCGCCCTGCGCGCGGACCGGCCCGTCTCCTACGCCGCCGCCTTCGAACAGCCCGTGCGCCCCGCCGCACACGGCGGCCACGCCGTTCCCTCCGTCGACGCCCTCGCCGCCTACGCCCAGGCCGCCGCCGCGTTCCTCGGCACCCGGCAGCTGCTGTGGCAGGGATGGTCCAGCCCCGAGCTGAAGGACCTCCCCGACGGCCTCGGCCTCCGTGCGGACGGCCTCGACACACTGATCACCGACGCCGCCGCCCGCCTCACCCTGCGGGACAGGGCCGCGTGATGACCGCCGACCGCCCCCGCGTGCCCGGTCTGTTGCTGCGCCTGGCCGGCCCCCTGCAGTCCTGGGGCGAGCACAGCCACTTCAACGACCGCGACACCCTGGCCTTTCCCAGCCGCTCCGCGCTCACCGGCCTGCTCGCCGCCGCCCTCGGCCGCCCCCGCCACCAGAGCCTGGACGACCTCGAGATGACGCTCACCGTCCGCGTCGACCGGCCCGGCAACCGGCTGCGCGACTTCCACACCGTCGGCGGCGGCCTGTCCGGCCCACGCAGCGTTATCACCGCAGACGGCGGACGCCGCCCCGGCGACACCTCCACCCTCACCAGCACCCGCTGGTACCTGGAAGACGCCGCCTTCACCATCGCGCTGGCCCGCCCCGACCACACCCCGCCCCCGCCCGCCTGGGCGAACGCCCTGCGCTTTCCGCGCTGGCCCCTCTACCTCGGCCGCCGCTCCTGCCCCCCGGCCGGCCCCCTCCTCATCGGCGCCAGCAGCAACCTGTACGCCGACCTCGTCCGCCTCCCCCTCGCCCAGCCCGCACCCGCCACCCGTCAACAACCGGACGACACCGGTGAAGAGGACACCGTCGAGGTGCTCTTCCTCTCCGACCAGCCCCTGACCGTCCTGCCCGCACCCGCAGGCGACGGCGCCGCAGACGACGCCGTACAGGTGCACTCCACCGTCCTGGACGCCCCCGTGGACTTCACCCCAGGTCACCGCCGCTACCGCGCCCGCCCCCTCTACCGGCGCACCCTTCCCCTCCCCGCCGCCCTCCGCGCCGGCTACGGCCCCGCCCACCTGCGACAACTCGCCGCCTACACCTCACCCACCTTCACCCCCGAAGCCCGCCCTGCCCCGGAAGGGAGCCTCCGATGACCCTGTGGCTCACCCGGCTCACCCCCCACCCCACCTCCCGCCTCGCCCAGCAGGAACTGAGCGGCACACACAGCACCTCCCTCCACCGCCGCGTCATGTCCCTGTTCCCCGACGGCGTCGAGGACCAGGCCCGCACCCACTTCGGCGTCCTCTTCCGCATCGAGGACACCACCCGCGGCAGCCACCTCCTCCTCCAGTCCAACCAGCCCCCCGACCCCACCAGACTCCCCGACAACTACGCCGCCCTCACCACCCGCCCCCTCGACGACCTCCTCACCGCCCTCCAGCCCGGCCGCACCCTCCACTTCCGGTGTGCGGCCTCACCCGTCCGCAAACCCGGCGCCACCACCCGCGCCCTCTACAACCTCCCCGCCGTCGTCCCCCTACGAGGCACCGCCGCCGACGAATGGTGGCAGCGCCAGGCCGACGCCGCCGGCCTGAAAACCCTCACCCTCACCTCCCAACCCCTCGACACCGTCCGCGACCGCACACGCCCCACCAACCCCCGCACCCAAAGCGACGCCAAGAACGCCAACACGATCCGCCACCACCGCGTCCGCTTCGACGGCACCGCCACCGTCATCGACCCCGACCTGCTGCGCACCGCCCTCCACCACGGCATCGGCCGCGGCAAGGCCTACGGCTGCGGCCTGCTCAGCATCGCCCCCGCCCCGGACCCCACATGACCGGCCCCACCCCCGCGGCCTCCGCCCCCACCGGCGGAGGCCGCCGCCGTCTCGCCGCCCCCACCGTCGCCATGCTGCCCCGCGTCATCGACAGCCTCTCCTTCCTCTACCTCGACGTCGTCCGCGTCCACCAGGACGACACCGGAGTCCGCGCCGAGATCACCACCGAACGCCGCGGCCGCGAAACCGTCTACCTCCCCACCGCCGCCCTCGCCTGCGTCCTGCTGGGCCCCGGCACCTCCATCACCGCCCCCGCCCTGGCCACCTTCGCCCGCCACGGCACCACCGTCCTGGTCACCGGCATGGGCGGAGTCCGCTGCTACGCCGCCACCGTCCCCGGCACCCTCACCACCACCTGGCTCGAACACCAGGCCCGCGCCTGGGCCGACGACACCCGCCGCCTCGCCGTCGCCACCGCCATGTACGAACACCGCTTCGGCCCCGGCCAGGCACCACCCGGCGCCACCCTCCAGCAACTGCGCGGCCTGGAAGGCCAACGCGTCAAAGCCCTCTACAAACTCCTCGCCCAGCAACACCGCATCGGCCGCTTCCGCCGCACCTACGACCCCGACGCCTGGGACACCCAAGACCCCGTCAACCTCGCCCTGTCCGCAGCCAACACCTGCCTCTACGGCATCGTCCACGCCGCCATCGTCGCCCTCGGCTGCTCACCCGCCCTCGGCTTCGTCCACAGCGGCAACCAGCAAGCCTTCGTCTACGACATCGCCGACCTCTACAAAGCCGAACTCACCATCCCCCTCGCCTTCTCCCTCCACCAATCCACCCACCCCGAAGCAGAAGCCCGCCGCTCCTTCCGCGACAACCTCCGCCTCTTCCGCCTCATGCCCCGCATCGTCCACGACCTCCAGACCCTCCTCGCCCCCGACCAGGCTCCCACCCGCCCCGACGACGAAGAACTCGACGAGCAACTCGTCGACCTCTGGGACCCCGTCACCGGCCCCCTCCCCGGAGGCACCAACCACGCACCCACCGGCTGACGACGAAAGGCCCACCCCCTCCCGTGCCCGCCATGACCGTCATCTCCGCCACCGCCGTCCCCGACCACCTCCGCGGCGCCCTCACCCGCTGGCTCCTCGAAGTCACCCCCACCCTCTACATCGGCACCCTCTCCGCCCGCGTCCGCACCGAACTGTGGACCAGCCTCACCTCCTGCCTCACCGAAGGCAGCGCCGTCCTCGCCTACCCAGCAGCCAACGAACAAGGCTTCACCCTCCACACCGCCGGCCCCCAACGCCGCGACCCCCTCGACTTCGACGGCCTCACCCTCATCGCCTTCCAGCACGACAACACAAGTCAAGAAATCGCAAAGCCCCTCTAGAATCGCAGGTCAGGAAGAGTCCTCTCCGCGCGAGCGGAGGTGTCCCGCCCTTCAGCACCCTGGCCGTCGGCATCGTCCTGTCCTCTCCGCGCGAGCGGAGGTGTCCCGCCTACCGTTCGCGCAGTACACAGGGTGATCCTGTCCTCTCCGCGCGAGCGGAGGTGTCCCGCTGCTGGATGCCGGAGCCCCCGGGGATGAGGTGTCCTCTCCGCGCGAGCGGAGGTGTCCCGCAACAGGTGACGGGCCCTTAAGGGTGCCCCCCGTCCTCTCCGCGCGAGCGGAGGTGTCCCGGCCACTCCTACACCGGCCCCCCGGCCCGGCCCGTCCTCTCCGCGCGAGCGGAGGTGTCCCGGCCCTGTGCGCCAATCTGCACTGCGCCGCCGCGTCCTCTCCGCGCGAGCGGAGGTGTCCCGTCACCGAACGGATCGAAGCGTTCGAGGCGGCCGTCCTCTCCGCGCGAGCGGAGGTGTCCCGCCAACACGGAAGCGGGCCGGAACGGGTGGGAAGTCCTCTCCGCGCGAGCGGAGGTGTCCCGCCGTCGCGCATCGTCCGCATTGACGATGAGACGTCCTCTCCGCGCGAGCGGAGGTGTCCCGACCGCGTCGGCAGCCGTCCCGCGATCGGTGGGGTCCTCTCCGCGCGAGCGGAGGTGTCCCGGAAATCCACCAGGTCCACCGGCGGCGCGTCCCGTCCTCTCCGCGCGAGCGGAGGTGTCCCGCGGACCGGAGGGGCTCCACGAGGGTGGACACCGTCCTCTCCGCGCGAGCGGAGGTGTCCCGATCTCGGACACGTTCACCCGGGTCACCGCGTCGTCCTCTCCGCGCGAGCGGAGGTGTCCCGGCGTTCTTCAACCCAGCGCTCGCCGGGACGCAGTCCTCTCCGCGCGAGCGGAGGTGTCCCGCAGCTCCGCGACGGCACCACCGTCACCGAGTAGTCCTCTCCGCGCGAGCGGAGGTGTCCCGACCTCTTCTGGCGCCGCGCCCAGTCCACCGACGTCCTCTCCGCGCGAGCGGAGGTGTCCCGCCCTACCCGGGCGCCCTCGGCTACGGCAAGGTGTCCTCTCCGCGCGAGCGGAGGTGTCCCGGCGATGCTGTATCTGCCGAACGCCCGGTACCAGTCCTCTCCGCGCGAGCGGAGGTGTCCCGAAACGATCTACAGCGTGTTCCGGAAACGGGCTGTCCTCTCCGCGCGAGCGGAGGTGTCCCAAGACCCACCGGGCCGCCCTCGACAAGGCGGTCGTCCTCTCCGCGCGAGCGGAGGTGTCCCGCCTCCCTGCTGTTCGCCGAGACCGGGGTGCCTGTCCTCTCCGCGCGAGCGGAGGTGTCCCGCGCGCGTTCAGCATCGTCCCCACGGCGCCCTGGTCCTCTCCGCGCGAGCGGAGGTGTCCCGGACCCGTCATCTGTTGCTTCGGCGCAGGTAGCGTCCTCTCCGCGCGAGCGGAGGTGTCCCGGAGCCGATGCCGACTTCGGTGCCGCAGCCGCAGTCCTCTCCGCGCGAGCGGAGGTGTCCCGGTCCCGGGCGCCTGGACGTCGTACACGCCGACGTCCTCTCCGCGCGAGCGGAGGTGTCCCGACGTCAGACAACTCGGTGCTGGATGCGGCGTAGTCCTCTCCGCGCGAGCGGAGGTGTCCCGTGAGCGTCACACTCGACGCGCACGGTGGTGAGGTCCTCTCCGCGCGAGCGGAGGTGTCCCGTCCCGGTCCACTACCGCGCCCAGTGCCTCCAGGTCCTCTCCGCGCGAGCGGAGGTGTCCCGCGGGAGGACCGCAAGGCCACCGCGATGGATGCGTCCTCTCCGCGCGAGCGGAGGTGTCCCGTCGTCGTCGATCCACGCGAACGGCCGGTGCTGGTCCTCTCCGCGCGAGCGGAGGTGTCCCGGTCTGGGACGGCGGTCGCACGCCGAAGACGCGGTCCTCTCCGCGCGAGCGGAGGTGTCCCGGAACCCTACAAGCACACCGTCACCCGGGACGGGTCCTCTCCGCGCGAGCGGAGGTGTCCCGCCGGGGGGTGGCGGCACAGATTCCGCCACCAAGTCCTCTCCGCGCGAGCGGAGGTGTCCCGACCTGCACGAGGTCGTCCGGCATGCGGTAGCCGTCCTCTCCGCGCGAGCGGAGGTGTCCCGTCGATGGCCCGCCATTCCTCCGCGGGCCGGCTGTCCTCTCCGCGCGAGCGGAGGTGTCCCGCCGTGGCCGTACTCCAGCAGCCGGAAGCACAAGTCCTCTCCGCGCGAGCGGAGGTGTCCCGAGGGCCTCGGCGTCGTCGGCCGGCTGGGGCTCGTCCTCTCCGCGCGAGCGGAGGTGTCCCGGACCTGTGCGCGGCGACGGACCTGGGAACCACGTCCTCTCCGCGCGAGCGGAGGTGTCCCGCCGCGCTCAACAAGGACTGGTCGAAGGCGCGCGTCCTCTCCGCGCGAGCGGAGGTGTCCCGCCGTACCGGTGGTCATGGTCGATGATGAGCTGGTCCTCTCCGCGCGAGCGGAGATGTCCCGTTCATCGGTGACGACATGATCCGCGTCCTCAAGTCCTCTCCGCGCGAGCGGAGGTGTCCCCGGCGGACGAGGACGAGGGCGATGAGGGTGAGGGCCGGCGTCCTCTCCGCGCGAGCGGAGGTGTCCCGCACACCGGGCCGTTGGGCACCGACCCGGGCGCGTCCTCTCCGCGCGAGCGGAGGTGTCCCGGCGATGGTGGCGAGGGTGAGGTTCCAGGCGGTGTCCTCTCCGCGCGAGCGGAGGTGTCCCGGCTACGTGAGCGGCTTGCTGTGACTGAAATTTGTCCTCTCCGCGCGAGCGGAGGTGTTCTGCCCCAGCCGGTGGTGCAGGTGAGGAAACAGTTGGCCTCTCCGCGTGAGTGGAGGTGATGGCGTGGCATGTGGTCCTTGTGGGCCACATGCGGTGTCGGGCTCGGGGAGGGCTGTACCTTCCAGCGCGGAGAATATGGAAAGGGGGCGTTGCGGGCTGCTCGTGGAAGCTCGCAACGCCCCCTGACTGGCTCCTGGTTACGAGGTGATCTGGGTGGTCATCAGGTCCGCGAAAGTGGTCCGCCTTCGCGTGCCCCTCGTTCCAGGAAGTGATCCCTGCCAGGACGCCCCGATGAACAGGGGACCGCCGCTGTCGTCCTGGCAGGTGTCTACGCCGCCGGATGGGTGTCCGGGGCAGATCATGTCGCTCGCGACGAAGTCGGAGCTGTAGTTGCTGTGTAGGGAGTCGGATACGCCCAGCACCTGGGCGGTGGTGCCGGATGCGTGCACGGAGGTGCCCGGGGTGGCCGCGCCGGTGGGAGCGCTGAGCGGGGCGGTCGCCGCGGGTGCTGCGGCGACCGCCACAGCGGTCCTTCTTGCGCGATTGAGCCCGAACATGGGTCTCCTAGTGGGGGGATGCCGGTGGGGGGACGCTCGGGTGTGTGTGGGGGGGAGGAGTGGTGCGGGACGGGGATCGCGGGACCGGTCCCCGTTTGTGCCCGGGCGAGCGGCATGCCGCTAACGCTAGGGCCCGGAACGTCCACCTCCCAATGAGGGAACCCCCTAGGGGAGCGGGGCAGGGAAAACCCTCTATCCGGGCCCGGGTGAGGGACCTTCGGCCCCTGGACGGGGGTGCGGGCAGGGTGCCGTCAGTGAACCGTGTGCGTCCGTCACTTGGGGCGGCGCCCCGCCGCCAGGCGGACGATGTCCACCCGGGAGCGGATGCCGAGTTTGCGGTAGACCCGGGTGAGGGTGGCCTCGACGGTCTTGACGCTGATGAACAGGCGTGCGGCGATCTCCCGGTTGGTGGCGCCCTCCATGACGAGCGCGGCGACCTGACGTTCCATCGACGCCAGCCCCTCCAGCGCGTCGAGAGCGGCGGAAACGGGCGCGGGGGCGGGGATCGCGGCGGTGGGCGGGCCCGTGGCGGCCGACTTCGCCGCCGCGTCGACCTGGCGCAGCCACGGCAGTGCCCGGCAGCGGCGGAACAGCCGGGCCGCCTCGTCGTACGACGTCGGTCCGGGGCGGCCGGTGGTCAGGCGGGCCAGTGCGAACGCGGCCCGCGCCTCCTCCAGGCCGTAGCCCAGTTTGCCGAGGCGGTCCTGAGCCGACA
Source organism: Streptomyces sp. NPDC047000 (assembly GCF_040644295.1). Classification (NCBI taxonomy): domain Bacteria; kingdom Bacillati; phylum Actinomycetota; class Actinomycetes; order Kitasatosporales; family Streptomycetaceae; genus Streptomyces; species Streptomyces sp. NPDC047000. The sequence continues at coordinate 401,711 of NZ_JBEYWE010000001.1, forward strand.
TCAACTGTGCGACGGCGGCGTCGTGTTCGCCGTCTGCGGCGCGTACCAGGGCCTCGGCCCGGTCGAGTACGGCGAGGACGCTCTCCCGCTCCAGGCGCAGCGCGTTCTCGCGGGTGACGTCGATGACGTCCTGCGCCTCGGCGTTCTCGCCGATCCGTACGAGTGCCTCGGCGAGGTCGCCGTGCCAGCGGCCCCGGGCCGGGTCGGTGATGCCCAGGTGCAGCTCCAGTTCCCGTACGCGCCGCAGTGAGCGCACCGCGCCCGCCGCGTCCCCGGCGACCAGCTGGGCGTGGCCGAGGGCGCCCAGGGCGCGGGAGAGGTACATCTGGTCGCCGTCCTCCTCGGCGTTCTCCACGGCCTCCCGGGCCAGTGCGAGCGCCCGGTCGACGTCGCCGCCGGAGGCTTCGGCGAGCGAGGTGAGCATGGCGGAGGCGGTCTCGCCGATCCCGGAGTCGCGGGCCAGTCGCAGGCCCTCGCGGGCCAGGTCCAGGGCGCGGCCGCAGTGTCCGGAGCGCAGTTCGGTCTCGGCGAGGCCGCGCAGGAAGTGGACTTCGCTCTCCACGGAGCCGCGCCGCCGTACCTCGCGGAGCAGGGCGCTGATGGTGGCGCGGGCCTCGGCGAGCTGGTCGCTCATCACCAGCCAGCGGAACCGTGCCGAGCCCGCGCCGTTGTGGTGGCAGGCCACCCTGGGGTCCTGGGGTTCCTTGAGTGCCCGTTTGATGGTGGCGGGGGCGTCGGGGTGGCCCATCAGGGTCTCGGTCTGTGCCTGGAAGGCCAGGGCGAGGAGTTCGGTGCGCCGGTCGCCGCCCTGCTCGGCGAGCTGGGCCGCGTGTGCGGCGGCCTCGCGGGCCTCGGTGAAGTCGCCCTCGACGATGAGGGCCCGCCAGGCCAGTTGGTAGTGGACCAGTGCGAGGAGGCGGGGGTCGTCGCCCGCGTCGGCGAGGGCCTGCGGGAAGACCGCGTCGACCTCCGACATGGTGTGGCCGGCGGTGTCGATCACGATGATCCAGGCCCGTACCCGGTCCGCGGGGACGGTGGCCCGGGTCAGTACGTCGCGGGCGATGTCCCGGGCGAGGTCGACCTCGCCGGCGGTGATCGCGTCCTCGGCGGCCTGGAGCCGGCGTCCGTCCGGGTCGGGTGTGCCGTCGGCGGGGGTGTGGCGGGCGGCGAGGAGTCCGAGCTGTGCGGCGACCGAGGGCGCCCCGCGGTCCCGGGCCAGTGCGGCGGCCTCGGCGAGGCGGGCGGCGGTCTCCGGGTCGGTGCCTGTGGTGGCGAGGGCGAGGTGCCGTGCGCGTTCGATGGGGTCGGGGGCGGCGGTGGACAGCGCGGCGTGTGCGGCCCGGCGTTCGTGGGCGGGTGCCTCGGCGTACAGGGCGGCGGAGATCAGCGGGTGGGCGAACCGTACGGTCGGGCCTTCCGGCTCGGTCGCCAGCAGGCCCAGTTCGGCGGCCTGCGCGCACTCGGCCTCGGCACCGGCGCGCCCGGCGGCCTGCAGCAGTGCCGCCGTGGGTCTCGCGCCCGCGCTGGCCACCAGCAGGGTGCGGCGGGCTTCCACGGAGAGCATGTCGAGGCGGCTGAGGACGAGTGCGCGCAGCGAGGTGGGTACCGGGAGCGGTTCGCCGGGGCGTGGCGGGGTGGGGTTCTCGGCGAGGGCGCGGCCGAGCTCCAGGGCGAAGAGGGGGTTGCCGCCGCTGGTGCGGTGGATGTCGCGGACGGTGGCGCGGGACAGGCCGCCGTAGCCGCGGTGCTGGAGCAGCGCGGAGACCTGGCTGCGGGGGAGCGGGCCGAGGCGTACGGCGAGGGTGTCGGGGGGTGACGCGCGTAGGTGGTGGTCGTACTCCTGGGCCTCGGTGCGTACCGCGGCCAGTAGTTGCACCGGTGTGTCGCCGAGTCGGCGGGCGGCGAAGCCGAGCAGTTCGGCGCTGGCCGGGTCGAGCCACTGGAGGTCGTCCGCCACGATCAGTACGGGGCCCTGGGTGGCCAGGGCACGCAGGGTGGAGAGCACGGCGAGGCGCAGGGCGAGGCCGTCGCGCTGGAGGGTGGACTCGCCGCGGCCGGTGAGGGCCGACTCCAGGGCGGTGCGCTGGGCGACGGGCAGCCGCCCGGACACCTCGTCGAGGACGAGGCCCAGCAGGTCGGCGAGGGCGAGGAACGGGAGGTGGGATTCGGACTCGGTGGCCGAGCAGCGCAGTACCCGGCGCGTGCCGGCGCCGTATTCCGTGGCCAATGCCCGTAGCGCGGTCGACTTTCCTATTCCGGCGGTGCCGTGGAGCAGCACACTGCCGCCGCGGGCGAGCTGCTCGCGGGCCGCCGAGAACAGCTCTTCCCGGCCTATGACCAGGTCGGAGCGGCATCGGGCAGGCTCCTGGAAGTCCCGTCGCACGGTCACCGCTCCCCTCGTGTGTCGTGTCCGGACCAAATTCTAGGCAACGAATCCATGAAATTCGGACAGATGGCTTGGTGAGGGAAATAACAAGGGTCGGGCTCGGAGAAATTCGGGGTGCGGGTGAATGAAAGGCGTGGAGGGCGGGCAACGGGTCCGGCGGTGGTGGCGGTGGCGACTGTTTCGGTGGGCAGTGTCCACGTCGGCCACTGCGGCGGTGGTGGTGGCCGACGGCGACCGTGTCTGTCCCGCTGCGGCGTCCTGCCACCCGGGCCCCGCGGCACCCTTGCCGCCGGAACCCCGCGGCACCGTCGCCGCCCGGAACGCCCGGTTTCGCCGTGGCCCGGAGGGCACGGCACCGCCGTGAGCCGGAACCCTACGCCACCACGCCATCACCCGGAACCTGCCCTCCATCCCCGTTCCTCACCCCCTTTCCCGCTCGCCCGCGTCCGCCGCCCCGCTGCCCTGGCGGTCTCCCGCCCGCCGCGGAGCCGTCGCAGCGCCCCCGCCGGAAGAGCCGCTACGGCAGCGCCCCCGTCCGGCGGGCCGCCGCCACCGCCTCGCCCCGGGTGTGTGCGCCCAGTTTCCGCATCGCCGAGCGCAGGTAGCCCTTCACGGTCTCCGGGCGCAGCCCCAGCCGCTCCGCCGCCACCGCGTTCGTCGAGCCCGCGGCCACGCAGGCGAGGACGTCCAGCTCCCGCGGCGCCAGTGCCACCCCGGCCGCCCCGGTGCCGGCGGTGAGGAGCCCGCACGCCTGCAGCAGTTCGGCCCGCAGTGCCGGGTCCCCGATCCGCGGGGCCAGTGCGCGCAGTGCCGCGTGGGCCTCCCGTACCTGCTCCCAGGCCGCCCCGGACGCGGCCGGTGGCTGGGCGGCCGCCAGCAGCCCGTGCGCCTCGTCCCGTACGACGAGTGCCTGTTCCACGTCCCGGGCCGCCTCCACCGCCGCGCTGAGCGTGCGGTCGCCCAGGGGCTGTGCGGAGCGCAGGGCGCCGTAGAGGACGCCGCGTACCCGGCGCCGTACGACGACCGGGACGGCGAGGACCGAGTACAGGCCCTCGGCGGCGACCGGGATGTCGTACTCGTGGCTGATCCGCCGCGACGACGTGTAGTCCGTCACCGCGCACGGCCGGGCGAGTGCGACCGCCTTGCCGCCGAGGCCGTTGCCCGAGACCACCGCCAGTGACAGCAGTGCGCAGGTGGCCGTGCCGCTCAGCTCGCTGATGCGGATCTGCCCCCGGCCGTTCTCCATCAGGCCGCCGAAGGCGACCGGGAGCCCCGTCGTGCGCCGCAACCGGCCCAGCGCACCCTGGATCTCCACGGTCCCCACCGCGTCTGCCGCCATGTGCTCGCCCCTTCCCCGTGGGCCCACACCCCCGTTCGGGGGTGGTGAGACCTGCATCACGGATTACACGATGGCAGAGAGCCGCCCGGCAATGGCCCGGCACCGAGGAGGAGTGAGCCACCGGGGGAGCGACCGCAGCGCCCCCAGGCGAACCACCGGAAATGAGGACAGATGACCACGGCGACGGACGTCTTCCGCAAGGCACGGGACTTCCTGCTGGAACACCGTGAGGACTACGCCACGGCCTACCAGGGTTTCTCCTGGCCGCGCCCCGAGCGTTTCAACTGGGCGCTCGACTGGTTCGACGTCATCGCGGCCGGAAACGACCGCACCGCCCTGCACATCGTCGAGGAGGACGGCACCGAGGCGAAGATCTCCTTCGCCCGGATGGCCGAACGGTCGAACCAGGTCGCGAACTGGCTGCGGGAGCGCGGTGTCCGCCCCGACGACCGGATTCTCGTGATGCTCGGCAACCAGACGGAGCTGTGGGAGACGGCGCTGGCCGCGATGAAGCTGCGCGCCGTCGTCATCCCCGCGACCCCGCTGCTCGGCGCCGCCGACCTGCGCGACCGTGTCGGGCGCGGCCGGGTGCGGCATGTGCTGGTGCGCGCGGCGGACGCCGCGAAGTTCGACGACGTGCCCGGCCGGTACACCCGTGTCGCCGTGGGCGGTGCCCCGGAGGGCTGGCAGCCGTACGAGGACGCGTACGCCGCCCCCACCGAGTTCTTCCCCGCCGGCGAGACCCTCGCCGACGACCCCCTGATGCTGTACTTCACCTCAGGCACCACCGCCCGGCCCAAGCTGGTCGAGCACACCCACATCTCGTACCCGGTCGGCCATCTCGCCACCATGTACTGGATCGGGCTCAAGCCGGGCGACGTCCATCTCAACATCTCCTCGCCCGGTTGGGCCAAGCACGCCTGGTCGAACCTGTTCGCGCCGTGGAACGCCGAGGCGACGGTCTTCATCCACAACTACACCCGTTTCGACGCCGTCCGGCTGATGGCCGAGATGGACCGGGCGGGTGTGACGACGTTCTGCGCCCCGCCGACGGTGTGGCGCATGCTCATCCAGGCCGACCTGAGCCAGCTGCGCACCCCGCCCAGGGAGGCGCTCGCCGCGGGCGAACCGCTCAACCCGGAGGTCATCGAGCAGGTCCGGCGGGCCTGGGGCGTCACCATCCGGGACGGGTTCGGCCAGACCGAGACGACCGTGCAGGTCTCCAACAGCCCCGGCCAGCCGCTGAAGAGCGGCTCCATGGGCCGCCCCAGCCCCGGCTACCGTGTCGTCCTCCTCGACCCGCTCACGGGCGCGGCCGACGCCGACGAGGGCGAGATCGCGCTGGACCTCGCGGACCGCCCGGTGGGCGTCATGGCCGGCTACCACGGCGACGCCGACCGCACCGCCGAGGCCATGGCGGGCGGCTACTACCGCACCGGCGACATCGGTGCCCGTGACGCCGACGGCTACATCACCTACGTCGGCCGTGCCGACGACGTGTTCAAGGCGTCCGACTACAAGATCTCCCCGTTCGAGCTGGAGAGCGCGCTGCTGGAGCACGAGGCCGTCGCCGAGGCGGCGGTCGTCCCGGCGCCGGACGAGCTGCGGGCGGCCGTCCCGAAGGCGTACGTCGTCCTCGCCGAGGGCTGGGAGCCGGGGCCGGACACCGCGAAGGTCCTCTTCGAGCACTCCCGCGAGACCCTCGCGCCCTACAAGCGGGTGCGCCGTATCGAGTTCGCCCCGCTGCCCAAGACCGTGTCCGGCAAGATCCGCCGGATCGAACTGCGCGAGGCCACCTCGCACGGCTCCGACGCCGAGTACCGCGAGGAGGACTTCCGGTGAGCGGACCGACCCACGGCGAGCGCCCGGTGGCGGCCGTCTCCTACACCCACGGCACCGGCGCCACCGCCCTGCTCGGCGACACCATCGGCGCCGATCTGGCGCGGGTCGTCGCGGCCTGGCCGGAGCGCGACGCGCTCGTCGACGTGCCGTCCGGACGGCGCTGGACCTACGCGCGGTTCGCGGCCGACGTCGAGAGGCTGGCGTGCGCGCTGCTCGCCGACGGTGTCGCCAAGGGCGACCGGGTGGGCATCTGGGCGGTCAACTGCCCCGAGTGGGTGCTCGTCCAGTACGCCACCGCCCGCATCGGCGCGATCATGGTGAACATCAACCCGGCCTACCGCACCCACGAGGTGGAGTACGTCCTCAACCAGGCCGGGATCTCCCTGCTGTTCGCCTCCCTGAGCCACAAGTCCAGCGACTACCGGGCGATGGTCGAGGAAGTGCGCGGCAGCTGCCCGCAGTTGCGGGAGACCGTCTACATCGGTGATCCCGGCTGGGACGCTTTCACCGCGCGCGGTGCGGTGGGGCTGAGGGAAGAACTGGCGGCGCGGGAAGCCGAGTTGTCCTGCGACGACCCGATCAACATCCAGTACACGTCGGGCACCACGGGCTTCCCCAAGGGCGCCACGCTCTCCCACCACAACATCCTCAACAACGGCTACTTCGTGGGGGAGATGATCACCTACAGCGAGCAGGACCGGGTGTGCATCCCGGTGCCGTTCTACCACTGCTTCGGCATGGTGATGGCCAACCTCGCCATCACCTCCCACGGCGCCTGCATGGTCATCCCGGCGCCGTCCTTCGACCCGCGGGCCAGCCTGGCGGCGGTGCAGCAGGAGCGGTGCACCTCGCTGTACGGGGTGCCGACGATGTTCATCGCGGAGCTGAACCTGCCCGACTTCGCGACGTACGACCTCTCGACGCTGCGCACCGGCATCATGGCGGGCTCGCCCTGCCCGGTCGAGGTGATGAAGCGGGTCGTCGCCGAGATGCACATGGCCGAGGTGTCCATCTGCTACGGCATGACGGAGACCTCCCCGGTGTCCCTCCAGACCCGGACGGACGACGACCTCGAACACCGCACCGGCACCGTCGGGCGTGTCCTGCCGCACCTGGAGGTGAAGATCGTCGATCCGGTCGACGGCACCACCCGGCCCCGCGGTCTCCCCGGCGAGCTGTGCACCCGCGGCTACAGCGTCATGCTCGGCTACTGGAACCAGCCCGACAAGACGGCCGAGGTCATCGACCCCGCCCGCTGGATGCACACCGGGGACCTCGCGACGATGCGCGAGGACGGGTACGTGGAGATCGTCGGCCGGATCAAGGACATGATCATCCGGGGCGGCGAGAACATCTACCCGCGCGAGATCGAGGAGTTCCTCTACGCCCACCCCCGCATCCAGGACGTCCAGGTGGTCGGGGTGCCGCACGAGAGGTACGGCGAGGAGGTGCTGGCCTGCGTCATCCCGCAGGATCCGGCCGACCCGCTCACGCTGGAGGAGCTGCGGGCGTTCTGCGAGGGGCGGCTGGCGCACTACAAGATCCCGAGCAGGCTGCGGATCCTGGAGTCCTTCCCGATGACGGTGTCGGGGAAGGTGCGGAAGGTGCAGCTGCGGGAGGAGGGCGCGGGGGAGGGGTGAGGTGAGGGGGAGATGAGGGGGATGAGGATGGGGGCGGGACCGTTCGGGAAGGGGCGGTCCCGCCCGGTTGTCGCCGCTGCCCGCTGTCGCCTGTCGTTTATTGCGGCTCGCGCCGGGCGGTGGCGTGGAGTTCGTCCGCGGGGTCGTTGACGGGCAGCGGGGGAGCCGTGAGGTCCAGCAGGTCCAGCAGGAAGAGCGGGATGCCGAGGGAGTCGGCGCGGGCGCGGGCGTCGTCGGCGTATCCGGCGAGGGAGAAGTAGACACAGTCCGCCGGCTCGGTCATCGCCGCGAGCCACAGGCACTCCACGTCGCGCAGACAGACCGGGCGCAGCCCGGGGTCGACACGGGCGAGCAGTCCGGGGGCGGCGAGCGCGACGGCGGCCGGGGGACGGTCACCGGCGTGGCGTATGCCGTCGTGGCCGAGCCGGCCGAGGTAGAGCGTCGCGGCGGTGACGGCGTCGCGGGCGGTGTGGCCGGGCAGGGGCGGCCGGGGTGCGGGCACGGCGCCGGGGACCAGCACCGGGATGCGCAGCACCGTGCCGCAGGGGCAGCCCAGTTCCGGGTACGGCCAGGGGGAGCGGCTGCCGCAGGACGGGCAGCGGAGGGTGACCCAGTCGTCGTCCCAGGTGCGGTGGGTGACGGCGGTGGGCTCGGTGGTGCGGTCCAGCGGCGGGCGGACCGGGGTGCCGCACGCGCAGGGATACGCGGGCGCGGTGTAGAGGTGCGCGCGCCCGCAGGCCGGACAGCGCACCGGCACGCTCTCGGACATGGCCCTCATGTTCCCCCAACGTGGCGCGGTTGTCCGCCGGTTCGCACGGCTCGGTGATGCTCTTGACGCTCGGCGCGGGTCTTCCTACATTGACGTGTATTCCATGAAGCAGAAAATGAGTTCCGTATCGTGGAAAACGATACGGAAGATGATGACGGTGGGGTGACGGTATGGCCCGAATGACCGCGGCCCGCGCGGCAGTCGAGATCCTTCGGCGGGAGGGGGTCACCGACGTGTTCGGTGTCCCCGGCGCGGCGATCAACCCCTTCTACGCGGCGCTTAAGGCGTCCGGCGGGGTCCGCCACACGCTCGCCCGCCATGTCGAGGGCGCCTCGCACATGGCGGAGGGCTACACCCGGACGCACTCCGGCAGTATCGGTGTGTGCGTGGGCACGTCCGGTCCGGCGGGCACCGACATGATCACCGGTCTGTATTCGGCCGCCGGGGACTCCGTCCCGATCCTGTGCATCACCGGGCAGGCCCCGACCGGCGTGCTCCACAAGGAGGACTTCCAGGCCGTCGACATCGCCGCGATCGCCCGGCCCGTGACGAAGTCGGCGGTCACGGTGCTGGAGGCGGCGCAGGTGCCGGGAGTGTTCCAGCAGGCTTTTCACCTGATGCGGTCGGGCCGCCCGGGCCCGGTCCTGATCGACCTGCCGCTCGATGTGCAGCAGACGGAGATCGAGTTCGACCCCGAGACCTACGCGCCGCTCCCCGCCTACCGGCCTGCCGCGACCCGTCCGCAGATCGAGAAGGCGATGCGGATGCTCTGCGCGTCCGAGCGGCCGCTGATCGTCGCGGGCGGTGGGGTGGTCAACGCGGACGCGGCCGAACTGCTGGTCGAATTCGCCGAGTCGACGGGTGTGCCGGTCGTGCCGACGCTGATGGGCTGGGGCACGATCCCCGACGACCACGAACTGAACGCCGGCATGGTCGGGTTGCAGACCTCGCACCGCTACGGCAACGCCACGTTCCTGGAGTCCGACTTCGTGCTCGGCATCGGCAACCGCTGGGCCAACCGCCACACCGGTCGCCTCGACGTCTACACGCGGGGCCGTACCTTCGTGCACGTCGACATCGAACCCACCCAGATCGGCAGGGTCTTCGCCCCGGACTACGGCATCACCTCCGACGCGGGGGCCGCGCTGGAGCTGTTCGTCGCCGTGGCGCGGGAGCTGCGGGCGAGGGGCGAGCTGCCCGACCGCTCCGTCTGGGCCGCCGCCGCGCAGGAGAAGCGGGCGCGCCTCCAGCGCCGTACGCACTTCGACGACGTCCCGATCAAGCCGCAGCGCGTCTACGAGGAGATGAACAAGGCGTTCGGGCCCGGGACCCGGTACGTCACGACCATCGGCCTCTCCCAGATCGCGGGGGCCCAGATGCTGCACGTCTACCGGCCCCGGCACTGGATCAACTGCGGCCAGGCCGGTCCGCTCGGGTGGACCGTCCCGGCGGCGCTCGGTGTGGCGAGGGCCGACCCGGAGGCGCTGGTCGTCGGCCTGTCCGGGGACTACGACTTCCAGTTCATGATGGAGGAACTGGCCGTCGGGGCCCAGCACAAGATCCCTTACGTGCACGTCCTCGTCAACAACTCCTACCTGGGGCTCATCCGGCAGGCGCAGCGGGCGTTCGCGATGGATTTCCAGGTCAGGCTGGAGTTCGAGAACATCAACTCGCCCGAGCTGGGCTGCTACGGCGTCGACCATGTCAAGGTCGCCGAGGGGCTCGGCTGCCGGGCGATCCGGGTGACCGATCCGGCGGAGCTGGGCGCGGCCTTCGAGCAGGCGAAGAAGCTCGCCGCGGAACTCCGGGTGCCGGTGGTGGTGGAGGCGATCCTGGAGCGGGTGACGAACATCGCGATGTCGACGACCAACGACATCTCCGAGGTGGTCGAGTTCGAGGAGATCGCGACGGAGCCGGCGCACGCGCCGACGTCGATCCGGACGCTGAAGGTCTGACCCGGCGGCGGGGACGGCGAGGGGCGGACCGTCCGGGTTCGGACGGTCCGCCCCTCCGCGCCGCCGCCGTCCGGGCTCAGTCCGGCATCGCCGTCCGGGCTCAGTCCGGCATCGCCGTCCGGTGGTCGGTGAGCGTTCCGGACAGGCGCTCGACACCGCGCAGCAGTGCGGAGTGGTCCAGGCCGCCGTCCCCCTGCGCCCTCAGCGCGCCGACGAGTTGGGCGACGACCGCCCCCAGCGGCAGAGCCGCCCCCACTGCCCGCGCGGCCTCCGTCACGATCCCCATGTCCTTGTGGTGGAGATCGATCCGGAAGCCGGGCGCGAAGTCGCGGTTCAGGAAGTTGTCCCGCTTGCGGGCGAGCACCGTCGATCCGGCGAGGCCACCGCCCAGGACCTCCAGCGCCGCCCGCAGGTCCACGCCGGACCTCTCCAGGAAGACGACCGCCTCCGCGCACGCCTGGATGTTGACGGCGACGACGAGCTGGTTGGCGGCCTTGACGGTCTGCCCGGCGCCGTGCGGACCGCACAGCACGACGGTACGGCCGAGCACGTCGAGGAGCGGCCGGGCGGCGTCGAAGTCGGCCCGCTCCCCGCCGACCATGATGGACAGGACGGCCTCGACGGCGCCCGCCTCACCCCCGGAGACCGGGGCGTCCAGGACCCGCAGCCCCTTCTCCCGCCCGGCGGCGGCCAGATCGACGGAGGTCTGCGGGGTGATGGACGACATGTCGATGAGCAGGGTGCCGGGCCGGACGTTCTCGAGGATGCCGTCGGGACCGTAGGCGATCGCCTCGACCTGCGGGGAGGCCGGCACCATCGTGACGACGACGTCGGCGTCCCGGACGGCCTCGGCGACCGAACCGGCCGCGGTGCCGCCCGCGGCGGTGAGCCGGTCGAGCTTGTGCTGTTCGAGGGTGTGGCCGGTGACGTGGTAGCCCGCCTTGATCAGGTTCTCGGACATGGGCGAGCCCATGATGCCGAGCCCGATCCAGGCGACTTTCGGCAGAACGGCCTGGGGGGACGTGACTTGGGGGGACGTGACGTCGGGCAGAGCGCTGCTCACGGGCGGAACCGCCTTTCTGGGAGATCCGGTTGCTCGGACGGGGTCGGCCGCGACGGGACGCGGATGTCAGCCGACGGCGCCGCGGGCGGCGGCCGGCAGCCACCCGAACGCCTCGGCGCTCGGTCCGTCGCCCGGCTTGTACTCGAGGCCGATACGGCCGTCGTAACCGGCCTTGCACAGCCGGGCGAGGAGATCGGCCAGCGGCAGGGCCCCGGTGCCGGGCGCGCCGCGACCGGGGACGTCGGCGATCTGGACGTGGCCGGTCCGGGCCGCGTACCGGTCGATGACGGAGGGGAGGTCGGCGCCGTTCATGGCGAGGTGGTACAGGTCCATGAGGAAACGCGCGTTGCCGAGGCCGGTCACCTCGTTCACCCGGTCGGCGACCTCGACCGCGGACCGGGCCGACACCAGGGGATAGCGCGGGGACTCCGGCCGGTTGAGGGCCTCGATCAGCAGGACGGCACCGATGCGATGCGCGGCGCGGGCGGCGAGGGCGAGGTTGGTGAGGGCGAGCGCGTCCTGCTCGGCGGGGTCGGCTCCGGCGACCCGGTTCCCGTACAGGGCGTTGAGGGCACGGCAGCCCAGTGAGCCGGCGAAGTCGGCGGCGACCTCGACGTTGGCCCGGAACCGCTCCGACTCCTCGCCGGGTACGGACAGGGCCCCGCGGTCAGGTCCGGGGAGCTGCCCGGCGTAGAGGTTGAGCCCGGTCAGCCGTACCCCGGCGTCCTCGACGGCCCGGCGCAGCGCGTCGAGTTCGGGCCACTGCGGCACGGGCGAGTCGACCCAGGGCCACCACAGCTCGACGGCGCCGAACCCGGCGGCCGCGGCGGCCGCGGGGCGGTCGAGGAGGGGGAGTTCCGTGAAGAGGATCGACAGATTGACGGTGTAGCGGTGGTCTGCGAATCCCATGGCCCTCTGTTCCTGTCTCCCGTATTCCGTATGATGGAAGTATTATTTTGCTGGACGGAATCTGGTGGCAGACTCCCGCCGTGGGCGGCGCCTTGTCAAGGGGAGGGGAGCGGGTCCCGGCGGGGCGCGTTAGGTTGAGCGCGTGCGACTGAGAGTGGAGTTCACCACCGAGCCCTTCGATCTCGACCGGACGCCCGCGCATGCGGTGGTGGCCCGTGAGGTCGTCGAGACCGCCGACCTCGACACGGTGGACGTCGGCCCGTTCGGGAACACGGTGGAGGGCCGTGCCGACGCTGTGCTCGGAGCCGTGGACGGCGTGCTGCGCAAGGCGCTGGAGGCGGGGGCCACCCGGATCTCGCTCCAGGTCAACGTGATCCCCGAGGGCGAGCGGTGACGGGCGGCGCCGCCGGTGGCGAGGGGTCGGGTGCCGCCGGTGGTGAGGGGCTGGGCGCCGTGGGTGGTGAGGCGTTCCTCGCCGCTGTGCGTCCGCTCGTCGACGCCGTCGGCGGTGAACTGCTCCCGCCGGGGCAGGCGCGCCCCGAGGACATCGTGCTGTCCTGGGCGGGGGACGAGGTCGTCGCCGTACGGCTTCCGCAGCTCGCCGACTCCCTCGATCACCTCCTGGCCGCCCTGGAACGGCAGGCCGGCAGGCCGCTGGCCGACCTGGACCGGAAGGCCAAGCAGGAAGTGGTGCGCACACTGGAGGCGCGGGGCGCGTTCACCGTGCGGCACGGTGTGGAGACCGTGGCGGGCGCGCTCGGCGTGAGCCGCTTCACCGTCTACAACTACCTCAACCGGGAGCGGCAGGGCTGAGCGTCACCCGTCCCGGATGTAACCCGGAATTTTCAACAGACTGTTGACGCCGACCGGGCGGGGCGGGTTGGCTGTCGGTGGTTCCGCACCACGCGCTCCCTCCCTCCTCCCTCCCCCGGCCGTTCACGATCCCGGAGGCACCCGTGACCTCGACGACCACGCCACCGGGGCTGCTCGAGTTCAACGCCCTGGAAGAGCCCGCGGCCCGCGCCGCCCTCCTCGAGGTGTGCGCCTCGACCGCGTGGGCGGCCCGGCTGCTCGCCGCCCGCCCCTACGCCACTCCCGACGCCCTCTGCGCCGCCGCGGACGCCGCTACGGCCGGGCTCACCCCCGCCGACCTCGCCGAGGCGATGGCCGGGCACCCGCCGATCGGCCGGCCGAAGCCCGGTGACCCCGCCTCCGCCCGCGAGCAGCGCGGCATGGCCGGTGCCTCCGCGGAGCTCCGCGCCGAGCTGCTCGAACTGAACCTCGCCTACCAGGAGAGGTTCGGCCACGTCTTCCTCATCTGCGCCACCGGCCTCACCGCCCGCCAGATGCGCGACGCGGCCCAGTCGCGGATCGGCAACACGCCGGAGCGGGAAAGGGAGATCGTCCGCGTCGAACTGGGCAGGATCAACCGCATCCGGCTCACCCGGCTCGCCGGACCCACCCGTCTCGCGGAGGATTCCCGGCCATGAGCACCGCACCCACCGGCGTGACCGTGTCCACGCACGTCCTGGACACCTCCGTCGGCCGCCCCGCCGCAGGCGTCCCCGTACGGCTGTCCGTACGGCCCTCCGTACGCGGCACCGATCCGTCGCCCGGCGGCTGGCGGCCGCTCGGCGGTTCCGTGACCGACGAGGACGGCCGGTGCCGTGACCTCCCGGCCCCACCGCCGGGTACCGCACACGTACGGCTCGAATTCGCCGTAGAGCCGTATCTGGAGGCGACGGCGGCCGCGCACCACGACAGCCCCGCCTCCGCCGCCGTCCCCGCCCCCTTCTTCCCCGAGGTGACCGTCACCTTCGCCGTCCGCGCCGGGGAGCACCACCACGTCCCGCTGCTGCTCAGCCCGTTCGGCTACTCCGTATACCGAGGGAGTTAGCGCATGACCGATCCGTCCCGCCCCGTGCTGCTGGGCCAGAACCAGTACGGCAAGGCCGAGACCCGCGTCGTACGGATCACACGCGACGGCGCCACCCACCACATCAAGGACCTCAACGTCTCCGTCGCGCTCTCCGGCGACATGGACGAGGTCCACTACTCCGGCTCCAACGCCCACGTCCTGCCGACGGACACCACCAAGAACACGGTGTACGCGTTCGCCAAGGAGTACGGCATCGACTCCGCCGAACAGTTCGGCATCCACCTCGCCCGGCACTTCGTGACCTCGCAGCCGTCCATCCACCGGGCCCGTATACGCATCGCGGAGTACGGCTGGGAGCGCATCGCGGGCGGCCACTCGTTCGCGCGGCAGGGACGGGAGACCCGGCTCGCGCAGATCACCTACGACGGCTCGTCGTGGGAGGCGGTGTCGGGCATCGAGGACCTCGTCGTGATGAACACGACCGACTCCGAGTTCTGGGGCTACGCCAAGGACAAGTACACGACGCTCCCGGAGGCGTACGACCGCATCCTGGCCACCGAGGTCTCCGGCCGCTGGCGCTTCGGCTGGACCGGCGGAGACGGCAGCGGCGACGGCGGGGACGGCATGACGACGGTGCCCGACTGGGAGACGTCGTACGAGGAGACGAAGCGGCACCTGCTCACGGCGTTCGCCGACACGTACTCCCTCTCGCTCCAGCAGACGCTGTACCGGATGGGCGCGCGGATCATCGAGAACCGCGCGGAGATCGACGAGGTCCGCTTCTCGCTCCCGAACAAACACCACTTCCTGGTGGACCTGGCGCCGTTCGGCCTGAAGAACGACAACGAGGTGTACTTCGCGGCCGACCGCCCCTACGGCCTGATAGAGGCCACCGTCCTGCGCGACGGCTGCGAGCCGAGGATCCCCGTGGACCTCACCCACCTCTGACCCGGAGGACGTACCCACCACCATGGCAGACACCGCCGCGGCTCCCCGCACCGCCCGCATCGCCCGCACCGTGATCGAGAACGGCGCGGTGGCGACCGTCGACCCCGTCGGCACCGAGTACGCGAGCGGACACGTCGTCCTCGCCGGAAACCGCATCGAGTCACTGGGCCCGGGCCCGGCCCCCGCGGGTCTGACGGACGTCGTACGGCGTATCGACGCGACCGGGCACCTCGTCACCCCCGGGCTGGTCAACACCCACCACCACTTCTACCAGTGGATCACCCGGGGCCTGGCCACCGACCACAACCTCTTCGACTGGCTGGTCGCGCTCTACCCGATGTGGGCGCGGATCGACGAGCCGATGGTGTACGCGGCGGCGCAGGGCTCGCTCGCGATGATGGCCCGCGGCGGCGTGACCACCGCCATGGACCACCACTACGTCTTCCCGCGGGGCTCCGGCGACCTGTCCGCCGCGATCATCCGCGCCGCGGGCGAGATCGGCGTCCGCTTCACCCTGGCCCGCGGCTCGATGGACCGCGGGGAGAAGGACGGCGGCCTGCCCCCGGACTTCGCCGTGGAGACCCTGGAAGGCGCTCTGGCCGCCACGGAGGAGACCGTCGGCCGCCACCACGACCCGTCCCCGGACGCGATGACCCAGGTGGCCGTCGCCCCCTGCTCACCTTTCTCGGTCTCCACCGAACTCCTCCGCGAAGGGGCCGAGCTGGCCCGGCGGCTCGGCGTACGGCTGCACACGCACGGCTCGGAGACCGTCGAGGAGGAGAAGTTCTGCCACGAACTGTTCGGCATGGGCCCGACCGACTACTTCGAGTCGACCGGCTGGCTCGGCGAGGACGTGTGGATGGCCCACTGCGTCCACATGAACGACTCCGACATCGCCGCCTTCGCCCGCACCGGCACCGGCGTCGCCCACTGCCCGTCCTCCAACGCCCGCCTGGCGGCCGGGATCGCCCGGGTCCCCGACCTGCTGGCCGCCGGGGTCCCGGTCGGCCTCGGAGTCGACGGCACCGCGTCGAACGAGTCGGGCGAACTGCACACCGAACTGCGCAACGCCCTGCTCGTCAACCGCCTCGGCGCCCGCCGCGAGGCCGCCCTCACCGCCCGCCAGGCACTGCGCCTGGGGACGTACGGCGGCGCCCGGGTCCTCGGCCGCGCCACGGAGACCGGCTCACTGGAGCCCGGCAAGCTGGCCGACCTGGTCCTCTGGAAGCTGGACACCCTGGCCCACGCCTCCATCGCCGACCCGGTGGCCGCCCTGGTCCTCGGCGCGGCGGCCCCGGTGACGGCGTCGTTCGTCAACGGCCGCCAGATCGTCGAGAACGGCCGCCTCCTCCACGCGGACGAGGACACCATCGCCCACGAGACCCGGACCCAGGCCCGACGCCTGGCGAGGATCACCGCCGGCCGGTGAGCGCCCGCTGGGGCCCGGCGGGCGGGCGTGGCCGCAAGACGCCTCGCCGCGCGGATCAGCGCGCCCGCGGCCGGCCCGGCCCCCACCCGGAACGCCGACCGGTATCCCGTCGCCGGGGCCGCCGCCGAGGTCGGATCCACGCCCCGGGCCGGAAGCCCACCGGTACGGCTCGCCGAGAGAGCCGACACCGCCGCCAGGCTCAGCGGACCACCCACCACCCGACCGGTGTCGAACAGCTCCGAGGCCACACCTGATCGGCTGTCAAAATCCTGATGGTGCTGTCGGTCGTCTCTGTTAGCTTCTGGTGACTCGTGTGATCCACGGGCTTCATGTGCGCACAGGGGAGGGTCAGTTGCTCAGATCAGCAAAGACGGCCAGAGGCAGACGGACGGTTGTGGGCAGCTGCGTGGTGGCACTGCTGGCCACAGCTGCCGGCACGGCACACGCGGTGGACAATCTGCCGCCGAACCAGCCGCTGGTCCGCGACCTCCAGTCGGGGGGCAAGCCCTGCGCCACCGGCGATGCCACACCGTATGTCTCGCAGTCGCCCCGGCTCAGCGCCGTGCTGTACGACCCGGAGGAGGACAATCAGCCTGCCGAGGCCAGCCCGGTCAAGGGCGAGTTCGAAGCCTGGTGGACGGATGCGGCAGGGGTGGAACAGCGCCGTGCCTACACCACCACCTACGCCTTGAACTCGGGTTCGACCCAGTACTGGAGCATGCCGTCCGGCATCCCGGCGAACACGGTGATCTCCTGGCATGTCCGCGCGAACGACACCAAGGCGACCTCCCCCTGGAGCGACGAGGGCGACGGCTCGGTCTGCTCGTTCGTGTACGACGACACGAGCCCCGAGAAGCCGGCGATCAGCTCGCCCGAATACCCCGGCGACGAGCTCTGGACGGACGGGGTGGGTGTCTACGGACACTTCACCGTGGACTCGCCCTCCGACGACGTGGTGTCGTACCAGTACGAATTCATCGGCGGCCCGTTCGGGACCGTCTCCGCCGAGCGGCCGGGTGCCGCCGTGACCGTTCCGTACCTGCCGCTCACCTCGGGGTTCCAGCAGATGAGCGTCCAAGCGGTCGACCGGTCGGGCCGGATCAGCGGGCCGTCGTACTACGGCTTCAGGGTGAAGTCCGGGCGTGCCCCGGTGGCCCGCTGGAAGCTGGACGACCCGGCAGGCTCCGGTTCGGCCTCCGCCGAGACGGGTACGAGCGCTCGGGCCGGCAGCGGTGTGACCTTCGGCGGTCCCGCGCCCTCGCGCACCACGGAGACCGCCACGGCCAACCTGGACGGCAGTGACCAGGGCTTCCTCACCACGGACACCGCCGCCACCGACACCGGCAAGAGCTTCGCCGTCAGTGCCTGGGTACGGCCCGCCGGAACCGACCGGGACATGACCGTCGCCAGCCAGGACGCGGACGGCGCCCCCGGCTTCGGCCTCGGGCTGCGCGCCGAGGACTCCGGTCCCGTCTGGTCGTTCGCGATCGGCGGCGCACAGGTGTCCGGTGGCGCGCCCGAGACCGGGGAGTGGGCCCAGCTGCTGGGGCTGTACGACGCGGAGACCGGCCGTGCGCGGCTGTACGTGAACGGTCATGAGGTCGGTACCGCGGTGGAGGCGACTCCCGCCGGGACGGACGGCGCCTTCCAGATCGGACGGGCCCGCACGGCCTCCGGCTACGGTGAGCCGTGGCACGGTGACATCGGCGACGTACAGGTCCACGACCGGGTCGTGGTGCCGGGCGAGGCGACCGAACTGGCATGGCGCAAGCCCAAGCTGCTCGGCCACTGGTCGCTGGAGAACGCGGTGGACGGCGTGAGCCCCGAGCAGTCGGACGGTGCACCGCTGCGGCTGGGCACCGGAGCCTCGATCTACCGCAGCTCTGACGATTCCTGCATCCCGGAGATCGACCCCGACTGCGCCTACGTGCCGCCGGCCCTCGTCGGCGACGGGCATCTGAGCCTGGACGGCGAGACCGGGTACGCCGCCGCGGATGGGCCGGTCGTGGACACCGGGGACAGTTTCACCCTCGGCGTCGTCGTACGCCTCGCGGACTCCGAGCCGGCCCGGCCGATGACCGTGCTCTCGCAGGCCGGTGAGCACACCGACGCGTTCAAGGTGCGCTACGACCCGTCCACGTACCGCTGGCAGCTCGTGATGCCGGAGAGGGACGAGGCCGGGGCGCCCGAGAAGGTGGTGTCCCAGATCGAGGGTGCCGACGGCGGTGAGGGGCAGGGCCATCGTCTCGCGGTGGTCTACGACGACGGGACCGACACGATCAAGCTCTACCTGGACGGCTACACGAACGCCGAGGCGACCACGAGCCTCCCCGACGGCTGGCACAGCGGCGGAGCCCTGCAGATCGGCCGGGCCAAGGTCGGTGACGGCTGGGGGGAGTACCTCCACGGTGATGTGGACGAGGTACAGGCGTACGCCGGTGCGCTGCGGGACAGCGACGTCCTGGGCCTGGGCTGGGGCACGGATCCCTACCTCGGCTGATCCGTTCGCGCCGGGGCCGGAGGAGAGATGACCGCCCGGTGGCCCGCCGGAACCCCAGGTTCCGGCGGGCCACCGGGCTCAGGTCACTGGAGGCCGAACGGGGTCAGGTCGCTGGCCAGTTGCTTGAAGATGTCCCGGGGTTCGGTGACCAGCTTGCGGGACTTCAGGTCGAGGAGGCCGCCGGTCGCGGTGATCTCGGCGGCCACCGTGCCGTCGGAGGTCTTGCGGATCTCCTGGCGGATGCGGAACGTCTTTCCGCCGCTCCACTCGAACGCGCAGGTCACGTCGACCTCGTCGCCCGCGAGGAGTTCGCGCCGGTAGCGGATGGTGGTCTCCAGGGCCACCGGTCCCACGCCGTGGCCGATCAGGCGGGACTGACCCACTCCGTAGGCCTGGAGCATCGACCAGCGGGCGTGCTCGGCGTAGTTGACGTACACCGCCTGGTTGAGGTGACCCTGCACATCGGTCTCGTAACCGCGGACGGTCACACGGACGGAATACGGTTCACTCACGACTTCCCCTTCTCGCGCACGACGTACCGGCCCTCCGATCCTGGCACGCGTTCACACCCGCCGGGGGGACGCCAGGAGATAACGCGCTCTCGACCGCGGCTCGGTGTACTCCCCGGTCTGCCAGCCGGCCCGCTCCAGCGTGGCGGCGCAGGCGCGCAGTCCCTCCGCGTCCGGTGTGCGGACGGCGACGGCCTCGGGCTGCGGGGTGGCGCGTACCCGGTAGCCGTCCGTGCCGCCGGGCCCGGCGGGCGGGTGCCTCGCCGCCTCCAGGGCCAGTGCGGCGGCCCGCACGAGATGCGTACGCTCCCATCCGCACGGCCGGTCCGTGGCCCCGTCCGCGTTGGTCATCCGCCGCAGCTCCAGCAGGCCCTCCCACGCACCGCGCACCTCCCGCGTCCGCCGCGGTCCACCGGCCACGGCGTCCTGCTCGCCGCCGACCCGCGCGGCGAAGCCGCCGCCGTCCGGCGGCGCGGCCGGCACCGCCTCGGGGACGGCCTCCCGCACCCGGTGCCCCGCCGGTGTCAGGAAGTGATCGTGCGGCGGCCGGGGATGGCGGAAGGCGAGACCCCGCTTCACCAGGGCCGCGAGCTGCGCCTCGGTGCCGCGCAGCCGCCCGGTGACGGGATCGGCGGCGTCGATGACCCGCCGCTGGGCGGCGCTCGGCGGTCGTACCACTGTCTCCACCTCCCCGGATCCCGACAGTCCGAAGACTACGACCGGGGTCTGACAACGGGTGCCCGCGAGGCGGGCGGCGCCTACTGGCGGTAGCCGCTCAGGAAGCGGCCGATCCTGCCGATCGCCGTCTCCAGGGTCTCCGCGTGGGGGAGGGTGAGGATACGGAAGTGGTCCGGGGCGGGCCAGTTGAAGCCGGTGCCCTGCACCACCTGGATCTTCTCGCGCAGCAGGAGGTCCAGGACGAACTTCTCGTCGTCGTGGATGGCGTGGACCTTGGGGTCGATACGGGGGAACGCGTACAGCGCGCCCTTCGGCTTCACGCAGGACACGCCGGGGATCTCGTTGAGCTTCTCCCAGGCCACGGTGCGCTGGTCCTCGAGCCGGCCGCCCGGTGCGGTCAGCTCCCTGATGGACTGGCGGCCGCCGAGCGCGGCCTGGATGGCGTACTGGGCGGGGGCGTTGGCGCACAGCCGCATGGAGGCCAGCATGGTGAGGCCCTCCAGGTAGTCCCTGGCGTGCTGCTTCGGGCCCGTGACCACCAGCCAGCCGGAGCGGAAGCCCGCCACCCGGTACGTCTTCGACAGACCGCAGAAGGTGAGGACGACCAGGTCGGGGGCGAGGGCGGCGACCGAGTGGTGCACGGCGTCGTCGTAGAGGATCTGGTCGTAGATCTCGTCGGCGAGGACCATCAGGCCGTGGCGCCTGGCGAGGTCGAGGATGCCCTCGATGATCTCCTTCGGGTAGACCGCGCCGGTGGGGTTGTTGGGGTTGATGATCACCACGGCACGGGTGCGGTCCGTGATCTTCGACGCCATGTCGTCCAGGTCGGGGTACCAGTCGGACTGCTCGTCGCAGAGGTAGTGGACCGCCTTGCCGCCGGCCAGCGTCGTCACCGCCGTCCACAGCGGGAAGTCCGGGGCGGGGATGAGGACCTCGTCGCCGTCCTCCAGCAGGGCCTGGACGGCCATGGAGACCAGTTCCGAGACGCCGTTGCCGAGGAAGACGTCGTCCACGCCCACCTCCAGACCCAGCGTCTGGTAGCGCTGGGCCACGGCCCGGCGGGCGGACAGGATGCCGCGCGAGTCCGTGTAGCCGTGTGCCTGCGGAAGCATGCGGATCATGTCCTGGAGGATCTCCTCCGGCGCCTCGAAACCGAAGAGCGCCGGGTTGCCCGTGTTGAGGCGCAGCACGCTGTGCCCCGCCGCCTCCAGTGCGTCGGCCTGCTCGATCACCGGGCCGCGGATCTCGTAACAGACGTCGCTGAGCTTGCTGGACTGCCGGAACTCCATGCGCCCCTCCGGGAACTCGTGATGCTTGGTTTTACCAAGCTTGAGCTTGGAAAGTCCAACGACACGTCTAGAATGCGTCGCATGCCACCTCGCCGAAGCTACGACCAGTACTGTTCCACCGCCCGTGCGCTCGACCTCGTCGGCGACCGCTGGACCCTGCTGATCGTCCGGGAACTGCTCGCCGGGCCGCGCCGCTACACGGACCTGCACGCGGATCTCCCGGGGGTCAGTACGGACATGCTCGCCTCGCGGCTGAAGGACATGGAGCGGGACGGAATCGCCGCCCGGCGGCGTCTGGCCCCGCCCGCCGCCGTCTTCGTCTACGAACTCACCCGGCGTGGGCGGGAGCTCAAGCCCGTGCTGGAGGCGCTGGGGAAGTGGGGCGAGCCCGAACTGGGGGAGCGGCGGCCCACCGACGCCGTACGCGCCCACTGGTTCGCGCTCCCGCTGCTGCGGGGGCTGCGGCAGGGCGGCGAGAGCGGCGCGGGCGGTGCGGACGGTGAGGGCGGGCTCGCGGGCGACGGCGGGGTCGTCGAAGTGCGGTCCGAGGAAGGGGACTTCCACCTCCGGCTGGGGGACGGGGAGGAGTCCGTCTACGGTGCCGGGCCCGCGCCGGCCGAGCCCGACGCACGGCTCGTGCTCGACTCCGGGATCTGTGCCGCCGTCGTCCGGGGCGAGGTCGCCCTGCTGGACGCCGTACGGGACGGGCGGGTCCCCGTGACCGGGGAGAGCCCGCTGGCCAAGGCGCTGCGGGAGGCCTGAGGAACGGCGTCCGATCGGGGGCGGGCGAAGACGGGGCACGGGTGGGGCCCGCCGCGTGTCCACGCGGCGGGCCCCACCCGCGGCAACCGGTCTCTCGGAGCGACCGGTCGCCTCAGACGTTCGGCGGCACCTGCCGCGGCCGTCCCGAACCGCGGGTCAGCGCGTAGCCGCCGATGCCCGCCAGGGCGGCCAGGACGCCGCCCACGCCCGTCCAGATCCAGCGGTCGGACCACCAGCCGGACGACCAGCCGCCGTCGGGCTCGATGCTCGACAGCACCGCCGACTTCACCGAGTCCGACGACGAACCGCCGTCATCGGCGGCCGACTTGACCGCGATACCCGGCACCAGCGGCTTCCCCAGCGAGCCGTCCACCGCCGCCGAGCCGCCGATGTCCTTCGAGCCGACCTCGACCTTGGCGCTCATCGGCTTGCCGAGGTCGGACGAGCCGAAGGCCGGCGCCGTCAGCCGGATGTAGTACGTGCCGGGCAGCGGGTCGTCGGCCCACGGCTCCGACCAGGCGCGCACCGTCCGCAGCACACAGGCCAGTTCGACGGTGCCGGTGCCCGCGGCGGCGGTGCGGGTCTGAGCGCCGTACTGGCAGGCCTGGCGGCGCCGCAGACCGTCGTAGACGTCCACCTGCCAGGTCTCGGTGCCGTGCGAGTCCGGCAGCTTCACCGTGGCCTTCACCGTGGGGCGCCGGCCCGCGTCGGCCGGGAACGACCAGTACATGTAGTCACTGGTGGAACCGCTCGCCGTGGCCTGCTGCCCCTGGTCGATCTCGGTCGCCGTACGGAACGACGTACCCGCCTGGGTGGGCGCGTCGCTGCCGCCCGAGGCGCTCGGCGAGGGTGAGGAGTCCGCCGCCGCGGGGCCCGCGGCCAGGCCGGCGGTCACGCCCACCGCCATGCCCGCGGCCAGCAGCGCCGCGCTCACCACACGTGTGATCCGCATCAGTTCGTCCTCCAGACGGCGACCCGCCAGCGTGACACCCAGCCCCACAGCAGACCGGCGACGAAGCCGGTCAGCACCAGCGCGCCGAGCAGCCACCAGCCGCGCCCGAGGCCGAAGGAGGCCACGTCGCCCGCCTGGTCCGGGCCGCCCACCACGTCGACGGTCAGTTCCAGCGGCAGACCGGGGGTGGTCTTCACCCCGGCGGCCGCGGAGAAGGAGTTGGTGACCTGGAGACACACCGTCTCGGCCGGGGCGTTCTCGTCGTCACTGTCCGCCTTCGGGTAGCGAAGGCCCGTGGAGATCACGTCCGTCCGGCCGGTGCCCGCGGCCTCGCCGCGCACGATCTCCCGGCCGCGCAGCGTGACCGCCCGCAGCAGCACCCCGTAGTCCGGGGCGACGGCGCGGTCGTCCGCGACGCTCACCGAGGCCCGCAGCTCATGGCCGGGCTTGACGTCCACCTTGTACCAGCGCTCCTGGCCGAACTCCTCACGGTCGGTGTAGAGACCCGACGTGAGGGCCGGTGCCTGGGAACACTGGCTCGCGCCTTGGGCGGCGACCGGCGTCACCACCGGATCCGCCGCACGGTCCACCAACTGGCCTACGCGGTCGCTCAGTTCCTCCTTGTGCTGCACGGAGGTGTAGGTGCCGCCGGTGGCCTCCGCGATACAGCTCAGCTGGGCGCGGGTCTTGGCGTCCGGCACCAGGCCGAGGGTGTCGATGGTCAGCCCGATGCCCTTGGCGGCTATCTCCCGTGCCACCTCGCACGGGTCCAGCGGCTGGCAGGTGTCCTCGCCGTCGCTGATCAGGACGATACGGCGGGTGCCGTCACCGCCGTCGAGGTCGTCGGCCGCCTTCAGCAGCGCGGGACCGATCGGTGTCCAGCCGGTCGGCACCAGGGTCGCCACCTGCGTCTTGGCCTCGGTGCGGTCCAGGGTGCTGACCGGGTACAGCTGCGCGGTGTCCTTGCAGCCCGTCTTCCGGTCGTTGCCGTGGTAGTTGGCGCCGAGCGTACGGATGCCGAGCTGGACCTCCTGCGGCGTCGCGTCGAGCACCTCGTTGAAGGCCTGTTTCGCCGCGGCCATCCGCGTGCCGCCGTCGATGTCCCTGGCCCGCATGGAACCGCTGACGTCCAGGACCAGTTCGACCTTCGGGGAGGCCTGCGCGTCCGTCTCGTCGGCGGCCGCCGGGGCCGGGAAGGCCAGTCCTGCCGTCAGGGCGGCGAGCAGGGCACAGACCCCGGCCGCCAGCCGTTGTGTTCTGATCATCGGCGGATCCTATTGACCCGAGGGGCCGGGCATCAAAACGGCAGAGGGACAAATGGGTTGGGCAGGACGGCCCACCGGTCACCCGGCGTTCCCCCTGACATCCGCATCAGCGTCAACGCCTTTGCGGGCAGCGGCCCTTCGCGCAGCACGGTGAGATCCGGCGTGCGCGGCAGATCCCGTACGGCCGTCTCCAGCGCCGTCCGCAGAACGGCCGACGAACCCGCCGTACCGGCCAGCGCGCCCGCCACCAGCGAGCCGAACAGCTTGCGCCGCAGCGCCGTCACCTCGTCCGTGACCATCCGCGCGGGCAACTCCGCCGGAACCGCGATCCCGTGGGCGGAGAGCCGGGCGGGGCCGACCCGGATGTCGGCGAGGTCGCGGTACACCAGCCGTACCGGAGCGTCGGCCTCGTCCAGCACCACGAGCAGGTTCTGGCCGTGTGCCTCCAGCGCCACGCCCAGGTCCAGCAGCCGCAGCCCGACGGTGAGCGCGAGCCGGGTGAACCCGGCGAGCCACGACGGGGACCGGGGAAGCGGGGTGGCGGCGAGGGCCGCCACCGGCAGGACACGTTCCCCCGTGCCCGCGTACGACTGCGGCGACTCGCGCAGCACCGCCGCGAGATCCGGCGAACCGTCCGTGGCCGCGCCCAGGGTGCGCGTGAAGTGCAACAGGCCCGCCGTGTGCGGCGCCAGCGTCTCCGCGAAGGCCGAGAGAGCGGCCGACGCCCGTACGGAGCCGACCGAGATGTCCCGCACGGAGGAGGTGAGGCGGGTACTGAGCGCGGTCTTGACGTGCGTGTGGTGCGGGTCGCCGGCGAGGGCGAGGGTGCGCAGGGACATCAACGGATGCGCGTCGAGGACATACCCGGTGCGTCCCGCCGGGCCGGTGAGGCCGACCTGCTTGAGGACGTGCGCCGCCTGCCAGGGATGCACTGGGATCAACAACCTTTCCCCGTCCCGCAGTTCCGTCGGCCAGGTCCCCGACACCAGGCACTGCTCCGCCGCCACCGCGATCACCCCCAGCCGTACCACCGGCCGGTGCTCGGGGCCGTACGCGAATTGCTCCGCGACCGAGAAACCCGGCCGACAGCGGCAGCCGGGGTGGAAGGGATGCCCGTCCACGACACTCTGCTCCCCCTCCCATTCCGACCGAGGGGTCTGCGGGACGTCCGGCTGATCGGCGCGGGACAGCGCCAACGACACCGTGCTGTCCGCCAGTTCGTCGGCGAAGTCACGGCCGTACGGCACCCCGAGGTCCGCCGTCAGGCGAGCCGGCTCGTCGTAGGCCACCGAGTCCAGGTGGACGACATCGACAGGGACCCCGGTGGCGTACGGATCGGCCCCCGGCCCGCGCAGCCGACGGCCACCGGGAAGCGTGAGGACCAGCTCACCGCCGTCGTACGACCGTCCCGTGATCCACGGCAGCGGCTCGTACGCCAGCGCCCGCCACAGCCTCGACAGCACCGCCGCCCGCGCGCCGGGCAGCTCGGCGGCGTACCGGTTCACGAGACCGGGCCGTACGGCGGCCAGCTCTTCGGCCACCTCGGCCTCGGCGGTGGGGAAACGGCGCACGGTCGGCTCCTGGGTCGGTCACACGACGGTCACGGCGACCGGCGTCGGGAGACATACTGATCGTGAT
This sequence comes from Streptomyces sp. NPDC047000, assembly GCF_040644295.1. Taxonomy (NCBI): domain Bacteria; kingdom Bacillati; phylum Actinomycetota; class Actinomycetes; order Kitasatosporales; family Streptomycetaceae; genus Streptomyces; species Streptomyces sp. NPDC047000. The sequence continues at coordinate 427,463 of NZ_JBEYWE010000001.1, forward strand.
CGCATCACGCGGACGTAGGGAACGCATGAACCGCCCCCACACCCTGCCCTCCGGCGGCGCCGTCGCGGCACGCGCCGACGCGTACGCGACCGCGCCGCTGCTCAACTGCCTGATCAGGGAGATCGCCGAGCCGCTTCGTGACGAGGACGAACAGGGCACGGACCGCGGACCCGGCCGCCGCACGTACCGGCTCCCGGGCAGCGGCCGGCTGCTGCGCGTCCGTGACGGCCGGCGGCCCGCCGAGCCCGAGGTGCACGCGGCCGGCGCCTGGCGGCGCGTCGGGCATCCGGAGCTGGTGAAACTGGTCGCGGAGGAACTGCACCGGCACACCGGGACCGGCAACGACGAACTGCCGGCCGAGATGATCGACAGCCGGTACGCGGTGGCCGCGCTGCTCACCGCGCGGGCGCGCGCCACGGCACCCGAGGATCCGTATCTGCGCTCCGAGCAGTCGCTGATCACCGGCCATCCCTACCACCCCGCGCCCAAGGCCCGCGGCGGCGGTCCGGTCGCCGCGTGGCTGCCGTACGCGCCCGAGGCGCACGCCCGTTTCCCGCTGGTGCTGCTCGCGGTGCGCGAGGACACGGTGCGGGAGGAGGGTGACACCTCGGCCCTGGACACGCTCGGCGGCGCCCCGCCGGGCTACCGGCTGCTGCCCGCCCACCCCTGGCAGCTCGACCTCGCCGCCCGCGGGCTGGCAGCCGCGTTCGCCGACGGCCGGCTCGTCCGCCTGGGTACGACGGCCTCCCCCGTGTGGCCGACGGCGGCCGTCCGCACGGTGTACGCGCCCCGCGACGACCTGTTCCTGAAGTTCAGCCTCGATGTGCGCATCACCAACGACGTACGGCGGCTGTGGCGCCACGACCTGCTGAGACTGCGCCGCACGGACGCCGCCGCCGCTGCCGCTCTCGGCACCCCCGGTACCTCCCGCACCCCCGGTACTCCCGGCGCCCCTGACGCGCGGCCCGCCGCCTGGCTCAGCGACCGCGGCTACCGCACCGCGGCGTTCGCCTTCGAGGAACTCGCCGTCGTGGTCCGCGACGGGCTGCGCGCCCATCTGCCGCCCGGCGCGACACCGCTGCTGGCGGCGGGGCTCGCGGAGGGATTCGACGGCAGCCCGCTGGAGGACGGCAGCCCGCTGGACGGCGGTGGCCGGGCGGTGGAGGGCCGGGCGGCGGCGGACGTCTGGTGGCAGGCGTATCTCCGGCAGGTCGTCCCGCCCGTCCTCGCGGCCTTCGCCGAGCACGGTGTCGTGCTCGAGGCGCACCTCCAGAACACCCTGATCGCGGTGGACGGCGACGGCCTGCCGGTGCGGGCCCTGTTCCGCGACGCCGAGGGCGTGAAGCTGCTGGGGGACGTGACCCGGGCGGCGGGGTGGGAGCGGCTGGTGTACTGCCTCGTGGTCAACAACCTGATGGAGATTGCGGGGGTACTGGCGGAGCGGCATCCCGGGTTCGATCCGTGGCCCGCGGCACGCCGGGAACTGGCCCGGCGCGACGACCTGCCCGAGACGGCCGGGCTGCTCGGCGGCGAGGCGCTCCCGGGGAAGACCAACCTGCTGCTGCGGTGGACGGGAGCCGACGGCGCCGACGCGCGGTACCTGGGGGTGCCGAATCCGCTGGGAGCACGCTGAGCACCTGAGGCCCCGGGAAACGCCGGGAACCGGGTCCGCGTTCTCCCGTACCCTGGCCGGTGTGCTGCGCGATGTGACCGCTGTCCGGTATGTGACCCCCCTGCACTCCGGCGGCTCCGTCCCCGGAGTCGTCGAGGCCGACGACCTCGGCACCTACGTCGTGAAGTCGTCTAGCTGCTGGCGCTGACCTGCGGTGATGCTGGAATCGTCGCCTCTGACCTGTGGTGATGCGTCTTTCAGGGTCTTTCAGGCTTATGCCGCCTAACATAGCCGGTTCTCCCCAGGCGCTCCCCAGTGCCGCCCATACTCCCCAGATTCTCCCCAGGACGCGGCTCCTGGTAGAGCAAGGCGGGCGGTGTTGCTGCGCCTGGGGAAAAGAGCACTGTCAATCCCCTCGGAGCGCGGAGCCGGAAACGTCACCGCCGTCAGCGACCCCACGACCCTCGGCGGCACCAGCGGCACCGATGTCCAGTGCTTCGCCTACGACGGACACCAGCGCCTGACCGAGGCGTGGACCCCCGCCTCGCAGAAGTGCTCCGACCCCAGGAGCAGTTCCAGCCTGTCGGGACCGGCCCCCTACTGGACCGGCTACACCTATGGGGCCGCCGGCCAGCGTGCCAGTGAGACGGTCCACCGCAGCACCGGGGACACGACCACCACGTACTGCTACACCAACACCCAGCAGCCGCACACCCTGACCGGCACCTCGACCAAGGCCGACTGCACCGACCCGAACCGTTCCTACGACTACTACAAGAACGGCAACTCCTGGCACCGCCCGGGCAAGACGGCGACCCAGGCACTGACCTGGTCTCCCGAAGGCAAGCTGAGCAAGCTCACCGAGAGCACGACGTCGACCGACTACATCTACGGGGCCGACGGCAGCCTGCTCATCCGCGCCACGCAGAACGGCGAACGCGTCCTGTACGCCGGCGCCACCGAACTCCACCTGCGCGCCAACGGCACCACCTGGGCGCAGCGCTACTACAGCGCGAGCGGCACGACCGCCGCCGTGCGCTCGAACGAATCGGGCACCAACAAGCTCACCTACCTCACCGGTGACCACCAGGGCACCTCCTACCTGGCGATCGGCTCGGATACCGACCAGGCCTTCACCAAGCGCTACACCACCCCGTTCGGCGCCGACCGAGGCACCCCCCTGGGCGGCTCCTGGCCCGACGACAAGGGTTTCCTCGGCAAGACCAGTGACGCCACCACCGGTCTCACCCACGTCGGCGCCCGTGAATATGACCCCGCCATCGGTCAGTTCATCAGCGTCGACCCGCTCCTGGAGACCAACAAGCACCAGAGCCTGAATGGCTACGGCTACAGCCAGAACAACCCGCTCACCCTCTCCGACCCCTCGGGCATGGGAACGCCCGAGTGCATGGAGGGCATCTACACCCATTGTCAGAACGGCGTTCCGACCAAGGACTCCACGTACCACCCCGAGCGGGAGCGGTCCTACAACGGCGGCGGTGGCGGAAGCGGCACCACCGGTACGTCACACGGCAACGGGTCCGGCGGTGGCACCTCCTCGGGTGGCGGCGGATGCAACCGCAGCTGTATCCAGGCGTTGAACTCCCTTGTCAGCAGCGAGAAGTCCGGCATTCACAAGGAGCTGGCCATCCAGCTACGTAAGTACATCCTGGCCACCGCCGGTAACACCCATCCCTGCACTGCGGGCAACTCGGTCAACAGCGGTGAGGCCGCCGCGTGTAACTACCTCAGCGGTCAGTCCCCGCAGCTCAGCTGGCAGGACCTCCTGGCCCTGTGGGCCGACGGAAAGGGCGATGTGAACAATATCCCCTTCGACAGCGGAAGTCCGCTGACCCAGCAGCTCATGCTGGACAAGTCCCACCAGGACATCGTGGCGGACCTGGCCAAGAAGATTATCGGTGCCGACTTTGACGCTCCGGCGGGTGAACTCGGAGGCAACGCGGACCACACGGACGCGAAGTCGAACATCGGCAAGGACCTGCTCGGTATGACCACGGACGGCGGCGTGGGAAGCGAGACTCCCGCAGCCTTCCTCGGCAGCTACAATATCGAGTACCAGGTGATCGCCCAGTCGAAGAGAGACCACTCCTTCACTGTCGCCTTCGCTTCGTACAACAAGACCGGAGTGGCCTCACTGACCCACATTCCCTTCGTGGGGGACATTCCGTCTGGTCATGCCTTCTCCAGCATCGCGCAGGAATTCTACGGGACGGTGACGGTACATGTCCGTTGATACCGGCACCGCCGGACGGTTCAGGCCGCCAGTCAAGCCCGCCGTGGTGCTGGCCAGGACTGCACGGCTCGTCGCGCTGTCGCTCCTGGTCGTGTCCTACGTAGCTTGGCTGTTCCAGGAGTTCCCGATCCCGACCGCACAGGAGGACCTGGTGAAGGCCCTCCGGTCGGGCAGTCCCCCCGCGGTTGAGATCGGGTACAACGACAACGGGGTGAATCTGTTCTGGGAGACGGCCCCACTGGTCTACCGCGAGCTGCGGGTACCCGGTGAGCTCGGCGGCGACGGGGTCGATGCCGTGGAGCGGGAGATCGCCGCCCAAGTGGGCAAGCGGGTCGAGGATCTCCCGTTCCGGAACCGGCAGGAGCAGTACGAACCAGGGTTCCTGGACACTGTTCTGCCCGTGAGTTATCCGCTCTTCCTCCGGTCTGTCTTCCCGCACTGGACCGCACTCGGCGTGGGCCTGGCCGTGCTTACCGCTGCCTACGCGTTGCCGCGCAGGTACCAGCGGGTGAAGAACCGTGGCGTGTGGTTCAGCGTCTGCTTGGTCACCGGCTTCGGGTTCTTCACCTTCCTGTGCCTCGAACCCTGCGTGGCTCCCGACTCCGGGGAGCCCCCGGAGCTCAGGCCGCGATACGTGTGGACGGCGTCGCTCGCGACCGCGGTCCTCATGGCACTGGGGGGATGGGGTCTGCTCCGCCTGACGTGGTGGTGGATCTGATCCGGATGACCGACTGGGCCTCCACGTAGGCGCGGGACGTTGGGTCCGTAACGATCCACCGACTCAAGGATCGTCCGAGAACGAGACAGCAACGGGCTTCCAGGGATGCGGCGTTCTCCACGCCGCGCCCTCCTGGGAGTCTGTTCCAGTGAACGCACGCCGGGGAGCCCAGAGCTTGATCAGGTTCTGTAGCTGCCCAGATCGTTGATGATGCCGGGGTGAGCTTTCCCCTGCTGCTCACCAGGCGCTTCGGCAACGCCATGGCGGTGAACACATGGAACACCTACAACTGGAAAGCGACGCTGGCCAAGGCTGGCGTCATTCCGGCGCGCCTGAGGTGCGCAAAGGAGTAACAGTGGGAGGCGGCGCCGAAGGACGGTTTCTACGTGCTGCGGCGTGCCTACGCTTCGATCATGCTGGAGGCGGGAGAGCCCGTGGTGCCGGGGACGAGATGGCTCGGGCACTCGCCTCCGGCTGTCACGCTTGGTTACTATGCGCACTTCATGCCAGAAGTCGGAAGCACAGGCCCCACCGCCATCGACAGGCTCCTGGAGGGAGGAAGATGAGGATGCCAGTCGGAACTCCCCAGATTCTCCCAGAGCTGATCAGGGAGATTTTCCTGGCTGTATCGTGTTGAAGCCGACCATGGAATGTAAGGCAAGCTGTCTATGGGGTTTTGGAAGATGCTGAAACAGGTCACCGCGACCCGCTACGTCGAGCCCCTGCACTCCGGCGGCTCCGTCCCCGGAGTCGTCGAGGCCGACGACCTCGGCACCTACGTCGTGAAGTTCACCGGGGCCGCGCAGGGGCACAAGGCGCTGGTCGCCGAGGTGATCGTGGGGGAGCTGGCGCGGGCGCTGGGGCTGCGCTTCCCGGAGCTGGTGCTGGTCCACTTCGATCCCGCGCTCGGCGCCCACGAGCCGCACCAGGAGGTGCGCGACCTGCTCGACGCGAGCCACGGACTCAACCTCGGCATGGACTACCTGCCGGGCGCGAAGGACTTCACCGCCGAGGTCGCCGGCACCTTCCGCGTGGACCCGCTGGAAGCGGGGAGGATCGTCTGGCTGGACGCGCTCACCGCCAACGTCGACCGGACCGTCCACAGCTCCAATCTGATGATCTGGCCGACGTTCGGGACCGTGCCCCCGCGCCTGTGGCTCATCGACCACGGCGCGGCCCTCGTCTTCCACCACCGCTGGGACACCTCCGAGCCCGCGAAGGCGTACGACTTCCGGCACCACGCCCTCGGCCCCTACGGCCCCGACACGCGCACCGCCGACGCCGAACTCGCGCCCCGCGTCACCGAGGACCTGCTGCGCCGCATCCTCGCCGAGGTGCCGGACGCCTGGCTCACCGGTGAACCCGGTTTCGCGGGCCCGGACGCGCTGCGCGAGGCGTACGTCGGCTACCTCGCCGCCCGCGCCCGGACGTCCGCGGCCTGGCTGCCCACCGACTTCCCGAGCCGTGACCGGATCGCCGCCGAGGAGGCCGACCGCGCGGCGCGCACCCGGCGCGGACGGCCCGGCTGGCTCAAGCAGGTCCCGGACCTGCACGGCGAACCGGCCGCCGAGCAGGACTGGTCCGCGCACGTGCGATGACGGACCCGTGCCGGTGACGGGGAAGTCCGGCCCCGTGGGCCGGAGCGTTCAGCCCTCCAACTGCTCGTACGCGGGCAGGGTGAGGAAGTCGGCGTAGTCCTCGTCCAGCGCCACCTTCAGGAGCAGGTCGTGGGCCTGTTGCCAGTGGCCCGCCGCGAAGTCCTCGTCACCCAGCTCGGCGCGCAGGGCCGTGAGTTCGCCGGCCGCGACCCGGCGGGCCAGGTCCGCGGTGACCCGCTCGCCGTTGTCGAGGACGACGCCCGCGTCGATCCACTGCCAGATCTGCGAGCGGGAGATCTCCGCCGTGGCCGCGTCCTCCATGAGGCCGAAGATGGCGACGGCGCCGAAGCCGCGCAGCCACGCCTCGATGTAACGGATGCCGACCTGAACGGCGTTGACGAGACCCGCGTAGGTCGGCCTGGCGTCCAGGGAGTCGACCGCGAGCAGGTCGTCCGCCTTGACGTCGACGTCCTCGCGCAGCCGGTCCTTCTGGTTCGGCCGGTCGCCGAGCACCCGGTCGAAGGACTCCTCGGCGATCGGCACCAGGTCGGGATGGGCGACCCAGGAACCGTCGAAACCGTCGTCCGCCTCGCGGTCCTTGTCGGCGCGGACCTTCTCGAACGCGACCCGGTTGACCTCGGCGTCCCGGCGGGACGGGATGAACGCCGCCATGCCGCCGATGGCGTGCGCGCCGCGCTTGTGGCAGGTGCGGACGAGGAGTTCGGTGTACGCGCGCATGAACGGTGCCGTCATCGTGACCGCGTTGCGGTCAGGCAGGACGAACCTGGCTCCGCCGTCACGGAAGTTCTTGACGATGGAGAAGAGATAGTCCCAGCGTCCCGCGTTCAGCCCCGAGGCGTGGTCGCGGAGTTCGTAGAGGATCTCCTCCATCTCGTACGCCGCGGTGATCGTCTCGATGAGGACCGTGGCCCGTACGGTGCCCTGCGGGACGCCGAGACGGTCCTGAGCGAAGACGAACACGTCGTTCCAGAGGCGGGCCTCCAGGTGCGACTCCGTCTTGGGGAGGTAGAAGTAGGGGCCCTTGCCGAGGTCCAGCAGACGCCGTGCGTTGTGGAAGAAGTAGAGGCCGAAGTCCACGAACGCGCCGGGCACCTGCTCTCCGTCGACCAGCAGGTGACGCTCGTCCAGGTGCCAGCCGCGCGGACGCATGACGACCGTCGCGAGCTCCTCGTCGGGCCGCAGGGCGTAGGTCTTGCCGGACACGGCGTCCGTGAAGTCGATCCGCCGCGCGTAGGCGTCCATCAGGTTGAGCTGGCCCAGGACCACGTTCTCCCAGGTGGGCGCGGAGGCGTCCTCGAAGTCCGCGAGCCAGATCCGGGCACCCGAGTTGAGGGCGTTGACCGTCATCTTGCGGTCGGTGGGACCGGTGATCTCGACACGCCGGTCCTCCAGGGCCGGGGGCGCGGGGGCCACCCGCCAGGAGCCGTCGGCGCGGACCGCGGCGGTCTCCGGGAGGAAGTCCAGCCGGGAGGTGCGGGCGATCTCGGCGCGGCGCTCCGTCCGGCGGGTGAGCAGTTCGTCGCGGCGCGGGGTGAACCGGCGGTGCAGCGCGGCGACGAAGTCGAGCGCCGCGCCGGTCAGGACCTCCTGCTGACGGGTCAGTGCCGCGGCGGCCACGACGACACCCGCCGGGGACGACGGCCCGGGCTGCTCGGACGGCGACGCTGGTGCGGACATGAGCGGTCACTTCCTTCACCCGGAGACACTTCTGAAGAGTGGACGATAGATTCCTCATCGTGGAATTTCAACGCCGCCGGACGAGCCGGCCGCAGCCGGCTCACTCCAGGTACCGGGCCAGATCCTCCGCCGTGTCGATGTCGTACGGGCGCGCCACGTCCCCGCACTCGACGAGCCGCAGCGCGTCGCCGTGCGCCTTCAGATAGGCACGTGCCCCGCGGTCCCCGCTCGCACTCGCCGCGATCCCCGCCCAGTGGGCCGACCCGAGCAGCACCGGATGGCCGCGCGTCCCGTCGTAGACCGCGGAGACCAGTGACTCCCCGCCCTCGTACGCCGCGCACACCCGCCGTACCGCCGCCGCCCCGATGCCGGGCTGGTCCACCAGTGACACCAGTGCGGCCCGCGTTCCCGTCCCGGCGAGCGAGGCCAGTCCGGCCCGCAGGGAGGACCCCATGCCCCGCTCCCAGTCCGGGTTCTCGACGAGCACGCAGCCGGTCAGCTCCGCCCGCTCCCGTACGGCACCGGCGTCCGCCCCCAGGACGACGTGGACGCGGTCGCAGCCCGCCGCCCGCAGCACTCCGACCGCGTGCTCGACGAGCGGCCGGCCGCGGTGCTCCAGCAGCGCCTTGGGGCGCCCGCCGAGCCGCCGTCCGCCTCCGGCGGCGAGCAGCAGTCCGGTGATGGGGGCGGTGGTGGAGGCGGGGACGGGGACGGGGGTGGGGACGGGGGCGGGGCTTTCGTTCTTGGTCATAGGTTTCTGCATACCTGATCGGAAGCCGACCGGATCCGCTTCATGGGTTCGTTTTCGGTCCGCGGAGTGGCGTCCGGTGCATCGGGTGGCGTTTACTGACCCGCGTCCCCCGGTGCCTGACCAGCGCCACGGGGACGGGGTGGGAGTACCGACGTCAGGCGCACCGCGGTGTGCGAGGGGGGAGCGCTGTGTTGCGGAGCATGGGACAGAGACCGGTGGCCGGCAGCGACGAGGATCCGAGAGTGGCGGGACTGCGTACCGCCGTGTCCCGGTTACGCCGTGAACTGGCCGCGCATCCAGCGGAGTTCCCCGATCGGGTGATCGCCGAGGACGAACTCGCCGCGCTGGCCGCCATGACGGCGGGCGGCAGCCCTGAGATCCCGCGTCTGCGGAGTTCGTTGCTGCTGATCGCCGGTGCCATCGGCTCGGTCAGCGCGCTGTCACGAGGACTGTCGGACGTGCGCGCCGCGGTGGACCTGTTCGGCGGGCCGCCCCGCAGTTGACGTGCGGCGGAGGTGACGGGGCCGGACGGTCGGCGGATGCCGCCCCGCCGGCTTCCCGCCGGGCCCACCGTCTCAGCCGTTCGCGCCCGTCAGCGCCTGTGTCAGGTCGTCCGCCACCTGTTGCAGTACCGGCACGATCCGCTCCATGGCCTGCTCCGTGACCCGGCCCGCCGGTCCCGAGATGGAGATCGCGGCGGGGGTGGGGGAGTCCGGCACGGACACCGCGAGGCACCGCACGCCCATCTCCTGCTCGTTGTCGTCGACGGCGTACCCGAGCCGGCGCACCTCACCCAGCGCGGCGAGGAAGCCGTCCGGTGTGGTGATCGTCTTCTCGGTGGCGGCGGGCATCCCGGTGCGGGAGAGCAGGGCGCGCACCTCGTCGTCCGGAGCGTCGGCGAGCAGGGCCTTGCCGACGCCCGTGGAGTGCGGCAGGACACGCCGTCCCACCTCGGTGAACATCCGCATCGAGTGCTTGGACGGCACCTGGGCGACGTAGACGACCTCGTCCCCGTCCAGCAGGGCCATGTTCGCGGTCTCGCCGGTCTCCTCGACGAGCCGGGCGAGATGGGGGCGGGCCCAGGTGCCGAGCAGCCGGGACGCCGACTCGCCGAGGCGGATCAGCCGGGGGCCGAGCGCGTAGCGGCGGTTGGCCTGCTGGCGTACGTAACCGCAGGCGACCAGCGTGCGCATCAGACGGTGGATGGTGGGCAGCGGCAGCCCGGTGCTGCCGGCCAGTTCGCTCAGGCCGACCTCGCCGCCCGCGTCCGCCATCCGCTCGAGCAGGTCGAAGGCGCGCTCGAGGGACTGGACCCCACCGCTCACGGACTTGGCTGAGCCGGGGGAGGGGGCGCTGGACGACGGCACGACGCGTTCCTTTCGCGACTGGCGTGAAGGGCAGCAGCGTACCCGGCGGGCGTTCGATTCCGTGGCGGTGCGGGAGAGTCTTCTGCCTGACGGAATTCTCCTTCCGATGAGAGGAAAAATCCATGGTGCTGACGGGAGGCGCAGGGTGGAGAGGAGGGGCGCGGAGCGGGTGGGAGGGGCTCTTGACGGCCTCCGGGGCGGAGATGAAGACTCCTGGTTCCTTCAACAGGAAGTTGAATTCCGTTACGTGGAAGTAAAACGCGTTTCCCGGCTGTGACGGAAGGAACGGGGGAGCCGATGAAGTCCGTGGAACCGGTCGGACCCGCAGGTCCGGTGGAGCTGATCCTGCGGTCGACCCGCGTCGTCACGCCCGACGGCATGCGCGCCGCCTCGGTCGCGGTCGCCGAGGGGCGGATCACAGCCGTACTGCCGTACGACACGCCGGTGGCGCACAGCTTCCGCGCGCGCGTGGAGGACTTCGGTGACGACGTCCTGATGCCCGGCCTCGTCGACACGCACGTGCACGTGAACGACCCCGGCCGCACCGAGTGGGAGGGCTTCTGGACCGCCACGCGCGCGGCGGCGGCAGGAGGCGTCACCACCCTGATCGACATGCCGCTCAACTCCCTGCCGCCGACCACCACCGTCGCCCACCTCCGCACCAAGCAGGCGGTCGCCGCGGGCAGGGCGCACATCGACGTCGGTTTCTGGGGCGGCGCCCTGCCCGGCAATCTGACGGACCTGCGGCCGCTGCACGAGGCCGGGGTCTTCGGCTTCAAGGCGTTCCTGGCGCCGTCCGGTGTGGACGAGTTCCCGCACCTCGACCGGGACGGTCTCGCCCGTTCGCTGACCCGGATCGCCGCGTTCGGCGGGCTGCTGATCGTGCACGCCGAGGACCCGCACCACCTGGCCGCCGCACCGCAGCGCGGCGGCCCCCGCTATGCGGACTTTCTCGCCTCCCGCCCGCGACACGCCGAGGACACCGCGATAGCGCACCTCATAGCGGAGGCGAGACGCCTCCACGCGCGCGTGCACGTGCTGCACCTGTCCTCCGGTGACGCGCTGCCGCTGATCGCCACCGCCAAGGCCGACGGGGTGCGGATCACCGTGGAGACCTGCCCGCACTACCTGACCCTCGCCGCGGAGGAGGTCCCGGACGGGGCGAGCGAGTTCAAGTGCTGTCCGCCCATCCGTGAGGCCGCCAACCAGGACCTGCTGTGGAGGGCGCTGGCGGACGGCACGATCGACTGTGTGGTCACCGACCACTCGCCGTCCACGGCCGACCTGAAGACCGCCGACTTCGCCACGGCCTGGGGCGGTGTCTCGGGCCTCCAGCTCAGCCTGGCGGCGGTGTGGACGCAGGCACGCCGGCGCGGTCACGGCCTGGAGGACGTGGCCCGCTGGATGGCGGAGCGCACCGCGGCGCTCGCCGGGCTGGACCGCAAGGGCGCCATCGAACCCGGCCGTGACGCCGACTTCGCGGTCCTCGCACCCGACGAGACGTTCACCGTGGACCCGGCGGCCCTCCAGCACCGCAACCGCGTCACGGCGTACGCGGGCCGGACCCTGCACGGCGTCGTGCGGTCCACCTGGCTGCGCGGCGAGCGTATCTACGCGGACGGCGAGTTCAGCGAGCCGAGAGGCGCCCTCCTCACCCGGACCCCCTGAGGCCTCCGCGAGGGGACGGGCGGACCGGCCGAGTCCAGAAAGGCACCCCTGTGACAGCGACACCGCGTTTCACCGGCGCAGCCGGTCCCTACGGCGGCGGAGACCCGTACGCGGACTACCGCACCGCCGACTTCCCCTTCGCGCACCGCCACACCGACCTCGCCGACCGGCGGCTCGGCGCCGCCGTGATCGCCGCCAACGACGAGTTCTTCGCCCAGCGCGAGAACCTGCTGCTGCCGCACCGCGCCGAGTTCCACCCGGAGCACTTCGGGCACAAGGGCAAGGTCATGGACGGCTGGGAGACCCGGCGGCGGCGGGGCACCGGCGCCGGGGACCCCTGGCCCGCCGCGGACGATCACGACTGGGCGCTGATCCGGCTCGGCGTGCCGGGTGTCGTCCGGGGTGTCGTCGTCGACACCGCCCACTTCCGCGGCAACCACCCGCAGGCCGTGTCGGTCGAGGGCACCTCCGTCCCCGGCGCGCCGTCACCGGACGAACTGCTCGGCCCCGGCGTGTCGTGGACGACGCTCGTCCCGCGCACCCCGGTCGGCGGCCACGCGGCGAACGGGTTCCCGGTCACCGTCGAGAGGCGCTTCACCCATCTGCGCGTCAACCAGCATCCCGACGGCGGCATCGCGCGCGTACGCGTGTACGGCGAGGTCGTGCCGGACCCCGGATGGCTGGCGGTCCTCGGCACCTTCGACGTGGTGGCGCTCGAGAACGGCGGCACGGTCGAGGACGCCTCGGACCTCTTCTACTCGCCCGCCGCCAACACCGTCCGCCCCGGCCGCTCCCTGCGGATGGACGACGGCTGGGAGACCCGCCGGCGCCGGGACCGGGGCCACGACTGGATCCGTTACCGGCTGGCGGCCCGGTCCGCGATCCGCGCCGTCGAGATCGACACGGCGTGTCTGAAGGGCAACAGCGCGGGCTGGGCGTCCGTGTCGGTGCGCGACGGGCCGGCCGACGGGGAAGGCGGGGGCGAGGGCGGGCGGCGGGACACGGGGGAGGACGGCGCGTGGCGGGAGCTCGTGCCCCGCACCCGTCTCCAGCCCGACACCGACCACCGCTTCGTCCTGCCGGCCCCCGCCGTCGCCACGCACGCGCGCGTGGACGTCTTCCCGGACGGCGGCATCTCCCGGCTGCGCCTGCACGGCACGCTCACCGAGGAGGGCGCGGCCCGCCTGGCGGACCGTTACCGGCGGCTGGAGCGCTGAGCCGGGACCCGGGGCCCGGGCCCCTCACCGGCCTCGACCCGGCCGGCTCCGGGGGCCGCGTCGAGGCCGGCACCGGACGCGTCGACACCGGCCGCGTCGTCCCGGTTCCCGGCCCGTGCCGGGCGAACCCCGGAAGGGGGTGAACCGCCGGCAGGGCGACGGACGCGGACCGGACCGATGAGTTGCGGGCGCCGCAGGGGTCTGAGGTGATGACAGCAGATCCCGTCCCGCAGGAAGAGGCTCCGCCATGGGCAAGCTCGTCTCCACCGTCTTCGTCACCCTCGACGGTGTCTACCAGGCCCCCGGCGGCCCCCAGGAGGACACCCGCGGCGGCTTCACCCACGGCGGCTGGAGCTTCCGGTACGGCGACGACGACTTCGGCCGCTTCGTCACCGAGGTCTTCGACCGCTCCGGTGCCTATCTCCTCGGCCGCCGTACCTATGACATCTTCGCCTCGTACTGGCCGAAGATGACCGACCCCGCGGACCCGGTCGCCTCCCGGCTCAACTCCCTGCCGAAGTACGTCGCCTCGACCACCCTGACCGACCCCGCGTGGGCCGGCACCACCGTGCTCGGCGGCGACCTCGCCAAGGAGGTCACCGCCCTCAAGGAGCGGACCGAGGGCGAGCTCCAGGTGCACGGCAGCGGTGCGCTGGTCCGGTCCCTGCTGGAACTGGAGCTCCTCGACACCCTGCACCTGCTCACCTTCCCGGTGGTGCTCGGCACGGGCCTGCGGCTGTTCCCCGAAGGCACCCCGCCGACCGCGTTCCGGCACACCGGCGGGCGGATCACCCCGGCGGGCGTCTCCATCCAGACGTACGACGTGGCCGGCCGCCCGGAGTACGGCGACTACTCCCTTCCGGACGACCGGCCGCGGGTGTGAGCGGCGGGTGTGAGCCGCGGGTGTGAGCCACGGGCGTGAGGGGTCAACGATTGTGTACGGTCCGCTCGTTCGAGTGAAGATCCGGGAAGGACGGCAGTTGCGGGCACCCGGTGGCGGGTGCGCGCGTTGTCGCTTTGACCGGAGGGGGAGTGGACTCATGACGACAGAAGTGATCGACCTGGGGGAGTTCGGCGACGGGTTCAGGGACGACCCGCATCCCTTCTACGCGCGGTTACGGGAGCGGGGACCGGTGCACCGGGTGCGGCTGCCGAAGCCCGACGACCATCTGGTGACCTGGCTCGTGGTGGGATACGACGAGGCGCGCGCGGCGCTCGCCGACCCGCGGCTGGCCAAGGACACCACCAAGATCGGCCTGGGATTCCCCGACGGGGGACTGATGGGCCGGCATCTCCTGTCCGCCGACCCGCCCGAGCACACCCGGCTGCGCTCGCTGGTCTCGACGGCGTTCACCGTGCGGCGGGTGGAAGCGCTGCGGCCACGGGTCCAGGAGATCACCGACGAACTGCTGGACGCGATGCTGCCACGGGGCCGCGCCGACCTCGTGGAATCCTTCGCCCACCCGTTGCCGATCACGGTGATCTGCGAACTGCTCGGGGTGCCCGGACCGGACCGCGCCGAGTTCCGCGCGATGTCCACGGAGGCGGTGGCGCCGCGCAGCCCGGAGAGCGAGCGGGAGGCGTTCACCAGGCTCGCCGCGTATCTCGAGGAGCTGATCGAGGACAAGCGGCGCGCGGGCCCCACCGACGACCTGCTCGGCGAACTCGTGCGCACCACCGCAGAGGACGGCGACCGCCTCTCCGCAGGGGAACTGCGCGGGATGGCCTTCCTCCTGCTCGTCGCAGGCCACGAGACCACGGTCAACCTCATCTCCAACGGGGTGCACGACCTGCTCACGCACCCCGGTCAGCTCGCCGCGCTGCGCGCCGACCCCGGCCTCGTCGACGGCGCGGTCGAGGAGATGCTGCGCCACGAGGGCCCGGTGGAGAACGCCACGTTCCGGTTCGCCGCCGAGGACCTGGAGATCGCCGGGGTGAGCGTGACCCGGGGCGACCCGGTCATCATCGGGCTCAGCGCCGCCGACCGTGACGCCGGGCGGTTCCCGGACCCGGACCGCTTCGACATCCGCCGCCCGACCCAGGGGCATCTCGCCTTCGGGTACGGCATCCACTACTGCCTGGGCGCCCCGCTGGCCCGGCTGGAGGCCCGCACCGCGATCCGCTCCCTGCTCGAGCGCGCTCCCGGCCTGGCCCAGGACGGCCTGCCCGGCGAGTGGCTGCCCGGCACCCTGATACGCGGCCCGCGGAGCCTGCCGGTGCGGTGGTGACCTCCGGCGGCCGGCCCCGGGCGTACGCGACGGCCCCTGGCGTACGCGACGGCCCCGGCGGGACGCCCGGGGCCGGGTGTCACCGGTACGCCGGTACGGGGCCGCCCGGGATCTCCGCCAGGGCGACCGGTCTGCGGTCGTGCCGGGAGATGTCACACGCCTCGGCGATGCGCAGGGCCTGCAGTGCCTCCCGGCCGTCGCAGGGGTTGGCCCGCACACCGCACACGACCTCGACGAACGCCTCCAGTTCGGCCTCGTAGGCGGGGCCGAAGCGCTCCAGGAAGCCGGTCCAGGGCTTGTCGGCGGCCGGTGGGCCGGTCGGTTCGGTGGAGGCGATCGGGGTGCGGTCGTCCAGGCCGACCACGATCTGGTCCCGTTCCCCGGCGAGCTCCATACGGACGTCGTACCCGGCGCCGTTGAGCCGGGTCGCGGTGGCCGTGGCCAGGGTGCCGTCGTCCAGGGTGAGGACGGCGGCGCCGGTGTCGACGTCGCCCGCCGCGCGGAACATCGCGGGCCCGGCGTCCGACCCGGTGGCGTACACGTCGACGACCTCGCGGCCCGTCACCCAGCGCAGCACGTCGAAGTCGTGGATCAGGGTGTCCCGGTACAGCCCGCCGGACAGCGGCAGCCACGCGGCCGGCGGGGGTGCCTGGTCGGAGGTCATCGCGCGGACCGTGTGCAGCCGCCCCAGGCGGCCCGAGCGCACCGCCTCCCGGGCGCCCGCGTAGCCCGTGTCGAAGCGGCGCATGAAGCCCATCTGGAGGACCGTGCCGGCCGACTCGACCTCGGCGATCGCGTGCATGGTGCCCGGCAGGTCCAGGGCGATGGGCTTCTCGCAGAACACCGGGAGCCCGGAGCGTGCCGCCCGGCCGATCAGATCGGCGTGCGCCGATGTCGCGGTGGTGATCACCACCGCGTCCACGCCCCATGTGAAGATCTCGTCGATCCCCGGTGCCGCCGTCTCCCCGAGCCGGTGGGCGAGCTCCTGGGCCCGCGCCGGATCGGTGTCCGTGAGGATGAGCGAACCCACGTCGTGATGGCGACTCAGTGTGTTCGCATGAATCGTGCCGATGCGGCCCGTACCGATGACCCCGATGCGCATGAAGACCAAGTGTGCGCCGAGCGCGCCCGCTGTCAATTCGAATGTCCTGACAATCGGACTACCCAACTTCCCGTCGACCAGCAGCGGGACTACGCTCGCCCCGTGCCCAAACCAGGAGTGGACCCGACCGTGCAGCTCGAGCTCAGTGTGGACCGGAGCTCTCCGGTGCCGTTGTACTACCAGCTCTCCCAGCAGCTCGAGGCGGCGATCGAGCGCGGGACGCTCACCCCGGGCAGTCTGCTGGGCAACGAGATCGAGCTGGCGGCCCGCCTCGGCCTGTCCCGGCCCACCGTCCGCCAGGCGATCCAGTCCCTCGTCGACAAGGGGCTGCTGGTCCGCCGCCGGGGCGTCGGCACCCAGGTGGTGCACAGCCAGGTCAAGCGCCCCCTGGAGCTGAGCAGCCTCTACGACGACCTGGAGGCGGCCGGCCAGCGCCCGGCGACCGCGGTCCTGCTCAACACCGTCGTCCCGGCGTCCGCCGAGGTCGCGGCGGCCCTCGGGCTGGCGGAGGGGAGCGACGTCCACCGGATCGAGCGGCTGCGGCTGGCCCACGGCGAGCCGATGGCGTACCTGTGCAACCACCTGCCGCACGGCCTGCTCGATCTGGACACGGAGCAGCTGGAGGCCACCGGCCTGTACCGGATGATGCGCGCCGCCGGGATCACCCTGCACAGCGCCCGTCAGTCCATCGGCGCGCGCGGCGCGACCGCCGCCGAGGCCGAGCGGCTGGGGGAGCCGGAGGGGGCCCCGCTGCTCACCATGCAGCGCACCACGTTCGACGACACGGGCCGTGCGGTCGAGTTCGGGGACCACACCTACCGGCCGTCGCGGTACTCGTTCGAGTTCCAGCTGCTCGTACGGTCCTGACCGGCCGCTCCCCGCGAGCCGCCGGCATGCTCTCCCGTGATCCGCCGGCAAGACCGGGGCCGCCGGAGGTCCACCCGCCGGCGGGGTGCGCGCCGTGGCTGATCACCGGTGAAAATCTTGGCCGAATCCCGACGGGTGTCACACCCCGCTCGTCATAATGTACGGACAATAAGATTACCGTGCGTTCGTCGAGTATGTGATCCAAGAGTCACGAGTCCGGAAATGGGGCGCATGGGACTCGTGAGGTCACCTCGCGCATACCCTCCGTGAGGGGGGTGTGCGGTCGCGCGCGGTGCCGATGCGGACGGAAGGCTACGATTCCGCCAGGATTACGCCGCAGTTCGGCCGCAATCGGTGCCGGTGCCGCCCCGGCCGGGCCGCCCGCTCACCCCTCCGCCCCGGCGTGACCTCGGGCGGGACGCCGACGCGCCCTTTGTTCCCCCGTACGGCGCAGGGGCCCCCGGTGAGGCAGAATCGGGCCCGATGAGCACCTACCGCGACCTCACCGCCCCCATAGGCTCCCGCCGGGCCCCCGTCCTGCGCACGGTCGGCACCAGGGAACGCCGCTCCCACCTGACCGCACCCCGGGTGCCGACGGTCGGTATCGACATCGGCGGCACGAAGGTGATGGCGGGCGTCGTCGACGCCGACGGGAACATCCTGGAGAAGCTCCGCACGGAGACGCCGGACAAGTCCAAGAGCCCCAGAGTCGTCGAGGACACCATCGTCGAACTGGTCCTCGACCTGTCCGACCGGCACGACGTGCACGCGGTCGGCATCGGCGCCGCGGGCTGGGTCGACGCCGACCGCAACCGCGTGCTGTTCGCGCCCCACCTGTCCTGGCGCAACGAACCGCTGCGCGACCGGCTCTCCGAGCGCCTGTCGGTGCCCGTCCTGGTCGACAACGACGCCAACGCCGCCGCCTGGGCCGAGTGGCGGTTCGGCGCGGGCCGCGGCGAGGACCACCTCGTCATGATCACCCTCGGTACCGGCATCGGCGGCGCGATCCTGGAGGACGGGCAGGTCAAGCGCGGCAAGTTCGGTGTGGCGGGCGAGTTCGGGCACATGCAGGTCGTGCCCGGCGGCCACCGCTGCCCGTGCGGCAACCGGGGCTGCTGGGAGCAGTACAGCTCGGGCAACGCGCTCGTCCGGGAGGCGCGCGAGCTCGCCGCCGCCGACTCGCCGGTGGCGTACGGGATCATCGAGCACGTCAAGGGCAGCATCTCCGACATCACCGGTCCGATGATCACCGAGCTGGCCCGCGACGGCGACGCCATGTGCGTCGAGCTGCTCCAGGACATCGGGCAGTGGCTCGGCGTCGGCATCGCCAACCTCGCCGCCGCCCTCGACCCCTCCTGCTTCGTGATCGGCGGCGGTGTGTCGGCCGCCGACGACCTGCTGATCGCGCCCGCCCGCGACGCGTTCAAACGGCAGCTCACCGGCCGCGGCTACCGTCCCGAGGCCCGCATCGTCCGCGCCCAGCTCGGCCCCGAGGCCGGCATGGTGGGCGCCGCCGACCTGGCCCGCCTGGTCGCCCGCCGGTTCCGCCGTGCCAAGCGGCGCCGCGTGGAGCGGTACGAGCGCTACGAACGGTACGTCGAGGCCCGCCGCAGGAGCCGGGACAGCGCATGACGGCCTCGCTGCCACGCCAGGCCGCCGCACCGCCCGACGAGCCGCACAGGCCCCCCGAGGACCCGCGTCACAAGGCCCGCCGCCGCGCTCTCACCCTGCTCATCATCGTGCTGCTCACCGGTGTGCCCGCGGGTTACCTGGCGATCTCCGCCGACCAGAGCCGCGACAGCGGCAAACAGAAAGAGGACAAGTACTCCGCCACCGGCCTCACCGTGGGCTGGCCCTCCAAGGTGCAGCGCCGCCTCTACCAGGTGGCCGTCCCGCACCCCGCCGATCGGGTCGCCTACTACGAGACCAACAACTGGCGGACGAGCCGCCTCTACGTCCAGTTCCGCACCAGCGCGGCCGGTCTCGACGCCTTCCTCGCGGGGATCGGCGTCCTGCACGACGACCTGACGAAGGGCCGCGTCACCATCAGCGGCCGTGACCAGAAGGTCACCGGCTGGACGTTCCCCGCGGCGGGCCCGTGGTGGGGCCTCGTCCACAAGCAGAAGGAACCGGCGCCCACCCAGGACATCGTCGTCAACATGTCCGACCCGTCCTACCCGATGGTGTACGTCGTCTCCCGCACGGTCCCCTGACCGGGGCCCCGCCGCCGCTCCGGCGACCGATTGTCAGACCCCGCCCGTACAGTCGTGGACATCTGATCCGACACACGGGCGGGAGGTGGCAGAACGTATGAGCGGCACCGTCGCGGTGGCCGGACACACGGGGCAGTCCGTCCCCCTGCGGCTCGCCGCCGTCTTCCTTCCCGCGCCCCTGCCCCGCGAGAGCCGCATCGCCTTCTGGGACCCCGACGGCGGCCCCCTGCCGGACCCGGACGGTGCCGGCGGCGCCGGCGGTGCCGGCGCCGAGGCCGTGCCGCCCGGGACGGCGGCCACCGACCTCACGGTCGTCCGGCGGCACGGCGCAGGTGTACGACGCCGGCAGACCCCCGCCCTGGCCCTGCCCCTCGCCGAGGCGCTCCCGCTGCTGGTCCGGGCCCGCCGCGACCCGGCCGCCCACCCCGCCACCGCCTGCTGGGGCGCCGCCGCACTGCACGCCCTGCACCTCACCGCGCGCGGCCGCCTGCTGCCCGGACTGACACCCTCCGGCCACGACGCCTGGCGCGCGGGCCCCCTCGACCGCGACGACATCGCCCACCTGCGCGCCGTGGCCGCGGCCCTCCCGCCCGAGGGACACGCCGTGCCGCTGCCGGGCCCCGGCCCGCTGCGGCTGCCCGCACCGGAAGCCCTGGTCCGCGCCTTCCTCGACGCCGTCGCCGACACGCTCCCCCGCACCCCGGCCGCACCGCACACCGCCGGGAGACCCTTCGCCGCGCGAGCCCCCCAGTACCTGCCCGACGCCCACGCCTGGGCGGCCGAGGTCGCCGTCGGGATGGACGCCGGGGTGCGGATCTCCCTCCGCCTGGACCTCTCGGCGTACGACCTGTTCGACGCGCACGGGGAGACACACCGGGCGGGCGCCGCGATCGTCCAGGTGCACAGCCTCGCCGACCCCACCCTCGTCACCGACACGGCCGCCCTGTGGGCCGGCGAGGCCGACGCGGCGTTCGGGCCCCGCGCGCGCGTGGACGCCGCCCTGGCCGTACGGCGCGCCGCGCGTGTCTGGCCCCCGCTGGACCGGCTCGCCGCACAGGACGTGCCCGACGTCCTGGCGCTGTCCGAGGAGGAGGTGGGCGAACTGCTCGGCGTCGCCGCGACCCGCCTCGCGGCCGCGGGCGTCGCCGTGCACTGGCCCAGGGACCTGGCCCAGGACCTGACGGCCGCCGCCGTGGTACAGCCGGCGCCGGGCTCGGCGACCGACGGGACCGGTTTCTTCGAGAGCGAGGAACTGCTGCGGTTCCGCTGGCAGCTGGCCCTCGGCGGCGACCCGCTCAGCGAGGCCGAGATGGACGCGCTCGCCGAGGCGCACCGCCCCGTGGTCCGGCTGCGCGACCGGTGGGTCCTCGTCGATCCGGCGCTGGTGCGCAAGGCCCGCCGCCGTGACCTGGGCCTGCTCGACCCGGTGGACGCGCTGTCCGTGGCCCTCACGGGCAGCGCCGACGTCGACGGCGAGGCGGTCGAGGCGGTGCCGACCGGCGCCCTGGCCGCCCTGCGCGACCGCCTCACCGCGGGCGTACGGCCCGCGGAGCCGCCCGCCGGGCTCCGGGCCACCCTGCGCGACTACCAGCTGCGCGGCCTGGCCTGGCTCGACCTGATGACCTCCCTCGGCCTCGGCGGCTGCCTGGCCGACGACATGGGACTCGGCAAGACGGTCACCCTGATCGCCCTGCACCTCAAGCGCGCCCGTACCGCCCCCACCCTGGTGATCTGCCCCGCCTCCCTGCTCGGCAACTGGCAGCGGGAGATCCTCCGCTTCGCCCCCGGCACGCCGGTCCGCCGTTTCCACGGTCCCGACCGCTCCCTCGACGGCGTGACCGGCGGCTTCGTCCTCACCACCTACGGCACGATGCGCTCCGCCGCCGCCCTGCTGGCCGCGCGGCCCTGGGGCATGGTCGTCGCCGACGAGGCCCAGCACGTCAAGAACCCCTACTCGGCCACCGCCAGAGCCCTGCGCACCCTCCCCGCCCCCGCGCGCGTGGCACTCACCGGCACGCCCGTCGAGAACAACCTGTCGGAGCTGTGGGCCCTGCTCGACTGGACGACCCCCGGACTGCTCGGCCCGCTGAAGTCCTTCCGCGCCCGGCACGCGCGCGCGGTGGAGAGCGGCGAGGACCCGGAGGCCGCGCAGCGGCTGGCCCGGCTGGTCCGCCCGTTCCTGCTGCGCCGCAAGAAGTCCGACCCCGGCATCGTCCCCGAGCTGCCGCCCAAGACGGAGACCGACCACCCGGTCCCGCTCACCCGCGAACAGGCCGCGCTCTACGAGGCGGTGGTGCGCGAGTCGCTGCTCGCCATCGGGACGGCGGAGGGCATCGCGCGGCGCGGCATGGTCCTCAAGCTGCTGGGCGCCCTGAAGCAGATCTGCGACCATCCGGCGCTGTACCTCAAGGAGGAGCCCGCCGCGGCCACGGCCGGCACGGAGCGGCTCGCGGCCCGCTCGGGCAAGCTGGCCCTCCTGGACGAGCTGCTGGACACCCTCCTCGCGGAGGACGGCTCGGCTCTCGTCTTCACCCAGTACGTCGGTATGGCCCGCCTCATCACCGCGCATCTGACCGCCCGGGCGGTCCCCGTGGACCTCCTGCACGGCGCCACCCCGGTCCCGGAGCGCGAACGCATGGTGGACCGTTTCCAGAACGGGGCCGTCCCGGTCCTGGTCCTGTCCCTGAAGGCCGCGGGGACCGGCCTGAACCTCACCCGCGCGGGTCATGTCGTCCACTTCGACCGCTGGTGGAACCCCGCCGTGGAGGAACAGGCCACCGACCGCGCGTACCGCATCGGCCAGACCCAGCCCGTCCAGGTGCACCGCCTGGTCACCGAGGGCACGGTCGAGGACCGCATCGCCGAGATGCTGATGGCGAAGAGAGCCCTGTCCGACGCGATCCTCGGCTCCGGCGAGGCGGCCCTCACGGAACTGACGGACCGCGAACTGACCGACCTGGTGTCCCTGCGGAGGCCGTCATGACGGGGACGGAAGGCCTGCCGGCCGGGGACGGCGCGGTGAGAGGCGCAGGGGGCGTGGAGGGCACGGGGGGCCCGGACCCGGCGGCCGTGGGGCGCGCGGACGGTGTCCGCGCGCCGGGGAGCGGCGGTGCGGGGGCTGCCGTGGACGGCGCCGGGACCGGGGACGAGACGGCGAGGACGCCGGGCCGAGCGGTCCGGGGCGATGCGGCGGGGGAGGAGCGGGCCGCGGGTGCCGGTGACGTGCCTGATCGTGAGGAGCCGTACTCCCGGCCGGTCGACGCGGCACGCCGGGCCCTGCGGGCCTCGCGGCAGCGGGGGAGCGCACCCGACCGGACGGAGGCGGCGGGCCCGGCGCGGGTGCCGCCGGGCGCGGACGTGGCCGGGGGATCCGAGCGGCGCCGGAGCGGCGAGGCGCAGGGCGTCGGACCGAGCGGGTACGACACCGGCCGAGGGGCGCCGCCACGACCCGGTGACATCGCTCGTGCGGCGCTCCGGCGGGCCGTCTCCGCACGCCGTGGTGCGGCAGCCGGGACGGAACCCCCTGACGGTGCGGACACCCCCGCCCCGCACCCGGTCGGCACCGCCGGGGCGGCCCGGGAACACCTGGCCGGGGACCACCTGGCGGAGGGCACGGGTCCCGGCCCGGGGCGGCCAGGAACGGGCGCCTCCGGTGACCGCCGCCGTCCCGGCCGTCCCGGCGACGTGGCCCGCGAGGCTCTGCGGGCTGCCCGCGAAGAGGCACTGCGGGAACGGCGGCGGGAGAGCGAAGAGGCCGGGGACGACGCCGCCCCGGCAGCGGACAGGGGAACGGGTCCGGCCTCCGGCACCGCCCCCGGCCCGTCGAGGCCCGCAGCACCCGGCGCCGCCGCGGCCCGTACCCCTCCCGCCGAGGCGGCGGCCCCCGCCCTCGGGTCCGCCCGGGGTGACGCGGCCGCCGCCGGCCACCTCGCCTTCGCCGACGACCCCCGCCCCGCCGCCGCCTCCCGTCCGTCCCGTCTCCCCTCCATGGCCTCTCCCCGCCGTGACGGCGACCTGCGCCGTACCTTCCCCGCCTTTCCGCCCCGCGCGGGGAACGGCGCCGCCCCCGGGTTCGCCGAGAGCTGGTGGGGCAACGCCTGGGTCGAGGCGCTGGAGCAGGGCGCGCTGGACGTCAAACGGCTGGCCCGCGGCCGGGACTACGCGCTCGGCGGACATGTGGACGCCATCACGGTGACGCCCGGGCAGGTGCTCGCCTACGTACAGGGCAGCCGTCCCCGCCCGTACCGCGTGCAGCTGCTGCTGCGGACCCTCGACGACACCGACTGGGAGCACGCCCTGGACGCGGCCGCCGACCGGCCGGGCCATATCGCCGCACTGCTGGACAAGGAACTGCCCCGGTCCCTGGCCGACTGCGGCGTACCCCTCCTCCCCGGTCCCGGAGACCTCGAACCGCGCTGCAACTGCCCCGACCACGGCTTCCCCTGCAAGCACGCCGCCGCCCTCTGCTACCAGACCGCGCGCCTGCTCGACGCCGACCCCTTCGTCCTGCTCCTGCTGCGCGGCCGCGGCGAGCGCACGCTGCTCGACGCGCTGTCCCGCCGCAACGCGACCCGCGAGGCCCGGGCCGCGCAGACACAGGAACCGGCCGCCCTCCCCGGCGTCCGCGCCTCGGAGACCCTGGCCGCCGGGCGCGACCTCCCGCCCCTGCCGACGCCGTTGCCCGTCCCCGCGCACCCCGGGCAGCCCCCGGCCTACCCGGCGGCCCCGGACGGTCCCGATCCCTTCGCGCTGGACCAGCTGGCGACCGACGCCGCCGCCCGCGCCCACGCCCTGCTCGTCACCGGCCGGGACCCGGTCGGCGAGCTGACGCTGTGGCAGGACGCGGTACGGCTCGCCGCCGCCCGCCCGGGCTCCGGTCTGACCGCCGCCACCCGGGGCCTGTACGCCGCCCTCACCGCCGCCACCGGCCGCACCACGGCCGACCTGGCCCGGGCGGTCGCCGCCTGGCGGCAGGGCGGCCTCGAGGGGCTCGCCGTACTGGAGGAACCCTGGGACCCACCGGCGGGGCGTTTCGACCGGGCCCGCCCGCTCCTCCTCGCCGCCGACCACCCGCGCTTCCGCCCCTGGCGCAACCGCCTCACCCACCCCCTGGGCCATGTCCAGCTCCGGTTCGGCCGGGACGGTCTGTGGTACGGATACGAGTCGGAACCGGGGCGCGACACCTGGTGGCCCCGCGGCACCCCTGATCCCGACCCGGTCGGCGCCCTGACCGGCATGGTCGCCCCGACCGGCCCCTGAGACACGACGGCGGGGCCGTCCGCCACGGCAAACTCAGGGAGAGCAGCCGCCGGCCACCCGCTCTCCGGCTCCTCCGCGGCGGTTACGGGTCCGGCCACCGTCGGTGGCCGGACCGGCGGCGCCGACGTGGCCGGTCGGGGACCGGGCGAGCGGTTCCCGGGGAGCGGTGCGCGAACGCCTGAGCGGGCGGCCGACCCGCCGCACGGAGGCACTCCCCGGTGCGGAATACTCTCTGGATGGGTTCACGCACTTCCCCGGCCGGTCGGCCGGTCACGATACGGAGGGCCGTCGCGCGGGATGCCAGACGGCTCACGCGGCTCGTGCGTGGCTCGGGCGCCTACCAGGGCCGGTACGCGGCCGCGGTCGCGGGCTACCGGGTCGGTCCCGATTACCTCGAGGCCCACCGCGCCTTCGTGGCCGTCGGCGCCGACGAGCACGCAGGCCGGGTCCTCGGGTTCTACTCGCTCGTCCTCGCGCCACCGGAGCTCGATCTGCTGTTCGTCGCGGACGACGTGCAGGGCCGGGGTATCGGGCGGCTGCTCGTCGCGCACATGCGGTCCGAGGCCCGTGCCGCCGGGATCGACCGCCTCAAGGTCGTCTCGCACCTTCCCGCCGAGGACTTCTACCACCGCGTGGGTGCCGTGCGGACCGGGACCGTGCTCGCGAACCCGCCCGCAGTACCGTGGGACCGTCCCGAATTCGAGTTCCGCATTCCTCCGCGATGACACGGTGACCCGGGGCGGTTCGCACCGGCTCGGGAACCCCCGGTCCGGGACCGGCATGTGAGATCCCGTGAGAGATGAGAGGGTCTGACGGGTGAGCGAGACACCACCGAACACCCTGCAATACCGCTTTGACGGGCCAGAAGACGCACCTGTCCTGATCCTGGGGCCCTCACTGGGTACCACCTGGCACATGTTCGACCGTCAGGTTCCCCAACTGATCGAGCAGTGGAGGGTGTTCCGGTTCGATCTGCCGGGGCACGGCGGCGCCCCCGCGCACCCCGCGTCCTCCGTGCCCGACCTCGCCGCCCGGCTGCTGGCCACCCTCGACCGGCTCGGCGTGGAGCGTTTCGGCTACGCGGGCTGCGCGCTGGGCGGGGCCGTCGGGATCGAACTGGCCCTGCGCCACCCCGAGCGGCTCGCCGCGCTGGCCCTGATCGCCGCGTCGCCCCGGTTCGGCACCGCCGACGAGTTCCGGCAGCGCGGTGTGATCGTCCGTACGAACGGGCTCGACCCGATCGCCCGGACCTCGCCCGACCGCTGGTTCACCGAGCGGTTCGCGACCGCGCAGCCCGCGATCACCGACTGGGCCGTGCAGATGGTGCGCACCACCGACCCCGGCTGTTACATCGCCGCCTGTGAGGCGCTGGCCACCTTCGACGTCCGGGCCGAACTGCCCGGTGTCGGTGTGCCCACCCTCGTCCTGGTCGGCTCGGAGGACCGGGTCACCGGACCCGCCGAGGCCCGCACCCTGGTCGCCGGGATCCCGGACGCCCGCCTCGCGGTCGTTCCCGGAGCCTCCCACCTGGTGCCGGTGGAGCAGCCCGCCGCCGTCACCGACCTGCTGGTCCAGCACTTCTCCACCGTCCTGCAACCCGGCTACGAGACGATGACGACCACCGGCCGGATGCTGATCCCGGTGGCGGCACCGAACCGGCCGCTGACGCCCCCCGGCCTGTCCGCCGTGCCGGCCGTGCCCGGCGGACAGCCCGGCGGACAGGGCGTCGGGCAGTCCGGCGGCCACAGCCGGCACGCCCGGGCCACGGCACCCTCCCCCACCGCGTCCGCCGGACCGGCCTCCCTCACCCCGGCCACCGCACCCCCCTCGGCCCCCCTGGCCCCCATGGCGTCCATGTCGCAGTCCGTCACGCCCATCGCGGAGATCGCCCCCGCGGCGGTGGAACCCCTGCCGCAGGGCCGGCCCGACGCCTACGAGACCGGGATCAAGATCCGCCGCGAGGTGCTCGGCGACGCCCATGTCGACGGCGCGCTGAACCGGGCCGACGCGTTCTCCGAGGACTTCCAGGACTTCGTGACCCGCTACACCTGGGGCGAGATCTGGGACCGGCCCGGGCTCGACCGGCGCTCGCGCAGCTGTGTCACCCTCGCCGCACTGGTCGCGGGCGGCCATCTGGAGGAGCTGGCCGTACACACCCGGGCCGCCCTCCGCAACGGCCTGACGCCGGCCGAGATCAAGGAGGTGCTGCTCCAGACGGCCGTCTACTGCGGCGTACCGGCCGCGAACAGCGCCTTCCGGGTGGCGCAGCAGGTCGTACGGGAGGAGACCACCCTCGACGAGTGAACGCGCCGCCCGCCCCGTCGATCAGCAGGGGGGTGCCCGGAGCACCAGCCTCCCGGCACCCGCACCGGGGGTGACGGAGAGAGGATGGGAGACATGAGGCTCACGAAGAAGACGCATTCCTGTGTCCGTCTGGAGAAGGACGGCCGGACCCTGGTCATCGACCCCGGGATGTTCAGCGAGCGGGACGCCACCGCGGGCGCCGAGGCGGTCCTGGTCACCCACGAGCACCCCGACCACTTCGACGAGGCCGGTCTGCGGGCCGCCCTGGAGGCCGACGCGGGCCTGCAACTGTGGACACTGCGCTCGGTCGCCGACCGGCTCACGGCGGCCTTCCCCGGCCGGGTGCACACCGTCGGCCACGGCGACACGTTCGGTGCCGCGGGCTTCGACGTCCAGGTGCACGGCGAGCTGCACGCCGTGATCCACCCCGACATCCCGCGCATCACCAACGTCGGCTATCTCGTCGACGGCGGCCGGCTCTTCCACCCCGGCGACGCCCTCACCGTCCCGGACCTGCCGGTGGAGACGCTGATGCTTCCGGTGATGGCCCCCTGGAACAAGATCGCCGAGGTCATCGACTACGTCCGTGAGGTCAAGCCGCAGCGCGCCTACGACATCCACGACGCCCTCCTGACCGACCTCGCCCGCCCGATCTACGACAACCAGATCGGCGCCCTCGGCGGCGCCGAGCACCTGCGGCTCGCCCCGGGCATCTCGGCCGAGGTCTGAGCAGGGCGGGAGCGGGCCGGAGCGGGGCTGAGCGGTTCCGGGCGGCCCGGCGGGGCACCGGCCGGGATCGGGGCGGCGTTGTCATACCCGCCCGGTAGGTTGTGGGGCATGCGCATCGCGACCTGGAACGTGAACTCGATCACCGCCCGCCTGCCGCGGCTGCTGGCCTGGCTGGAGAGCAGCGGCACGGACGTGCTCTGCATCCAGGAGGCCAAGCTCGCCGAGGAGCAGTTCCCGTCCGACCAGCTGCGCGAACTGGGCTATGAGGCGGCGGTCCACGCGACCGGCCGGTGGAACGGGGTGGCGGTGCTCTCCCGCGTCGGCCTCGCCGACGTGGTGAAGGGACTGCCGGGCGACCCCGGGTACGACGGTGTCGAGGAGCCCCGCGCGGTCTCGGCGACCTGCGGCCCGGTCCGCGTCTGGTCGGTGTACGTGCCCAACGGCCGCGAGGTGGGCCACCCGCACTACGCGTACAAGCTCCGGTGGTTCGAGGCCCTGAAGGCGGCCGTCGCGGGCGACGCGGCCGGCGGCCGTCCCTTCGCCGTCCTCGGCGACTACAACGTGGCGCCGACGGACGACGACGTCTACGACGTGGCCGCCTTCGAGGGCGCCACCCATGTCACCCCCGCCGAGCGTGCCGCGCTGGCCGCCCTGCGCGAGGTGGGCCTGTCCGACGTGGTCCCGCGGCCGCTGAAGTACGACCATCCGTTCACCTACTGGGACTACCGCCAGCTCTGCTTCCCGAAGAACCGCGGCGTGCGCATCGACCTGGTGTACGGCAACGAGCCGTTCGCCAAGGCCGTCACCGACGCCTACGTCGACCGGGACGAGCGCAAGGGCAAGGGCGCCTCGGACCACGCTCCGGTGGTCGTCGACCTCGACGTGTAGAACGCGCGGGCCGGAACGCGTCGGTCCCGGCGTGTTCCGCACGTCGGCATCCCGCGCCCGTCGCACTGTGGTGCCGGCGGTGCCGCGGGTGCGACGCTGGGCCCATGAACATCCCGTTCCTGGGCAACAGGCGCAAGAACAGCGGCGCCCCGGTGCCGTCCGCCGATCCCGAGGGCCTCGCCGCGCTGCTCTCGGAGTGCGAGCTGCTCCGCGACCAGGCGTCCCGGGAGGGCGTCGCCCTGGACGACTCGGCGGCCTCCCTGGAGGCACTCGACCAGCTGCTGCCGCGCTGGCGCGAGGACCAGGACACCCGAGGCGACCACGGTGCCCGCGGCGGTCACGGCAACCCCGGCGACGGCGACGAGGAGTCCCTGACCTGGCTGGGCAATGACGCCGGGCTGTACCTCGGCACCGTTCTCGTGCGGACCGTGCCCGGCGCGCGCTGGGAGCTGCGGTCCGGCGGGCTGCCCGTCGTACGCCTGCTGTCCGGCCGTGAGTTCGACGTCGTCGAGTCGGGCCACGCATGGGCGGCGAACGGTGCCCCCGAGCTGTCCCAGGTCTACGCGGAAGTCGCGGAGGACTGAGTCCGCAAGCCGACGGCGGCGTAAATACGGCTTATGCCCGAAAGGTGGGCGGCGGCCGTGTGTCGCGACTCAAGTGGCCCCGGGTCTGGATAGTTTGCGGCAGCCAGGACGACCGAGCGGGGCCGCCCGGCCGGCAGCCGAAGATCACTCCTCACGCGGCGGGGCCGACCGTACGACGGTTGGTCCGCGCCCGGAGAAGGAGAAGGTCAGCTGCACGCCGGACGGGTCGAGCTCCCACGGCACCGCGACTCCCACGACACCGCCACTCCCACGGCATCCACCGCTCCCGCCGCACCCCCGGCACGCCGCCGCCCCTACGACGCCCGGTGCGTGCTGCGCTTGCCGTTGGCGGGCGGAGCCGGCAGCGGTTCCTGCGCCGCCCGGGTCACATCGCCCACCACCTCGACCACGTCCGGCCCGTACGCCTGCGAGTTGACGACCTTCAGCAGCAGCACGAAGGAGTTCCCGCCGTACTTGCGCGACAGCCGCTCGTGGTTGCGGGCGAGATAGCGCGCCGCCGCCGCGTTGGTGATCGCGCGCTGGCCGCAGAACAGGAACACCGGCCGTGCCTCGCGGCGCTCGCCGGCGGTCAGCCGCGCCAGGAGCACGTACTCGTCCTTGCCGGGCTCCAGCCGGTAGCGCTCGCTGCCTATCTGGAACGCGCCCCGGTCCGGGCCGGGTTCGGCGTCCACGTTCACCCGGATGCCCGGCAGCAGCGAGGCGAGGTGCGCGGCCATCCGGCGGTTGGACGCGGGGCCGCCCACGCAGAACTCGGTGCGCTCGCCGAACCCCTGCTGCGCGGCGTCGTGTGCGACGACCTGTGCGTGCGCGTGGCAGTCCTTGATGAGCGCGGCCAGTTCGAGCAGCGCGAACACGTCGTGCCGCATCACCGTCAGTTCGGGCCCGCCCGCCTCCCGGTTGACCACGAGGAGTGACTCGGAGTTGTCGGGCAGCCCGAAGAACGCCTGCTTGCGGCGGAGTTTGCGCCGCCACAGATAGGTGCGGGCCAGCCAGCCGAGCACGGCGCTGATACCGGCCGCGATCAGACCCAGGACGATGTTGCGCAGGTCGTCATTCATGGGCGCGCATGCTAGCGGTCCGACGCGTCCGATACGTACCGGCGTTCGATCTGGTCGGTGATGTATGGCGTTCATGTGACAACCATGGATATCGGATGACACCTGCCGGGACGGTCTGTCGGCTGCGCAGCGATGCCGTTACGCTGCGCGAACTGTCTCTGGCTGGAGGAGCGGATGCGTCGTCCCGCGGTACGGAAACTGGCGGTCCTGGCGGTCTCGGCCGCCGTGGTGTCGGTGGGGGCCGCGGCCCCGCCGGGACCGGCCGCGACGAGCGGCACCCCGGCGAAGGCCCCGGTCGCCGTCGGCTACGGCGGCGCGGTCGCCAGCGTCGACGCCGACGCCTCCGCCGCCGGGATCGAGGTGCTGCGCAAGGGCGGCAACGCGGTCGACGCCGCCGTCGCCACCGCCGCCGCGCTCGGCGTCACCGAGCCCTACTCGTCCGGCATCGGCGGGGGCGGCTACTTCGTCTACTACGACGCCAAGTCCCGTACGGTGCACACGATCGACGGCCGTGAGACCGCCCCGCTGACCGCCGGGACCGGCCTCTTCACGGAGAACGGCGCACCGCTCGCGTTCGCCGACGCTGTCAGCAGCGGCCTGAGCGTCGGTACCCCCGGCACCCCCGCCACCTGGCAGACCGCCCTCGACACCTGGGGCACCCGGCGGTTGGGCACGGTCCTCGAGCCCGCCGAGCGCATCGCCCGCGACGGTTTCACCGTGGACGACACCTTCCGCTCGCAGACCGCCGCCAACGAGACCCGCTTCCGCTACTTCCCCGACACCGCCGCCCTGTTCCTGCCGGGCGGTCAACTCCCGGCCGTGGGCTCCACGTTCAAGAACCCCGACCTGGCACGCACCTACCGGGAGCTCGGCAGCAGGGGCATCCGCGCGATCTACGGCGCCGGTGGCGATCTCGGCCGGGACATCGTCGGGACCGTCCAGCACCCGCCCGTCGACCCGGCGTCGGGCTGGAAGGCCCGCCCCGGCAAGCTGTCCGTGAACGACCTGGCGGCCTACCGGGCCAGGCTCCAGGCGCCCACCGAGGTGTCCTACCGCGGCCTGGACGTGTACTCCATCGCGCCCTCCTCCTCCGGCGGCACGACCGTCGGCGAGGCCCTCAACATCCTGGAGAAGACCGACCTCTCCAAGGCGACCGAGACGCAGTACCTGCACCGCTTCATCGAGGCGAGCCGGATCGCGTTCGCCGACCGCGGCCGCTGGGTCGGCGACCCCGCCTTCGAGAAGGTGCCGACCGGGGGCCTGCTGTCGCAGAAGTACGCCGACTCGCGCGCCTGCCTCATCAAGGACGACGCCGTCCTCACCAGCCCCCTCGCCCCCGGTGACCCGGCGAACCCGGCACCCTGCGCCACCGCGGGAGCGGCGGCCCCGACCACGTACGAGGGCGAGAACACCACGCACCTCACGGTCGCCGACAAGTGGGGCGATGTCGTCTCCTACACGCTGACCATCGAGCAGACCGGCGGCAGCGCCATCACCGTGCCCGGCCGGGGCTTCCTGCTCAACAACGAGCTGACGGACTTCTCCTTCGTCCCCGCGAACCCCGCCGTGCACGACCCGAACCTGCCCGGCCCCGGCAAGCGGCCGCGGTCGTCGATCTCCCCGACCATCGTGCTCGACCGGCAGCACCGGCCCGTCGTCGCCCTGGGCTCGCCCGGCGGCGCGACCATCATCACCACCGTGCTGCAGACCCTCACCGAGTTCCTCGACCGCCGGCTGCCGCTCGTCGACGCCATCGCCGCGCCCCGCGCCAGCCAGCGCAACGCGGCCCAGACCGAACTCGAACCGGCGCTGTACGACAGCGACCTGAGGACGAGGCTGGAGGCCATCGGGCACTCCTTCAAACTCAACGCCGAGATCGGCGCGGCGACCGGTGTGCAACGCCTGGGCGACGGACGCTGGCTGGCCGCCGCCGAGACGGTGCGCCGCGGCGGCGGCTCGGCCATGGTGGTGCACCCGCAGCCCTGATCAGGCCCCGGGGTGTCAGGGGACGGGCGCCGCGTCCGGTGCGCCGTGCGTGCCGAACGCGAGCTGCCCGTCCTCGACGTCCACCGTGACCCGGCTGCCCGCGCCGATCCGGCCGTCCAGCAGCAGCCGGGACAACCGGTTGTCGACCTCCCGCTGGATGGTGCGGCGCAACGGGCGCGCGCCGTACTCGGGTTGGTGCCCGCGCTCGGCGAGCCAGCCCACCGCCGCGTCGCTGAACTCCACGGTGACGTCCTGCGCCTTCAGCAGCCGACGCGTCCCGTCGAGCAACAGATCGGTGATCTCCCGCAGCTGACCGGACGTCAGCCTGCGGAACACGACGATCTCGTCGATGCGGTTGAGGAACTCGGGCCGGAAGTGCTCGCGCAGCGGCCGCAGGATCCGCTCGCGCCGCGCCTCCTCGTCGGCGTCCGCGCCGCCGCCGTCCGCCGTGAAGCCGAGTCCGGCGCCGCGCCGGGTGATCGCCTCCGAGCCCAGGTTGCTGGTCATCACGATCACCGTGTTGGTGAAGTCCACCGTGCGGCCCTGCGCGTCGGTCAGGCGTCCGTCGTCGAGCACCTGGAGCAGGATGTTGAAGACGTCGGGGTGCGCCTTCTCCACCTCGTCGAGCAGCAGCAGCGCGTACGGGTGCCGGCGCACCGCCTCGGTCAGCTGACCGGCCTCCTCATGGCCGACGTAGCCGGGCGGGGCGCCCACCAGACGGCTGACGGTGTGCCGTTCCTGGTACTCGCTCATGTCGAGCCGGACCATGCGGTCCTCGCTGCCGAACAGCGCCTCGGCGAGGGCGCGGGCCAGTTCCGTCTTGCCGACGCCCGTCGGGCCGAGGAACAGGAAGCTGCCGATCGGCCGGTTCGGGCTGGCGAGCCCGGCGCGGGAACGCAGCACCGCCTCGGAGACGGCGCGCACCGCCTCGTCCTGCCCGATCACCCGCCGGTGCAGATGCTCCGCCAGGCCCAGCAGGCGTTCCTTCTCCTCCTGGGTGAGGCTGCTGACCGGGATGCCGGTCAGCCGGGACACCACCTCGGCGACGGCCTCCGCCGTGACCTCCAGATGCTGTCCCTCGTCGGCCTCGCCGTCCCCGGCCGCCTCGGTGATGCGCCGCTTCAGCTCCGTGATGCGGTCGCGCAGCCGGGTCGCCTCCTCGTACTGCTCGTCGGCGACCGCCTGGTCCTTGTCCCGGGTGAGCTGCTCGGCCTCCTGCTCCATGGCCCGTACGTCCGTGCCCTTGGTCCGGGAGCCCAGCCGCACCCGGGCCCCGGCCTGGTCGATGAGGTCGATCGCCTTGTCGGGCAGCCGCCGGTCGGTGAGATAGCGGTCCGACAGCTCCACCGCCGCGACCAGCGCCTCGTCGGTGTAGCGGACCTGGTGGTGGGCCTCGTAGCGGTCGCGCAGCCCGCGCAGGATCTCGACGGTGTCCGGGGCGCTCGGCTCCGGCACCAGGATCGGCTGGAACCGGCGGGCCAGTGCCGCGTCCTTCTCGATCCGCCGGTACTCCTCGAGCGTCGTCGCGCCCACGACGTGCAGTTCGCCGCGGGCCAGGGCGGGCTTGAGGATGTTGCCGGCGTCCATCGAGCCGCCCTCGCCGCCCCCGCCGGCGCCGACGACGGTGTGCAGTTCGTCGATGAAGACGACGAGCTGGTCGGAGTGGGTGCGGATCTCCTCGACGATGGTGTTCAGCCGCTCCTCGAAGTCGCCCCGGTAGCGGGTGCCGGCGACCACCCCGGTGAGGTCGAGGGCCACCACCCGCCGTCCGCCGAGGATGTCCGGCACGTCCCCGTCGGCGATCCGCTGCGCGAGCCCCTCCACCACGGCGGTCTTGCCGACGCCCGCGTCGCCGATCAGCACCGGGTTGTTCTTGCCGCGCCGGGAGAGCACCTCGATCGTCTGCTCGATCTCCTCCTCACGGCCGATCACCGGGTCGATACGGCCCTGCCGGGCGAGTTCGGTGAGATCGCGGCCGTACTTGTCCAGCGTGGGTGTCCCGGTGGGGCGGCGGGCCTCCGGCCGGGGCGCCGCCGCCTCCGGTGCCTCGGGCGGCAGCCCGGCGGCGGCGAACCGGGAACTGTGCAGGATGTGCCCCGCCGCCGAGTCGGGGTTCGCTGCGAGCGCGCTCAGCACGTGCTCGGGGCCGATGTAGCCCGCGCCGCTGCCCCGGGCCAGCTCGTGCGCGTCCAGCAGGGCGCGCTTGACGGCCGGGGTCAGGGACAGCGTGGTGGGCGGCGCGGTCTCGTCCGGGCGGTGCCGGGCGGGGCCCGACCGCTCGTCGATCTCCGTCGCCAGCGAGTCGGGGTCCGCGCCCGCCCGGGTGAGCAGGCTCCGGGTCGGCTCGGCGGCGAGGGCGGCACGCAGCAGATGCTGGGTGTCCAGGTCCCGGCTGCCGTGCTCGGCGGCGTACTGGGCGGCGCCGCGCACGAGTTCCCTGGCCGGCTGGCTCAGCAGCCGGCCGATGTCGATCTGGCGGGGGCCGGGGCGCGGGCCGCCGAAGAAGCGGGCGAAGAATTCCTGGAAGGGGTCGGGGCCGTAGCCCTCCGGGCCGGTGAAGCCGCTGGTCATGGCGTTCCGTTCCGTTCCGTCGACTGCCGGTTCGGTTCGCGCACGCGGGTACCCGGCCCGTGCCGGACTCACACCGATCCGGCTGCCCCGTGCCCGTAGACCACCATGGCATGCCCGGTGGAGAGCGGCATGTCGTGCTCCGGCCGCCTTCCGGGGCCGTCCGCCGGCGGCCTTCCCGGCTTGTCAGCCGCCGGCCTTCCAGGTGCGTCCGCCGTCCGGGCCGCCCGCCTCCGGGGCCTGCGGGGACGGTCAGCCGTCGTCCCGCGCCGTGAGGATCCGCGGGCCCGACTCCGTGATGGCGACGGTGTGTTCCGCGTGGGCGGCGCGCGAGCCGTCGTCGGTGCGCAGGGTCCAGCCGTCCGGTGCCGTGTGCCAGTCGTCCCGGCCGCTCGCGATCAGCATGGGCTCGATGGCCAGCGCCATGCCGGCCCGCAGCGGCATCCCCCGGCCGGGGCGGCCCTCGTTGGGCACCCCCGGGTCCTCGTGCATACGGCGGCCGATGCCGTGCCCGCCGAAGCCGTCCGGGATGCCGTACCCGGCGGCGCGGCAGACCGTGCCGATCGCGTGCGCGATGTCGCCGATCCGGTTGCCGACGACGGCCGCCCCGATCCCGGCGGCCAGCGCCCGCTCCGTCGTCTCGATGAGCCGCAGGTCCGCGGGGCGCGGCGTGCCGACGGTGAAGCTGATCGCCGAGTCGCCGACCCAGCCGCCGAGCTCGGCGCCGAAGTCGGCGGAGACCAGGTCCCCGTCGCGCAGCCGGTAGCCGTCCGGGATGCCGTGCACGATCGCGTCGTTCACGGAGACGCAGAGCACCCCGGGGTAGGGCACCGGGGCGAACGAGGGCCGGTAGCCGAGGAACGGCGAGGTCGCGCCCGCCTCGCGCAGCACGTCCCGCGCCACGGCGTCCAGTTCCAGCAGGGAGACACCGATACCGGCGGCCTTCCGTACGGCCGTGAGGGCCCGCCCCACGACCTGTCCGGCCTCGTGCATCGCGTCGATCGACGCATCCGTCTTGAGTTCCACCATGCCAATTACTATACCGGTCTGGTCGGTATTTGTTTACCGGTATTAGAATAGTGGCATGGTCCGGAACCCCCTCACCCCCGAAGAACGCGAACGCGGCGAGCGCCTCGGGCGGCTGCTGCGCCAGGCGCGGGGCGGTCGCAGCATGACGGAGATCGCGGCGGGCGCCGGCATCTCGGCGGAGACCCTGCGGAAGATCGAGACCGGCCGCGCCCCGACGCCGGCCTTCTTCACGGTGGCGGCACTGGCGCGGACGCTGGGCCTGTCCATGGACGAACTCGCGGGGCTGTGCGTGCCGGTGACGGTGTGACCCGGAGCGCAATACCGGGGTCCGCCGAGGGCTCCGACGGGATTCCGGTGGCGTGAACTGACCGGTTCTGGAGGTTTTCACCCCCCGATCCTGTGGAGTTTGGTGAGGTCCGCGGGGTTTGGTGAGATTCGGGGGGCCTCTGGACCTGGGCATATGTGGCGGGTGTACGTTACGTTCTGGCAGGGAGGGCGCACTCTGCGTCCAGGCCGCAAACCCTTCGTAGCCCTCCTGTAACGCTACTGGTGTTTGCTACGGAGCGGAGAATTCCGGTCTTGCGGGAGATATGCGATGACAGTGGACCAACTCTCGCAGCAGGTACGGGAGTTCGCGAACTACCTGGACGGTCTGCTCGGGCGGCTGGATCAGGGCGCCGGCTGGTGCGCGGTGTTCTGGCAGCGCGACCCGGACGGCATGCGGGCCTGCCTCGGCGGCCGTGAGCTGCCGCCCTGGGACGTCGTCGAATCGCTCCTGCAGGATCTGGCCAACGTCTACGGCCCCGACGTCGCCCTCCAGGAGACCGAGCGCGCCGGGAGCCTGCACCGGGCCGCGGTCACCGCGCACGACAGCCGCCCCGGCGGCCGTGAGGCCCTCGCGGACCGGCTCGACATGATGCTCCGCGAGCAGCAGACGTCCGGCGAGCGGCAGGCCGAACTGGGCCGGATGCTGGCCGCCGCCACCACCCGCGAACAGGCCGACGCCCTCCGCCTCGACCTCGCCTGGGCCACCGACGACCACGAACGCGCCACGGCCCGCTGCGCCGAACTCCGGGCCCGGCTGCGCGGCCTGGACCACCGCACCGGCGCCGGGCAGGCCCCGCCCGTCGGCGGTACGGGCGGCGACCGCACCGACGGCGCACGCCCCGGGATACCGCGCCGCCGCGAGGCGCGCGGCGGCGGCCAGGGGGCGGCCGGTGCCACCCCCGCGCCGTCCGCCGCGGCCTCCGGGCCGATGGCCCCCTCCGGCGCGTCCGCGGCGCCGCGGCGCGACGGCGCCGACGCGCAGTCCGGCGCGATCGACTGGCGTGCGGCACGGCGTGCGGCCGAGGGCTGGTGGGCCGCGGAACTCGACGCCTCCGAGGCCGGCACCGTCCATGACGCCGCGGGAACCGGCCCGGAGGAGCGGGGCTACGACTTCCCGGCCCCCGCCCTCGAACCGGGCGGCTCACCGTCCGCCGCGCAGCCCGACCCGCAGCCCGTTCCCGACGCGGCCGGGCAGTCCGGGCACCGGCGGGGCGGGTCCTTCCCCGCCGGGCCTTCCGAGCAGCAGCCCGCACCGGACGCCGCCGCCCCGGCTCCGGCACCGTCCACCACGTCCCGCGCCGCCCGTGCCGCCGCCCGTACCCTGCGCGGCGCCCGCTTCGCCGGAGGCGGGGGCGGGGCGCGCCCCGCAGCGGCACCCGATGCCTCCGACGCCGTACCGCAGCAGGCCGTTCCGGACCCGCACCCGGACGCCGTCGACCAGCCGGTGCCCGCCGCGCTCCAGCCGGAGCCCGCCGCCCAGCAGCCCGGCCCCGCCCTCCCGGACACGGAGGACGGCCGCGCCGTCCGCGACACCGTCACCGCCCTGCTGCGCCTGCGCGGCGAGGGCCGTACCGGTGAGGCGCACGCCCTGCTCGTCGAGGCCGCGTACTGGCCCGCCGCCCGCTTCCCGCTGCTCGCCGGCCAGATGCACCACGCCGGGCTCGGCGCCGACTGGGCGACGCTGCTGTGGGAGGCCGCCTCGCTGCCCATCGACCTGCTGGTCGCCGCCGCGGACGCGCTGGTCGAGGCCGGACGGGAGGACGACGGGCAGCAGATGCTCCGCCAGGGCGTCGCACGGCCCGCCGCCGAGATCGGCGGCGCGGTACTGGCCCTGGTCGCCGAGAACCGGGACCGCGAGGTGAGCGAGCTGCTCGACGCGTACGTCCGGGTCCGCACCCCGGAGGAGGCCGCGCGCAGCGTCGACGCCGACCCGCGGCACCTGGTGCCACTGCTGCTGGCCGCCGCCCGCGGGGTCTCCGACGAGCGCCACTGGGACGTGCTGCACGCCCTGCGCGTCGCAGGCCACACAGTCTGACCGGCCCACCCGGACACGGAGGACCGACGGGCGGCCGGATCCCCGGCACCCCCGGCCCGACCGCCCGCGCGGATGGCTCGGCCGCCTGACGGTGGGCGGATCGCCCGGAGGCACGGCCCCGCCGTGACCGCCAGGCCGCCCGGCCGTGTGTCCTGACTGCTCGAGCGCGCCGTTCGACGGTCTGTCCGGCGGTGTGTGACCTGCCGCCCGCGCGGGCGACTCGGCAGCCTGACCGGTCTGCTCGGCCTGGCGGCGGCCGGGATGCCCGGCCGCACGCTCTGGCCGCTCGAGCGCGCCGCTCGACGGCCTGACCGGCGGTGTACGGCCTGACCGCCCGTGTGGGCGGCTCGGCCCGGGGGATCCGCACGGACTGACGGTGGCCGGAGTGCGCCGTGACGGTCCGGGCGGCCGGGTGCGGCCCGACCACCCGCGCGGGCGGCCCGGCGGTCCGTGCGGCCGGACGGCCGTCGGGTGCCGGACCTGCCGGTCCGGGCCGCCCGGACGCGGTCCGGCCTGCCTGGCCGGGAGGCATCCGGGCGAGGGGGGACCGCCGACGGGCCCCGCGGGCACCCGCTGCTCACCCTTTGGAGTGCGAAACATGATCGACTCTGCGGCTTAACGACGATGGTCTTGGCAAGCCCGTCGCGGGGGCTTACGTTCGTGCCTCTACCGCCTGCTTCTACGGGCGTAGAGGTGCTGGCGTCCCGTCGAAGGAGCAGCTCATGGCCAACGTCGTACGCGCCGCTCTGGTCCAGGCCACCTGGACCGGCGACACCGAGTCCATGGTCGCGAAACACGAGGAGCACGCCCGTGAGGCCGCCCGGCAGGGCGCGAAGGTCATCGGGTTCCAGGAAGTCTTCAACGCCCCCTACTTCTGCCAGGTCCAGGACCCGGAGCACTACCGCTGGGCCGAACCCGTGCCCGACGGCCCGACCGTGACCCGGATGCGGGCCCTCGCCAGGGAACTCGGCATGGTGATGGTCGTCCCGGTCTTCGAGGTCGAGCAGTCCGGCTTCTACTACAACACCGCCGCCGTGATCGACGCCGACGGCAGCTACCTCGGCATGTACCGCAAGCACCACATCCCGCAGGTCAAGGGCTTCTGGGAGAAGTACTACTTCAAGCCGGGCAACGCCGGCTGGCCGGTCTTCGACACCGCCGTCGGCAAGGTCGGCGTCTACATCTGCTACGACCGCCACTTCCCCGAGGGCTGGCGGCAACTCGGCCTGAACGGCGCCCAGCTGGTCTACAACCCGTCCGCCACCTCACGCGGCCTGTCGGCCTACCTCTGGCAGCTGGAGCAGCCCGCCGCGGCCGTCGCCAACGAGTACTTCATCGCCGCCATCAACCGGGTCGGCCAGGAGGAGTACGGCGACGACGACTTCTACGGCACCAGCTACTTCGTCGACCCGCGCGGCCAGTTCGTCGGCGACACCGCCAGCGACAAGGCCGAGGAACTCGTCGTCCGCGACCTCGACTTCGGCCTCATCGACGAGGTGCGGCAGCAGTGGGCGTTCTACCGCGACCGCCGCCCCGACGCGTACGAGGGGCTGGTCACGCCGTGAACGAACTCCACGCCCGGCACCGCGACGTCCTGCCCGACTGGCTCGCGCTCTACTACGACGACCCGCTGGAACTCACCCACGGCGAGGGCCGCCACGTCTGGGACGCGAGCGGCAGGAAGTACCTCGACTTCTTCGGCGGCATCCTCACCACGCTGACCGCGCACGCCCTGCCCGAGGTCACCAAGGCCGTCGCCGAGCAGGCCGGGCGGATCATCCACTCCTCCACGCTCTACCTCAACCGGCCGATGGTCGAACTCGCCGAGCGGGTCGCCCAGGTGAGCGGCATCCCCGACGCGCGGGTGTTCTTCACCACCTCCGGCACCGAGGCCAACGACACCGCCCTGCTGCTCGCCACGGCCTACCGGCGCAGCAACACCGTCCTCGCGATGCGCAACAGCTACCACGGCCGCTCCTTCAGCGCCGTCGGCATCACCGGCAACCGCAGCTGGTCCCCGACCTCGCTGTCGCCGCTGCAGACCCTCTACGTCCACGGCGGCGTCCGCACCCGTGGCCCGTTCGCCCACCTCGACGACGCCGCCTTCACCGCGGCCTGCGTCGCCGACCTCGAGGACCTGCTCGGCCACTCCCGGTCGCCGGCCGCCCTGATCGCCGAACCCGTCCAGGGCGTCGGCGGGTTCACCTCACCGCCCGACGGCCTGTACGCGGCGTTCCGCGAGGTGCTCGCCGAGCGCGGGATCCTGTGGATCTCCGACGAGGTGCAGACCGGCTGGGGCCGCACCGGCGACCACTTCTGGGGCTGGCAGGCGCACGGACGGAGCGGCCCGCCCGACATCGTCACCTTCGCCAAGGGCCTCGGTAACGGCGCCTCCATCGGCGGTGTGATCGCCCGCGCCGAGATCATGAACTGCCTGGACTCCAACAGCATCTCCACGTTCGGCGGCACCCAGCTCACCATGGCGGCGGGCCTCGCCAACCTGACGTATCTGCTGGAGCACGACCTCCAGGGCAACGCCCGCCGTGTCGGCGGCCTCCTCATCGAGCGGCTGCGGGCCGCCGCAGCGCAGCTCCCCGGTGTACGGGAGGTGCGCGGACGCGGGCTGATGATCGGTGTCGAACTGGCCCGGCCCGGTACCGACGAGGCCGACCCGGCCGCGGCGGCCGCCGTGCTGGAGGCGGCGCGTGAGGGAGGACTGCTCATCGGCAAGGGCGGCGGACACGACACCAGCGCCCTGCGCATCGCACCACCGCTGTCCCTGACGGTCGCGGAGGCCGAGGAGGGCGCCGCGATCCTCGAACAGGCGCTGCGCAGCGTGCGGTAGCCGCACCGCCGCCCGCCGGAGGGACATTGCGCCGGGCGGCCGTCCCGGCGGCCGGACGTCCTGTCCGGAGGTCCCACCGCCGGGCGCCGGGGCCGCCCGCCCTTCCGGCGCCCTGCGGCACATCCCAGCCCGGCCCGACCGGATCCGCCCTCCGGCCCCCCGGACCGCCCCCGCCCGAGCGCATCCGCCCCGCCCGACCGGAAGGAGAGCGAGCATGAGCAGTACCGTCATCCGCGGCGGCCTGGTCATCACCGCGTCCGACGAGATCCACGCCGACATCCTGATCGAGAACGGCCGGGTGGCCGCCCTCGCCGCCGTCGGCACCCCGGCCGCCGAGGCGTTCACGGCGGAGAGGGTCGTCGACGCGACCGGGAAGTACGTCATCCCGGGCGGGGTCGACGCCCACACCCATATGGAGCTGCCGTTCGGCGGCACCTTCGCCTCCGACACCTTCGAGACCGGCACCCGGGCCGCGGCCTGGGGCGGCACCACCACGATCGTCGACTTCGCGGTGCAGACCGTCGGCCGTTCCCTGCGCGAGGGCCTGGACACCTGGCACGCCAAGGCGGAGGGCAACTGCGCCGTCGACTACGGCTTCCACATGATCGTCTCCGATGTGAACGAGGACACCCTCAAAGAGATGGACCTGCTGGTGGAGGAGGGCGTGACCTCCTTCAAGCAGTTCATGGCCTACCCGGGGGTGTTCTACAGCGACGACGGCCAGATCCTGCGCGCCATGCAGCGCTCCGCCGACAACGGCGGCCTGATCATGATGCACGCCGAGAACGGCATCGCGATCGACGTGCTGGTCGAACAGGCCCTGGCCCGCGGCGAGACCGACCCGCGTTTCCACGGCGAGGTCCGCAGGGCGCTGCTGGAGGCCGAGGCCACCCACCGTGCCATCCGGCTCGCCCAGGTCGCGGGCGCCCCGCTGTACGTGGTGCACGTCTCGGCGACGGAGGCGGTCGCCGAGCTGGCCAGGGCGCGGGACGAGGGCCTGAACGTGTTCGGCGAGACCTGCCCGCAGTACCTCTTCCTGTCGACCGACAACCTCGCCGAGCCGGACTTCGAGGGCGCCAAGTACGTGTGCAGCACGCCGCTGAGGCCCCGCGAGCACCAGGCGAGCCTCTGGCGCGGCCTGCGCACCAACGACCTCCAGGTGGTGTCCACGGACCACTGCCCCTTCTGCTTCGCCGGACAGAAGGAACTGGGCCGCGGAGACTTCTCCAAGATCCCCAACGGGCTGCCGGGCGTGGAGAACCGGATGGACCTGCTCCACCAGGCCGTCGTCGACGGGCACATCAGCCGCCGCCGCTGGATCGAGATCGCCTGCGCCACCCCGGCGCGGATGTTCGGCCTCTACCCGAAGAAGGGCACCATCGCCCCGGGCTCCGACGCCGACATCGTGATCTACGACCCGCACGCCGGGCAGGTGATGTCCGCCGAGACGCACCACATGAACGTCGACTACTCGGCGTACGAGGGCAAGCCGGTCACCGGACGGGTGGAGAGCGTGCTCTCGCGCGGCGAACCCGTCATCACCGAGCGGGAGTACACCGGACGCGCGGGCCACGGCGTCTACACCCCGCGCTCCACCTGCCAGTACCTCCACTAGGAAGGGCGCCACAGACGTCATGGACTTCGGACTCGTCCTGCAGACCGACCCGCCGGCCTCCCAGGTCGTCAGCCTGATGAAGCGGGCCGAGCGCAACGGCTTCACCCACGGCTGGACCTTCGACTCGGCCGTGCTGTGGCAGGAACCGTTCGTGATCTACAGTCAGATCCTGGCGAACACGACGAAGTTGAAGGTCGGCACGATGGTGACCAACCCCGGCACCCGCACCTGGGAAGTCACCGCCTCGTCCTTCGCCACCCTCAACGACATGTTCGGCAACCGCACGGTGTGCGGCATCGGCCGCGGCGACTCCGCGATGCGTGTCGCGGGCCGCAAGCCCAACACCCTGGCCCGGATCAGCGCGGCCATGAAGGTCGTCCGCGCGCTGGGCCGGGGCGACGAGGCCGACCTCGGAGGTACGGTGGTCCGCTTCCCGTGGATCAAGGAGGGCGCCGAACTCCCCGTCTGGATGGCCGCGTACGGCCCCAAGGCCCTGAAGATGGCCGGTGAGGAGGCCGACGGCTTCATCCTCCAGCTTGCCGACCTCTACCTCACCGAGTACATGGTCAAGGCCGTGAAGGACGCCGCCGCCGCGGCCGGCCGCGACCCTGCCGAGGTGACCGTCTGCGTCGCCGCCCCGGCGTACGTCACCGAGGACGACTCGCCCGCCGCGCTCGCCCATGCCCGCGAGCAGTGCCGCTGGTTCGGCGGCATGGTCGGCAACCACGTCGCCGACCTGGTCTCCCG
The DNA here is from genome assembly GCF_040644295.1 of Streptomyces sp. NPDC047000. NCBI lineage: Bacteria > Bacillati > Actinomycetota > Actinomycetes > Kitasatosporales > Streptomycetaceae > Streptomyces > Streptomyces sp. NPDC047000. The sequence goes on from NZ_JBEYWE010000001.1 coordinate 470,751, forward strand.
CTACGGCGAGCACTCCGCGCAGGTGCCCGAGGAACTCACCGACTACATCAAGTCCCGCCAGGGCTACGACTACTCCCACCACGGGCGCAGCGGCAACCCGGACACCGAGTTCGTGCCCGACGAGATCGTCGACCGGTTCTGCGTCATCGGCCCCGTCGAGCGGCACATCGAGAAGCTCGAGGCCCTGCGCGAGCTCGGCGTCGACCAGTTCGCCGTCTACGACATGCACGACGCCCGGGAGGCCGTCATCGACGCCTACGGCACGAAAGTCATCCCGGCCCTCAACGGCACCGGCTGACCCGCCGCCGCAGGCCCCGCCGCACCACCCCACCCGAACAGCACCTCCTGCCACCCCGCCCGAACCCCGTCCCCGCCTGCACCCCCCTTCGTGTCACCCAGGGCATTCGAGTCACCCCGGAACCCGTCCCCACGGCGCCGCCCGCACGGCCACGCTTCCCGGTCCACCTCACCGATTGGCCTGCCCATGACCGAAACCGCTCCCGCGGCCATACCCCCGGCCGCCCAAGTCACCCTCCCCGACGGGCGCGTGGAGATCGCCCCGGGCACCGCGCAGCCGACCGGCCCGTACGCCAACGCGGACCTGCTGCCGGTGCCCGTCGGCCGACGCACCTGGACCACGTACAACTTCGCCGCCCTCTGGGTCGGCATGGCCCACAACACGGCCTCCTGGACCCTGGCCTCCGGTCTCATCGCCGTCGGCATGGACTGGAAGCAGGCGGTGTTCACCATCGCCCTGGCCAACCTGATCGTGCTGGTCCCGATGCTGCTCACCGGGCACGCCGGCCCCAGGTACGGCATCCCCTTCCCGGTCTTCGCCCGCGCCTCCTTCGGCATCCGGGGCGCCAACCTCCCCGCTGTCGTAAGGGCGTTGGTGGCGTGCGGCTGGTTCGGCATCCAGACCTGGATCGGCGGTGAGGCGATCTACTTCCTGGCCGGCAAGCTCATCGGCGACGGCTGGGCGAACGCCACCGAGATCGGCGGGCACGCCTGGACCATGTGGCTGTCGTTCGCGGTCTTCTGGGCGATCCAGGTCGCCGTCATCTACCGGGGCATGGAGACCGTCCGCCGCTTCGAGAACTGGGCGGCGCCCTTCGTGCTCGTCGGCGCGTTCGTGATGCTGGGGTGGATGAGCGGCAAGGCGGGCGGCCTCGGCCCGCTGTTCGACCAGCCCTCCCGGCTGGGCTGGGGCGGCGACTTCTGGAAGCTGTTCGCACCGTCCCTGATGGGCATGATCGGCTTCTGGTCGACGCTGTCCCTCAACATCCCCGACTTCACCCGCTACGGCAGGAGCCAGAAGGCGCAGACCCGCGGCCAGGCCCTCGGACTGCCCACCACCATGACGTTGTTCGCCTTTCTCTCGGTGCTCGTCACCTCCGGCTCGCAGGCCGTCTACGGCAAGCCGGTCTGGGACCCGGTGCAGCTCGCCGCCCGGACGGACAACGTGGTGGGCCTGCTCTACGCCCTGGTGACCGTGCTGGTGGCGACCCTGTCCGTCAACGTCGCGGCCAACCTGGTCTCCCCGGCGTTCGACTTCTCCAACATCGCGCCCCGCAGGATCAGTTTCCGCGCCGGCGCGCTCGTCACCTGCGTGCTCGGCGTGCTGATCTTCCCGTGGAAGCTGTACGCCGATCCGCAGGGCTACATCTTCACCTGGCTCGGCCTCGTCGGCGGCCTGCTCGGCACGGTCGCCGGCATCCTCATCGCCGACTACTGGATCCTGCGCCGCGGCCGGCTCGACCTCACCGACCTCTACCGGGGCGGCGGCGGCCGGTACTGGTACGACGGCGGCTGGAACTGGCGGGCGGTCGCCGCCTTCGTGACCGGAGGCGTCCTGGCCGTCGGCGGCGCCGACTTCCACCCGCTGCTCGACGGCCGCCCGATCACGGCCCTGTCGTCCCTGGCCGACTACGGCTGGGCGGTCGGCCTGGGCACCTCACTGGTGCTGTACACGGCACTGATGCTGCTCACCGGCAAGAAGCCGCAGCCCGAAGAAGGGTGACGGCACGTCAGTCCGGCCGCCGGCGGAGGACGGTCAGCCCTTCCGGCCGTCCTCCAGCGCCGCCACCGCGTCCTTCGCGGCCTTGATGGCACCCTTGTTGATGACGTCGGTGCTCGGTGCCTTCTTCGTCTCGAAGTCGCTGCCGTTGTAGGTGACCGTCACCAGCGCGTTCGACACCTGGGCGAGCACCACGCCCTCCCGGGTCTGCTGCTTCGACTCGGTGGTCAGGTTCACCACCGAGTACCCCGCGTTGCCGAGCCCGGGGACCGCCCCGCCGCCGCTGCGCTCGGCGACCCGGTCCTTGTACTCCTTCTGCGCCGCCGCGTCCGAGGCGGTGATCTCGTAGGAGACGTCCAGCCACCGGTAGTCGTAGCCCTTGAGCGCGTTCCACGAGCAGGTGCGGCGCACCGTCGTGTCCGTCGACGGGATCTCCTTGCCGGCCGTCTTGGCTCCCGGCACCAGCGACTTGACCGTGCCCGCGGTGATGCCGGTGCACGGCGCGGGGGAGTCGGCGTACGTCTTGGTGACCGCCGCGGCCGAGGGGGCGGTGGAGGTCTGCTGCTGCGTCGCGGTCCCCCCGTCGGAGGCGTCGGAGGCGGACTTGTGGTCCGGCGTCGCCGACGCGGCGAACGGGCCGGACGTCAGCGCCCATCCGGCCGCGGCGAGCACGACTACGGGAGCGATGCGCGCGGACAGAGCGAGCGGCAAAGGAAGATCACGCACGGGCGCACTTCTCGTGGGGGACGGGGTGCGGAGCGGGTCCGCACCGCGGACGGGACGCCAGTGTCACACGAGTTGCCATGAGGCGAAAAGCTCGAACGGATTCTGTCTCTCTGCGTACTCACCCGGTCACCGTGAACTGCCGTACACGGGCCGTGTATCCGCTTATGTCCGACACTGTTCCCCTCCCGGGCGGGGCCCGGGGCCGGTCCTCGGCCGGGTGCGGCCCGCGCCGCCGTCAGGTTCCGGGCGCGGGACGGACGGTGAGCAGCTGCTCGGCCCGGCCGACCGGCCCGTCCACATCGTGCAGGACGGTACTGGTGAGCCCTTGACCGGACGGCCCGAACGTCACCGACGTGTCGAGCCCCGTCCACGGTCCGCGCGGGGCACGGTGCAGATGCACCGTCAGATCGACGTTGGGGAACGACCAGCTGCCGGGCGGCTGCCGTACGGCGATGCCGTTCGCGGTGTCGACCAGCGCGAGGAACGACGCGAGCGGACCCGCCCCGGCCCCGGCGACCAGTTCCAGCGGAGTGCGCACCCAGACGGTGGCCCGGCCCGGCCGGGGCGGCGTGAGCGGACGGACGTCCAGGGAGGCGATGTAACCGCCGGGCCAGACCTCGGTCATCGGCCACGGCTCCAGCCCGTCCGGCGGGGTGAGCGGCCCGTCGGCGCCTCCGGCGACCGCGGAGGTGTCGTACGCCGCCAGGAACCAGGCGCGCGCCCGCACCACGTCCCGCGCGCCGATGCGGACGACCGCCTCGACCAGCTCGATGGTGCGGCCCGGCCGCACGGTCTCCACCCGGATCTCGCACTCGTCCAGCGCGGGCCGCCCCAGGATGTCGTAGCAGATCCGCGACAGCAGCAGTCCCGGGTCCGCGCCCGAGGCCGCCCGGTGCCGCTCGATCGCGTGGACGACGAGCCCGCCCAGCGGGCTGAAGTGCTGCTCGTCGGCCGTCCAGGCCCCGCCCGCGTGCGCCGTCGGCTTGTAGCGGTGCTCGTCGGTCTGCTCGAAGTAACTGCCCGGCGCCGGAGACGTACCGGGAGACGTGGTGGGGGTGCGCACCGGCCGTATCTCCTCACTGCTCGCCCGCACGACGAACGGTCCGTGGACGAACGATCCGTGGACGAACGGTCCATGGGCGAACGGTCCGTACCGGACCCTAACCCCGCTCACCGGCCGTACCCGTCCGGGATCCCGCGTGAGAAAGTGCACACGTCGGCCATCGCGACGGCAGTGGTCAGAGAGGCGGCAGGCGACCGATGACGTTCACCACCCGTCCCACGCTCCAGGGCACCTTCGGCATGGTCTCGTCCACCCACTGGCTGGCCTCGCAGTCGGCGATGGCCGTGCTGGAGGACGGCGGCAACGCCTTCGACGCCGCCGTGGCCGCCGCGTTCGTGCTGCACGTGGTGGAGCCGCACCTCAACGGCCCGGCGGGCGAGGTCCCGGTCGTCCTCGCCCCGGCGGGTGGCCCGGTGCGCGTGCTGTGCGGTCAGGGCGTCGCCCCGGCCGGAGCCGGCATCGCGCACTACCGCTCCCTCGGCCTCGACCTCGTCCCCGGCACCGGCCCGCTGGCCGCCGCCGTGCCCGGCGCCTTCGACGCCTGGATGCTGCTCCTGCGCGACCACGGCACCAGACCCCTGCCCGACGTCCTGAAGTACGCCATCGGCTACGCCGAGCACGGCCACCCGCCCGTGGAGAACCTGGGCGCGACCGTCGAGAGCGTACGGCCGCTCTTCGAGACGGAGTGGACCACCTCGGCCGAGGTCTACCTGCCCGGCGGCGTCCCGCCCCGCCCCGGCCGCCTCTTCCGCAACCCCGCCCTCGCCGCCACCTGGCGGCGACTGCTCGCCGAGACCGCCGGGGCGGGCGGCCGGGAGGCCCGGATCGACGCCGCCCGCGAGGTGTGGCGCACCGGATTCATCGCCGAGGCCCTGGTACGGCAGTCCGGCCACCCCACCCTGGACACCAGCGGCGGCCACCACACCGGCACCCTCACCGCCGCCGACCTCGCCGGCTGGTCCGCGAGCTACGAGGCACCGGCGACGTACGACCACCACGGCTGGACCGTCTGCAAGGCGGGCCCCTGGAGCCAGGGCCCCGCCTTCCTCCAGCAGCTCGCCCTGCTCCCGCCCGACCTGCCCCCGTACGGCTCCGCCGACCACATCCACCTCCTCACCGAGGGCTGCAAACTCGCCATGGCCGACCGCGAGGCCTGGTACGGCGACGCCGCCGACGTCCCGCTCGACGACCTCCTCTCCGACGCCTACAACGCCGGGCGCCGTACGCTGATCGGCGAGCGGGCGTCGTACGACCTGCGGCCCGGCGCCCCCGGCGGCCGCACCCCGCGGCTGCCCGCCCTCGCCCACCTCGTCGCCCACGGCACACCGGGCTTCAGCCCGATGGGCGCCGGTGAGCCGACCGTCGCGCGGTACGACGGGAGCGACCCGGCGTACGGGAGCGACCCGGCGCACGAGCCGCAGGTCGCCGACGACGGTGCCGTGCGCGGTGACACCTGCCACCTCGACGTCGTCGACCGCTGGGGCAACATGATCGCCGCGACGCCCAGCGGCGGCTGGCTCCAGTCCAACCCCGTCGTGCCCGAGCTCGGCTTCCCCCTCGGCACCCGGCTCCAGATGGCCTGGCTGGAGGAGGGCCTGCCCAACTCGCTCACCCCCGGCCGCCGCCCCCGTACCACCCTCACCCCGACCCTCGCCCTGCGCGGCGGCGTCCCGGTCCTGGCCTTCGGCACCCCCGGCGGCGACCAGCAGGACCAGTGGCAGCCCCACTTCTTCCTCGGCCTCGTCCAGCGCGCCCCGGTGCGCGGCGGCCTCGACCTCCAGGGCGCGATCGACGCCCCGAACTGGCACACCGACGGCTTCCCCGGCTCCTTCCACCCGCGCGGGATGCGGCCCGGCAGCCTCACCGTCGAGGCCCGCACCGACCCCGGGACGGTCGCCGCGCTGCGGCGGCGCGGACACGACGTCACGGTGGCCGACGGCTGGTCCGAGGGACGGCTGTGCGCGGTGGCCCGCGACCCGGAGAGCGGCATCCTGTCCGCGGCGGCCAATCCGCGCGGGATGCAGGGCTACGCGGTGGGGCGGTGAGCCCGCGACAAGGGACGAGGGCGGGATTTCACGCCGATTCCACCCGGTGTGAACCGGGTGGGCAGGGAATGTCAGTGGCGCGTGTTCTCATGGAACCATGATCGGACAGAACGAAACCATCGAAGAGTTTCTCGTACACCGCTCGGCCGACGTGGCGGAGGCGGTCCGCAAGGCCGCCGCGGCCGAGATCATGCCCCGCTTCCGGCGGCTCGCCGAGGACGAGGTCGACCAGAAGAGCGGCCCGCACGACCTGGTGACCGACGCCGACCGCCTCGCCGAGGCATACCTCACCGAGGTCCTCGGCAAGCTGCTGCCCGGCTCCGTCGTGGTCGGCGAGGAGGCCGTCCACGCCGACCCGGCGACCTACGAGGCCCTCCAGGGCGACGTACCCGTCTGGATCGTCGACCCGGTCGACGGAACCCGCCAGTTCGTGCACGGCGACCCGGGCTTCTGCACCCTCGTCGCGCTCGCCCACCGAGGCGTCCTGCACGCTTCCTGGACCTACGCACCGGTGCCGGACGAACTCGCCACGGCCGTCCGCGGCGGCGGCGCCCACCTCGACGGCGAGCGGCTGTGGGCCGGACCGCCCGCCCCCGGCCGCGACCTCGAAGTGGCCACCTCCCACCCCGACTTCACCACCGACGACCAGAAGCGCGCCCTGCTCGGCCTGTGGACCGAGGGCATCGCACCCCGCCCCTGCGGCTCGGCGGGACTGGAGTACCTCGCCGTCGCACGCGGCGCGTCGGACGCGACCGCGTTCTCCTGGGAGGCGGCCTGGGACCACGCGGCGGGCATCCTCCTGGTCGAAGAGGCGGGGGGCGCCCATCTCACCCTCACCGGCGAGCCGTTCCGCATCACCGGCGGCAACGCCCTGCCGTTCACCACGGCCAGGGACGCGGCCACGGCACGGCGCATCGCGGAACTGCTCGGGGCGGAACTCCTCGGTGCGGAAAGGGCCTGGCGGCACGGCGACCAGACCCCCGGCATATCCTGACCCCCAGTGACCGTCGGCTGACGAAGGGGTTCCGAAGGTGCCGTCGATGCTCGATGCGGTCGTGGTGGGAGCGGGACCGAACGGCCTGACGGCCGCCGTGGAACTGGCCCGCCGCGGCTTCTCCGTCGCCCTCTTCGAGGCCCGCGACACCGTGGGCGGAGGAGCGCGCACCGAGGAACTGACCCTGCCCGGCTTCCGCCACGACCCCTGCTCGGCGGCCCATCCCCTCGGCATCAACTCGCCCGCGTTCCGCGCCCTCCCGCTGGAGCGCTACGGCCTCCGGTGGCTGCACGCCGACCTGCCCATGGCGCACCCCTTCCCGGACGGCACGGCCGCCGTGCTGTCCCGCTCGGTGGCGCGTACGGCGGCCTCCTTCGGACCGCGCGACGCGGGCACCTACCGCAGACTGGTGGCCCCGTTCCTGCCCCACTGGGACACCCTGGTCCGCGACTTCATGTCCCTCCCGCTCACCGCGCTCCCACGCGACCCGCTCACCCTCGCCCGCTTCGGCCTGACCGGACTCCCGCCGTCGACCGTCCTGATGCGCCGCTTCCGCGACGAGCGGGCGAAAGCCCTGTTCGCGGGCCTCGTCGCCCACGTGATCTCCCCGCTCGACGGGTTCGCCACGAGCGCCGTCGGCCTGGTCTTCGCCCTCGCCGCACACGCCCGCGGCTGGCCCGTCGCCCGCGGCGGCTCCCAGGCCCTCTCCGACGCGCTCGCCGCGTACCTGACGGACCTGGGCGGCGCCGTCCACACCGACTACGAGGTCAAACGCCTCGACGACCTGCCACCGGCGCGCGCCTACGTCTTCGACACCTCACCCACCGCCCTGGCCCGCATCGCGGGCTTCGGCGGCCACTACGACCGCTACCGGTACGGCGCCGCCGCCTTCAAGGTCGACTACGCCCTCGACGGCCCGGTGCCCTGGACCGCCCCCGAGGCCCGGATCGCCACGACCGTGCAACTCGGCCCGACCAGCCGGGAGATCGGCACCGCGCTGCGCGCCGCGTCCCGCGAGGGCCGGGCACCCGACGTACCGTTCCTGATCACCGTCCAGCCGTCCGTCGCCGACCCCACCCGGGCCCCCGAGGGCAAACACACCTTCTGGGCCTACGGCCACGTCCCCGGCGGCTGGACCGGCGACCTCACCGACGCCGTCGAACGGCAGCTGGAGCGCTTCGCCCCCGGCTTCCGCGACCGCGTCCTGGCCCGCGCCGTCGCCGGCCCGCCCGAACTCGCCGCCCGCAACGCCAACTACGTCGGCGGCGACATCGCCACCGGCGCCGCCTCCGGCCTCCAGCTCCTGCTGCGCCCCCGGCTGTCCCTCTTCCCCTACAACACCCCGCACCCGGCCGTCTTCCTCTGCTCCTCCGCCACCCCGCCCGGCCCCGGCGTGCACGGCATGTCCGGCCACAACGCGGCGAAGGCGGTATGGCGCAGACTGCGCCGGCAGTCCGACCGGACGGCGGCACGATAACGGGTTGCCCACCGGCCGCGGAACCGGGTACCAGACCGGTATGACCACCACGACCATCACCCTCGTCCGGGGCGACATCACCCGCCAGTCCGTCGACGCGATCGTCAACGCGGCGAACTCCTCCCTGCTGGGCGGCGGAGGCGTGGACGGCGCGATCCACCGGCGCGGCGGCCCCGCGATCCTGGAGGCGTGCCGGGCCCTGCGCGCCGCGCACTACGGCAAGGGCCTGCCCCCGGCCAGGCGGTCGCCACCACCGCGGGCGCCCTGGACGCCCGCTGGGTCATCCACACCGTGGGCCCGGTCTGGTCCCCCGCCGAGGACCGCTCCGCCCTCCTCGCCTCCTGCTACCGCGAGTCCCTCCGCGTCGCCGACGGCCTGGGCGCCAGCACGGTAGCCTTCCCGGCGATCTCCACCGGCATCTACGGCTGGCCGATGGACGACGGGGCGCGTATCGCGGTGGAAACGGTACGCAGCACGCCGGCCCCGGCGGTGACGGAGGCCAGATTCGTCCTCTTCGACGACCGCGCCTACGAGACGTTCGCCCGCCGACTCGGCTGAGGGACGCCGCGCTGGATCCCCTGTCGGTGGCCGGGCCGGAGAAGTCCGGCCCGGCCACCTTGGCGTGCCTGCCTTGTCAGGCGTCCGGACCGAGGGTGGTCAGGTCGAGGGCGCTGGTGACGGCCTGGTAGCCGTCGGTGGTGAGGTTGACGTGGTCGCCGGTGTCGAAGTCGGACGGTGCGGTGCCGCTGCCGAGTTTGAGAGGCAGCGGCTCTGTGGTGGCCGTACCGCATGACCACGTCGTACCGCAACGATCAAGAACCGTCATGAGCCGCCGCCGGACTCCGCGAGTTCAAGGGTGAGGCCGATGCCGGATTTTCGGCGGTCCCACCCCGGCCGCCCCCGAGGGGACGGCCGGGGCCCGCCGGCACGATGACGTCAGCCGAAGGCCTTGACCGTGTTCCAGTTCACCGTCAGGACGACCCGTACGGGGGCGTTCGTGTCGGTCCGTGACGGGTGGTAGATCCGCGTGTAACCGTCGGAGGCCAGGCGCGCCCAGATGTCCGGGACGCCGTCGCCGTTGACGTCGGGGATGCCGATGGCCGTGGGCACGTCGGCCTCGGTCCAGTTGACGCCGTACGCCTCGTCCTTGCCGGTGAGGGAGCTGGCGGCCAGCTTGAGCGACTCCAGGTCGACGCTGCCCGCCACGGAGCCGGGCTTGCCCTGGCGGTCGTACATGTTGCCGTTGTCCAGGTTGCGCCACAGCAGGTCGGGAGTGCTGTCGCCGTTGATGTCGGCGACGTTGACGACCTCCCGGCGTGCCCAGGCGTCGGCGTTCATCTGTGTCGCCGTCTGGAAGCCGGCGCCGGTGTACCCGGACAGTGTCCACAGTCCCGGGCCGGCCCGCAGCACGAGGTCGGGCAGCTTGTCGCCGGTGATGTCGCCGGTGGCCTTGATCTGGGTCCACGTCGAGGGCGCCGGGGCGTTCGACGGAAGGCGGACCTCCAGGCGCTGGGTGACGTCGAAGCTGCCGTAGCCGTCGCCCGGGTAGAGCCAGAAGCGGCCGTCGGGGGAGACCGCGAACAGGTCGGTGGAGCCGTCACCGGGGTAGGTGTCCTGGTAGTGCGCGATCAGAGCGGCCTTGCCCGTGGCCGGGTCGTACCAGTAGCCCTGGGGATCGGCCTGTTTGTCACCGTCGTACGAGGCGGCGAGTCCGTTGTACAGGTCGCCGTCCGCGCCGCCCGTGTAGGTGCGCAGGTTGCCGTCCGCGTTGACGATCAGCAGGTCGGGCAGGTCGTCACCGGTGGTGTCCACGGGGCCGTCCGCTTTGTCGCGCGGCGGCACGTAGAACGTGTAGTCGGTGCGCTTGCTGGCGTTGCCTGCGGAGTCGTAGGCGTAGACCTGCAGGGTGTTGGGGCCCGCGTGCGCGGGCGGGAGCGCGGGCAGCGTGGCGGTGCCGTTCGTGGCCGGCACATAGACCGGGTTGTTGCCCTCGATCGACCAGCGGAACTGCGCCGCGCCCTCGGAAGCGAAGGTCACCGCACCCGTGCCGCCGAACTTGACCGTGGCCCAGGTCTGGCCGTCGTCCGTGGTCTCGGGGAAGACGTCGCTGTCGACGCTGGGCGGGGGAGGCCCGCTGCCGTCGACGACGACCTGGCAGGGGGCGGTGCCCGGCGGGAAGTACGTGGAGACCAGGGAGGGAGAGCCGGAGTCCTCCGCGCGCACGTCCCAGTAGTACGTGGCCGTGTCCTCCAGCGGGAACGTGGCGGGGATGGGCAGAGAGGCGTAACCGGCGGAGTTCGGGGTGGCCAGGGTTCCGGCCGGGGCAGTGCCGCCTTTCTTCCAGAAGCGGAAGCGCAGCTTGCTCAGGTTGTCGTCGGGGTCCTTGGCGGTGGCCGACAGCGTGAGGGTCGTCTTGCCGACGGTCACGCCGCTGGTGGAGCAGACGCCGCCGGGCGTGGACTTGCCGCCCGTGGGCTCGGAGGGGGGCCGGTTGTAGACGACCTCCATGGTGGCGCCGGTGGCATTGAACTTGCGCCAGGTCTGCACGTCGGACTCGCTGGTGGCGCGCATCCCGAAGGTGATGTTCGCCCAGCCCTTGTCCGCGCCTTCCTGAGCGGCGGCCTTGACGTTGAACGCCTCGTACTCGTCGGGGCAGGAACCGGAGGACCAGCCGTGCGCGAAGGACTTCCTCTGCAACTCCGTGGTCCAGCTCGGCTGTTTGTTCCAGGTGGTGCCGGAGGAGATGGCGCCGGTCAGATAGAACTGGAACTCGCGGGCGGTGCACGACCAGGAGTGGTTGTTGAGCACCTTGAAGGTGGCGGAGGAGATCTCCGCGTCCTTGAGACCGGTGCTGTAGTTCATCCGCCAGAACGAGCGGGCGGTGCCGCCGGTCTCGTTCTCGTGGCCGACCCGGGCGTCGGAGGTGCCGGAGGAGAAGTTGGTGCCGTTCCAGAAACTGGAGTTCGGATAGGGCTTGTAGGCCACGGTCCAGGCCAGCCAGCCACGGTTCAGCGTCGGATCGACGAACACCGGGTACTGCGTGTCGTCGCCCGTGAACAGGCCGGTCCGCGCGACGTTCAGGTCGAGCCGGGTGTTTCCGGTGTTGTCGCCCCGCAGCTCGACGGGCATGGGGGCGCTGTGGGTGCCGGGCTCGATGCCCGTCAGACCGGACAGCCTCAGGACGTCGGAGGGGGTGGCGACCGAGGTGCGCGGGGTGCCCTTGCCCTCGTCCGGTTCGGGGTCCCGGCCGGCGGAGTCCCAGGCGAACGGAGTGGGGATGGAGCCGAGTTCCTTGCCCGACCTGTCCTGGACGAGGATCCGGCCGGTGGCGGCGTCGTGGTGGAAGACCGCCGTGGCCGAGCGCAGACCGTAGGCCACCGTCGCGAGAGCCTCGGACCGCGCGGCCTCCTTGTCCTTCACGATCAGGAGCTGGGCGAAGCCGCCCTCCTCGCGCGCGACGAGCAGCAGGTCCACACCGGGCAGTACCTCGGAGTACAGGGCACGCGGGCCGTCGAGGACGGGCTCGGGCAGGGCGCCGGGCCATGTGTAGGCGATGGTGTGCCGGCCGAAGTCGACCTCGGCCAGGACCGTGTCCCGGCTCTGCGGGCCCTCGGCGAGGGGCCGACGGGTGAGCGAGCGGTCGGCGTGCGCGGGTTCGGTGCCGCTGGAGAAACGGACCGGGAGCGCGGCGTTGACGGGCTGGACACCCAGGTCGCGCGGGGCGTTCCTCACCCGGTGCAGCCGGTTGTCGATCGGCGCCCACGTGCCCGCCGCGGTCTTCGCCCGGGTCGGCGTGGCCGTGATGCGGGTGCGCAGCCTGCCGTCCGGCTGCGCCCAGGTCTGGGACGTGGCGGTGGTGGCGGTGTCGACGAGCACCCGCTTGCGGGTACGCCTCGCCTCGGCCTGGGCGGCCGCTTCGTCGCGGGGGCCGGTCGACGCCGACCGGGCGTCGGTGGCCTTGCGGGCTTGCGCGGGTGAGGTTCCGTCAGGCTGCCACCACGGCAGCAGCGAGACGGTCAGGGCGGCCAGTACGAGGCCGATGGCGAGGGACAGCCTGGTGCGCGTGCGCACGAAGCGGCTGAGGAAACGAGGCGGCGCGGACACGGCGGCGGTCTACTCCCGTGTGGACCAGGCGGACGGGCATGGGCGCACACACGGTCACACACTCCTCACAACACGTCCACAGGTAAGAAATTTATAAATTCGTGACACTTGCTTGGTGAACGTTTGACCGGTAATTGACCATGTGTCATCTGCGGCTTTTGATCACCCGGACTGGGTGTATAGGGCACTGAAATCGTGGACTCGTCTATTTTTTGCATTGTGTGACGAAGCGTCAGTCATATCCCGTGTGGCAGATCACATCAGGTCCGGGAGCCGGACATGAGGCGATCTTGAAAAGCGTGGCGGCCATGACAGAAGGTTCGGGCGCCATCTGTCTTTTTCGCATGCCTTGGTGGGGTCGACGCGTATGCGTGCTCAAAGTCCACCGTCGTGGCTGAGGCGGCAACGCCCGGTCAGGACGGAGTCACAACGACGGCGCCGCCGGCGAAGCCGCGTGGCGACCGTCCTGCTGCTGTCATCCGCTTTGCTGGTGAGCAGTCTCAGCGCGGAGGCGTGGGCGATACCCGGCCCGGGCATGACCCGCGAGGAGGTGAAGCTCCCCGACCTGCCCGAGCCCGTCACACTGGACGCCGACGAGCAGGCCGAGAAGAACCTCACCACCGCGGACGAGGTCCCCATCGTCCCCTACACCCCGGTCGCGGTCACACCGTGGACGCAGGACAGCGGCGTCGCCCCCCTGAAGGCGGACACCGCGCCGGGCACCATGGTCCCGGTCGACGACCTGCCGATCGCGGTGGGCGTACCCGCAGGCACGGACCCGGCCGCGATCGACGGTGACTGGAAGGTCGACCTGGCCGCGCCGACCGCGTCGCAGGACGCGGGCGTCTCCGGCCTGATCATGAAGGTCACCCCGCCGGCCGACGCCGACCCGGCCGCCCAGGTCGCGATCGACGTCGACACCACCGGCTTCGCCGACCTGTACGGCCCCCAGGCCGCCGAACGCTTCGGCCTGGTCCTGCTGCCGGACTGCGTCATGGACGCCCCCGACACCGGCGACTGCGCCACCGACAGCGGTGTGACCACCCTGTCGGGCAAGAGCGAGAAGCGGCCCGAGCGGCTGCGCAGCTCGGTCAAGGTCGTCCCCGCGGCCAAGGCGCCGACGAGGACCAAGGCCGCGAGGAAGGCCGCCCAGCGTAAGATCCTCACCGGTACCGTGCCGGTCGGCGAGCTGCTCGGCGGCACCGCGGGCACGACCGCCTCCGGGGCCTCGGCGCGGACCGCGTCGTACCGCGGTGGCGACGTGCTGCCCGTGGTGGACGCCTCCCGTCCGCAGGTCATCGGTGCGATGGACACGGGAGCCTCCGCGAGCGGCGACTTCACCGCCTCCCCGCTGCTGTCGTCGGGCGCCTGGGCCGCCGGCTCCTCGTCGGGCGCGTTCACGTACTCCTACGACGTGCAGGTGCCGGAGACCGCGGGCGGTCTGGCGCCGAAGATATCCCTGGGCTACTCCTCCCAGTCGGTGGACGGCCGGACGTCGGCGACGAACAACCAGGCCTCCTGGATCGGCGACGGCTGGGACTACAACCCGGGTTCGATCACCCGGACGTATGCCAACTGCCGCGAGGACTCCAAGAAGGACGGCTCCAACAACAAGACGCACCGCACCGCGGACCTGTGCTGGGGCTCGGACAACGCGACCCTGTCGCTGGGCGGCATGACCACCGAGCTGGTGTGGGACAAGGCCCAGGGCAAGTGGTTCACCGCCAACGGCGACGGCTCGAAGATCGAGCGCCTCACCGACGCGGACAACGGCAACGGCGCCCACGACGGCGAGTACTGGGTCGTCACCACCCGGGACGGCACCCGCTACCACTTCGGCCTGAACAAGCTGCCGGGCTGGACCTCGGGACAGCCGGTGACCGACTCCGTGCTGAACGTGCCGGTCTACGGCAACCACGAGGGCGAGGACTGCTACAAGGCCGGGGACTGGGCCCACTCGTGGTGCACCCAGGGCTGGCGGTGGAACCTCGACTACGTCGAGGACATCCACGGCAACGCCATGTCCCTGTGGTGGAACAAGGCGCAGAACCACTACGCCCGCAACTTCGACTTCAAGGCCCCGGTCGTCTACGACCGTGACGGCTGGCTCGACCACATCGACTACGGCCAGCGCAAGGACACCCTCTTCTCCGCGACCGCCCCGGCCCGGGTGACCTTCACCGTCGCCGAACGCTGCCTGCCCGAGGGAGACCTGACCTGCTCGGACGCCAACTTCGAGGACAAGGACCCGGGCAAGTACCGCATCTGGTACGACACCCCGGCCGACCTGAACTGCAAGCAGGTCACCTCCACCTACAAGACGAAGTGCTGGAACGCGGGTCCGTCGTTCTGGAGCCGCAAGCGACTGACGCAGATCCAGACCTCCGCGCAGCGCCGTACCGACACCACCGCCCGCCAGGTCGTGGACCGCTACGCGCTCACCCAGAACTTCCCGGTCCTCAAGACCGGCCCCAACACGGCCCTGTGGCTGGAGTCGGTGCAGCGCACCGGCTACGCGCGCAAGGGCAGCACGGACGCGAGCGTCACCATGAACGCGGTGCGTTTCGAGTCCGACCCCGAGGACATGCCCAACCGGGTGATGCGCCCCGACGACCCGCGCCCCAGTTTCTCCCGGCTCCGGATCGGGCGGGTCATCAACGAATACGGCGGCGAGACCGTCGTCACCTACAAGAAGCCCGAAGGCGACTGCGCCACCGGCACCGGCCTGCCCGGCAAGTCCGACACCGCCGCTCTGAAGGCGAACACCCGGCTGTGCTACCCCTCGTACTGGTCCCCGGACCCCGAGGTCGAGGACATCGACTGGTTCCACAAGTACGTCGTGGAGTCCATCGAGGAACTCCCCAACGTCGACGGAGCGTTCGCGACCAAGACGGCCTACGAGTACAAGAACCCGGGCTGGAGGCGCGCCGACGCCGAGTTCACCAAGAAGTCGACCCGCACGTACTCGCAGTTCGCGGGCGTCGAGCAGACCACGGTGATCACCGGCACCGACGACGCGTCGATCGGATCCAAGAAGTCGAAGGCGGTGACGAGGTTCTTCCGCGGCATGGGTGACACCGTGTCGGTGAAGGACATCACCGGCACCGAGATCGCCAAGGACCGCGAGCCCTTCGCCGGCCTCATCGCGGAGGAACTGGACTACGACAACGCGACCGACGCCGACACCGCATGGGTCTCCCGCAGCATCACCGTCCCGGAGGCCACCGAGCTGGCTCACCGCGACCGCGACGACGGCCTGGACCCGCTGCGCGCCTGGCGCGTCACCGAGCCGGACGAGATCGCGTACACCAAGTCCTCCGGCTCCAACAGCGACGACCCCCGCACCGAGCGGGTCGTCAGGACCCACACCACCTACGAACCGGACCACGGTCTGCCCGTGCTGGTGGAATCACTCGGCGACACCGGCAGGACCGGCGACGAGTCGTGCACCAGGTCGGAGTACGTCCACAGCACCGCCAAGAACCTCATCGGCCTGACCAAACAGGTCCTGGTCTCCCCGACCACCTGCGCCGCCGCCGACTTCTCAGACCTGTCCACGCTCACCGGCACCCGGACGGCGTACGACAACCAGGACTACGGCGTCGCCCTCTCCGGCACCACCAAGGGCGAGGCGTCCGAGACCTGGTCGGTCAACGGCACCGGCACCGGCTGGCAGTCGGACGGCACGACCGAGTTCGACGCCGTCGGCCGCGTGACCCGCACCACCGACCAGGACCACAAGACCGCCGGTCTGATCACCTACGACCCGCCCTCGGGCCAGGTGTTCAAGGTCACCGAGACCAACGCCCTCGGTCACTCCGAGGTCCGCGAGATCGAGCCGGGCCGTGGCACCACCACGAAGACGACCGACGCGAACGACCACGTCACCCAGGCCGAGTTCGATCCGCTGGGCCGTCTGGAGAAGGCGTGGGCGGCGGACCGTACCCCGTCCGACACCGCCGTGCCCGACTTCCGCGCCGTCTACACCGTGCCGGAGTACAAGGAGGGCGCGGAACGCAAGCCGTCCTACGTCACCACCTACACCCGCGGCTACGACGACCGCGTCGACACCTCCGTCACCCTCTACGACGGCCTCGGCCGTGAGCGGCAGACCCAGGAGGAGGCCGACGGCGGCGGCCGGCTGATCACCGACACGCTGTACAACAGCTCCGGTGAGGTCTGGCAGACCAACAACGCCTATCTGACCTACGAGGCCAAGGCGGGTGAGCTGTTCACCCCGCTCGCCGACACGGCCGTCCCCAACATCACGCGCTACACCTACGACGGTTCCGGCCGTGTGCTGAAGGAGACGCCGGTCCTCAAGGTCGAGGACCCGCTGACCCACGAGTCCTCCTCCCAGCCCGTCGAGGAACGGGCCACCCGCTACGAGTACGGCCTGGACTGGTCGAAGGTCGACAACCCGACCGGCGCCTCCGACTACCGCGTCTACACCGACGCGCTCGGCCGTACCTCCCGGGTCGACACCTTCGACCCGGACGCGTCCGGCGGCTTCACGTCGATGAACTACGAGTACGAAGCCCGCGGTTACCTGGTCAGGGCGTACAACTCCGCCGACAAGACCCACCCGTGGACGTGGTCCTACGACCACCGCGGCCGCCAGGACTCCGCGACCGACCCCGACACCGGTACCGCGTACACCACGTACGACCACCACGACCGTGTCCTCACCACGAAGAACGCCCGCGGCATCGTCGTCTGGAACGGCTACGACGAGCTGTCCCGGCCGACCGAACAGCGCCTGGACAGCTCGTCCGGCACCCTGCTGGCCGGATTCGCCTACGACCTGGCGCCGGGCGGCAAGGGCATGCCCTACGCTGCCACCCGCTACACCGACGGCCAGGCGTACACCCAGCAGGTCAACGGCTACACCAAGGACTACCAGCCGACCTCGACCACCCTGGCCCTGCCCGCCGCCCTGGCCTCCACCTGGGGCCTGGAGCCGTCGTACACGTACTCCTACCAGTACAGCGACAACGGCATGCTGGAGGAGTCCACCCTGCCGAAGGCGGGCCGGTTCGGCTCCGAGAAGCTCGTCGTCCGCTACAACAAGGACGGCAACCCGCTCTCCGTCTCCGGCAAGGACTGGTACGGCTCGGAGACGGTCTACGACCCCTACGGCCAGGTGCTGCGCTCCACGCTCGGCGCCCAGCCCTACCGGGTGTGGACGCAGTCGACGTTCGACGAGTCCAGCGGTGAACTGAAGGACCAGCAGGTCTACCGCGAAGGCAGCGGGGACAAGTCGGTGGTCTCCGGCAACCTCGTCTCCAAGCGGTCCTACTCCTACGACCCGTCCGGCAACGTCACCTCCATCCAGGAGGCGGCCACCGGCATCGACGAGCGTCAGTGCTTCGTCTACAACCCGCTGGGCGAGCTGAAGACGGCCTGGACCTCCAAGGACCAGACCTCCTGCGCCGGCCCGAAGAACACCGACGGCACGCTCAACGTGGCCGCAGGCAAGGACGGTTCCGGCTACTGGCAGGAGTACGACTACGACCTCCTCGGCAACCGGACCGGGCTGACCGAGAAGAACCTCGCCGGTGACACCGCCAAGGACGCCACCACCACCTACGCCTACGGCAAGGCCGACGGCACCCAGCCGCACACGCTGACCAAGGTGTCGAAGACCTACACCACGCCGGCCGGCGCGCAGGTCAAGGCCGAGGCGACGCGCCTGTACGAACTCACCGGCGAGACCAGGTCGGTCACGTCCGTCGAGAACGGCGACAAGCAGGAGCTGACCTGGACCTACGACGGCCAGATCGACCGGATCAAGGGCGCGGGCGCCGGCGGCAGGACCCCGTACGTGGGCCTGGCGGACAAGTGCCTGGACCTCAAGGGCGGCCTGGCGGTCGCGGCGACGGCGATCCAGCTCTACGCCTGCAACACCTCTCCGGCGCAGAGCTGGCGCTTCACCCCGACCGCGGGGGCGGCGCAGACCGATCCCGACCGGGGCACGCTGAACGTCTATGACAAGTGGTGTGTCCAGCCCGCCGGCAACACGGCCGGGGCGGCTGCCCAGTTGCAGAAGTGCGACGGCTCGGCCGGCCAGGAGCTGAAGCGGAACGCCTCCGGCCAGCTCACCCATGTCGCCTCGGGCCTGTGCCTGGCGGTCAAGGACGCCGCGTCCGCGGACTCCACCCCGATCGTGCTGGCCGCGTGCGACAGCACGAAGGCGGCACAGCTGTGGGCGCCGCAGAACGACACCCGCTACATCTACGGCCCCGACGGCTCCCGCCTGCTGAAGATCAAGGGCAAACAGGCCACGCTGTACCTGGGCGAGACCGAGGTCACCGTCCAGCAGGGCGGCGTGCTGGTGGGCACCCAGCGCACCTACGAGGCGCCTGGTGGCGCGGTCATGCGCTACGCCAACGGCAACGGCAGTGAGCGCCTGGTCGCCCTCGCTAGCGACCACCAGGGCAGCATGTACGCCGAGATCGTCCTGGACGGCGACATGCCGGTGCGGATCCGCAAACAGGACCCGTTCGGCAACCAGCGCGGCACGGACACGGCAGGGGTGAACCTCCAGAGCCACACCGGGTTCCTGGGCGGCCCGACGGACGACGCCTCGGGCTTCGTCCCGCTGGGTGCCCGCCTCTACGACCCGGTGGTCGGACGCTTCCTGTCCGCCGACCCGGTCCTCGACCTCAACGACGTCCTCCAGTCCAACGGGTACTCCTACGCGCACAACAACCCGGTGACGATGTCCGACCCGTCGGGTCTGGCCATCTCGCTGTCCGCCTCCGAGCGGGCCGCGGCCCTCGCGGGCGCGGGTCTGTCGGCGGCCCAGGTCGCGCAGGCGCAGTCGATGATGGGCAAGTCCATGACCTCGGTGATCCTCGCCGTGGCGTGGGAGACGCTGAAGGACTTCATCGGCATCAACGACGCCATCGCCTGCTTCGGCGGTGACATGTGGTCCTGCGTCAGCATCGCGGTGGACGCGATCCCGTGGTCGAAGCTCGGCAAGATCCCGGCCGTCATGAAGGCCGTCAAGCGCACGATCAAGGCGGTCGAGTCGTTCCGCGCGGCCAAGAAAGCCGCCGAGCTTGTCCTGAGGGCGGCGAAAGCGGCCGAACGCATGGCCCTGAGAGCGAAGAAACTCGCGATCGAGCGGGCCAAGAAACTGGCGGCGCAACGCGCCAGGAAGAAAGCCGCGGAAGCCGCGAAGAGAACCGCCGACAGAGCCCTGGCGGCAGCCAGGAAGACCGGCAACCGCGTCCAGAAGCAGGCCCAGGCCAAGGCGGCCCCGAAGGTGTCGTCCCACGGCTCCGGCGGCGGTGGCGGCGGCGGCAAGGGCGGCTCCAAGCCAGGCGGCAGGTCCGGCGGCTCCGCCAAGAGCGACGGCGGCACCAGCGGCAGCGGAGGCTCGGGCAAGGCCGACGGCGGTGGCGGGACGTGCAACAGCTTCGTCCCGGGGACCAAGGTCCTGATGGCCGACGGCACCACCAAGCCGATCGACCAGGTCAAGGCCGGCGACAAGGTCGTCGCCACCGACCCGAAGTCCGGTGAGACCCGGACCGAGACCGTCACGGCCGAGATCAAGGGCCAGGGCCTGAAGCACCTCGTCAAGGTCACCGTCGACACCGACGGCAAGAAGGGCACGAAGACGGCCCAGGTCACCGCGACCGACGGCCACCCCTTCTGGGTCCCGGCACTGCGCACCTGGATCAAGGCCACGGACCTCATGTCCGGCGAGTGGCTGCGCACCAGCGCGGGAACGTACGTCCAGATCACGGCGGTACAGCGGTGGACGGTCCAGGACACCAGGGTCCATAACCTGACGGTCTCCGACGTCCACACCTACTACGTCGTGGCCGGAGCTACGTCGGTTCTCGTCCACAACACCAGTGGACAGGCATGCGAAACCTGGACTGCGGATCAGGGGCATGTGACCTCTGGAGTA
Source organism: Streptomyces sp. NPDC047000 (assembly GCF_040644295.1). Taxonomy (NCBI): domain Bacteria; kingdom Bacillati; phylum Actinomycetota; class Actinomycetes; order Kitasatosporales; family Streptomycetaceae; genus Streptomyces; species Streptomyces sp. NPDC047000. The sequence goes on from NZ_JBEYWE010000001.1 coordinate 491,098, forward strand.
CTGGATGTCCAGGTCGATCAGGTTCCTTTGGGAAGCGGCCCGGACTCCGGCGGGTTCCTCAGTGCGGACGACAAGGCCGCTGACGGAGTTACCAAGGTCGTCGACTGGCGCTCCATCCCGGGTATGACGCACGAGAACCGTCACCACGTTGAGATGCAGGCCGCCGCGTATATGAGGCTCAACAATCTTCAGTTGGGCCGCCTCTACGTCAACCACCCCGACGGTGTCTGCGGCTACTGCGACGGACGCTATTACCAGGGCGGAGTCAATATCGAGGATGCTTTGCCGATGGGCGCGCAACTCTGGGTCACCGTGGCCGGCAGAACCACCCGTTATATCGGAAACCGAAGATGAACCTCGGTGATCCAGCATGACAATCTGCCGGTGGAGCGTGTGGATGCTCCACCGGCAGACGTTTTTCAGGCGGTGGTTATCTGGTTCTTTTAGAAGGGAGGTGGTTCAAACCGTTCGTCTGCTCGTTCTTCGAAGCGTGGCCTTGCGAGAATGTACGGTTCGATGCCGATGCCGTATTTCATGAGATCGATGCCGGGAGCGGCGGCGACGGTGAACATCCATCTTTCCTGGCCGGGTGGTGCGTAGCCGATCGGTGGCGGCGCCACCCTGGTCAGTGCGTCGGCGCTGCACAGCCAGCGTGTTGATGGAGCCTCGTTGACCACGGGCGTGAAGGGCAGAGCGGCAAACTGATTCGATGTATAGGGCTCGAGCACTTCCGTCGGTATCACAGCGGAGAACTTGTTCTCCGCTCCCACGAGTGCCTCGTGGACGGTGCGGTGCAGCAGGAATCGCTCGAGGTTCTCGCCGGTCGGCCGCCACTTCTCGGAAGTGTTCGTGCGGTCGAAGACCTGTCGGTCAGTCGATTCAGGATCCACGGCCCAGTAATAGCCTTGCTGGTTCTCGACCCAGAAAACCAGCATCCCGTCGGCGGCCCTTCTCAGGGCTGTCAATTTTACCGGATAATCTTGGAACCTGACCGGTACGCCTGTCGATGTAGCTGCTTCGTGCCACTCGATTAGTTCAGGCGGGACGTTTTCACACTTCGGAAGGGTAGGTTCCGGGGATCCGCCGGACGTGCCGTACCAGCGCCGGAGGAAACGCCGGACGCTGTTGCTTCGGGGGTGCAGGAGCTCTTCCACACAGGGATCGTACGGTCGCCCCCGGCCGTGGTGCAGTCGAGCGGTGACTGGCGGCCGCCACCTCCTGCGGCGGCCCTCGGCCTCACGCGATCATTCCCGGTCAATCGCGGGAACGACGAAGCCCTGAGCCGCACCCGCTCCCGCTACTGCTGCTTTGGGCGTCAGCCCGTCCCCCTGTGTGTACCGCGTGACCACGTCGTACCGCAATGATCAAGAACCGTCACGAGTCACCGCCGGACTCCCCGAGTTCAACCTGAGTGGGAATCTGGGGAAAACCGTGGGTGTTGCCGTCGCCGCTGCCGTCAGTCCAGGTCGGGAAGCAGGGTGAAGTAGTCCGTGTGCTTGGGCTGGACGACGGTGAAGTGACGGCGGTCGAGGGTGGCGACGCGCCGGGCTCCATGGCGTTCGGCGACCGCGATCACGGAGGCGTCGACCGCTCCGAGGGGGAGGCTGCCGTACTGCTCGATGAGTTCACCGACGCGGAGGAGGTCGTCGGGGGTGACGTTGTCGAGCTCGAAATGGCCGCCGGCCACGTGGTCGATGAACGTACGTTCCACGCGTGGCCAGTGCTCCAGTTGCCAGCTGACCTCGGCCAGGACGGTGGAGGGCAGGATCTTCCGGCCTCGGAGTCGGGAGAAGAAGTCCACGCAGCGGGCGTGGTGGTTGTCCCTGGCATTGAAGAACGCGACGAGTGGTCCGGTGTCGAGGATGGTGACGGTCACCCGGCGGCACTCCCGCGCCGGTCGCCGCGGGCTGCGATGTAGGCGTCGTGATTCTCCGCGTAGTCGGCGGGGGCGTCGATGCTGCCGGCGAGAGCGAGGAAGCTGGCCGGGAGCAGGTCACCCTCGTCGTCCGCCTCGTCGTTGTGCTCTTCCGCTCGCGGCGGGAGGACGTCGGCGAACTCTTCGTCCTGGCTGATGATCAAGCGGAGGCGGCGGGCCTGCCGAGGACTGAGGTGTTCCACCGCGTACCGCAGGTCTTCGTAGTCACGTGCTGCCGTCATGGCTCAAGTCTGGCATGTAGGCCCCTTCGGCGTCGTGGGGCAGCGACCTTTGCCTCCCCAGCCGCGCAGGCGGACAGCCCGAAGCCGGGACCTGGCGTACGGGATTGGCCTGCGGCGATTCGACGGGCCCGGCCTTCCCGACCCCGCGGTGCGCGTCGCCGGCTCCGCGACGGCCGGCCACCGAGCGGGGCCGAGGCGGTGGGGCCCGGACAGGCTGATGTCGGATTTCCGCCAGCCCCGCCCCTCCCGGTGCCGGATCCTGGACGTATGCACACCGGAATGCACACCGACAGGGAGCGCTGTGTCCGTGCCGTCCAGTCCAAGGACGCGCGGTTCGACGGCTGGTTCTTCACCGCCGTCCTGACCACCCGCATCTACTGCCGCCCGAGCTGCCCGGTCGTCCCGCCGAAGCCCGGGAACATGGTGTTCCACCCGAGCGCCGCCGCCTGCCAGCAGGCGGGTTTCCGGGCCTGCAAGCGCTGCCGTCCCGACACCAGCCCCGGCTCCCCGGAGTGGAACCACCGCGCCGACCTGGTCGCCCGCGCCATGCGGCTGATCGCGGACGGTGTCGTGGACCGCGAGGGCGTCCCCGGCCTGGCCGCCCGGCTCGGCTACAGCACCCGGCAGATCGAGCGACAGCTCCTCGCCGAGCTCGGCGCCGGACCGCTGGCCCTCGCCCGTGCCCAGCGTGCCCAGACGGCCCGGCTGCTGATCGAGACGACGCCGCTGCCCATGGCGGAGATCGCCTTCGCGGCGGGCTTCGCCTCCATCCGCACCTTCAACGACACCGTCCGCGAGGTCTACGCCCTGACCCCCAGCGGTCTGCGCACCCGGGCCCCGCGCACGACGGCGCCGACGGCCCCCGGCACCCTCGCCCTCCGCCTCCCCTTCCGTAAGCCCCTCAACCCCGACAACCTCTTCGGCCACCTCGCGGCGACCGCGGTACCGGGCGTCGAGGAGTGGCGGGCAGGGGCGTACCGCCGCACCCTGCGGCTGCCCTACGGCCACGGCATCGTGGCGCTCACCCCGCAGCCCGACCACATCGCCTGCCGGCTCTCCCTCAGCGATCTGCGCGATCTGCCCGTCGCCATCAGCCGCTGCCGCCGGATGCTGGACCTCGACGCCGACCCGGAGGCCGTCGACGACCGGCTGCGCGCCGACCCGGACCTGGCGCCGCTCATCGACAAGGCTCCCGGACGCCGGGTGCCGCGCACGGTCGACGAGGCGGAGTTCGCCGTGCGGGCGGTGCTGGGCCAGCAGGTCTCGACGGCCGCCGCCCGCACCCACGCCGCCCGCCTGGTCACGGCGCACGGCACCCCCGTGGACGATCCCGAGGGCGCCCTGACCCACCTCTTCCCGACCCCCGAGCAGCTTGCTTCCGCCGCTCCCGACACCCTGGCGATGCCCCGGACCCGCCGCACCACCTTCACCACCCTGGTGGACCAACTGGCCTCCCGGAAAATCCACTTGGGCGTGGAGAGCGACTGGCCGGAGACCCGCGCCCGCCTCCTCGCACTCCCGGGCTTCGGCCCCTGGACCGCCGACGTCATCGGGATGCGGGCCCTCGGCGACCCCGACGCGTTCCTCCCCACCGACCTCGGCGTCCGCCGCGCGGCGAAGGGACTCGGACTGCCCGCCACTCCGGCGGCCCTCACCGCCCGTGCCGCCGCCTGGCGTCCCTGGCGGGCGTACGCGGTCCAGTACCTCTGGGCGGCCGACAGCCACCCGATCAACTTCCTCCCCGCGTGAGCGGTTCCACGGACGACGAAGGACACGGCATGAAGCAGCACACCGTCACCGACAGCCCCTACGGCCCCCTCACCCTCGTCGCCGACGACGGCGTCCTGTGCGGCCTCTACATGGTCGGCCAGCGACACCGCCCACCGGAGGAGACCTTCGGCGAACGCGACGAGTCCCTCTTCGCGGAGGCGGAGGCCCAGCTGAAGGCGTACTTCGCGGGCGAGCTGAAGGAGTTCACCCTCGAACTGCGCATGAACGGGACCGAGTTCCAGCGCCGCGTCTGGGACCAGCTCCGTCTCATCCCCTACGGCGAGACCCGCTCCTACGGCCAGCTCGCCCACGCCCTCGGCAACCCCGGAGCTTCCCGCGCGGTGGGCCTCGCCAACGGCAGGAACCCGATCGGCATCATCGTGCCCTGCCACCGCGTGGTCGGCGCGAGCGGCAGCCTCACCGGCTACGGCGGCGGCCTGGACCGCAAGCAGCGCCTGCTGTCCTTCGAGAACGGAACGGCCCTGTTCTAGGGCATCGGAACCGGTGGGCGCACACGCTGAGGTGTCGCGTGTTCCGGCTCGGACGGCCGAGGTTGGTCACGACCAGGCGGGTGGCGGTCCTGCCGCGGAGGCCGAGGGCTTCGGTGAACCGTTGGACAGAGTCGGGCCGGACGGGTGCCCCGGGCGCTTGCCGCAGGACACCCGCGGCCGACGGCGGGCGGCTGATGCCGCTCAGCCGTCCAGACGGTGCCCGGCGAGCCGGGTGACCATCTCGGGATCGCGGTGGTCGAAGAACAGGGAGCCGCCGGTGTCGAGGGTGGCGATCCGGGCCATCTGCTCGTCGGTCAGCCGGAAGCCGAAGACGTCGATGTTCTCGGCCATGCGCTCGGCGCGCACCGACTTGGGGATGGCGACGACGCCGCGCTGGGTCAGCCAGCGCAGCACGACCTGCGCGACCGACTTGCCGTACTCCTTGCCGATCTCGGCGAGCAGCGGGTTGGCGAACAGGTCGTTCCTGCCCTCGGCGAAGCCGCCCCAGGACTGGATCTGTACCCCGTGCTCACGCATGAGGGCCTGGTAGTCGGCCCGCTGGAAGAAGGGGTGGGTCTCGACCTGGTTGACCGCCGGGGTGATCTCGTTGTTGACGATCAGGTCGATCAGCCGGTCGGGGTAGAAGTTGGCGACGCCGATCGCCCTGGCCGTGCCCTCGCGGTTGAGCGCCTCCATGGCGCGCCACTGGCCGTAGACGTCGCCGAAGGGCTGGTGCATCAGGTACAGGTCGAGGTGGTCCAGGCCCAGCTTGTCCAGGGACGTCTCGAACGCGCGCTTGGTGTTGTCCTCGGCGGGGGCGTCCTGGACCCACAGCTTGGTGGTGACGAACAGTTCCTCGCGAGGGATACCGCTGGACCCGATGGCGCGGCCTACGGCTTCTTCGTTGCCGTAGGCGGCGGCGGTGTCCAGCAGGCGGTAGCCGGCGGCCAGCGCCTCGGAGACGGCGCGCTCGGTGTCCCCGGCGGGGATCTGGTAGACGCCGAAGCCGAGGAGCGGCATCTCGACGCCGTTGTTGAGGGTGACGGTCTGCATGAGCCGGATGTCCTTCGATGTGCGGGTGGGAGCGGGTGGTCAGGGGCGGATGAGTGCCTTGAGGACCCGGCGGTCGGCCATGGCCCGGTAGGCGTCCGGTGTCCGGTCGAGGGGGAAGGTCTCGTCGAAGACGCGGCCGGGGGTGATGGTGCCGTCCAGGACGTCGGGCAGCAGTTCCGGGACGTAGGCGCGGGCGGAGCTGGCGCCGCCGGTCAGGGTGATGTTGCGCATGAACCCGGCCGGGCCCATCGGCCCCTGCTCGTACTGCGGGACGCCCAGGCGGCTGATGGTGCCCCCGTCCAGGACCGCGCCGAGCGCGGTGTCCAGGGCCGGGCGGGTGCCGACGGCCTCGATCACCTTGTCCACGCCGCCGGTCAGCTCGCGGATACGGGCGATACCCTCCTCGCCGCGCTCGGCGACCACATCGGTGGCGCCGAACTCGCGGCCCAGGCCGGTGCGGGCCTCGTGGCGGCCGGCGAGCACGATCCGCTCGGCACCGAGCCGCCTGGCGGCGATCACCGCGCACAGGCCGACCGCGCCGTCCCCGACGACCAGCACCGCGTCGCCGCGGCCGACACCCGCGGTGACGGCGCCGTGGTGGCCGGTGGTCATCACGTCCGACAGCGCCAGCAGCGACGGAAGCAGCGCGGAGTCGGCGGCCACCGGCAGCCTCACCAGCGTGCCGTCCGCGTACGGGACGCGGACGGCTTCGCCCTGGCCGCCGTCCACGCCGTCGAAGCCGTAGCGGCCGCCGTTGCGGCACGAGATGTGCAGACCCTTGGCGCAGTAGTCGCAGGTGTTGTCGCTGTAGGTGAACGGGGCGACGACCAGGTCACCGGTCTTCAGGCCGGCCACGTCCGCGCCGGTCTCCTCGACGACGCCGAGGAACTCGTGCCCCATGGGGCGGCCGGTGCCGGTGGCGGGCATGGCCGCGTAGGGCCACAGGTCGCTGCCGCACACGCACGCGGCCAGCGTGCGCACCACCGCGTCGGTCGGCCGGACGATCTTCGGGTCGGGCCGGTCCTCGACGCGGACGTCGCCGGCTCCGTACATCACTGCTGCACGCATGAGGGGTGCTGCTCCAAACTGGGGGTCGTACCGGGCGGTGCGGGTGATCGGCGTTCGAGCATCTGCGCCTGGGCGACGGCGAGAGTGCCGACGTCCTCCTCATCCACCTTGGCCCGGATTGCTCCGCTGTGGCAGGGCGGGCTCTTCGGGGGTCATGACAGGGCCCCCCTCCCGTCCGTGCGGCGGGTGCCCAGCGGGTGAGACTGGAGTCATGGCATCCGAGAGCGCGCACAGCGAGGGCGCCGAGCTGGGCCGCTACCTGCGCGCCCGCCGCACCCAGACCAGCCCCGAACACGTCGGCCTCACCGTCGGTACCGGCATCCGCCGCACCCCCGGCCTGCGCCGCGAGGAACTGGCCACCCTGGCCGGCATCAGCATCGACTACTACGTACGCCTGGAACGCGGCAAGGAGACCCGCCCCAGCCCCGCCGTCCTGGACTCCCTCTCCCGGGCCCTGCACATGGACGACCAGGAGCACCAGCACCTGCGCGATCTCGCCGCCAGAGCCGCCCGCTACGCCCCCGAACCCCCGCCCGCGCCCAGCCGCACCGTGCGCCCCCACCTCAAGCTGCTGCTCGAATCACTGCGCCCGAACCCGGCCTACGTCATCAGCCGCAGCATGGAGATGCTCGCCTGGAACCCCGGCGGCCTCGCCCTGTACGCGGGCCTGGAGGACTGGCCGGCCAGACACCGCAACCTCGCCCGCTACCTCTTCCTCCACCCGGCCGCGCGTGAACTGTTCCCGGACTGGGACCGCCAGATCACCGCCTGCGTCGCCCGGCTGCGCGCCGTCGCCGGCACCGCCCCCGACGCCCCCGACCTGACCAACCTGGTCGGTGAGCTCCTCCTCAAGAGCCCCGACTTCGCCCGGCTGTGGGAACGCTACGAGGTCACCGGCCGCAAGCCCGTACAGAAGACCTTCCACCACCCCCGCGTCGGCGCGGTCACGCTCACCTCCCAGTCCATGCAGCTGGAAGGCACCCCCGGCCAGCGCATCGGGGTCTACACCGCCGTCCCCGGCACCCCCGACCACGACGCCATGACGCTCCTCGACATGACCGCACCCGCAACCGCGCCCAGCCAGGAGATCCCATACAGGCACTAGCCGCGGTCGCTGTTGCCGACGCCGCTCAGGTCGCGCAGCAGCGCGGGCAGGGCGGTGCCGATGGGTTCGCGTACGACCTCGTCGGCGAGGCCGTCGTACGGGGTCGGCTCGGCGTTGACGATGACGAGGCGGGCGCCGTGGTCGGCGGCGACGCCCGCGAGCCCCGCGGCGGGCTGCACCTGGAGGGTGGTGCCGACGGCGATGAAGACGTGGCACGCCTTGGCGATCGCGGCGGCCTGCCCGAGGACCACCGGGTCGAGGCGTTCGCCGAAGTAGACGGTCGCCGACTTCAGGATGCCGCCGCAGTCCAGGCAGGGCGGGTCGGCCTCGCCCGCCTCGACCCTGGCGATAGCGTCCGCCATGGGTCCCCGGGCATGGCAGTCCGTGCAGATGACACTGCGGGCCGTGCCGTGCAGCTCCAGCACCTTGCGGTCCGGCATCCCGGCGAGCTGGTGCAACCCGTCCACGTTCTGCGTGAGCACCCGCACGGGCACCCCGGACTTCTCCAGCTCGGCCACCGCCCGGTGCGCGGCGTTCGGCTCGGCCCGCAGCGTCCGGTTCTGCCGCCGCATCTGCCACGACCGCCGCCGGATCTCCGGGTCGCCCATGTAGTACTCGTAGGTCACGAGCTTCTCGGCGTCGGGATCCTTCCGCCACAGCCCGTTGGGGCCCCGGTAGTCGGGGATGCCGGAGTCGGTGGAGATGCCGGCACCGCTGAGGATGGCGACGAGGGGGTGGCTCATGGCTCCGAGGGTAGGACGGGAGCGGATCGGCAGGCGAGTGATTTCCGGGCTGTGACGGTCACCGGCAGCACGCTCGTCCGGTGGGGCGAATGGTGGCAGCGGGCTGGGCGAGTTCCGCTGGAAATTTCTTGATTCCCGGTGCAACCATCTCCTTCCGTTGCCTGTCTGTACTGGTGAGTCGCTCGACTCGGAAAACGAAACAGGGCCCGGAATCCGGAAGGGGTTCGCGGGCGCCTGATCAGACGTGGGGAAAACATGCGTATACACGCCTCTGTCGGCATCGTGACCGCCGCGTTGGCTCTCTCCTCCTTAGCCGTTCCCGCCGCGCAGGCCGCATCCGGCCCTGCGGCCAACCCTTCGAAGCCCGCGGCGTTCGCGTCCGTGGCGAAGGATGTGTCGCGGGGCGACACGGCCATCGTGAGTTCCAGCGTCGGCGGCGCCAACACCATCGTGATGGGCGCCACCCAGAAGAAGACGGTCACGATCACCGTGACCGCCACCGACGACTCCGGCATCCAGGACGCCTTCGGCTTCCTGTGGCACGGCCCGAGCCTCGGTCACGCCGACGGCGTCCTGGGGCCGGACATGAGCAAGGCGCAGGTCGGCGACTGCTACAAGGTCACCGCGAAGATGTCGGCCTGCGAGGTGAAGGTCGTCGTCGACGCGAAGAGCGACCTCCACCGGTCCGACGCCCTCGCCGGCACCTGGCACATCTGGGCCGGCGCCGTCGCCAACGACGGCGACTACGTCGTGCACCAGGCCTACGGCACCGCCCAGGTGCAGCGTGCGGCGCAGCTGACCCTCGACGCCGCCCCTGAGCCGGTGAAGAAGGGCAAGACCCTCACCGTCACCGGGCGCCTGACCCGCGCGAGCTGGGCGCAGGGCAAGAACGTCGGTTACGCCGGGCAGTCGGTGAAGCTGCAGTTCCGCAAGAAGGGCAGCAAGACCTTCACCAAGCTCAAGACGGTCAAGACGGACAGCAAGGGAAATCTGAGGACCACCGTGAAGGCCACCGTGGACGGTGACTACCGGTACGAATTCCACCAGAATTCCACCACCTCGTGGGGCTCTTCGCGTCTCGATTTCGTAGATGTGAAGTGATACCGCGCCCGGCCCCGGTGAATTCCGGGGCCGGGCTGTGCGGGCGGTCCGGGAATTCACCGGGTCGCTTTCGCGTGACCCGGTTTTCACACGACCCGGTGGCCGTTCTCCAGTTCCGCCGTGCCCGCCCCGGTCGCCAGGACGTCCAGGGCGGTGTGGACGCGGTGGCCGAGGGCGCCGGGGAGGTGGGCGGTGAGGTCGTCGCGGGGGACCATGCGCCAGGACAGCAGCTCCTCCTCCTGGAGGCGGATCGCCGCCAGGTCGGAGTCGGTGAGGACCCCGCCGTCGTAGAGGTACGCCACCAGCGGCGGCCGTCCCGCGCCGTGCACCCAGTCCACCGCCAGCAGCCGGCCGAGCGTCACGTCGAGGCCGATCTCCTCGGCGGTCTCGCGGCGCGCGCCCTGGCGCGGGGTCTCGCCGTCGTCGGACTCGACCGTGCCGCCCGGCAGCCCCCAGCCCTCCCGGTAGTTCGGCTCGACGAGCAGGACCCGCCCCTCGGCGTCGCGGAACAGGGCGGCCGCCCCGACGAGGACACGGGGCAGGCCCGCGAGGTACGCGGCGAAGTCTGAAGCGGATGTCGAGGTCATGGCGGAAGGCTATCCGTCGGTCGTGGACCGACTCCCGAACGGGGATTCGCCGATCAGTTCGGCCAGGGCACGGCAGCAGGCCCGTCAGCCGGCGGAGACGGTGGACTCGGCGGCCAGCCGTGCCGTCCGTGCCGCCAGGTCGCTGATGGCCGCGCCGTCGAAGCCGAACACCGCGCTGCGGACCGTGTCCTCCAGCGGGTCCTTCCACTGCGGCCCGATCGCCGCCGCGCCGCGGTGCACCCCGGCCACCGAGCCCGCCGTCGCGCCGTTGGAGTCGGTGTCCAGGCCGCCGCGCACGGTGAGGGCGAGGGTGCGGGTGAAGTCGCCGGCGCCGTACAGCAGCCCGGCGGTGAGCACGGCGGCGTTCGGGACGGTGTGGATCCAGCCGAGGCCCGCCGTCTCCTCCGCCAGCGTGGTGAGGGTGTCCTCCCAGCCCATGCCGGTGTCGTGCAGGGAGACGACGCGGCGGACGGTGCGGGCGAGGCGGCTGCCCGCCGGGATCACCGTCAGCGAGGTGTCCAGGGCGTGCCGCGGCGTCGGCGCGGTGAACGCCGCCGCGATCAGCGCCGCCGCCCACATCGCGCCGTGGACGCCGTCACCGGTGTGGGAGAGCGCCGCGTCGCGGCGGGCCAGGGCGGCGGCGCGCTCCGGGGCGCCGGGACAGGTCCAGCCGTAGACGTCGGCGCGGATCAGGGCGCCGATCCACTCCTGGTACGGGTTCTCGTACGTCGCCGTCAGCGGCGGTCTCAGCCCGTTCGCGAGGTTGCGGTAGGCGGCCCGCTCCGCCGTGAACGTCTGCAGATACGGCAGTCTCAGCAGCCACAGCTCCCCGACCTGCTCGGTGGTGAAGTCGAAGCCGTGGGTCTCCAGCAGGTGCAGGCCGAGGATCGCGTAGTCGACGTCGTCGTCGCGGCAGCTGCCGTGGATCCGGCCGCGTACGCACTCCCGCCACTCGGGGCGCAGCGGGAAGGTGTCCTGGCTGTCCGCGGGAGGCTCCGGCAGGTAGTCCGTGAGGGGCAGGGCGGCGGTGCGCCGCAGGTAGCGGTCGATGCGCTCCCGGGTCCACACCTCGCCCTGCTCCACCGGCTTGCCGAGCATGTTGCCCGCGATCCGGCCGAGCCAGCCGCCGAGGATCCGGTCGGTGAGGTCCGCTTCGCTGCCCATGCCGCCCACCTCGCCCACAGGGGTCATGTCTACGGTCTACCCGATCCCGGGACGGGGCGCCCCTCCGTCAGTCGTGGCGCACAGGTGATTCGAAGGGTTCTGACGGAGTATGACGTCGGGGGCGTCCGCCCGTTACTGTCGCTGCGGCGCGGCCGGCCCCCGCAGGGCGAGGGGCCCGAGAGCGAGGGGTAGGCAAAGTGGCGGACGCTTCAGTGGCGGGCGGGACCCGGCGGGTCCTGATCGCCGCGGACAAGTTCAAGGGCTCGCTGACGGCCGTCGAGGTCGCCGAGCGGGTCACGGCCGGTCTGCGGAGTGTCGTACCGGACCTGGAGGTGGCGGCGCTGCCCGTCGCCGACGGCGGTGACGGCACGGTGGCGGCGGCGGTCGCCGCCGGTTTCGAGCGCCGGGAGGTACGGGTCGCCGGGCCGCTGGGCGACGAGATCACCGCCGCGTTCGCGCTGCGCGACGGCATGGCGGTGGTGGAGATGGCCGAGGCGAGCGGGTTGCAGCGGCTGCCGGCCGGGGTGTTCGCGCCGCTCACCGCGTCGACGTACGGCTCCGGGGAACTGCTGCGGGCCGCGCTGGACGCGGGGGCGCGGACCATCGTGTTCGGGGTCGGCGGGAGTGCCACCACGGACGGCGGTGCGGGCATGCTGACGGCGCTCGGGGCGCGGTTCCTGGACGAGGAGGGCGAGCCGGTGCCGCCGGGGGGCGGGGGGCTCGCGGAGCTGGTCCGTGCCGACCTGTCGGGGCTGGATCCGCGGCTGCCGTCAGTGGACCTGGTCCTCGCGAGCGACGTCGACAATCCGCTCACCGGTCCCAAGGGTGCCCCCGCCGTCTACGGCCCGCAGAAGGGAGCCTCGCCGGACGACGTCGAGCTGCTGGACGCGGCACTGGCGCACTACGTCGAGGTGCTGGAGACGGCGGCCGGCTCGCGGGCGGTGGAGTGCGCGGTCGCGCCGGGGGCGGGGGCCGCGGGGGGTGTCGGGTACGGGGCGCTGCTGGTCGGGGCGCGGTTCCGGGCCGGTATCGAGGTGATGCTGGACGTGCTGGGCTTCGGGGCGGCGCTGGAGCGGGCGGATCTGGTGATCACGGGGGAGGGGTCGCTGGATGCGCAGACGCTGCACGGGAAGGCTCCCGCGGGGGTCGCGGCGGCTGCGCGGGCGGCGGGGAGGGAGGTGGTGGCGGTGTGCGGGCGGCTGGCGCTTCAGCCGGTCGAGCTGGGGCTTGCCGGGATCCGGCGGGCGTATCCGCTCACGGGGGAGGAGCCGGATGTGGGGCGGTGCTTCTCCGAAGCGGGGCCGATCCTCGAGCGGGTGGCGGCGAAGGTGGCGCGGGATTTCCTGCTCTGACCGGAGGGTTCTTCGCCCCCGCCGCCCCTTCCCGTCCCGTCTCTGGGGGCTGCGCCCCCAGACCCCCCTTGTCGGCCCTTCGGGCCTCGTCCTCAAACGCCGGACGGGCTGAAAGCCAGCGCCCCCGGGGTGGGAACGGGAAGGGGCGGTGGGGGCGGAAAACCGCCCCCACCGCCCCTTCGCCAGGGAACCGGAACCGCTACGGCAGCTGCGCGGCGCGCGCCTCGCGGCGGTTGTCGCGGAAGTTGTTGACCCGGCGGGCCGTCGCGAACAGGGGGATCACCGCGCCCATGACCAGCTGCAGGGCGCAGCCCGTCTGGAGGAGGAGCTGTCCGCTCGGCGCCTCGAACGCCCACGCCGCCAGCAGCCCCATGGACAGCACGATCCACGACAGCATGGCGCCCGCGAGGCGCCCCCGGGGCTTCGGGTACTCGACCCGGCTGACCATCAGCCACGCCGTGCCGAGGATCGCCAGCAGCGTCGCCACGAAGGGCAGCTCCAGCAGCACGATGGAGACCACCGTCAGCGCCCCGAAGGGCGAGGGCATGCCCTGGAACATGCCGTTCTTCACCGTCACGCAAGAGAAGCGTGCCAGTCTCAGCACCACGGCCAGGAGGACGACGATCGCGCCGAGCGCCGCGACCCGCTGGTGCGCGTCGTCGGCGACCATGCCGTAGACGAGGACGAAGTACGCCGGCGCGAGGCCGAAGCTGATGAGGTCGGAGAGGTTGTCCAGCTCGGCGCCCATCGGGGAGGAGCGCAGCTTGCGCGCGACCAGACCGTCGAAGAGGTCGAAGACGGCGGCGCAGAGCATGAGGATGACGGCGGTCGCGGCGCTGTGCCGCGCCATGCCCGCCGACTCGTCGTGACCGGTGAGGTGCGGGATCAGGATGCCGGTGGTGGTGAAGTACACCGCCATGAAGCCGCACGTCGCGTTGCCGAGGGTGAGGGTGTCCGCTATCGACAGGCGCAGCGAGAGAGGCATCTCCTCCTCGTCGTCCAGGTCGTCCGCCTCGGGCACCCAGCCCGTCTGTGTGTCCGGATCAATCACGGTCAATGCGAGTCACCCCAGCCACGGTCTTCTGCCCGACCTCGACAGCCACCTCCACGCCCTCGGGCAGATAGAGGTCGACACGCGAGCCGAACCGGATCAGACCGATGCGGTCGCCCTGCTCGACCTTCGTGCCCTGGGGGAGATAGGGCACGATACGGCGGGCCACCGCGCCGGCGATCTGGATCATCTCGATGTCGCCGAGTTCGGTGTCGAAATGCCAGACTACGCGCTCGTTGTTCTCGCTCTCCTTGTTGAACGCGGGAACGAAGCCGCCCGGCACGTGCTCGACCGAGGTCACCGTGCCGGAGAGCGGGGCGCGGTTCACGTGGACGTTGAGCGGGGACATGAAGATCGCGACCCGGGTACGGCCGTCCTTCCACGGCATGATGCTCTGCACCACACCGTCGGCGGGGGAGATGACCCGGCCCGTGGCGATCTCGCGCTCGGGGTCGCGGAAGAACCACAGCATGCCCGCCGCGAGCGCGGTGGCGGGCACGGCTACGGCCTTGGCGGCGCCGGAGCGGCGGGCGCGGGCCAGGCTGAGGGCTGCGGTGGCGACGGTCGGGAGAAGCCACGGCGATGCTCCGCGCGCGAGGCGTAGGCCGGCCAGGCTGTCGCGAGGTGCAGAGGTTTGGCTGTGGGGCATGGATGACCTTCGTAGCGGATGATGCCGCGCGGTTTCGAAATCAGGGGACGGCGGCTTTCCCGCGATCGTAGCGGCTAAACGCCACAACTGGGTAAGGCGGGCAACCGAGTCGACGGCCGAAGAATGCCGACCGGACGCCTACGGGGTGTGACCCGCGTCTCGCGGAAAACACCCCGTAACCGGACTTTCACCCCTGGAAGCGGTACTCCTCGAGCAGCCGGCGCCCGATGATCATTTTCTGGATCTCGGCGGTGCCCTCGCCGATCAGCAGCATCGGGGCCTCCCGGTAGAGGCGCTCGATCTCGTACTCCTTGGAGAACCCGTAGCCGCCGTGGATGCGGAAGGCGTCCTCCACGACCTCCTTGCAGTACTCGGAGGCCAGGTACTTCGCCATGCCGGCCTCCAGGTCGTTGCGCTGGCCGGAGTCCTTCTTGCGCGCCGCGTTCACCATCATGGCGTGCGCGGCCTCCACCTTGGTGGCCATCTCGGCGAGCTTGAACTGGATGGCCTGGTGCTGGGCGATCGGCTTGCCGAAGGTGTGGCGCTGCTGGGCGTACCGCACGCCGAGTTCGAAGGCGCGCTGGGCGACGCCGCAGCCGCGGGCGGCCACGTTGACGCGGCCGACCTCCACGCCGTCCATCATCTGGTAGAAGCCGCGGCCGGTGGTGCCGCCCAGGACGCGGTCGGCGGGGATCCGCAGCCCGTCCATGATCAGCTCGGTGGTGTCGACCCCCTTGTAACCCATCTTGTCGATCTTGCCGGGGATGGTCAGACCGGGCCGGACCTCGCCGAAGCCGGGCTCCTTCTCCACCAGGAAGGTCGTCATCGACTTGTGCGGGGCCGTGCCCTCGGGGTGTCCTTCGTCACTGCGCACCAGCACGGCGACCAGGGACGAGGTGCCGCCGTTGGTCAGCCACATCTTCTGACCGGTCAGGACGTACTCGTCGCCCTCTTTGACCGCCTTCGACGTGATGGCCGACACGTCGGAGCCGAGGCCCGGCTCCGACATCGAGAACGCGCCGCGCACCTCGCCGAGCGCCATGCGCGGCAGGAAGGTGTCCTTCTGCTCCTGCGTGCCGTGCTGCTTGAGCATGTACGCCACGATGAAGTGCGTGTTGATGATCCCGGACACCGACATCCAGCCCCGGGCGATCTCCTCCACGCACAGCGCGTAGGTGAGGAGGGACTCGCCCAGGCCGCCGTACTCCTCCGGGATCATCAGCCCGAACAGGCCCAGCTCCTTGAGACCGTCGACGATCTGCTGGGGGTACTCGTCGCGGTGCTCCAGTTCGGTGGCGACCGGGATGATCTCCTTGTCGACGAAGTCACGGACGGTGGAGACGATCTCCTGCTGGACGTCGGTCAGTGAGGCGGTCTGGGCGAGACGGGCCATGGCTTACTTCTCCTGCTCCCTGAGCTCGGGGCGGCCGGGCTGCTCGCCGCCGCGCTCCTTGATGTACGTTTCGGTCGGCACCATCACCTTGCGGCGGAACACGCACACGAGCGTGCCGTCCTGCTTGTAGCCCTTGGTCTCGACGTGGACGATGCCCCGGTCGTTCTTCGACTTCGACGGCCACTTGTCGAGCACCGTCGTCTGGCCGTAGAGCGTGTCGCCGTGGAAGGTCGGCGCCACGTGCCTCAGCGACTCGATCTCCAGGTTGGCGATCGCCTTGCCGGAGACGTCCGGGACGGACATGCCGAGCAGCAGGGAGTAGATGTAGTTGCCGACCACGACGTTCTTGCCGAAGTCCGTGGTGCTCCCGGCGTAGTTGGCGTCCATGTGGAGCGGGTGGTGGTTCATGGTGAGGAGGCAGAAGAGATGGTCGTCGTACTCCGTGACCGTCTTTCCGGGCCAGTGCTTGTACACCGCCCCGACCTCGAACTCCTCGTAGGTCCGTCCGAACTGCATGGTCCTACGCCTCCGGGATCTCGAACGTGCTGGTCCGCTTCATGCCGGCGGCCCGGCCCTTGCCCGCGATCACCAGCGCCATCTTGCGGCTGGCCTCGTCGATCATCTCGTCGCCGAGCATCGCCGAGCCCTTCTTCCCGCCCGCCTCTGACGTGCAGTAGTCGTACGCGTCGAGGATCAGCTCGGCGTGGTCGTAGTCCTCCTGGGAGGGCGAGAAGATCTCGTTGGACGCCTCGACCTGGCCAGGGTGCAGCACCCACTTGCCGTCGAAGCCGAGTGCCGCCGCCCGCCGGGCGACCTCGCGGTAGCCGTCCACGTTGCGGATCTGGAGGTAGGGGCCGTCGATCGCCTGGAGGTCGTTGGCGCGGGCGGCCATCAGGATCTTCATCAGGATGTAGTGGTAGGCGTCCGCCGGGTAGCCGGGCGGCTGCTCGCCCACGACCAGCGACTTCATGTTGATCGACGCCATGAAGTCGGCCGGGCCGAAGATGATCGTCTCCAGGCGCGGGCTGGCCTCGGCGATCTCGTTGACGTGGTTGAGGCCCTGGGCGTTCTCGATCTGCGCCTCGATGCCGATGCGGCCGACCTCGAAGCCCATGGTCTTCTCGATCTGCGTCAGCAGCAGGTCCAGCGCGACGACCTGCTGGGCGTTCTGGACCTTCGGCAGCATGATGCAGTCCAGGTTCGGCCCGGCGCCCTCGACGACCGTCACGACATCGCGGTACGTCCACTCGGTCGTCCAGTCGTTGACGCGCACGACCCGCGTCTTGCCCGTCCAGTCACCCTCGTTGAGGAACTTGACGATGGTGTGCCGCGCCTCGGGCTTGGCGAGCGGCGCGCACGCGTCCTCCAGGTCCAGGAAGACCTGGTCGGCGGGCAGGCCCTGGGCCTTCTCCAGGAAGCGCGGGTTCGAACCGGGCACCGCCAGGCAGGAGCGCCGGGGGCGGAGGCGGTTGACGGGCGTGGTCATGCGGTGACCTCCAGGGGGTCGGGCAGGGGGTCGAGCTTGTTCGCGGCGCGTATCTCGTCGACGATGCGGCCGATGATGCCGGTGATGTCGAAGTCCTTCGGGGTGAACACCGCGGCCACTCCGGCGGCCCTCAGCTGTTCGGCGTCCCCGCCAGGGATGATGCCACCGGCGATCACCGGTATATCTGTGGCACCGGCCACACGGAGCCGTTCGAGGACGTCCGGGACGAGCCGGGCGTGCGACCCGGACAGGACGGACAGCCCGACCGCGTGCACGTCCTCGGCGACGGCCGCGTCCACGATCTGCTCCGGGGTGAGCCGGATCCCCTGGTAGACCACCTCGAAGCCGGCGTCCCGCGCGCGGACGGCGATCTGCTCGGCGCCGTTGGAGTGCCCGTCCAGGCCGGGCTTGCCGACCAGGAAGCGCAGTTTGCCGACGCCGAGGTCCTCGGCGGTCCGCCGGACCTTCTCCCGTACGCCGGCCAGCGCCGAGCCCTCCTCGGCGGGTACGGCCACCGGCGCCGACGACACGCCCGTGGGCGCGCGGAACTCGCCGAACACCTCGCGCAGCGCGCCCGCCCACTCGCCGGTCGTCACCCCGGCGCGGGCGCACTCCAGGGTGGCCGCCATGAGGTTCTCCGTGCCCTTGGCGGCCTCCTTGAGGCGCTCCAGGGCCTTGCCGGGCCGCGGATGGTCGAAAGGCGGCCGGTACCGCGTGTCGCGCCACTCCTGGAGCGCCGCGACGACCCGCGCCTCGACGGCCGGGTCCACCGTCTGCACGGCCGTGTCGAGATCCGCGGTGAGCGGGTTCGGCTCGGTCGTCCCGAACACGTTGACGCCGACGATCTTCTCCTCGCCCGACTCGATCCGCGCCCGCCGTTCGGCGTGCGAGGCGACGAGCTGCGACTTGAGGTAGCCGGACTCGACGGCGGCCATCGCGCCGCCCATCTCCTGGATCCGCCCGATCTCCGCGAGCGACTCCTCGACGAGCTGGGCGACCTTCGCCTCGATCACGTGCGAGCCCGCGAAGATGTCCTCGTACTCCAGCAGGTCGCTCTCGTGGGCGAGGACCTGCTGGATGCGCAGCGACCACTGCTGGTCCCAGGGTCGGGGCAGGCCCAGCGCCTCGTTCCAGGCGGGCAGCTGCACGGCACGCGCGCGGGCGTCCTTGGAGAGGGTCACCGCCAGCATCTCCAGCACGATCCGCTGGACGTTGTTCTCCGGCTGCGCCTCGGTCAGGCCGAGCGAGTTGACCTGGACGCCGTAGCGGAAGCGGCGGTGCCTGGCGTCCTCGATGCCGTAGCGCTCACGGGTGATCGTGTCCCAGATACGGCCGAAGGCGCGCATCTTGCACATCTCCTCGACGAAGCGGACACCCGCGTTCACGAAGAAGGAGATGCGCCCCACGACGTCGCCCATGCGGTCCTGCGGCACCTGACCGCTGTCCCGTACGGCGTCC
This sequence comes from Streptomyces sp. NPDC047000, assembly GCF_040644295.1. Lineage (NCBI taxonomy): Bacteria > Bacillati > Actinomycetota > Actinomycetes > Kitasatosporales > Streptomycetaceae > Streptomyces > Streptomyces sp. NPDC047000. The sequence continues at coordinate 509,726 of NZ_JBEYWE010000001.1, forward strand.
AGCACGGCGATCGCGGTGGACATCGCGTACGCGATCTCCTGCACCGGGGTGGCCCCGGCCTCCTGAAGGTGGTAGCTGCAGATGTTGATCGGGTTCCACCGGGGCAGGTGCGAGACCGTGTAGGCGATCATGTCCGTCGTCAGGCGCAGGCTCGGCCCCGGCGGGAACACGTGCGTGCCGCGGGAGAGGTACTCCTTGACGATGTCGTTCTGGGTCGTGCCCTGGAGCCGGGTGAGATCGGCGCCCTGCTCCTCGGCGACGACCTGGTAGAGCGCCAGCAGCCACATGGCGGTCGCGTTGATCGTCATCGAGGTGTTCATCTGCTCCAGGGGGATGTCCTGGAACAGCCGGCGCATGTCGCCCAGGTGCGCGACCGGCACGCCGACGCGGCCGACCTCGCCGCGGGCGAGCACGTGGTCGGGGTCGTAGCCGGTCTGCGTCGGCAGGTCGAAGGCCACCGACAGACCGGTCTGGCCCTTGGCGAGGTTGCGCCGGTACAGCTCGTTCGACGCCTCCGCCGTGGAGTGACCGGCGTAGGTCCGCATGAGCCACGGCCGGTCCTTCTCCCGCCGCGAAGAGGCGGGCTGACGCTCACTCATGGGCGTCCTCTCAGACGTTTCAGATGTCTCAGACGTTGCGGAAGCGGTTGATGGCGTCGAGGTGCTCGGCGCGCATCTCCTCGTCGTGCACGCCGAGACCTTCCCCCGGTGCCAGGCACAGCACACCGACCTTGCCCTGGTGGAGGTTGCGGTGGACGTCGTACGCGGCCTGGCCGGTGTCCTCCAGGGAGTACACCCGGGAGAGCGTCGGGTGGATCCTGCCCTTGGCGATCAGCCGGTTGGCCTCCCACGCCTCACGGTAGTTGGCGAAGTGCGAACCGATGATGCGCTTGAGGGACATCCACAGATACCGGTTGTCGTACTCGTGCTGATATCCGGAGGTCGAGGCACAGGTGACGATCGTGCCGCCCTTGCGGGTGACGTAGACGGAGGCGCCGAAGGTCTCGCGGCCGGGGTGCTCGAAGACGATGTCGACGTCCTCGCCGCCGGTCAGCTCGCGGATGCGCTTGCCGAGGCGCTTCCACTCCCTGGGGTCCTGGTGGTGCTCGTCCTGCCAGAACCGGTAGTCCTCGGCGGCCCGGTCGATGATCAGCTCGGCGCCCATCCGCCGGCAGATCTCCGCCTTCCGCTCGCTGGAGACCACGCAGATCGGGGTGGCGCCGCCGGCCAGCGCGAACTGGGTGGCGTACGAGCCGAGGCCGCCGCTGGCGCCCCAGATCAGCACGTTGTCGCCCTGCTTCATGCCGGCGCCGTTGCGCGACACCAGCTGCCGGTACGCGGTCGAGTTGACCAGGCCCGGCGCGGCGGCCTCCTCCCAGCTGAGGTGCCGCGGCTTGGGCATCAGCTGGTTGGACTTCACGAGCGCGAGCTCGGCGAGGCCGCCGAAGTTCGTCTCGAAGCCCCAGATGCGCTGCTCGGGGTCGAGCATCGTGTCGTTGTGGCCGTCGCTCGACTCCAGCTCGACGGACAGGCAGTGCGCGACGACCTCGTCGCCCGGCTTCCAGGCGTTGACGCCGGGGCCGGTGCGCAGCACGACGCCCGCGAGGTCCGAGCCGATGACGTGGTACGGCAGGTCGTGCCGCGCGGCCAGGTCGCTGACCTTCCCGTAGCGCTCCAGGAACCCGAAGGTGGAGAGCGGCTCGAAGATCGAGGTCCACACGGAGTTGTAGTTCACCGAGGAGGCCATCACGGCCACCAGGGCCTCGCCCGGTCCCAGTTCGGGCACCGGCACCTCGTCCAGGTGCAGCGACTTGCGCGGGTCCTTCTCACGGGTGGGGATGCCCGCGAACATCTCCGTCTCGTCCTTGTGCACGGTGATCGCGCGGTACGACTCGGGGAGCGGCAGAGCGGCGAAGTCGGCCGGCACGGAGTCCGGCGACTGGATCGCGTCCAGGATGTCCTTCACGGTCACGGTGTTGCCTCCGGCGATGAGCACCCTGAGGGAGGGGTGCTGGGGGTTACGTCGGTGTGCTGCTGAGAGGGTGAGGGTGTGCCGTCGGTCCGGCGGAGGGTGATGCGGTTCGGCAGCGCGTGGTGGCGCGGAAAGGTGCCTGTGACGCAGGCGTCCGGGCGCGCAGGGCGTGGCTTGCGGGGACAGCCGGCGTACGAGTCGTCTCTGCACGCCGGCCGCCCGGACCCCCTCAACGTATGGCACGGCGTGTCACCTCGCAAGGCACTGCGTGCCAGAACTTCCGCTCATGCGAAATCTTTACGTAACAGATGAGCGATCATCGATCGAGAGGTGCCGGAAATCTGCGCGAAACGGGCCGTTCACCTGACCGGCGCCCGGCCCGCACAGCACAACGGCCACCCGGAGGTGGCCGTTGTCACAGAGGTGAGGAGAGGGACGTCTCAGCGGTCCTTGAGCGCCGCCTCGATCGTGCGCATCACCTCGTCGAGCGGGGCGTCGGTGCGGGCGACCGTCACCAGTACCTCGCCCTGCGCCGAGACCGCCACCGGCGCGGCCTCGCGGCGTCCCGCGGTGCGCCCGGCGCCGATACCGGTGCCGAAGGTCCTGCGCACGATCGCGAAGGCGTGGTCGAGCTCGGCCTCCACATCGCCCTGCCCGTCGGCCCTGAGCCAGCGGCGCAGCACATGGTTGTGCGCGGTGACCACGGCCGACGCGGCGACCTCGGCCAGCAGCGGGTCGTCGCCGGCACCCTCGTCGGGCGCGTGCTCGTCGAAGTGGCCGAGGAGATAGCGGGTGAACAGCCGCTCGTAGCGGGCCACCGACGCGATCTCCGCCTCCCGCAGGGTGGGCACCTCGCGGGTCAGCTTGTAGCGGGCGACCGAGATCTCCGGCCGCGCCGCGTACATCCGCATGACCTCCTTGATGCCGCGGCACACCGTGTCGAGCGGATGCTCGTGCGACGGGGCCGCGTCGAGGACCGCCTCGGCGCGGACCAGGGTGTCGTCGTGGTCCGGGAAGATCGCTTCTTCCTTGGAGCGGAAATGCCGGAAGAAGGTGCGCCGGGCGACCCCGGCGGTGGCCGCGATCTCGTCGACGGTGGTCGCCTCGTACCCCTTGGTCGCGAACAGCTCCATCGCGGCTGCCGCCAACTCCCGGCGCATCTTGAGGCGCTGCGCGGCGGCGCGGCTGCTCGCGGCACTCTCCGGCGCGTCGGGCGTAGCGGGTGTACGTGCGGACTTGGCGGGCTGGGACATGCCCCGAACGTACTGCATGTGCGCAGCGTGCCGTGCAGGTACGAGCCTTCCCCCGCCGCCACCGCCCGGCGGGGGAGAGCCGGTCCGGGGCACCGGGGGCGGACAGCCCGGTCCGAGCAGGCCGCCCCAGTCCCCGGCCGCCCGGAACCGGTCGTCCGGGCGCCCCTTACCGGCGGGCATACTCGCGGAAGCCGCGGCCCGTCTTGCGGCCCAGGCAGCCCGCCGCCACCAGATGCTCCAGCAGCGGTGCCGGGGCCAGGCCGGGATCGCGGAACTCGCGGTGCAGGACCTTCTCGATCGCGAGGGAGACGTCCAGGCCGACCACGTCCAGCAGCTCGAACGGGCCCATCGGATAGCCGCCGCCCAGCCTCATCGCCGCGTCGATGTCGTCGAGCGTCGCGTAGTGCTCCTGCACCATCTTGACCGCGTTGTTGAGGTACGGGAACAGCAGCGCGTTGACGATGAACCCGGCCCGGTCCCCGCAGTCCACGGCGTGCTTGCGGATCGTGGCGCACACCTCGCGGACCGTGGCGTGCACGTCGTCGGCCGTCAGCACCGTGCGGACCACCTCGACCAGCTTCATCGCCGGGGCCGGGTTGAAGAAGTGCATGCCGATCACGTCCTGCGGACGCGTGGTGGCCCGCGCGCAGGCCACCACGGGCAGCGACGACGTGGTCGTGGCCAGCACCGCGCCCGGCTTGCAGACCTTGTCCAGCGCCGCGAACAGCTGCCGCTTGACCTCCAGGTCCTCCGCGACGGCCTCGACGGCCAGGTCCACCTCCGCGAACGCGTCCACGGAACCCGCCGCCGTGATCCGGTCCAGGGTCAGCGCGGCGGCCTCCGCCGTCATCCGGCCCTTGTCGACCGAGCGGGCCAGCGACTTGCCGATCCTGGCCCTGGCGGTCTGCGCCTTCTCCTCGGTACGGGCGGCCAGGACGACGGCGTAGCCCGCCTTCGCGAAGACCTCGGCGATGCCGGAGGCCATGGTGCCGGAGCCGGCGACACCGACCGAGCGCACCGTACGGCCCTGCCCGCGCCCGGCGCCCTCCAGCGGCGTCAGCGCGTCCCGCACGACGCCGGCGCCGCCCGGGGCCTCGTAGGTGTAGAAGCCCCGCCCGGACTTGCGGCCGGTCAGGCCCGCCTCGCTGAGCTGCTTGAGGATCGGAGCCGGGGCGTGCAGCCGGTCACGGGACTCGGAGTACATCGCCTCCAGGACCGTCCGCGCGGTGTCGATGCCGATCAGGTCCAGCAGGGCGAGCGGGCCCATCGGCAGCCCGCAGCCGAGCCGCATCGCGGCGTCGATGTCCTCGCGGGAGGCGTACTTCGCCTCGTACATCGCGGCCGCCTGGTTGAGGTAGCCGAACAGCAGCCCGTCGGCGAGGAAACCGGGCCGGTCGCCCACCGCGACGGGCTCCTTGCCCAGCTCCACGGCGAGATCGAGCACCGCGGCGACGGCCTGCGGCGCCGTCAGCACCGAGGAGACCACCTCGACCAGCTTCATCGCCGGGGCCGGGTTGAAGAAGTGCAGGCCCAGCACCCGCTCCGGGCGGGACGAGTCGGCGGCCAGACGCGTCACGGACAGCGCGTTGGTACCGGTCGCGATGATCGCGTCCGGCCGCACGACGCCGTCCAGTTCACGCATCACCTGCTGCTTGATCTCGTACGACTCCGGGACCACCTCGATGACGAGGTCGGCGTCGGCCACGGCGCGCAGATCCGTCGTGGTGCGCAGCCGGGCCAGCAGGTCCACCCGCTGCTGCTCGGTCAGCCGGCCGCGGGCCACGGCGCGCGCCGTGGACGTCTCCAGGACGGCGACGGCCTGCGCGGCCGCGGCCTCGCTGACGTCGACGCCGATCACGTCGCGGCCGGCCTTGGTGAGCACCTCGGTGATGCCGGTGCCCATCGTGCCGAGGCCGACGACGGCGACGGTCCTGATGGGGGACAGGGAAGGGTCGGACTGGGGAGCGGCCATCGCGGGACTCCAGGAATGAGGGTGACGACTGGAAGGACGCCCCGGCACGCCGCAGACGAGCGGCGCACCGGGTGCGTGAGGAGTGCGGGTGTTGCCGGGCTGCCGGGGCCTGCCGGACGGGCAGGCCCGGACGCACACGCCCGGTGCCGTCGGACGGGGCGCGCACACGCCCGTCCCCACGGCGGATCTCCGACCGGCCCTGTCCCGGGCCCTGTCGTACTGCGGTACGCACGTACCGGACCGACTGCACTCGCGGTGGCTGCGTCACCAGGCCACCACAAGAAAACGCGAGTGGGTGACTCGCTCGTCTGAGCTTAACCGATGGGTAATGAGCAGACCAGACCCCGGTGTGATCGATCACGCCCCACGCCGGGGTGCCGAAGTTCTAGGGTCGGGGACCATGGACGAAGAGTTGCGATCACTCACGGAACGCTTACGGCGCGAGGCGGCCGCCTCAGGGGTGCCGGGCGCGTCGGAGGCCTGCGACCGGCTCGCCGCGACCGACGGCACCGAGGATCTCGCCCGGGTCCTCACCGCGCCGGGACAGCCCCTGTGGGCCCGGGAACTGGCCGCCTTCCGGCTGGGCACCGCCGGGGACCGGCGGGCCTTCGAGGCCCTCGTCCTCCTCCTCAACCACCGCGACCCGCCGCGCTGCGCCTCCGCCGCCCGGGCCCTCGCCCGCCTCCGGGACCCCCGCACCGCGCGGGCGGCCGCCGCCCTCGCCACCAACGAACTGCGCGTCGCCTACGCCCTCCAGCCGGTGCGGCTGCTCGTCGAGCTCCGCGCCCCGGAATCCGTCCCCGCCCTGATCACCACCCTGCGCCGCCGCCTCACCCCGCACGACCCCTACCACCGGGTCGCCCTCGCCTGCGTGGAGGGGCTGGGCGCCCTGGCCGACGACCGCGCCGTACCGGTCCTCACCGAGGCCCTCGCCCATCCCGCCCTGGCTCAGGCCGCGGTGCACGCCCTGGCCCGCATCCCGCACCGGTGACGTGCCGGCCCGCGCCCTGTCCTGTGACGGACCACGGCTGTGACAGCGCCCCCGGCGGTCCGCCGGGGGCGCTGCTTCACAGACTCCCTGCCCCGGGTGCCCGCCCGGCTGTCAGCCGCGCGGGCCGAGCAGGCCGTGCAGGCCCAGGTCGTGTGCGACCGCGCCGTGCGACGCCGTGCCGGACACCGTCGCCGCGGTCGTGGTCCCCGCCGCCTTCGCCGTGCTCAGCGGTTTCGGGTCGGGCAGCTTTTGGCACACCGCGTCGGCCACGCCGCTGCCGTGCGGCACCGTGCCCTGGGACAGGTACGCGGACAGATACGCGTCCAGGCAGCTGTTCCCGCTCAGCGTGATCCCGTGGTTGCCGCCGCCCTGCTCGACGACCAGGCTGGAGCCGGCCAGCAGACGGTGCACGGTCACGCCGCCCTCGTACGGGGTCGCCGCGTCGTCGGTGGCCTGGAAGAGCAGGGCCGGGGGCAGCTTGCCGTTGGCGATGTTCACCGGCTTCAGCGTACGCGTCGGCCAGAACGCGCACGGCGCGTTGAACCAGGCGTTGTTCCAGGTCAGGAACGGCGCCTTCGCGTACGCCGCCCAGTTGTCCGTGCGCCAGCGGTTCCAGTTCCGCGGCCAGGCGGCGTCCCGGCACTGCACCGAGGTGTAGACGCTGTAGTTGTTGTCGCCGGAGGCGTCGACCGCGGCGAAGCTCTCGTACGCCTGGACCAGCGGCTCGGTGTTCCTGTCGTGGACGTAGGCGGCGAACGCCTCGGCGAGGTAGGGCCAGTAGCCGTTGAAGTAGCCGCCCGGCAGGAAGGTGTCCTCCAGTTCGGACGCGCCCACCTTGCCGCCCGCCGGCTTCTTCGCCAGGGCCGCCCGCATCGCGTACCACTCGGCCTCGATCTTCTCCGGATCGGTGCCCAGCCTGTACGTCGTGTCGTACTTGGCGATCCATGCCATCAGCGCGCGGTGCCGGTCGTCGAACGCGTGGTCCTGGCCGAGGTTGTCGCCGTACCAGACCCCGGTCGGGTCGACGATCGAGTCGAGGACCAGGCGGCGCACCCGGTGCGGGTACAGCTTGGCGTAGACCGCGCCGAGGTAGGTGCCGTACGAGTAGCCGAGATAGCTGATCCTCTTCGCGCCCAGCGAGCGGCGGATCGCGTCCATGTCGCGTGCGCTGCTGACCGTGTCGATGTACGGCAGCAGGTCGGCGTACTTCCTGCCGCAGGCGGCGGCGAACGACCTGGCGCGCTCCAGGTCGGCCTTCTCGACGGCCCGGGTCGACGGCACCGAGTCGGGGCGCACGGGGTCGGAGAAACCCGGCACGCAGTCGAGGGCCGGTTCGCTCGCGCCCACCCCGCGCGGGTCGAAGCCGATCACGTCGTACTGCGAGGCCGTCGACGCGGGCAGCGACGAGGCCACGAACCCGGCGAGCGTCAGACCGCTGCCGCCGGGACCGCCCGGGTTGACCAGCAGCGGGCCCTGGTAGGTCTTCGCGGTGTGCGGGACGCGGGAGAGGGCCAGGGTGATCTGCCGGCCGCCCGGGTCCGTGTGGTCGAGAGGCACCTTCAGTGTCGCGCACTGGAGCGTCGGGTACTCCTCCGTGCCGCACGTCTTCCAGGTGGGCCTCGCCGCCGGGACGGCCGCCGCGGTGTGCGGTGCGCTCGCGTCGGCGGGGACGGCCGTGAACGTACCGGCCACGACGACGGCGACGCCGCACAGCACCGCTGCGCGTCTTCTCATGGGTCCTCCCGGGACGAAGGGAACGTCGGACCGCGGCTGCCGCAGTCCTCGACGCATCGTCCCGGAAAGGCCGCCCAAGAGAGCGTGTTCTGGTGATATTGACTCAATTGGACTGTCAGATAGGCTCTAATGGCCTCATGTCAGCATCAGTTGGACCGATTCGGGCTTATCGGTTCCGTGGGACGCCGTGGGTGCCACGGGTCCCACCGGGTCGTCCGGCACCGGCCGCCGGGGCCGGCGGTGCAGTCCCGGGTGCGCGGGGCCGATGCCGTACTCCCGGGCCAGTTCGTGGACCTGACGGGTGATCCGGCGCTGGTACCACTTCGGGGCGTACGCGCCCTCCGCGTACAGCCGCTCGTAACGGCGCACCAGATGCGGGTGCTCCCGGTCCAGCCAGGCCGTGAACCACTCGCGCGCGCCGGGCCGCAGATGCAGTACCAGCGGGGTCACGGAGGTCGCGCCCGCCGCGGCGATCGCCCTCACCGTGGACCGCAGTTGCGCCGGGTCGTCGCCGAGGAAGGGGATCACCGGTGCCATCAGCACCCCGCAGCCGATGCCGTGCTCGCCCAGGGCCCGCACCACGTCCAGGCGGCGTTCGGGTGCGGGCGTGCCCGGTTCGACCGTGCGCCACAGCCGTTCGTCGGTGAAACCCACGGAGACCGAGATGCCGACGTCGGTGACGCGGGACGCCTGCACCAGCAGGTCCAGGTCGCGCAGGATCAGAGTGCCCTTGGTGAGGATCGAGAAGGGGTTCGCGTGGTCGCGCAGCGCGGCCAGGACGCCCGGCATCAGCCGGTAGCGGCCCTCCGCGCGCTGGTAGCAGTCGACATGGGTGCCCATCGCGATGTGCTCGCCCTGCCAGCGCGCCGAACCGAGCTGACGGCGCAGCAGCTCCGGCGCGTTCACCTTGACCACGATCTGGCTGTCGAAGCCGAGTCCGGTGTCGAGGTCGAGATAGCTGTGCGATCTGCGTGCGAAACAGTAGACGCACGCGTGCGTGCAGCCCCGGTAGGGGTTGACGGTCCACTCGAACGGCATACGGGAGGCGCCCGGCACCCGGTTGATGATCGAACGGGCCCGGATCTCGTGGAACGTGATCCCGTGGAACTCGGGCGTGTCGATCGTCCGGACGGTCACCGCGTCGGCGCCGAACAGTGCGGGATCGGCCGCCCTGCGGTGGTCGCCGGAGTCCGCTGTGAGGTTCTCCCAGCGCATGAGGCCTCCTCGGTAGCACTGCCCCGAGAATAGAACATTTGTTCCCTTGATCGTGCGCGTCCGTTTCCGACCGCCTCCGCGACCCGGTTCCGATCGCTTCGCGCACCCCGATTTGGGCCGCCGGGCACGGGGGTGATTGGCTTGACCGGCCCCCCGTAATCCAGCCGCAGGAGGAAGCGATGGCGCAGGTCGAGGCCACCACGGAACGGGTCGTCACGGCGGACGCGGAGAGCGTGTTCGACGCCCTGGCCGACTACAGCGGCACCCGCGCGAAACTGCTCCCCGAGCAGTTCAGCGAGTACGAGGTCCGCGAGGGCGGCGACGGCGAGGGCACCCTCGTCCACTGGCGGCTCCAGGCCACCAGCAAGCGGGTGCGCGACTGCCTCCTCGAGGTCAGCGAGCCCACCGACGGCGAACTCGTGGAGAAGGACCGCAACTCCTCCATGGTCACCACCTGGGTCGTCACCCCGGCCGGGGAGGGCCGGGCGCGGGTCGTGGTCACCACCACCTGGCAGGGCGCGGGCGGCATCGGCGGCTTCTTCGAGAGGACCTTCGCGCCCAAGGGCCTCGGCCGCATCTACGACGCCGTGCTCGGCAGGCTGGCCGCCGAGGTCGAGAAGTGACATCGTCCCCGGCCTGACGCGGGTGCGCTCCGGCGTGTGCGGCGGCATCAATTCCCGGATTGCCGCACATCGCGACCGGACGCACCCGTACGGTGGTGAGGACGGCAGATCTTGGGGCCGTCGTGGGGAGAGAGGGCCTGGGCCATGGACCGTGGCACCGAGCGGGACAGGTCTCCCGGCCGCCCGGCCGGTGACCGCGCTCCGGCGGGTGCCGTCGCGTCCGGCCGCATCCCGCTCGCCGTGGCCGTGGTCGACCGCGAGGGCCTCGTCTCCCACTGGAGCAGCGGCGCGGCCAGACTGTTCGGCGCGGGCAAGGAGGACGCCCTCGGCCGCCCCGTCGGTGATCTGCTGCCCGTGGTGGGAGCGCTCCCCGACGACGGGTTCACCCCCTACGGCACGTTCACCGCGTACGACGGACTCGGCCCCGATCTCGAGTCCTCCCTCGGCGGGCGGCTGTCCTACCCCTCCGCGGGCCGCGCCCGCCTCACCGTGCCCGGCCGGGGCCGTCTGGACGTGCTGTGGTGGGCGTACCCGCTGGTGGGTCCCGGCAGCGAACGGCTGCTCGTGCTCGCCGCCGACGCGGCCGCGCTGCGCCCCGCGGAATCCGGCGGGGCCACCCCGTACGAGCGCATCGCACCCGGCTTCGCCCTGCACACCGACTTCCCCGGCGCCGAGGACCTCGCCCGCAGACTGCCCGACATCCTGCCCAGCATGAGCGTCGGAGAGGCCGCCCGCATCGTCTCGCAGGTCCTCGAACTCGGCTATCCGGTACTGGAGTTCAGCCAGAACGACCGGGTGCCCGTCACTCCCGACTGGGGCGTGACCCGGCGCGTCGAACGCGCGGCGCGCCGCGCCCGCGCCGCCGCCCGGGGCCTTCCGCCGGCCGGGAACACCGCGGAGGCCGGAGACGGTGGGCACGGCGAGTACGGCGACCGGTACGACGACGCGGAGGACCTCGAGTTCGTCGCCGTCCGCGAACGCCTGGAGTTCCTCAACGAGGTCAGCGGCCGTATCGGCACCTCCCTGGACCTGTCGCGCACCATCGCCGAGGTCTGCCGGGCCGTCGTACCGCGGTTCACCGACGTCGCCGGCACCTATCTGCGCGAACAGGTGGTCGCCGGTGAGGGTTTCCCCGACGGCGTCCCCGACACCACCACCCTGTGGCACCGGGTGGCCGTCGAGCACACCGACGAACCCGGCCGCTGGGACGACGTCATCCCGGTCGGCGAGGCCATGCCGTTCCCCGCGCACACCCCGTTCTTCCGGTGCATGACCACCGGGGAGCCCGTCCTGGTGCCGCGGATCAGCGAACCGATGGCCCACGCCATCGCCTCGCAGTTCGAGAAACGCGACATCCGGCCGCTCATCAACGGCCGTTCGCTGCTGGTCGTCCCGCTCAAGGCACGTACCGTGGTGCTCGGCTTCATGGTGCTGCTGCGCCACCCGGGCCGTGTCGAGTTCAACGACATGGACCGCGTCACGGGCGCCGAACTCGCCGCCCGCGCGGGCCTCGTCCTCGACAACGCGCGCATGTACACCTACCAGGAGAGCGTCGCGGAGACCCTCCAGGACAGCATGCTGCCGCACATCCCGCCGCGCATGGCGGGCTGCGACATCGCCACCCGCTATCTGCCCGGCACGCTGCTCGGCCGGATCGGCGGCGACTGGTTCGACTCGGTGAAACTGCCCGGCGCCCGCACCGCCCTCGTCGTCGGCGACGTCATGGGTCACGGCCTCAACTCCGCTGCGATGATGGGCCAGTTGCGTACCGCCGTGCAGACCATGGCCGGGCTCGACCTGCCGCCCGCACAACTGCTGCGCAACCTCGACGACCTCGCCCAGCGCCTCGGCGACACCTACCTCGCCACCTGCCTCTACGCGGTCTACGACCCCATCGCCGGTGAACTCGTCATCGCCAACGCCGGGCACATCCCGCCGGTGCTGGTACGGGCCGCGGACGGCCGCAGCGAGCTGCTCGACCTGCCCACCGGCGCCCCGATCGGCGTCGGCGGAGTGCCCTTCGAGGCGGTACGGGTGCCGGTGGCGGCCGGTGACCGGCTGGTGATGTGCACCGACGGTCTGGTGGAGGTGCGCGGCGAGGACATCGGCGTCGGCCTCGCCACCCTCTGCGAGTCCGCGGCGCACCCGGCCGCCTCCATGGACGACGCCTGCGACACCATCATCCGCGCCCTGGGCACCCGCGGCGGCCGCAAGGACGACGTGGCGCTGCTGATGACCCGCCTCGGCGGCATCGACCCCGGCGACGTCGCCGAATGGCGTTTTCCCCTCGACCCCGCCGAGAGCCGGCGGGCCCGTGCCGTCGTCCGCGAACAGCTCCACGCCTGGCACCTCGCCCCGCTCGCCGACACCGCCGCACTGATGGTCAGCGAGCTCGTCACCAACGCCGTACGGCACTCCCACCGCCGCCCGGTCCAGCTGCGCCTGGTCCTCGCCGACACGCTGCTGTGCGAGGTGGACGACGACGACCACGAACTGCCCACCCTGCTCAGCGCCGGACCCGGTGACGAGGCCGGACGCGGGCTGCGCGTGGTCAGCACCCTGGCCCGCGAGTGGGGCAGCAGCAGGACCGGGGCGGGCAAGACCGTCTGGTTCGAGATGACACGGCCGCCGCGCCGCTGACACCCCGGGGCGGTCCGGGCAGCCCGGGGCGGTCCGGGGCAGCGCCGTGCGTTCGCGGCGCGTTCGCGGTGGGGCAGCGGGGCGCGCGGAGGGCGCAGGGAGCGTACACGTGTCGAATACGGCGTGAAGGTATGCGCCGCCTGCTTGTGAGTGTGCCCCGGGGCGCGATACACCGTACTGACCCGTCGTCTTTGACGGATCGGCGCCGCACCTGGGGGAGTTGGGCATGAGCGTGACGAGTCGGTACCGGGCCGCCTGGGAGGGGTTCTGGAGCGAGGCCCCCGAGGAGCAGGGGGCCGTCTTCTGGGACGCGGAGCCCACCCTCACCGCCGGACGCCATCTCGCCCTCTTCGAGCCGTACCTGACCCACCCCAACCTCCCGATGGTGGACCTGGGCTGCGGCAACGGCACCCAGACCCGCTTCCTCGCCGACCGTTTCCCGCACGTCGTCGGCGCCGACATCGCCGAGGCGGCCCTCGACCGCGCCCGCCGCGCCGACCCCGCCGCCCTGGCGGCGTACCGGACGCTGGACGCCGTGGACAAGGCGGCCGCCCAGAACCTCCACGCGGAACTCGGCGACTCCAACGTCTATATGCGCGGGGTGCTCCACCAGGCCGAGCCCGACGACCGCCAGCCCCTGATCGACACCGTCGCCACCCTGCTGGGCGACCGCGGCCGTGCTTTCCTGCTGGAGCTGTCCGAGCACGCCCGACCGGTCCTCGGCGACCTCGCCCGGCGCCCCGGCGGGCCCCCGTCCAAGATCGAACCGGTCTTCCGGCACGGCATAGCCCCCGGCGAGGTCACCGACGACGCCGTGCCCGAGTTCCTGCACTCCGCGGGGCTCGCCATTCTGGCCTCCGGCGAACTCTCCCTCATCACCACCGAGCGGGCGGCCGACGGCACCCGTGTCGAACTCCCGTCGAACTGGTGGGTCGCGGGGCGCACGGCCTGACGGAGGAGGCGCGCGTCCTGACGAAGGGGGCGCGCGGTACGACGGAGGGGCGCGCGTCCGGCAGCACGGGGCGGACGCGGGGGTGCCGCACTCCGGAGCGCGTGACCCGGTGGGGCGGCGGGGAGGGGCGGAGCGAAGGCTGTGCTTCGTAGCCGGTTGCCCCCGTACCGCGTACCGTGGCGAAGTATGAAGATCCTCATCAGTGCCGACATGGAGGGCGCCACCGGGGTGACCTGGCCCGGCGACGTGCTGCCGGGCACACCCCAGTGGGAGCGCTGCCGCTCGCTGTTCACCTCGGACGTCGACGCCGCCGTGCGCGGTTTCTTCGACGGCGGCGCGGACGACGTGCTGATCAACGAGGCGCACTGGTCGATGCGGAACCTGTTGCTCGAACGGCTGGACGAGCGGGCGCAGATGCTCACCGGGCGGCACAAGGCCCTGTCGATGGTCGAGGGCGTGCAGCACGGCGACGTGGACGGGGTCGCGTTCATCGGCTATCACGCGGGCGCCGGCATGGAGGGCGTCCTCGCCCACACCTACCTCGCCAACTCGGTCACCGGCGTCTGGGTCAACGGCGTGCGGGCCAGCGAGGGACTGCTCAACGCCCATGTCGTCGCGGAGTACGGGGTGCCCGTCGTCCTCGTCACCGGCGACGACGTGGCCTGCGAGGACGCCCTCGGCTACGCGCCCGGGGCCCGCAAGGTCGCCGTCAAGGACCATGTGTCGCGGTACGCCGCCGTGTGCCGTACGCCCGCCCGTACCGCCGCCGACATCCGGTCCGCCGCCAAGGAGGCCGCCGCGCTCGCCGTGCGGCACGAGCCGGTGCGCGGCGGCCCGTTCACCGTCGCCCTCGAGTTCGACGCCGAACACCTCGCGGACGCCGCCACCGTCGTCCCCGGCGTCGCGAGGACCGGGGAGCGCAAGGTCGCCTACACCAGCGGGACCATGTACGAGGGCATCCGCACCTTCAAAGCGGTCACCACGATCGCCTCGGCCGCCGTGGAGGAGCAGTATGGCTGACGAGCGGGCGCTGGACGAGGTCGTCCGGTTCACCTCCGAGCTGATCCGGATCGACACCACCAACCGCGGCGGCGGTGACTGCCGGGAACGCCCGGCGGCCGAGTACGCGGCCGAACGGCTCGCGGAGACCGGCCTCGAACCCGTCCTGCTGGAGCGCACCGAGGGCCGGACCAACGTCGTCGCGCGCATCGAGGGCAGCGACCCGTCCGCCGACGCGCTCCTGGTGCACGGTCATCTCGACGTGGTGCCCGCGCAGGCCGCCGACTGGACCGTCGACCCCTTCTCCGGGGAGGTCCGCGACGGTGTGGTGTGGGGGCGCGGCGCCGTCGACATGAAGAACATGGACGCGATGATCCTCGCCGTGGTGCGCGGCTGGGCCCGCGAGGGCTTCCGGCCCCGCCGGGACATCGTGGTCGCGTTCACCGCCGACGAGGAGGCCAGCGCCGTCGACGGCTCCGGGTTCCTCGCCGACCGGCACCCCGGGCTGTTCGAGGGCTGCACCGAGGGCATCAGCGAGTCCGGGGCGTTCACCTTCCACGACGGCACCGGACGGCAGCTCTACCCCGTCGCGGCCGGTGAACGCGGCACCGCCTGGCTGAAGCTGACCGCGCGCGGCCGCGCGGGGCACGGCTCCAAGGTCAACGGCGAGAACGCGGTCACCCGGCTCGCCGCCGCCGTCACCCGCATCGGCGAGTACGAGTGGCCGCTCCGGCTCACCCCGACCGTGCGGGCCGCGCTCACCGAACTCGCCGCGCTCTACGGCGTCGAGCCCGACCTGACCGATGTGGACGGCCTGCTGACGAAGCTCGGCCCGGCCGCCGGGCTGGTCGAGGCGACGGTCCGCAACAGCGCCAACCCGACCATGCTGGAAGCGGGTTACAAGGTCAACGTCATTCCCGGCGAGGCCGTCGCCTATGTGGACGGACGGTATCTCGCGGGCCACGAGGAGGAGTTCCGCACCACCCTCGACCGGCTGACCGGACCCGGCGTCGACTGGGAGTTCCACCACCGCGAAGTGGCCCTCCAGGCACCGCTGGACTCGCCGACCTACGCCGGACTGCGGGCCGCCGTCGAGGAGTTCGCACCCGAGGGGCACGTGGTGCCCTACTGCATGTCCGGCGGCACCGACGCCAAGCAGTTCTCCCGGCTCGGCATCACCGGCTACGGATTCGCCCCGCTGAAGCTCCCCGAGGGCTTCGACTACCAGGCCCTGTTCCACGGCGTCGACGAGCGGGTCCCGGTCGAGGCCCTGGAGTTCGGCGTCCGTGTCCTCGACCGGTTCCTGCGGACGGCCTAGACCCACAGGGGGAAGCAGTGCAGCAACTCGCGTACGGTTCCTGGCCCTCACCCATCGACGCGGCCCTCGCCGCCGCACACGACGGGTATCCCGAGTCCGTCGGCTTCGTGGGCGACGAGGTGTGGTGGACCGAGCCGCGCCCCGCCGAGGGCGGCAGACGCACCCTGGTCCGGCGGCACCCCGACGGCACGGAGGAGTCCGTGCTGCCCGCCCCGTGGAACGTGCGCACCCGGGTCGTCGAGTACGGCGGCACCCCCTGGGCCGGGACCGTCCGGGACGGTGAACCGCTCGTGGTGTTCACGAACTTCACCGACCAGCGCCTGTACCGGTTCACCCCGGGCGGCGAACCGGTACCGCTCACCCCCGTGTCGGCGGTGGGCGGCGGACTGCGCTGGGCCGAGCCGCAGATGATGCCGGAGCGCGGCGAGGTGTGGTGCGTGCTGGAGGAGTTCACCGGCGAGGGCCCGAGCGACGTACGGCGCGTGCCGGCCGCCGTACCCCTGGACGGCTCGGCCGCCGACGACCGTACCGCCGTACGCGAACTCGCCCCGCAGCGGCACCGGTTCGTGACCGGGCCACGGCTCTCGCCGGACGGGCGGCGGGCCGTCTGGCTGGGCTGGGACCATCCCCGGATGCCGTGGGACGGCACGGAACTGGTCCTCGCCGAGGTCGGCGAGGGCGGCGTCCTGCACGACCCGCACGTCGTCGCGGGCGGCGCGGAGGAGTCGGTCTGCCAGGCCGACTGGGCCGCCGACGGCGCGCTGCTGTACTCCAGCGACCGCAGCGGCTGGTGGAACCTGTACCGCGACGGCGAGCCCGTCTGCCCGCGCGAGGAGGAGTTCGGCGGGGCGCTCTGGAAGCTCGGCCAGCGCTGGTTCGCGCCGCTGGACAGCGGGCTCGTCGCCGTGGTGCACGGGCGGGGCGCGACCCGGCTCGGCATCCTCGACCCGGAGAACGGTGACGTCGTCGACGCGGCCGGCCCCTGGACCGAGTTCACCGCCACCCTCGCGGTGCGCGGCGAGCGGGTCGTCGGCGTCGGCGCCAGTCCGCGCAGCGGCTTCGAGGTCGTCGAGGTGGCGACCCCGGCGTCCGGGCCCGCGGGCGGCACGCTCGCCGGACCGGCCCGGGTGATCGGCGCCCGGCACACCGACCCCGTGGACCCCGCCCTCTACCCCGAGCCGCAGATCCGTACCTTCACCGGACCGGCCGGCCGGGAGATCCACGCGCACGTCTATCCGCCGCACAACCCCGGATACGTCGCGCCCGGCGGCGAACCGCCCCCGTTCGTGGTGTGGGCCCACGGCGGTCCCACCAGCCGGTCGCCGCTCGTACTCGACCTGGAGATCGCCTACTTCACCTCCCGGGGCATCGGCGTGGCCGAGGTCGACTACGGCGGCTCCACCGGCTACGGGCGGGAGTACCGCAACCGGCTGCGCGAGCAGTGGGGGGTCGTGGACGTCGAGGACTGCGCGGCCGTGGCGCTCGCGCTCGCCGACGAGGGCACCGCGGACCGGGCCCGGCTCGCCGTGCGTGGCGGCAGCGCGGGCGGCTGGACCGCCGCCGCCTCCCTCGTCGCCGGCGGCGTCTACGCCTGCGGGACCATCAGCTACCCCGTCCTGGACCTGGTCTCCTTCGCCTCCGGGGAGACCCACGACTTCGAGTCGCAGTACGTGGAGAGCCTGGTCGGGCCGCTCGACGAGGTCCTCGGCCGGTACGTCGAACGCTCGCCCGTCGAGCACGCCGACCGCGTCACCGTGCCCTTCCTGCTGCTCCAGGGCCTCGACGACGTGATCTGCCCGCCCACGCAGTGCAAGCGGTTCCTCGCCCGCCTCGCCGAAACCGGACGCCCGGTGCCGCACGCCTACCTCACCTTCGAGGGCGAGGGCCACGGCTTCCGCCGCGCGGACACCATGGTCCGCGCCCTGGAAGCCGAACTCTCGCTGTACACACAGGTGTTCGGGCTCAGTCAGCCCGGCCTGCCGGTACTGGAACTGACCGGGGGAAGCATCAGGTGAAGGACCGGACACCGCCCCGTGCACGGCCTCTCGTACGGCCGCCCCGGCTCGCCCCCGGTGCCCGGGTGGCCGTCGTGGCGCCCAGCGGCCCGGTCGCCGAGGAACGCCTGGCCGCCGGGCTCGACATCCTGCGCGGCTGGGACCTCGACCCCGTCGTGGCACCCCATGTGCTCGACCGGCACCCCCGGTTCGGCTATCTCGCGGGCACCGACGCGGACCGCGCCGCCGACCTCCAGAACGCCTGGTGCGACCCGGCGGTGGCCGCCGTCCTGTGCGCCCGGGGCGGCTACGGCGCGCAGCGCATGGCCGACCTGCTGGACTGGGACGCGATGCGGGCGGCCGGACCGAAGGTGTTCACCGGGTTCAGCGACGTCACGGTGCTGCACCAGGCGTTCGCCGCCCGCCTCGGCCTGGTCACCCTGTACGGGCCCGCGGCGGCCGGGGCCGACTTCGTCAAGAACGCCCGCGCCCAGGAACACCTCCGGGCCACCCTCTTCGACCCGGAGTCCGTGCGGGTCCTCACGGCCACCGGCGGCGGCGTCCTGGTACCGGGCCGGGCCAGGGGCGTCACCCTCGGCGGCTGCCTCAGCCTGCTCGCCGCCGAGATCGGCACCCCCTGCGGGACCGGCCCCGCCCGGGGCGGACTGCTGATGCTGGAGGACGTCCACGAGGCGCCCTACCGTCTGGACCGGACGATCACCCAGCTGCTGCGCGCGGGGCGCCTCGACGGCGTGAGCGGCATCGTCCTCGGTTCCTGGGACCGCTGCGGGCCCTACGAGGAACTCCGCCCGCTGCTGGCCGACCGGCTCGGCGGCCTCGGCGTGCCCGTCGCCGAGGAGTTCGGCTTCGGCCACTGCGAGGGCGCGCTGACCGTGCCGCTCGGGGCGGACGCCGTACTGGACGCGGAGGCGGGGACGCTGACCCTGGAGGAGCCCGCGCTGAGCTGAGGGCGCCCTCGGCGTGGCCCGGTCGCTTGCCCGGGTCGCGCCGTCCCGTGGCGTCACCCGGTCCCGTCGTCACCCGTTCGGAGCAGTACGCGGCGCGGAACGGGTCGGCACGGCTCATGCTGGGCGCATGAGCCCGAAGACCTCCGAGAGCCGCCGCACGGCAGGCGGGCAGGGCGGCGCGTGGCGGCGGGCGATGACGCCGGGCCGCGTCACCGTGCTCGTGCTCGCCGTCCTCGGCCTGATCTTCATCTTCGAGAACACCCAGAGCACCCGCATCCGGCTGCTGATCCCCGAGGTCACCATGCCGCTGTGGGCCGCGCTGCTCGCCACCGCGCTCATCGGCTTCCTGTGCGGCGGATATCTCATGAGGAGACGCTGACCGCGTCGGCGTAGGGTGATCCGATGCCGCACGTCACCGACCGTCATCTCGCCGAGGGACCCCGGGTGGGGATCCGGCCCATCACCTACGAGGACGGCGCCGAGTTCACCGCGCGCGCCCGGGAGAGCGAGGACCTGCACCGTCCCTGGCTGTTCCCGCCCCTGAGCTCCGACGCCTATCTGGCCTACGCCGGCCGGCTCATCGAGGACCGGACCAAGGCCGGCTTCCTGGTGTGCGAGAAGGACGACGGGGCCGTCGCCGGATTCATCAACATCAACAACATCGTCGAGGGCGCCTTCCGGTGCGGCGCGCTCGGCTACGGCGCCTTCGCGCACGCCGCCGGGCGCGGGCTGATGCGCGAGGGGCTGGACCTCGTCGTCGGGCACGCCTTCGGGCCGATGCGGCTGCACCGGCTGGAGATCAACGTGCAGCCGCTCAACACCGCGTCGATCGCCCTGGCCCGCGGCTGCGGCTTCCGGCTCGAGGGCTACTCGCCGGACATGCTCCACATCGACGGCGCCTGGCGCGACCACGAACGGTGGGCCCTCACCACGGAGATGCGGGCCACCGCGCGGTGACGTGCCGCGGGCCGCCCCGCACGGCGCGACCCGCGTGTCACACCTTCCGGTCCACGTACTCGTAGACCGTCCCGTCCGGGTGCATCGCCAGCAGATTGCGGCCCGCCGGGGTCCCGACCGGACCCGCGAGGACACGCGCGCCGAGTCCGGTGAGCACCCGGTGGGTCTCCTCGACGTCCTTCACGGCGATCGTCGCGGCCACCTTCCGCAGCACCTCCAGCTCCGCCTCCGGGCCGCTCATCAGCAGGAAGCAGCCGACGGCGGCCGCCTGCACCCCGCCGCGCTCGAAACGGAGGGCCGCGGTGCCCGCGAGCCGTTCGTAGAAGGAGACCGCGGTCTCCAGGTCCTCGACGCAGATCCGCAGCGTGGTTCCCAGAATCTCCATGCGGGCAAGCCTAGTGCCGCGGCAGGCAGCGTTTGCCCGTGAAGGAGCGGCGTCCGGTGCGTGCTCTCTGGGGGTCCCCCCTGCTCGAAGAGCTTGGGGGAGTGCCGGGCGTCGCGACGGGGCGAACGTTGCCTGCTGCGGCACTAGTTCGCATGCCGGGGCCGTGTGATCGTTTCGGCTGTCGGGGGCGGGGCACACGGCACGGGTGTCGTCCACCGGTGGACGGGTGTCCACTGGTGGGGGAGCGGACGCGGTGACGAGGAGGCGACGATGATCGGACTGCGGTACGTCTACGCGGTCTGCCGCCCGTTCGGCACGCCCCTCCAGGCCCAGCTGACCGGCCTGGCGGGCGCCCCGGCCGGGCTGCTGACCCATCACGGGCTGGTGGCCGTCGTCAGTACGGTGCCGGAGGCCGACTTCGCCGCCCGTCCGCTGCGCGCCCACCTCGCCGACCCGGCGTGGCGCGCCGCCGCCGAACGGGCCCACCGGGGCGTGATCGGCGCGCTCACCACCGTCACCACACCGCTGCCGCTGCGGCTCGGCACCGTCTTCCAGGACGACAGCGGCGTACGCACCATGATCGAGGCGCGCGAGGACGACTTCCGGCGCACGCTCGACCGGCTCGACGGACGGGTGGAGTGGGGTGTGAGGGCGTACGCCTGCCGGGCCGCGGACGGTCCCGGGGCCGCGCGGTCGTCCGCCGCCCGGCTGCACGAGGTGCTGTCCGCGCACGCCGAGGACGCCCGGCTGCGCCCCTGCGGGGCGGGAGACGTGCCCGGCCGGGACGGCAGGAGCGGTGCGCGCGTGCTCGACGCCGCCTATCTGGTCTCCCGCGCGCACGCCGAGGAGTTCGTGGAGCTCGTGGAGCGGGCCGGCGACGCCGTACCGGGACCGCCGGGGCAGGCGGGGCGGGCCGTGCTCGCGGCCGGGCTCCAGGTCGAGCTCAGCGGGCCCTCGGCGGCCTACTCCTTCGCCGGGGACTACCTGTGACCCGCCCGGCCCGCCCGGCCGGGCGCCCCCGGACTCCGCCGGGCCGGGCCGCTCAGCGGGGCTTGCGGCACAGCAGCTCGGCGTGCAGGACGCCGAACCAGCCGTCCGGCCGCTTCCCCCACTCCTGCCAGGCCTCCGCGATCGCCGCCAGCCGCTCCGGGGTCGTGTGCCCCGCCTCCGTGGCCCGCTCGGCGTACGACGAGGCCACCGTGCGCTCCGCCCACAGCCCGCTCCACCACTCCCGTTCCTCCCCGGTCGAGAAGGTCCAGGTGCTGGAGGTCGCCGTGATGTCGGTGAACCCCGCCGCCAGCGCCCAGGACTTCAGACGCCGGCCCGCGTCCGGCTCGCCGCCGTTGGCACGGGCCACCCGCCGGTACAGGTCCAGCCACTCGTCCATCCCGGGCACCTCGGGGTACCAGGTCATCGCCGCGTAGTCCGAGTCCCGTACGGCGACGAAGCCGCCCGGCCTGGTGACGCGCAGCATCTCGCGCAGCGCCTGCACGGGATCGCCGACGTGCTGGAGCACCTGATGGGCGTGGACCACGCAGAACGTGTCGTCCGGGAAGTCCAGGGCGTGCACGTCGGCGACCGCGAGATCGACGTTCTCCAGGCCCCGCTCGGCGGCCACGGCCCGCGCCTTCTCCAGCACGCCGGGCGCCCGGTCGACGCCGGTGACACGGCCCTCGGGTACCAGGGCCGCCAGATCGGCGGTGATGGTCCCCGGACCGCAGCCGATGTCCAGGATCTTCATGTGCGGCTTGAGCGAACCGAGCAGGTACGCGGCCGAGTTGGCGGCGGTGCGCCAGGTGTGCGACCGCAGCACCGACGCGTGGTGCCCGTGTGTGTAGACGGCGGTCTCCCGTGCTTCCGGCATGGCCGTGCCCCTTCTCGTCAGCCCCGCTGCGCGCCGCTCGCTGCCCGCGGCGTCGTCCGGGGACGACGCTACGCGCGAATGCCGGATGGTGAGACCCGTGTTCTGCCATCTGGACTGACGGCGTGTCAGCTCCGGTCTGCGGCGCCGGGCAGCGGACGGTAGACGGGCAGGGCCTCCGGTAGTTTGTCCAGCGTCACCTCGCCCTCCACCTCGGTGACCTCGCCGTCGTAGGCCAGCAGCGTGCCCGGCTCCACACCCTCCATGCGCAGCCGGCCGACCTGCACGGCGGCGTGCGCGGGGGAGCGGGTCAGCGGGCCCGCCAGGGCGGCGGCCAGCAGACGCAGCGCGGGCCGGCGTCCACCGTGCACCACCCGCACGTCGAGCACACCGTCCGCGAGATCGACCCGGCGGCCCGGCGCGAGACCCATCCGGTGGTAGGTGCCGTTGCCCGCGAACAGCAGCCACAACGGATGCCTGCGTCCCCCGAGTTCGGCCGTCAGCGGATGCCGGTCCGAGCGCACCACGCGCTGCACCGCCAGCAGCCCGGCGGGCCAGCCGCCGATCCGCGGCGACCAGCGGTCCCGCACCCGCACCAGTTCCGGATACACGCCCAGGCTGAGCGTGTTGAGGAACACGCCCTGCCGTCCACCGCTGCGGAACCGCCCCACGTCGACCCGTACCCCCTGCCCGTTCCGGACCGCCTCGGCGAGGCCGCGCGCGTCCTCGACGCCGAGGTCGTAGGCGAAGTGGTTGAACGTGCCGCCCGGCAGCACCGCCAGCGGCAGCCCGTGCCGCAGGGCCGCCGCGGCGGCCGCGTTCACCGTGCCGTCGCCGCCGCACACGCCGAGGACCACGGCGCGGGCGGCCGCCTTCTCGAGCGCGGCGCCCACCTCCTCGGCCGCGCACTCCACGATCTCCGCCCCGGGCAGCGCGTCGGCCAGCGCGCGGACCCGCTCGGAGGTGCCCGCGGCGGTGTTGGCGACCAGCACCAGACCCGTGCCGTCCGGCAGCGCCGGCAGCCCGGTACGGGGCCGGGCGGGCGGCGCCACCGGCTCCCGGGGCGGCACCAGGCCCCGTACGGCGAAGGCGGCGCCCACCCCCAGGGCCGCGCCGGCGATCACGTCGCTCGGGAAGTGCACGCCGGTGTAGACCCGGGACGCCGCCACCGAGAACGCCACCGGCGCCACCGCCGCGCCCCACGCCGGCGACTCCAGCGCGACCCCGGCCGCGAAGGCCGCCGCGGACGCGGCGTGACCGGAGGGGAACGACGTGGTCACGGGCCGGCGCGACAGGTGCCGGGCGGCCGGCACGTGATGCAGCAGCGGCCGGGGACGCCGTACGGAACGCTTGCCGAGCGTGTTGACGGTGAGGGAGGCCAGCCCCAGGGAGACGAGCCCGCGGGCGGCCGCCCGCCGGGCCCGCGGGGTGCGGGCCGCCGCCATCACGGCCGCCGTGGCGAACCACAGCTTCCCGTGGTTGGCGCTGCGGCTCAGGCGCGGCAGCACGGGACCGGCGCCGGGCCAGTGGCGCTCGGCGGCCAGCTGGAACAGCCGGCGGTCCAGGGCGAGCAGCCGGTCGCGCAGCGCGTGCCGGCCGGGCTTCGGGGCGGTGAGGTCGACGTCTGGGCTCATGCCGGGACGGGTACCCTGAACTCGCCGTGTCCCGACCTGCGGACCGGGTGAACGGCCCGACCGGTCCGACCCGCCCGACCGAAAGGAAGACCAGCCGCGTGCGCCTGCTCCTCATCCGCCACGGCCAGACCCCCGCGAACGTGGCGGGCCTGCTCGACACCGCCATACCCGGCGCCGGTCTGACCGAACTCGGCGAACGCCAGGCCGAGGCCCTGCCCGAGGCCCTGGCCGGCGAGGACATCGAGGCCGTCTACGCCTCCGTCCTCGTCCGCACCCGGCTCACCGCCGCCCCGCTGGCCGTCGCCCGCGGCCTCGACGTGATCGTGCGCGACGGCCTCCGCGAACTGTCCGCGGGCGACCTGGAGATGCTGCCCGGCGACTCGCCGCGCGGCGAGGAGTACATGCGCGTGGTGTTCGCCTGGGCGGCCGGGGACACCGAACTCAGGATGCCGGGCGGCGAGAGCGGCGCGGAGGCGCTGGCCCGCTACGACGCCGTGGTCGCCGAAGCCGCGGCGAGCGGGGCGGGGACGGTGGCGATGGTCAGCCACGGCGCGGCCATCCGGATGTGGACGGCGGTCCGCGCCGTCAACGTGGACGTGCCGTTCGCCGCGGGGCATCCCCTGCGGAACACCGGGGTGGTGGTCCTGGAGGGCTCGCCGTCCGACGGCTGGAAGGCCCTGAGCTGGGCGGACCAGACGGTCACCCCGTCCGGGGCCGGCGGTCCGACCGGTATGCCGCTGCCGGACTCGTCCCTCCGCCTCACCGGCTCCGCCGGGGACGACCCGAAGTAGCACCACCGGCCCGCGGCCCGCACCCGGGCGACGGCACACGGGAGGCATCTCCCGCCTCCACCCCCTTTCCCCCGGGGCCTCCGCTCCCCGCGCCCCGCCGGATAAGCGTTTGCCCTCGTCGGGCGTCTCGTCGCAGAATGCCTCGGCATGGGACATCTGGAAGCCGCGCACCTCGAGTACGACCTTCCCGACGGGAGGCCCCTGCTCGGGGACGTGTCCTTCCGGGTGGGGGAAGGTGCCGTCGTGGCGCTCGTCGGGCCCAACGGGGCGGGCAAGACGACCTTGCTGCGCCTGCTGGCCGGCGAGCTCAAGCCGCACGGCGGCACCGTCGCCGTGAGTGGCGGGCTCGGTGTGATGCGCCAGTTCGTGGGCTCCGTGCGCGACGAGACGACGACCGTGCGCGACCTGCTGGTCTCCGTCGCCCCGCCCCGCATCCGGGAGGCCGCCCTCGCCGTCGACCGGGCCGAGCACGGCATCATGACCGTCGACGACGAGGCCGCCCAGCTGCGCTACGCCCAGGCCCTCTCCGACTGGGCCGAGGCACGCGGCTACGAGGCCGAGACCCTGTGGGACATGTGCACCATGGCCGCGCTCGGCGTCCCCTATGAACGAGCCCAGTGGCGCGAGGTGCGCACCCTCTCCGGCGGCGAGCAGAAACGGCTGGTGCTGGAGGCCCTGCTGCGCGGCACCGACGCGGTCCTGCTGCTCGACGAGCCCGACAACTACCTCGACGTACCCGGCAAACGCTGGCTCGAGGAACGGCTGCGGGAGACCCGCAAGACCGTGCTGTTCGTCTCCCACGACCGTGAACTCCTCGCCCGCGCCGCCCAGAAGATCGTCTCCGTCGAGCCCTCACCGGCCGGCGCCGACGCCTGGGTGCACGGCGGCGGCTTCGCCACCTACCACGAGGCCCGCCGTGAACGCTTCGCCCGCTTCGAGGAGCTGCGCAGGCGCTGGGACGAGAAGCACGCCCAGCTGAAGAAGCTGGTGCTGACCCTCCGCCAGGCCGCGGAGAACAGCCCCGACATGGCCTCCCGCTACCGCGCCGCCCAGACCAGGCTCCGCAAGTTCGAGGAGGCCGGGCCGCCGCCCGAGCCGCCGCGTGAGCAGGACATCAGGATGCGGCTGAAGGGCGGCCGTACCGGCGTGCGCGCCGTCACCTGCGAGGCACTCGAACTCACCGGCCTGATGAAGCCGTTCGACCTGGAGGTCTTCTACGGCGAACGGGTCGCCGTGCTCGGCTCCAACGGCTCCGGCAAGTCGCACTTCCTGCGGCTGCTCGCCGGTGACGACGTGGCCCACACCGGACGCTGGAAGCTCGGCGCGCGGGTGGTGCCCGGCCACTTCGCGCAGACCCACGCGCACCCCGAACTCACCGGCCGCCCCCTCCTCGACATCCTCTGGAAGGAGCACGCCCAGGACCGCGGTGCCGCCATGTCCCGGCTGCGCCGCTACGAGCTGACCCAGCAGGCCGAGCAGACCTTCGAGCGGCTGTCCGGCGGCCAGCAGGCCCGTTTCCAGATCCTGCTGCTCGAACTCCAGGGCGTCACCGCGCTGCTGCTCGACGAGCCGACCGACAACCTCGACCTGGAGTCCGCGGAAGCCCTCCAGGACGGTCTGGAGGCGTTCGAGGGCACGGTCCTCGCGGTCACCCACGACCGCTGGTTCGCCCGCTCCTTCGACCGCTACCTGGTGTTCGGCACCGACGGCCGGGTGCGTGAGACCCCGGAGCCGGTCTGGGACGAACGCCGCGTCGAACGCGTCCGCTGAGCGGGGCCGCCGTACAGGCCGCCGCACACGGAGCCCGGACGGCGGATTGTTCGTACAGTGGAGGCGGAAGGGCACGGAACGGACACGACGAGCGGGGCACCACCATGACCGGAGTCGACCCCAGCCGGCTGGACGACCAGCAGCTCATGAAGGAGCTGGAGACCATCCACCGCACGCGCCACGACACGCTGCTCTACGGCTCGAACGAAGCCCTGCGCACCCACAACGAGCGCATGGCCGAGCTGGAGGGCGAGTATCTGCGGCGCAACCCGCGCCGTCTCGTCGCCGCGTCCCGTACCCGTGAGGGCGCCCGGGAACGCCGCCCGGGGGACTCGGTGGGCCCCCGGACCTAGCGCCGCGGCAGGCGATGTCCGCCCCGTCGCGACGTCCGGCGCGCTTCCCCGGGCTGTTCGGGCAGGGGCCCGCGGAGTACGCACCGGACGCCGCCCCTTCACGGGCGGACACCGCCCCCGGCGGCACCGTCAGGGCCGGCCGGCCCTGAGCACCGCCTCGGCCAGCTCCTGCGCGTTGCCGTAGCGGGCGCGGCTCGGCAACGGCTCCAGAAGTTCCACCAGACGGTCCGGAGCGTTCTCGCGGCGCAGGACCCGGATCAGATCCGCGGGGCCCGCCGGGAAGGCCCCGCGGCCCAGGACGCGCGCCAGATCCAGCCGTATCTCCTCCAGCGACGCCCGGCTCGACCGGCCCGGCAGCGCCGGTCCGCGCCACACCTCCGGGTCGTCGTCGGCGGCCGGTTCCGGATCGTGCCATTCCTCGGTACGCGTGGGGTGGCCCGTCCTCATCAGCTCTTTCAGCTCGTGCTTCATCTCGTCGTCCCGGTGGACGCTCAGCCGGTCGCTGCCTCGCTGCATGCCCTGTACCTCCGGTCTTCCGGTGGGTTCTGCCGTATCGACCGCGATCGTCCGTCCGCTTCCCGGCACGGCGTCCGTCGCGCCCCGGCCGCGTACCCGGGGACCGGTCACCGACACCGGATCCGCCGGGTTTGCGCACCGGATCCCGGGAGACCCGGCCCCTCACCCCACCCCCCACGCTCCGTGACCGGGGAAGGACACACCCATGGCGCTGTTCGCTCCGCTGATCCCGTTCGTGCTGCTCGGCGTGGTGCCGGCGCTCGGCCGCTACGAGGACGCCGTGCTCCCGAGCGTGCCGGAGGCCGAGCCCGAGCTGCCCGAGGGGGCGGTGCCGGGACGGTGAGCCCGGTGCCCGGCGAGTCCGGAACCCGGATTCCGGAAAAATCCGTCGGGATGTGTTTGCCCCGTACCGGCCCGGGCAGGCGGGAGATCAGTGCTTCGGACCGGAGGCACGTCCGTGGGAACGCCGTGAGGCCATTCCTGCCGTACGCGTGAGTCTCCGGGGTCTCCGGAGCGCGCTCCCACGGTGACCGTTCCAGCCAGAGCACCTGCCAGGGAGCCACGACGCATCATGCCCGAGCACTCGACTGCCACGCGCAGCACCCATCACCCGCACGACGACGCCCCCGACACCGCGGCGGACTTCCGCAGGCTCGCCGCCCTCCCCGAAGGGCGGGAGCGCGACGCCCTTCGTGACGCACTCGTCCGTGCGTGGCTGCCCATGGCCGAGCGGCTCGCGGGCCGCTTCCGCAGCCGCGGCGAGAGCTACGAGGACCTGCGCCAGGTGGCGTCCCTCGGACTCGTCAAGGCCGTCGACCGGTACGACCCCGAGCGCGGCAACGCCTTCGAGAGCTATGCCGTCCCCACCATCACCGGAGAGATCAAGCGGCACTTCCGGGACCACATGTGGACCCTGCACGTGCCCCGGCGGGTGCAGGACCTGCGCAACCGGGTGCGGTTCGCCTGCCAGGAACTGTCCGCCTCCACCCCGGGGCGGCGGCCCGCCGTGGCCGAGATAGCCGCGCACGCCGGTATGAGCGAGGACGACGTCCGGGCCGGTCTCGAGGCGCTCGACAGCTTCAGCGCGCTGTCGCTGGACGCCGAGCTGCCGGGCAGCGAGGACGGGTACTCCCTCAGCGACGCCCTCGGCTCGCCCGACCCGGCCCTCGACGTCGTCGTCGACCGCGAGGCGGTCAAGCCCCGGCTCGCCGCCCTGCCCGAACGGGAGCGGACCATCCTCTACATGCGGTTCTTCGGAGACATGACACAGAGCCGGATAGCCGAGCAGCTGGGCATCTCGCAGATGCACGTCTCCCGGCTGATCAGCCGCTGCTGCGACCGGCTGCGCGACCAGGTGATGCGGGACGGGGACTGACCCGGCCCCGTCCACGGGTCACCCGATGGGACGCCGGATGTCCCGCGAATGGGGTCCGGCCGCGCGCGGCGCGCGGCCGGACGGGCTGTGATGGGCCAGGGAGCACGTCGATGCGCCCACCGCCTTCCGACCGTCGGCGGTCCGTCCGTCCGAGGAGTCCTTGCCCATGCGCCGCACCGCCCGTGCCCTGTCCATGGCCGTTCTGGCCGGTGCCGTGCTCGGCGGTGGCGCCCCGTCCGCGTTCGCGGATCCCTCGGCGGAGGTCAGTCCGGGGACCGTCCAGCCGGGCGGTGACGTCTCCGTCTCCGTGTCCTGCGATCCCGTCGGCGCCGGGGCGCCGGACACGGTCGAGGCCACCTCCCCGGCCTTCGACCGGGGCAGCGTCCGGCTGGCGCATGTGGCCGCGGCCGACGACGACGTCTCCGGACCCGAGTACCGGGGCACCGCCCGGCTCACGGCCACGGCCGGCGAGGCCGCCGGAGGCACCGGCACCCCGCCGGGTGCGGGTGCGGGTGCGGGCGCCGGTGACCGCGGCGCGGCCGGTGCCCAAGCGGACGCGGTCGGACCGGACGCGGTCGGACCGGACGCGGTCGGACCCGATGCGGTCGGACCCGATGCGGTCGGACCGGACGCGGTGCCGGAGCCGGCCGGTGCGGACATGGCCGGTGCGGACACGGCCGTCCCGGACGCCGTCACCGGCACCGACCGGGCCGCCGCTGTTCCCACCGCTACGGACGGAGCGGCCCCGGACGCGGTCGGCGGCCCCGCGTGGACGGTCGGCGGCACCTGCCCCGGGGCGCCCGGTGAGCAGGGGCAGCCGTGGAACACGACGTTCACCGTCGCCGACGACGACCACCGCGCCGCCGGTGACGCCGGCGAAGCCGGGGTGACCGGATCGCCCGGGGTGCCGGAAGCGACGGGAGCGACCGTCGCGACCGGCCCGGCCGGTGGCACCGACGCCTCCTGCCCGAAGCCCCAGCCCCCGCCCCAGCCGAAGCCGAAGTCCGAGCCCAGGGCGGACGACGCGGTGCCCCCGCCCACCTGGACCCCCGGCCCCGGCCAGGCCTCCTGCGCCCCGGCCACCGCACCCGTACCCGCGCCTTCCACGGCCCCCGGTCACCGTTCCACCGACACCGACACACCCGCGCCGGTCCAGCGCGGTGTACAGGCGGGCGGAGGCGGCGTCTTCACCCCGTCCGTCCCCGCCCTCGCCACCGGCGCGGCGCTCATCGCGGCGGCGCTCGGCGGTGCCGTCTACCGGCTGCGCGGCAGGGGGATGCGCCGCCACCGCTGACGTGCGTCTTCCCCCGGCCACCGGCCACCGGCCACCGGCCCCCGGCCTCACCGGAGCCGCACCGCCCGGCAGGGCACGGCACGGCACGGCACCCAGGACTGTGCGGAGGTTTCCATGCGGCGGACGGACCCGGAAGGCCACGGCCCCGTCCGTTACGGGCCGGAGCTCCCCGGCGACGGACTTCCCGTCCTCGCCGAGACGGCCGAGGTCCTCGCCGAGGCCGCGCACCGGGCCGGGGAACAGCCGGCCGGCGGCGGCACCGCGCTGCGCGAGGCGGCGTGCGGCTACTGGGAGCGGCGCGGGCTGCCCGTCACACCCGGCGCCGTCGCGGCCGGGCCCGGCGCCGCCGCCCTGCTGGTCGCGGTGACCGCGGCCGTCGGCGGTGACGTCCTGGTGCCCCGGCCGTGCGCCGCCTGGTGGGCGCCGTACGCGCGGCTGCTGGGCAGACCCGTGTTCCATGTGGCGACACCCGCCGAGTCCGGCGGGGTCCCGGACCCGTACGCGCTGCTGGAGACCGTGCGCCGGGTGCGTGCCGAGGGCGGCGACCCGCGGCTGCTCGTGCTGTCCGTGGCCGACGACCCGACCGGCACCGTCGCACCGCCCGAACTGCTGCACGAGACGGTGGAGGCCGCCACCGGCGCGGGGCTGCGCCTCGTCAGCGACGAGACCTGGCGCGACACGGTGCACCGGCCCCACGGCACGGTGCTGCTGAGCCCCGCGGAGATGCTGCCCGACCGGGTCACCGTGGTCGCCGACCTGGCGGGGGCCCTGCTGCCGCCCGGCTGGCCGGCCGCCGTGGCGCGTTTCCCGGCGGGCGCGGCGGGAGACGACCTGCACGCGCGGGTGCTCGACGTGCTCACCGCGCTCGGCGCGCGTGTCGCGGAACCGGTCGCCAGGGCCGCCGGGTACGTGCTCGGCGAGCCCGCGCCGGTGACCTGGCGCCGTACGGCGGCCGTACGCCTGCACGCGCGGGTGGCCGCCGCCGTGCACACCGCCGTCGTCGGCGCGGGCGCGCTCGCCCGGCCGCCGCAGGCGGGGCGTCACCTCTACGCCGACCTCGGCCCGTTGCGCTCCGCGCTCGCCGCGCACGGCGTCGGCGACGCGCAGGAGCTCGAGGACTTCCTCTCCGCCCGCCTGGGCATGCCCGCGCCGGGCGGCCACCGCTTCGGCGACGGCCTCGCGGAACTGCGCGTACGACTCGCCACGGGGCCGCTGCTCGGCGGTACGGACCAGGAGCGCACGGAATGCCTCACCTCACCCTCGCCGTTGGAACTGCCACACGTGCAACGCGCGTTGAGTCATCTGAGGTCGGTCTTCGACGATCTCCGTGACGACGCTCAGCGACGGGAGTCTCCTCGATGACGCAACAGTCCGAGTCGACCACCACCACGACCACCACGGCCACCCCTCCCTCGGCACCGACCACGACGGTCACGGAGGCCGGCCCCGCCCCGGTCCCGACCGCCACCACCGCCACGGCCACTACCGCCGCCACGACTGCCAAGACCGCCACGACTGCCGCCACATCGACCCGGACGCCCTCCGCCCCGCCGCTCGCCGAACCCCGCCCCCTGGGCGAACGGCGTTTCTGGCCAAGGGCGTTCCACGACCGGCTGACCGCCCCGCTGCCCGGCCTCAAGGCGTTCGCCCGGTTCGCCCGCGAGGGCTCCGTGCGCCCCGGCCGCGACGGTCTCGCCGACGTCCCGCTGCTGCCCTGCGAGCCCGCCCCGCTGCCCCGCGTCGACGCCCGCACGGTCGCCGTCTCCTGGGCGGGGCACGCCAGTTGGGTGGTGCGCATAGGCGGCCTCACCGTCCTCACCGACCCCGTGTGGTCCCGCCGCATCCTCGGCACCCCCGCCCGTGTCACGCCCGTCGGCATCGCCTGGAGCGACCTGCCCCGGATCGACGCCGTCGTCATCAGCCACAACCACTACGACCACCTCGACGCCCCCACCCTCCGCCTGCTCCCGCGCGGCACACCGGTGTTCGTGCCCGCCGGGCTCGCCGGCTGGTTCCGGCGCCGCCGGTTCACCCTGGTCACCGAGCTGGACTGGTGGGAGGCGGCCGAACTCGACGGCGTGCGCTTCGACTTCGTGCCCGCCCATCACTGGTCCAAGCGCACCCTCACCGACACCTGCCGCAGTCTGTGGGGCGGCTGGGTGCTCACCGCCCCGGACGGCCGGCGTGTCTACTTCGCCGGCGACACGGGCTACGGCCACTGGTTCGCGGGCATCGGCGGCCGTTACCCCGGCATCGACCTCGCCCTGCTGCCCATCGGCGCGTACGACCCGCGCTGGTGGCTCAGCGACGTCCACTGCGACCCGGAGGAAGCGGTGCGGGCGCTGTGCGACCTCGGCGCGCGGCGGATGGCGCCCATGCACTGGGGCACGTTCGTGCTGTCCGCCGAGCCCGTCCTGGAACCGCTGTTCAGGGTCCGGGCCGCCTGGGAGCGGGCGGGACTGGACCGCGACGACCTGTGGGACCTGCCGGTGGGCGGATCACGGGTGCTCGACGAGGAATCCGCCGACAGGGCGCCCCAGTGACCAGGGACTGGTGCCGCGACGGGGCGACATTGCCTGCCGCGGCACTAGACCCGTTCCGTCCCCCGTACCCGACGCCACACGCCCGGGGCCGCGCTGATCAGCAGGGTCAGCGCGACCGCGGCCACCACACCCTCCCAGGGCTCGTCGAACAGCGAGCCGCCGAGGATCCCGATGAGCTCGTACGTCGCCGCCCACGCCAGACAGGCCGGCAGATTGCCGCGCATGAAGCGGCGCATCGGCCAGCGGGCCATCAGACAGGCCAGCATCACCGGGATCCGTCCGGCCGGCACCAGCCGGGACAGCACCAGCACCGCCACCCCGTGCCCGGTCAGCTTGTCCTGCGCCTGTGCCAGCCGGTCCTCCGGCGCCCGTGACCGGATCGCGGCCAGCCAGCGGGAGCCGTTGCGCGAGCGCATCCCGCGCTGTCCCAGCCAGTACAGCGCCGTGTCGCCCAGGAACGCCGCCACCGACGCCGTCACCAGCACCATCGCCATGGAGAACGGCGCCGTCTGATGGAACGCCACCACCGCCGCCGTACTCACCAGCGCGCCGGTCGGTACCACCGGCACCAGCGCGCCGATCAGCACCAGCAGGAACAGCGACGGATAGCCGATCGCCCGCTGGGTGGACTCCGGCGGCACCGTCGTCGCGGTGGCGGCCAGCCATGTCACGGGGTGGCCCCAGCTCACCGGGCGACCTCCGGGCGCACGCTCTCCCCGTGGCCGAGCCGGTGCACCGCCACCCCGGGCGCGTGCTTCGCGGCCAGGCGCACGAACTCGTCGCCCGGCGCATGGAACTCATGGGGGCGCACGGAGTCCATGCCGATGGGCCAGTAGGTGCCGTAGTGCACCGGCACCGCGCTGCGCGGTGCCAGCCGGGCCAGTGCCTGCGCCGCGCGCCCCGCGTCCAGATGCCCCTCCCCGAGGTACGGGCCCCAGCCGCCGACCGGCAGCAGCGCCACGTCGACCGGACCGACCTCCTCCTCCATCGCGTCGAACAGCCCGGTGTCCCCGGCGAAATACGTCCGTGCCTGGCCCTCGATCACATAGCCGAGCGCGGGGGAGCGGTGCGGGCCGAGCGGCAGCCGGCGGCCGTCGTGCCGTGCCGGCACCGCGCGGACGACCAGGTCGCCGACCGGGAGCTCGTCACCCGGCGCCATCTCGGCCAGCCGCAGATGCGCCAGCCGGCGCAGGCCCGGCACCGCCTGCGGGGCGCCCCGGGGCACCAGCAGGCGGGTGCCCGGTGCCAGCCGGGCCAGGCTCGGCACGTGCAGATGATCGGCGTGCAGATGCGACACCAGGACCACGTCCGCGCGCAGGGCGCCCGACGGCGGCAGCGCGCCCCGGCGGCGGCGCAGATGCGCGAGCCGGCGTGCGAACAGAGGATCGGTCAGGACGCGTATGTGCGAATCCACGACCGTGCAGGTGGCGTGACCCCACCAGGTGATCTCCACCGGCACCTCTTTGCCTCCTTCGTGCGCCTCCCCCGAAGCCTACGGGCAGGAGTAGGGTCGGCGGCGAAACCCGGAGGTGAGGGGGACGCCATGGGACGGGGTGGCTCCGCCGGTTCGGCTGTGGCTCCGGCCAGGACCGCCGGCGCGGTGCGTGTCACGGCTATCGCCAGTCTCACGCCGCTCGAGGAACTGGAGGCGGATCCCTTCCTGGTGGATTCGCGCAGCCAGCACGCGGTGTGTGCCCGCTGGGCGGCCGAGCGGGGATACGCGGTCAGCCGCGAGCTGGTGGTGCGGGGGCTGCGGGCCGATCACTGTGTGCTCTGGGACGGGGTGCGGGCGGGTGATCTGTTCGTCGCGCCCAGCAGGCGGGTGCTCGACAGCGCGCTGTCGTCCGCCGACGCGTTCGTCGCCGAGTGCGGGCGGCGGGGGGTGCGGGTGGAAGTGGTCGGGGACGCCGAGCCGCGCTACGACGCGCAGATGAAGGCCCGGGTGCACCGGCGGCTGTCGATGCCTACGGCGGGGTACGACGGCCGGTAGGGCGGCAGGCTGGCAGGCCGGTGGGGGGTGCGTCGCGGGGCGCAGCCGTGGGGCGGTGCGGCAGGGCGGTGCAGGTCCCGGGACGCTTTCGGGCAGAGGTGTGTGACAAGGTTGAGGAAGGCCCGCCGGGAAGCGGGCGGGACGTGAGGTGTGCGGGGCGTGCGGTGGCGGCGGGCTGCGAGTCAGATGGGGCGGAGCGTCACCGTGTGGGCCGTGTCCACGCTCACCATGCTGGTGCTCGCCGGTGTCCTGCCGGACTTCCGGTTGCAGTCCGCCGGCGGTGACAGCGCGACCAGTATCGCCGTCACCGCCGCGCTGGGAGCCGGTGCCTTCGGTCTGCTGTCGGCCCTCGTCTGGCCCCTGCTGGTACGGCTGCTGCTGCTGGTGCCCGCCCTCGTGCTCGGTCTGCTGGTGTTCTTCCTCAACGGTTCCCTGCTGCTCGTCGCGCTGCGGATCAACCCCTCCGGCAGCAGCGAGGCCGCTCCCGAGACCGCCGTGATCGTCGCCGCCGTGATGTCCGCCGTCGCCTCCGCCACCGGCGGCGCCCTCGCCGTACGGGACGACGACGCCTACCGGCGGCGGCTGTACCGGCTCTCCGCCCGGCGCAGACGCAGGCTCCCGCCGGGGCCGTCCACTCCCGGCACCGTGTTCCTCCAGCTCGACGGGGTCGGGCACGACGTCCTGCGGGACGCCGTCGACACCGGGCTGATGCCCACCGTCGGCCGGTGGCTCGGCGGCGGGGCCGCGGACCCCGCCAGCCACCGGCTCACCCCGTGGCGCACCGACTGGTCCAGCCAGACCGGCGCCAGCCAGCTCGGCATCCTGCACGGCTCCAACCACGACGTGCCCGCGTTCCGCTGGTACGAGAAGGACAGCCGCGAGGTGATGGTCTGCAACCGCCCCACCAGCGCGGCCGAGCTCCAGCGCCGGGCCGTCGAGCACAGCGGTGACGGCGGGCTGCTGGAGCTGGACGGAGCGAGCCGCGGCAACCTGTTCAGCGGCGGCGCCGGGGAACAGGCCCTCGTGCTGTCCATCGCCGCCCGGCGGCGCGGCCGGGACAACCGTTCGCGCGCCGGGTACTTCGCCTACTTCTCCGACCCCGCCAACGCCGTGCGCACCGCGCTGTCCTTCGTCGCCGAGGCCGGCCGGGAGATCGGCCAGGCCACCCGGGCACGGCTGCGGCGGCAGCGGCCCCGGGTGTCGCGCGGCGGGCTGTATCCCCTGGTGCGCGCCTTCGCGACCGTCGTCGAGCGGGACGTCGTCATCGCCGCGGTGATGGGCGACCTGCTCGCCGGGCGCACCGCCGTCTACGCCGACCTGGTGGCGTACGACGAGGTGGCGCACCACTCCGGGCCGTTCGGCCGGGACGCCGAGAAGGTGCTGCAACGGCTCGACCGGGCGCTCGCGCTGATCGAGAAGGCCGCCGAGCACTCCCCGCGGCCGTACCGGATCGTCGTCCTGTCCGACCACGGGCAGAGCCCCGGGGAGACGTTCCGGGCCCGCTACGGCCTCACCCTGGGCGATCTGGTGCGGGCGGGCTGCGGACTGCCCGTACCGCGCAGGGCGCAGCGCACCCGCAGCGGCGCCGAGGCCCGCGCCGCCGTCCGGGCCGCACTGCGCAGGCCCGTCGAGGAGGGCGGCGAGCAGCACCGCCCCGTCCGCCGCTCCGAGCCGATCGTGCTGGCCTCCGGCAACCTCGGCCTGATCTCCTTCCCGGACGTGCCGCACCGGATGACCAGGGAGGAGATCGACGCCCGGCACCCGGCGCTGCTCACCACCCTCGCCAACCATCCCGGTGTCGGCTTCCTGCTGGTGCGCAGCGAGCGGCACGGCGGCCTGGTGCTCGGCCCGTACGGGGCGGAGATCCCGCTGGACGACCTGGACGCGGACCCGGGCCCGCTGGCCGAGTTCGGCGCCGGGGCCGCCGACGCCGTACGCCGGACGCACGGGTTCCCGCACACCGCCGACATCATGGTCAACTCGTCGTACGACCCGAGCACCGGCGAAGTGCTCTCCTTCGAGGAGCAGATCGGCTCCCACGGCGGTCTCGGCGGCGCCCAGACCCGGCCGTTCCTGCTGTCCCCGCTGGTCCTGTCCCACCCGGCCGGCGACGGCGCGGAGCTCTCCGGCGCCGAGCACGTCCACCGGGTGCTGCGCCGCTGGCTGGGCGAGTCCGACGGCCCCCAGGTACCGCTCCCGGCCGGCACGGAGACGGACGCGGACCGCCGGGCCGCCTGAGCCCCCGGACGGGTCCGGCGCCCGGAAAACCAGCTGCGTCCGCGGCGGCGCGGGACCAGACTGTGCGGGACACGTCTTCCGGCCATTTCCCCAGGAGCTGCACCCTTGCAGGCTGCCGTCACCGTCACTCCCGCCCGTCTCCCCGAGCTGCTGCTCGGCCTCGCGACCGTGCGGCCGGTGTTCCTCTGGGGCGCCCCCGGCATCGGAAAGTCCTCCCTGGTCAGGCAGTTCGCCGAGTCGCTCGGACTGGAGTGCGTGAGCCTGCTCGGCACGCAGCTCGCGCCCGAGGACCTCATCGGCGTACCGCAGATCCGGAACGGCCGCTCGGTGTTCTGCCCGCCGGAGGCGATCGCCCGCGACGAGCCGTACTGTCTCTTCCTCGACGAGCTGAACGCGGCCACGCCGGACGTGCAGAAGGCGTTCTACTCGCTGATTCTCGACCGCCGCATCGGCGACTACGAGCTGCCCGGGGGGTCCATCGTCATCGGCGCCGGGAACCGTGCCACCGACAACGCCCTCGCCCGCCCGATCGCGTCCGCGCTGGTCAACCGGCTCACCCATGTGCATCTGGAGGCGTCCCCCCGGGACTGGCTGGGCTGGGCGGCGGCCCACGGAATCCACCCCTGGATCCTCGACCACCTCACCGACCGCCCCGACCACCTCTGGTCCAGGCCGCCGAAGACCGAGGAGCCGTTCTCCACGCCCCGCTCCTGGCACATGCTCTCCGACGCCCTGCACTCCTTCGGCCCCGGTCTGGACGAGGCCACCCTCCAGGTGATCGCGCACGGCACGCTGACGCCGGCGCACGCCGTCGCCTTCTGCGGCTACGTCAAGATCGTGCGCAGCCGCTACGGCATCGAGGCCATCCTCAAGGGCGACGCGGGCTGGCCGCACCGCGTGGAGGACCGCGACCTGCTGTACTACCTCGCCGAGTCGTTCCGCGGGCGTCTGGTCAAGGAGCTCCCGGTCAGCCGTGAGCACCTCTCCGGCAACGGGCGGCAGACCGCGCACCGCGCCAAGTCGCTGCTGGTGCAGCTCGCCGAGATCTCCGTCGAGGTCGCCCAGGCGGTCATCGCCCCCGACCCCGACGGCAATCCAGTGCTGCCCGCCTGGTTCCTCGTCGAGGCGGCCCGCGACATGCCGCGTCTGGTGGAGGCCCGGCAGTGAGCCGCACCCGGCAGGGCGGCAAGGGCGGCAAGCCGAAGAAGGACCTCGCCCAGGAGGCCTTCGAGGCGGGCCTCAGGCTGGTACGCGCCAACCGGGCGCTCGCCGCCGTCGGGTTCAGCGTGTGCCGTGCGGAGAAGTGCCCCGAGTCGCCCGCCGCGGGCCTGGTCCGCGTCGACTCCGGCGGTGTCCTGCACGTCCATCCCACCCGCCTCGCCGAACCCGAGGACTGGGCCTGGGCGCTGGCCCACGCCGTCATCCACCTCGGCTTCGGACACGTCCCGGCGGCGGCGGGGAAGCGCGTCCAGCCCGACCGTCACGAGCTGGCCGCCCGCTGCGCGGTCGTCAACCGCTTCCTGCTCGGCTTCCCCGTCGGCCGCACCCCCGACGACCTGCCCGCCGTCTACCCGGACGGCGACGAGGAGCAGCTCACCGCCCGCTGGCGCCGTGACGGCGTCCCCGCCGCCTACGAACGCTGCGGCACCGCGGGCGGCGAGGCCGACCTGCTGCTGGTGCCGTGGGACACCTGGCTGGGCGGCGCCCCCAAGGACTGGCAGCTCGAGTTCGCACACGCCCTGATCCGCACCGTCGGCACCGCCATGGACCTCGCCGGGGGCCGCCGCGCCTCCATGCGGGGCGGCCCCACCCCGCGCCGCCCCTGGGAGCGGGCGCTCAGCTGGTTCGTCTCCTCCTACCCGCTGCTCGGCGGTATCGCGGCCGGCATCACCCTGGTCGCCGACGCCGAACTCGCCCGCGCCCACGGCATCGCGATCGCCGCCGTCGACGCCTCCGCCGGGGAGATCTACGTCAACCCGCTGTGCACCTTCGACGACGAGGAATGGCGCTTCGTCCTCGCCCACGAGATGCTGCACGCCGCCCTGCGCCACGGCGACCGCACCGGCACCCGCGACCCCTACCTCTTCAACGTCGCCTGCGACTACGTCATCAACGGCTGGCTGCGCGACATGGGCATCGGCACGATGCCCGAGGGACTGCTGTACGACCGTGAGCTGGCCGGACTGTCGGCCGAGGAGGTCTACGACCGCATCGCCCGCGACCTGCGCCGCGCCCGCCGTCTGGCCACCCTGCGCGGCAAGGGCGCGGGCGACATCCTCGGTGGCCCGTTGGGCGCGCCCCGCGACTACGTCGACCTCGACGAGTTCTACCGCCGCGGTCTGTGCCAGGGCCTGGACCTGCACCAGAACCAGGGGCGCGGCTTCCTGCCCGCGGGCCTGGTCGAGGAGATCCGCGCGCTCAGCCACCCGCCGCTGCCGTGGGACGCACAGCTCGCCCGCTGGTTCGACGAGTTCGTGCCCCGCCCGGAGGCCGTACGGACCTACGCCCGCCCCTCGCGCCGCCAGGCCGCCACCCCGGACATCCCGCGCGCGGGCCGGTACTTCCCGCCCGAGGAGATCACCCGCTGCACCTTCGGCGTCGTCCTGGACACCTCCGGCTCCATGAGCCGCACCCTGCTCGGCAAGGCGCTCGGCGCGATCGCCTCCTACGCGGAGGCCCGTGACGTGCCCGCGGCCCGGGTGGTGTTCTGCGACGCCGCACCCTACGACGCCGGATACCTGCCGGTGACCGGGATCGCCGGGCGGGTCAGGGTGCGCGGGCGCGGCGGCACGGTGCTGCAGCCCGGGATCGATCTGCTGCACCGGGCGGACGACTTCCCGCCGGGCGCCCCGGTGCTGGTGATCACGGACGCCTGGTGCGACGTGCTGCGGGTGCGGCGCGAGCACGCCTATCTGATCCCCGAGGGCGGCCGCCTTCCGTTCACCCCGCGTGGGCCCGTCTTCAAGGTGCGGTGAGGACGGATGTGATCGGATGGGCCCACGGGCCCCGAAGAAGGGGATCCGATCCGCTCCACCTGCGAAAGGAAGAACCGTGGCCACCACGCGCACCGCTCACACCGTCTGGGAAGGCAACCTGCTCGAGGGCAACGGCGTCGTCACCTTCGACTCCTCCGGCATCGGCGAGCAGCCGGTGTCGTGGCCGTCGCGCGCCGAGAAGGCGAACGGGAAGACCAGCCCCGAGGAGCTGATCGCCGCGGCCCACTCCAGCTGCTTCTCCATGGCGCTCTCCCACGGCCTGGCCGGCGCCGGCACCCCGCCCACCAAGATCGTCACCTCCGCCGACGTCACCTTCCAGCCGGGCACGGGCATCACCGGCATCCACCTCACCGTGGAGGGCACCGTCCCCGGCCTGGACGAGGACGCGTTCGTCGCCGCCGCCGAGGACGCCAAGAAGAACTGCCCGGTCAGCCAGGCCCTCACCGGTACGACGATCACCCTGTCGGCCAAGCTCGCCTGACGTTCCCGCGCGGCGTTCCGCCGTACGGCCCCGTATACCGCGCCTCCGCCGTCCTGCCGGCCGGAGGCGCGGTATCGCCGTATTGACAACGGCCTGCTCGAGTTCTGTGCTGGAGTCGGGGAGCCGTGGCGGAAGGGGATGGACATGGCACGTGCGGTCGGGATCGATCTCGGGACGACGAACTCGGTGGTGGCCCTGCTGGAGGGCGGCGAGCCCACCGTCGTGGCGAACGCCGAGGGGGCACGGACCACACCGTCCGTGGTGGCCTTCGCCAAGAACGGCGACGTGCTGGTCGGCGAGGTGGCCAAACGGCAGGCCGTGACCAACGTGGACCGCACCGCGCGCTCCGTGAAGCGGTACATGGGCGACGCCTCCTGGCGCTTCCCGGACCGGGGCAGCGTCGACGGCAACCGCTACCGCGCCCAGGAACTGTCCGCGCGGGTGCTGCAGAAGCTGAAGCGGGACGCCGAGTCCTACCTCGGCGAGGACGTCACCGACGCCGTCGTCACCGTGCCCGCCTACTTCGACGACGCGCAGCGGCAGGCCACCAAGGAGGCAGGGGAGATCGCCGGCCTGAAGGTGCTCCGGATCATCAACGAGCCCACCGCCGCCGCCCTCGCCTACGGCCTCGACCGCGGCGAGGAACAGACCGTCCTCGTCTTCGACCTCGGCGGCGGCACCTTCGACGTCTCCCTGCTGGAGATCGGCGACGGAGTCATCGAGGTCAAGGCCACCAACGGCGACACGCGCCTCGGCGGCGACGACTGGGACCAGCGGATCGTCGAGCACCTCGTCAAGCGGTTCAAGGGGCAGCACGGCGTCGACCTCGGCAACGACAGGATGGCCGTGCAACGGCTGCGGGAGGCCGCCGAGAAGGCCAAGATCGAACTGTCCTCGTCCACCGAGACGTCGATCAACCTGCCCTACATCACCGCCTCCGCCGAGGGCCCCCTGCACCTGGAGGAGAAACTGACGCGCGCCCAGTTCCAGGAGCTCACCGCCGACCTGCTGGAACGCTGCAAGACGCCGTTCCACCAGGCCGTCAAGGACGCCGGGATCAAGCTCGCGGCGATCGACCACGTCATCCTGGTCGGCGGCTCCACACGGATGCCCGCCGTGACCGACCTGGTGCGCGAACTCACCGGCAAGGACCCGCACAAGGGCGTCAACCCCGACGAGGTCGTCGCCGTCGGCGCGGCGCTCCAGGCCGGCGTCATCCGCGGCGAC
Organism: Streptomyces sp. NPDC047000; assembly: GCF_040644295.1. NCBI lineage: Bacteria > Bacillati > Actinomycetota > Actinomycetes > Kitasatosporales > Streptomycetaceae > Streptomyces > Streptomyces sp. NPDC047000. Next base: position 550,767 of record NZ_JBEYWE010000001.1, read on the forward strand.
GTCAAGGACGTGCTGCTCCTCGACGTCACCCCGCTGTCCCTCGGCATCGAGACCAAGGGCGGCATCATGACGAAGCTCATCGAGCGCAACACCACGATCCCGACCCGGCGTTCGGAGATCTTCACCACCGCCACCGACAACCAGCCCTCGGTCGGCATCCAGGTCTACCAGGGCGAACGTGAGATCGCGTCGTACAACAAGAAGCTCGGCGTCTTCGACCTCACCGGGCTGCCGCCCGCCCCGCGCGGGGTGCCGCAGATCGAGGTCGCCTTCGACATCGACGCCAACGGGATCATGCATGTCTCCGCGAAGGACCTCGCCACCGGGCGTGAGCAGAAGATGACCGTGACCGGGGGCTCCGCGCTGCCCAAGGACGACATCGACCGGATGATGCGGGAGGCCGAGCAGTACGCGGAGGAGGACCGGCGCCGCCGGGAGACGGCGGAGACCCGGAACCAGGCGGAGCAACTCGTCTACCAGACCGAGAAGTTCATCCGGGAGAACGAGTCGCGGATCCCCGCGGAGACCCGGACCGAGGTGGAGGCGGCGGCTTCCGGGCTGAAGACCCTGTTGCAGGAGAACGCGGACACCGCTGCGCTGCGGGCGGGGGTGGAGAAGCTCGGCTCGGTGAGCCAGAAGATGGGGCAGGCCATGTATGCGCAGGCCTCTGCGGGAGCCTCTGCCGAGGAGGGCGGTGCCTCTGCCGAGGGGGGCGGGGGAACAGGGCATTCCGGCTCGCCGGAGGAGGAGGGTGTCGTGGACGCGGAGATCGTCGATGACGAGCGGGACGCGCGTGGGGGAGCGGCGTAGTCCGTCGGCTGCGGGTGCGTGGGGGCTGGTCGCGCCCACGCGGCGGAGCCGCATGTCCGATGCAGCCCCGCGCCCCTCAGGAGGTTGACCGCGCCGCGTGCTTTTTACGAACCGATGCGTTCCCAGCCTCGCCTCTCCGGGCGGGGGCCCAGTTCGCGGGGGTCCCTCGTGCGGTACACGATGTACGGGCGGAAGAGGAACTGGACGGGGGCGCTGAACATGTGGACCAGGCGGGTGTACGGGACCATGGCGATCAGGATCATGCCCACCACCGCGTGGACCTTGTAGAGGACCGGCACGTCCGTCATGCGGCCGGTGTCGGGGGAGAGGGTGAAGAGACTGCGGGCCCAGGGGCCGATCGTCTCACGGTAGTTGTAGCCGTCGCCGGAGGTGTGCTGGAGCTTGGCGATCATGCCGAGCAGGATGGCGCCGAGCAGGAAGACGTACATCGCCTTGTCGTTGACCGTCGTCGCCCGGAACACCGGGGCGTTGGTGCGGCGCCGGAAGATCAGCAGCAGGATCCCGAGGACCGTGACGACTCCGGCCGCGGTGCCGCCGTAGAGGGAGAAGAGGTGGTAGGTGTGCTCGTCGACGCCGAGCGAGTTCGTCCAGGACATGGGGACGAACAGGCCGACCAGATGGCCGACGAGCACGAAGAGGATGCCGTAGTGGAAGGCCGGTGAGGCCCAGCTCAGCAGCTTGGACTCGTACACCTGCGACGAGCGGGTGGTCCAGCCGAACTTGTCGTAGCGGTGGCGCCAGATCAGGCCGGCGACCAGCAGGGCGAAGGCGATGTAGGGCAGGGCGCCCCAGAGCAGGACGGTCATCGGCGGGCTCCGGTGGGGACGGACGGCAGGGTCGCGCACACCGCGTCCAGGACGGCGGCGTACGGGGTGCCGGCGGCGGTGAGCCGGGAGCGCAGCTGCCCGAGGGCGTCGTGGTGCGCGGTGAGCAGCCGCGTGTCGCCGGTGCGGGCGGTGAACTCCAGGACGGCCGGCAGGAAGTCGGGCAGTTCCTCGCCGGTGGGCTCCAGGCCGTGGGCGCGGTAGACGTCCTTGAAGCGGACCAGCGACATACCGCGCCGCCGGGTGTCGCCGTCGGTCCACCAGCTCAGATACAGACTGTGCCGGTTCTTGAAGTCGAAGACCTGGACGTAGTGGGCGGCCAGGTCGCCGGGCGGGGTGGCGGCGGCGTGGTCGGTGAACTCCGCGAGCTGCGGCGCGGCTTCACGGATCAGGGGGAGGAGACGCGGGTGGAAGTCGTCGTCCGGGTACGTCAGGCAGAGCGCGGCCGCCTGGTGGAGCACGGCGTCGGAGGACATCAGGTCTCCTTCGCGTCGTCGGTGGTCTGGCGCCGGCGCAGGAGGTGGAAGGTCTCCACCGACACCAGCGGCAGCTGCTTGCGGCCGGAGTCCTGGCCGAACGGCCCCTCGCCGCCCATCCCGGGGCCGCCCTCGTAGTCCAGGCTGCACCCCTCGGGCAGGGCCGCCTCCTCCATCCGGCGGGCGTCGCCGACGGCGGCGGTCGGGATGACGTACCGCTCCTCGTACTTGGCGATCGCGAGCAGCCGGTACATCCGCTCGATCTCGTCCGGTGTCATGCCGACCGCCTCGGCGACCGAACCGTCCGGCTCCTCACCGAGGTTGACCGCCCGCATGTGGGAGCGCATGGCGGCGAGCTTCTCCAGCGAGGCCCGCACCGGTCCGGTGTCGCCCGCGGTGAACACCTCCGCCAGATACTCCAGCGGGATGCGCAGGGTGTCGATCGCGCCGAAGAGGTTCTGGGCGTCCTCCCCGTCGTGGCCGGTGCCGGTGAGCGCGTCGACCACCGGGGAGAGCGGCGGGATGTACCAGACCATCGGCATGGTGCGGTACTCCGGGTGCAGCGGCAGCGCCACCCGGTAGGTGTTGATCAGGGCGTGCACGGGGGAGCGCCGGGCGGCCTCGATCCAGTCGTGCGCGATGCCCGCGTCCTCGCAGGCCCGCCGCACCAGCGGATCCTCCGGGTCGAGGAACACGCCCAGCTGCGCCTCGTACAGGTCCTTGTCCGACGGCGTCGACGCGGCCTCGGTGACCTTGTCGGCGTCGTAGAGGAGGACGCCGAGATAGCGCAGGCGGCCCACGCAGGTCTCCGAGCAGACGGTGGGCAGACCGACCTCGACGCGCGGGTAGCACATCGTGCACTTCTCCGCCTTGCCGGTGCGGTGGTTGAAGTACACCTTCTTGTACGGGCATCCCGTCACGCACATCCGCCAGCCCCGGCAGCGGTCCTGGTCGACCAGCACGATGCCGTCCTCGGCCCGCTTGTAGAGCGCGCCGGACGGACAGGAGGCCACACAGGACGGGTTGAGGCAGTGCTCGCAGATCCGCGGCAGATAGAACATGAAGGTCTGCTCGAACTCGAACCGCACCTTCTCCGACGTCTGCCGCCTGGTGCGTTCGACCATCGGGTCGAGGTCGCCGTAGGCGGGGGCGCCGCCGAGGTTGTCGTCCCAGTTGGACGACCACTCGACCTTCAGGGGTTTGCCGTCGAGCTGGGAGACGGGCCTGGCCACCGGGTAGTCGTCGCCGAGCGGGGCGTCGATGAGGTTCTCGTACTCGTAGGTCCAGGGCTCGTAGTAGTCCTTGATCTCGGGGAGCCGGGTGTTGGAGAAGATGCCGGCGAGCTTGCGGAACCGGCCGCCCGCCTTGAGCCTGAGCGCGCCCCGCCGGTTGAGCTCCCAGCCGCCGCGCCAGCGTTCCTGGTCCTCGTAGCGGCGCGGATAGCCCTGCCCCGGCCGGGTCTCCACATTGTTGAACCAGACGTACTCCATGCCGCGCCGGTTGGTCCACGCCTGCTTGCACGTCACCGAACAGGTGTGGCAGCCGATGCACTTGTCGAGGTTCATGACCATCGCGATCTGGGCCATCGGACGCATCAGTACCGCACCTCCTGGCCGCGGCGGCGGATCACCGTCACCTCGTCGCGCTGGTTGCCCGTCGGGCCGAGATAGTTGAACGCCCAGCTCAACTGGGCGTATCCGCCGATGAGATGGGACGGTTTGAGGATCAGCCGGGTGAGGGAGTTGTGGATGCCGCCGCGCATCCCGGTGGTCTCGGTGAGCGGCACGTTCACGGTGCGCTCCTGCGCGTGGTGCATGTAGACCGTGCCGGTCGGCATCCGGTGCGAGACGATCGCGCGGGCCACCACGACACCGTTGCGGTTGACCGCCTCGATCCAGTCGTTGTCGGCCACACCGATGGCGTCCGCGTCGCCGGGGGACATCCAGACGGTCTGGCCGCCGCGCGAGAGGGACAGCATGAACAGGTTGTCCTGGTACTCGGAGTGGATGGACCACTTGTTGTGCGGGGTGAGGTAACGGACCGTCACCTCCTTCTCGCCGTCGGGTCCCAGGCGGGGTTCGCCGAACAGCCGGTGCATGTCCAGCGGCGGCCGGTACACCGGCAGGGCCTCGCCGAGTTCGTGGATCCAGTCGTGGTCGAGGAAGAAGTGCTGGCGCCCGGTGAGGGTGTGCCAGGGCTTCAGGTGCTCGGTGTTGAGGGTGAAGGCGGTGTAGCGGCGCCCGCCGGCCTCGCTGCCGGACCACTCCGGCGAGGTGATCACCGGGACGGGTGCCGCCTGCGTGTCGGCGTAGCTGATCCGCTTGCCCTCGTGCTCGGCCGCCAGATGGGCCATCTCCTGGCCGGTGCGCCGCTCCAGGGTGCGGAAACCCTGGGTGGCGAGCCGGCCGTTGGTGGTGCCGGACAGGGTGAGGATCGCGTTGGCCGCCTTGACCGCGGTGTCCAGGGAGGGGCGGCCCTCGTACCCGGTGCCGCCCAGCTCGCGCAGCCGCCGCACCTCCTCGTCCGGCTTCAGCACGACGCCCTTGGCGGGCAGACCCAGTTCCTCCACCAGCGGACCGAGCGAGGTGAACTTGGCGCCGATCTTCGTGTAGTCGCGCTCCACGACGGTCAGCTGGGGCATCGTCCTGCCCGGCACCGGATCGCACTCCCCGCGCCGCCAGTCCAGGGCGACACCGCCCGGCTGGGCCACCTCGCCCGGGGTGTCGTGCTGCAGCGCCGTCGCCACCAGGTCCCTGCGCACGCCCAGATGCCCGGCTGCCAGCTCGCTCAGCCGCTCGGCGATCGCCTTGAACGTGTCGAAGTCGGTGCGCGCCTGCCACGGCGGGTCCACGGCCGGGGCGAAGGAGTGCACATAGGGGTGCATGTCCGTGCTGGACAGGTCGTGCTTCTCGTACCAGGTGGCGGCGGGCAGCACCACGTCCGACAGCAGTGTCGAGGAGGTGTGCCGGAAGTCCAGCGACAGCAGAAGGTCGAGCTTTCCCTCCGGCGCCTGGTCGTGCCACACCACATCGCGCGGCCGCTCGTCCTCCCCGGCCTCCTCGGCCCGCAACGAGGAGTGCGTGCCCAGCAGATGGCGGGCGAAGTACTCGGTGCCCTTCGCCGACGAGCCCAGCAGATTGGCCCGCCACAGAGTCAGCACCCGCGGCCAGTTCTGCGGCGCGTCCGGGTCCTCGCAGGCGAACTTCAGCTTCCCGGAGCGCAGTTCGGCCACCGCCTTGGCCACCGGGTCACCGAACACCTCGCCCAGCTCCAGCGGGTTGCGGTCGAACGTCGGGTACGACGGCATCCAGCCCGAACGCGCCGACTGCGCCAGGCAGTCCGCGCCCGTCATCCCCGCGAACCGGCCCTCGCCGAGCGGCGAGGCCAGCACGTCGGCCGCGAACCGGTCGTAGCGCCACTGGTCGGTGTGGAGGTACCAGTACGCGGTGCCGATCATCTGGCGCGGCGGACGCGACCAGTCGGAGGCGGCGGCCAGCGTCGCCCAGCCGGTCACCGGGCGGCACTTCTCCTGGCCCACGTAGTGCGCCCAGCCGCCGCCGTTGCGGCCCTGGCAGCCGGTGAGCTGGAGCAGGGCGAGGAAGGCGCGGTAGATCGTCTCGGAGTGGAACCAGTGGTTGGTCCCGGCGCCCATCAGGATCATGCAGCGGCCCTTGGAGCGTTCGGCGGTGTGCGCGAACTCCCGGGCGATCTTGACGCACTTGGCCGCCGGGACCGAGGTGTGGACCTCCTGCCAGGCGGGCGTGCCGGGGGCGTCGGCGTCGTCGTAGGAGTCGGGCCAGTCGCCCGGCAGCGTGGGGCGCCGCACCCCGTACTGGGCGAGCAGCAGGTCGAACACCGTCGTCACCAGCGGTCCGTCCGCCCCGCCGAGCCGGGTCGCGGGCACCCCGCGCCGCAGCACCTCGCCGCGGCCCTGCCCGTGCTCGCCGCCGTCGGTGTCGAAGCGGGGCAGCAGCACCTCCACGCCCACCGCGGCCTCACTGCCGTGCAGGCTCAGCCGCGGCCGGACCGTGCCCAGGTCCAGGTTCCACCTCCCCTCGCCCGACTCGGTCCAGCGGAAGCCCAGGGAACCGTTCGGCACGACCGCGCGGCCGGTCGCCGCGTCCAGCACGACCGTCTTCCACTCCGCGCCCTCACCGTCCTGTCCGACGTCCGTCGCGCGCAGGAACTTCCCCGGCACGAACGCCCCGTCCCGCCCGGTGAGCGTCACCAGGAACGGCAGATCGGTGAACTTCCTTACGTAGTCCGCGAAGAACGGGGTCTCGCGGTCGACGAAGAACTCCTTCAGGACCACATGCCCCATCGCCATCGCCAGCGCCCCGTCCGTGCCGGGATGCGGATGCAGCCACTCGTCGGCGAACTTCGTGTTGTCCGCGTAGTCAGGGGACACCACCACGACCTTCTGGCCCCGGTAGCGCGCCTCCGCCATCCAGTGGGCGTCCGGCGTCCGGGTCACCGGGACGTTCGAGCCCCACATCATCAGATACGCCGCGTCCCACCAGTCGCCCGACTCCGGTACGTCGGTCTGGTCGCCGAACACCTGCGGGGAGGCCACCGGCAGATCGGCGTACCAGTCGTAGAACGACAGCATCGGCGCGCCGATCAGGGAGTGGAAACGGGCGCCCGCCGCGTGCGACACCATCGACATCGCCGGGATGGGGGAGAAACCGGCGACACGGTCGGGGCCGTACTTCTTGATGGTGTGCACATGCGCGGCGGCGACGATCTCCACCGCCTCGTCCCAGCGCGCCCGCACCAGACCGCCCTTGCCGCGCGCCCGCTGGTAACGGCGGCGCCGCTCGGGATCGTCCTGGATCTCCGCCCAGGCCGCCACCGGGTCCCCCAGCCGGAACTTCGCCTCCCGGTACATCTGGAGGAGCACGCCCCGGATGTACGGGTAGCGCACCCGGGTCGGGGAGTACGTGTACCAGGAGAACGCCGCCCCGCGCGGGCAGCCGCGCGGCTCGTACTCGGGGCGGTCGGGGCCGACGGACGGATAGTCGGTCTGCTGGGTCTCCCAGGTGATGATGCCGTCCTTGACGTACACCTTCCAGCGGCACGAACCGGTGCAGTTCACGCCGTGGGTGGAGTTCACGACCTTGTCGTGCGACCAGCGGTCCCGGTAGAAGGAGTCCGCCTGCCGTCCGCCGGTCAGCCGTACGCTGTGCAGATCGGGCGCGGCCGTCCCGGGCCGGAAGAACCGCCCGGCACGCAGCAGCGCGGCGCCCGGCTCGGTGGGTGGTCTGCGCGTCTCGGTCACGTACGCTCCCTTGCTCGCCCCGTGCGTCGACGCGAGGTCTTTTCTCGACGCTAGGGGCGGGCGGGGCAGCGCACCTTCCAGGTGAGCCGTACGGGTGGGGACACGCCGGTGCGGGCGCGGGGCGGGCCGGCGGTGCGGGGTGAGGGGCCGGTGCGGCTCGGGACGGGGGTCAGGGCTTGCGTGCCACCCCCGCGTACACCGGCACGATGCCCTCCGCCTGGGCCGTCACGTCCTCCGCCTCGGGCCGCCAGCCGTAGACCGGGATGATGCCCGGACCCAGCAGCTCCAGCCCGTCGAAGAACCGCGAGAACTCGGCGAGGCTGCGCGGATGGAACGGGGTGCCGCTGCGCCGGAAGGCCGCCGCGGCGGCCTCCATCGCGTCCGGGCTCAGATCGGGCGTGGTCTGCGACAGGATCACATGACTGCCGGGGGCCAGCTCGGAGACGTACCGCCGCAGCAGCCCGTAGACGTCGTCCCCGTCCTCCGCCTCGTCCAGGTAGTGGGTGAGCGCGACCAGCGACAGAGCGACCGGCTGCCCGAGGTCCAGGGTCCGCCCCGCCAGTCCCAGAATGGTGTCCGGGTCACGGACGTCGGCGTGCACGTACTCCGTGCTGCCCTCCGCGCTGCCGCGCAGCAGCGCCTGCGCGTGCCGCAGCACGATGGGGTCGTTGTCGGCGTAGACGACCTTCGACTCCGGGGCCACCGACTGCACCACCTGGTGCAGATTGGGCTCCGTGGGGATGCCCGTGCCGATGTCCAGGAACTGCCGTAAGCCGGCCTCGGCGGCCGTGCGTACCGCGCGCTGCATGAACCGGCGGTTGGCGCGGGCCCCGCGCACCACCGTGGCGTCCACGGAGAGGATCCGCCGGGCCAGTTCCTCGTCCACCGGATAGTTGTCCTTGCCGCCCAGCCACCAGTCGTAGACCCGGGCCGGGTGCGGACGGCTGGTGTCGACGTGGGTGGGGACGCCCTCGGGTGCGGTCATATGGGTTCTGCTCCTAGGAACGGCGCTCGCTCTGCGTGACGTTGGTGATACGTGACGTTCGTGGTGCGTGACGTTCGTGGTACGTGACCTTCGTGGTACGCGGAGTTCGCGGCACCCGAGGTGTCAGAAGTCCGCGCGGCGCTGCCGCAGCAGCTTCCTGGTGCGCTCGGCCGACGCCGCGCGCGCCGTCATGTGGTCCAGCACCTCCAGATGCGCGGAGACCTCCTTGCGGGAGTCCAGATAGAGGGCGCCGGTCAGATACTCGGTGACCACCATGTCGGGCAGCTCCGGTTCGGCGAACCGGAAGAGCGAGAAGGGCGCGCACGTACCCGGGTGCGGACCGGCACGGAACTCGGCCAGTTGCAGCGTGATGTGGTCCCGCTCGCTGAACTCCAGCAGCTTGTCCAGCTGTTCGCGCATCACCCGGCCGTCGATGCTCACCGGGCGGGCCAGCACCGTCTCGTCCATGATCACCCACAGCCGGGGCGGGTCGCCGCGCTCCAGCAGCTGCTGGCGGGCCATGCGCAGCGCGACATGGCGCTCGATCGCCTCCTCGCCGGTCTGCCCGATCGTCCCGGCCTCCAGCACGCCCCGCGCGTAGTCAGCGGTCTGCAACAGGCCGGGCACGAAGTGCGGTTCGTAGGAGCGGATGATGCGGGCCGAGCCCTCCAGACTCACGTACAGGCTGAACCACTCGGGCAGCACATCGTGGAACCGCTGCCACCAGCCGGGCCGGTTGGCCTCCTCGACCAGCTCGACGAAGGCCTCCGCCTCCTCCTCGGGCACCCCGTACGTGGTGAGCAGCACCTGGACGTACGGGATCTTCAGCGCGACCTCGGCCGCCTCCATCCGGCGTACGGTCGCCGGGGCGACCCGCAGCACCTGCGCGGCCTCCTCACGCTTGACGCCCGCCGTCTCCCGCAGCTCCTGCAGCCGTCTGCCCAGCACCACTTGGCCGACGGTGGGCGCGGCCCGTCGCTCACTCACGCCACGCCTCCCTGATGTACGAACACTGCCCGCGGTATGGCACCGCGTGGCGTGATCGTACGCATGCCGAGGGTGAAACCGCGAGTGGCTCCGATGTCAGGTCGGTTGCGGACCGCGGGATTTCACGCCTCCCGTCCCGGAACCGCCCGGTCCGGGGCCCCGCCGGTACACCGGTCCCGGCCATGATCCGGGACCGGTGAACCGGAGACCGGCCCGGCGCGCCGGGTCACGGCCGCCCGGCTGTGGCACGCTGAACGAGGGGGCCGTACCCGCAGGAAGGAACGAGGCCATGGCCGTGGAACCGCTGTCGCCCCAGGAACTGAAGGACGCGCTGGCCGGACTGCCCGGCTGGACCCTCGACGGGGACCGCATCACCCGCGCCTACCGGCTCGGCTCGCACTTCGCGGCCACCGCGATGGTCGTGCACATCGCCCAGGTCCAGGAGGAGCTGAACCACCACTCCGACCTCGCCCTCGGCTACGACACGATCACCCTGGGCATCCACACCCACAGTGCCGGCGGCGCCGTCACCGCGAAGGACGTCGAGCTGGCCCGCCGGGTCGAGACCCTCGCGGCAGGCCACGGCGCCGGCTGACCACGCGCCCGGGTACTCACGCGGCACCGCGCCCACGCGGCACCGCGCGAACCAGGGAGCACCGGGCACCGCGGAACCGGGGGGACATGTGCTCGACTACGAGAAGGAAGCCGCCGCCTACGACACCACCCGCGGCGGCGAACCGCGCGCCGCGGCCGCCGCCGAAGCCGTCCTCGGCCTGCTGCGCGGCCCGCTGCCCGGCGGCCCGTCCCGGCTGCTCGACGTGGCCTGCGGCACCGGCATCGTGACCCGGCGGCTCGCCGCGGCCCTGCCCCGCACCCGGGTGACCGGCGTGGACCTGACCCCCGGGATGGCCGGCCGCGCCGCGTCCCGGCTGCCCGGCGCCGTCCTCGTCGCCGACGTCAGGCGCCTCCCGTTCCCCGACGCCACGTTCGACGCGGTCACCAGCGTCTGGCTGCTGCACCTCCTCGGCACCGCCGCCGAGGTCCGCGCCACCGTCACGGAGTGCGCCCGCGTGCTGCGCCCCGGCGGGGTCTACGTGACCACCGTCGACAAGGCGTCCGCGCACGACGTGGGCAGCGACATCGACGCGGTGCTCGCGGACCGCCCGCGCCGCCCCGCCGCCGACGCGGCACCCGCCGTCGACCTCTGCGCCGCCCTGAGCGGCCTGCTGCTCCCCGCGGCACAGGCCCGCTTCCCCGGCCTCGGCCAGGGGCGCAGCCCGGCCGGCACCATCGCCGACCTGCGGCGTGGCTGGTTCACCAGGCTGCCGCCCGGCGACCCGCTGACCGAGGCGTTCGCCCGGCGGCTCGCCGCCCTGCCCGACCAGGACCGGCCCCGCCCCGACCCGCGGTTCAGCCTGCGTGCCTACCGGAAGGCGGCACAGGGCGGCCGGTTGGCCGAAACCGGCGGCAACGCGCGTGCGGACGGCGGCGACTGAGAGGCGGAACCCTTCCGCCCCCCTCAGGAGGTACCTCCGTGCAGCACCCGCAGCACCCGCAGAACCCGCAGCACCCCGTGCGGAACCCGCAGGACCCGGTGCGGAACCCGCGCGGACACCGCAGGCGGCGCGGCGCCGTCGTCGCGGCCGTGGGCGCCGCCGCCCTGGTCGGCGGTGTGCTGACCGCGCTCACCGGCCCCACCGCCGAGGCCGCCACCGGCCGCCAGGTCGAGAAGCTCGACCGGGGCGTGGTCAGCGTCCACACCGACAGCGGCAACCTGGTCAGCTGGCGCTGGCTCGGCACCGATCCGGACACCGTCTCCTTCAACGTCTACCGCGCCGGTACGAAGGTCAACTCCACCCCGGTCACCGGCTCCACGGACTACTTCCACTCCGGTGCGCCCGCCCAGGCCGACTACACGGTCCGCGCCGTCGTGGGCGGCGTCGAGCAGGCCGACTCGGTGCACGCGGTCCAGCTCCGCACCGGCTACAAGGACGTGCCGATCTCCCCTCCGGCCGGCGGCACCACACCCGACGGCGTCGCCTACACCTACGAGGCCAACGACGCCTCCGTGGGCGACCTCGACGGCGACGGCCAGCTGGAGTTCGTCCTGAAGTGGCAGCCCACCAACGCCAAGGACAACTCGCAGTCCGGCTACACCGGCGACACGATCGTCGACGGCGTCAAGCTGGACGGCACCCGGCTGTGGCGCGTCGACCTGGGCCGCAACATCCGTTCCGGCGCGCACTACACGCAGTTCCAGGTGTACGACTACGACGGTGACGGCAAGGCCGAGGTCGCCATGAAGACCGCCGACGGCACGGTCGACGGCACCGGCACGGTGATCGGCAGCTCGTCGGCCGACTACCGCAACTCCAGCGGCTACGTCCTGTCCGGCCCCGAGTACCTGACCATGTTCAACGGGCAGACCGGCAAGGCGATGGGCACCGTGGACTACGTCCCCGCGCGCGGCACGGTGTCGTCCTGGGGCGACTCCTACGGCAACCGTGTCGACCGCTTCCTCGCCGGCACGGCCTACCTCGACGGCTCCCGGCCCTCGCTGATCGAGGCCCGCGGCTACTACACCCGTACCGTGATCGCGGCCTGGGACTGGCGGAACGGCGCCTTCACCCGGCGCTGGACCTTCGACACCAACTCCTCGACCAACAGCGGCAAGGGCTACGACTCCCAGGGCAACCACCAGCTGTCGGTGGCCGACGTCGACGGGGACGGCAAGGACGAGATCGTGTACGGCTCGATGGCCGTGGACGACAGCGGCGCCGGGCTGTGGACCACCAAGAACGGCCACGGCGACGCGATGCACGTCGGCGACCTCGACCCGTCCCGCGCGGGCCTCGAGGAGTTCAAGGTCGACGAGGACTCGTCCAAGCCGTCGTCCTGGATGGCCGACGCGAAGACCGGACAGGTGCTCTGGTCCACCGCCGCCAACGGCGACAACGGCCGGGGCGTGTCCGGGGACATCTGGGCGGGCAGCGCGGGCGCCGAGTCCTGGTCGTCGGCCGAGAGCGGCATCCGCAACCCGAAGGGCACGGTCGTGGCGAGCCGCAAGCCCTCCAGCACCAACTTCCTGTCCTGGTGGGACGGCGACCCGGTCCGTGAACTGCTCGACGGCACCCATATCGACAAGTACGGCACCTCCGCCGACACCCGCCTGCTGACCGGCGCCGACGTGCACTCGAACAACAGCACCAAGGCCACTCCGTCACTGTCCGGAGACATCCTCGGCGACTGGCGCGAGGAGGTCGTCTGGCCGACGACGGACAACACGGCGCTGAGGATCTACTCGACGCCGATCGAGACGAGCACGAGGATCACCACGCTGCTGCACGACACCCAGTACCGCACCGCGCTGGCCTGGCAGAACACCGCCTACAACCAGCCCCCGCACCCGGGTTTCTTCATCGGTGACGGTATGACCACGGCACCCCGGCCCGTCGTCTGGACGCCGTAGGGCGGCTCCGGGACACAGCAGGAGGGCGCGTGCCGGTCGCGGCACGCGCCCTCGTTCGTGTCGTCGCCGTCAGGCGACCGTGCAGTTCTGGTCGCCCAGCTTGAACGCCGTGGGTTTCGTGTTGGTGCCCGTCCAGGTGCCGGTGAAGCCGAAGGAAACCGAGGAACCCGCCGCCACGGTGCCGTTCCAGCTGACGTTCGTCGCCGTCACCGCCGCGCCCGACTGGGTGAAGCCGGCGTTCCACAGCTGGCCGATCTGCTGCCCGTCGGCGAAGGACCAGCCGAGCGACCAGCCGCTCCACGCCGTGGTCCCGGTGTTGGTGAGCTGGACGTCGGCCTGGAAGCCGCCGGTCCACTGGTTGGTGATCTTGTAGGTGACCGTGCAGGCGCCGGTCGGCGTCGGGTCGCCACCGCCACCGCCACCGCCGGTGCCTCCGCCGCTGGTGTCGGAGGAGTCGCCGTAGATCACGCCCCGCCCGTTGGTCGACACGTACACCCGGCCGTAGACCCGCGGGTCACCGGTGATGGCCGCGCCGGTCCAGCCCCACTGGTGGGCGTCGTCGTTGATCCTCGTCCAGCTCGCCCCGGCGTCCGTGGAGCGGAAGATGCCGCGCACCCCGCCGATCTTCGCGCTGGTGTAGAGGGTCTGGTAGGAGGCCCCGGCCGCGGCCTTGCCGAAGCCGACGGTGTCCGCCTGCTGGACGTTCGCGAGCTTGGTGAAGCCGGCTCCGCCGTTGACGGAGTGCCACAGCCCGTACGCGCCGTCGCTCGCGCCGCCCGCCAGCCACACGTCGCCCTTGGTGCCGGGCAGCGCCTTGAGGCGCACGCTGTCGCCGCTGGGCAGCCCGGTGGCCGCAGACGCCGTGAAGGTCGCGCCGCCGTCCGAACTGACGTAGAAAACACCGGACTTGAAGCCGTAGAAGGTCTTCGGGTCGACCCGGTCCGACTCGACGACCGCGCCCGCCGGGATACCGCTCGACGCCGACCAGGACGAGCCGAACCCGGTGGTGTACTGCACCCCGGTGCCCGCCGGGCTCCATACGAACCGGCTGCCGTCCGAGGCCGCCGCCACCGTACCGCCGCCGCTCACCCCCGAAGGGTCGCTCCCCGCGAACCAGTTGGCCCCGTTGTCCGTCGAGAACGCCACATGCGGGCCGGAGTCGAGATTGCCGACCCGGACGACCGTGCCCGGGTTCGACTCGGCGAAGTCGAGGCTCGTCGTCGTGGTGAAGGTGGGCGAAGTGAACATCATCGAGGGGACCTTGGCGAGGTCGGTGTGCCGGAAGCCGCCGATGTCACCGAGCGCGCTGAAGAGCTGGGCGCCGCCGGAGGACGGCGCGGCGAGGTCGTTCACCGCGGTCTCCTCCAGCCCCTGCACCATGGGCTTCACGGTGAACTGGCCGCCGCTGTCCCAGTTCGTGAGGTTCTCGGTGCCGTAGAGCGTGGCGCCGGTGCCGTACATCATGCGGGCCGAGTCGAACGGGTCGATCTCCAGCGCCTCCGTCATCCACCCGAGTTTCGGGCTCTGTTCGGGCGGTGACGGGTTCGCGCCGAAGGTCAGCCAGGGGGAGGAGGAGACGTCGATGGTGTAGCGGTTCGAGCGGTTGGGGTACGACGTGTAGTCCCACGCCTTCGTCCAGGTCCCGCCACTGTCGGTGGAGCGGAAGATCTGGGTCTCCGGCCACCAGGAGCTGTACGCCGTCGCCATCACCGTGCCCGGGTGCTGCCGGTCGACGGTCAGGCCGCTGAAGCCGTAGTAGGTGTCGGCCTCCGCGACCGGGCTGATGTCCGTCCAGGTGCCGGTGGCCGTCGCGTACCGCCACAGCCGGCCCTTGCCGCCGTCGTAGGGGCCGCCCTTGTCGCTGTAGGCGAGATAGAGGTAGCCGTTCTTCGCGTCGAGCACGCCCTTGTGGGCGAGGTAGCCGGTGGGCTGTCCGGCCAGCCGGGTCCAGGTGGCGCCCGCGTCGGTCGAGCGGTACACCGCGTTGTCCTTGTCGGCGACCCCGACGTAGATCGTCTTCGTCGCCGTGCCGGAGGTCCCCGTGGACTCGTCGAAGGTGACCCAGACGATCCCCTGGTTGTCGCTGGCGTAGCCGGAGGTGTCGGTCGGGTCCTGCTGGTAGTTGCCGGGGTTGGGGAAGGCCGTGACCTGCGACCAGGTCACCCCGGAGTCCGTCGAGCGCCACAGGCCCTTGCCGCTGGGCGCGCCCAGGTACAGGACGCTGTCCTTGTTCGGGTCGATCGCGAGGCGCTCGCCCATGCCGCGGCCGGGCATGTTGCCGCCCAGCTTGAACGGCAGATCGGTCTTCTGCCAGCTCGCGCCCCGGTCCGCGGAGCGCAGCACGGCCCCGTTGCCGGGGTCCCAGCTGTTGGTGTACGTGCCGACGGCCGCGTACACCTTGTCCGGCGCGAGGGAGTCGCTGGCCAGGCTGACCACCCCGGTGTGGCCCCAGTCGTCCCAGCCGACGGAGTCGAGCAGCGGTGTCCAGGTCTTGGTGGACTGCTGCCAGCGGTAGGCGCCTCCGATGTCGGTGCGGGCGTAGACCAGGTTCTTCTCGGAGCGGTTGAAGACGATGCCGGGGACGAAACCGCCGCCGTCGATACGGGCGTTGTGCCAGGTGTAGGTGTCCGCGGCGAGCGGGGCGGCGGCAGCGGTGTGCGGGGCGGCGGCCTTCGCGGTGCCGGCCGCCAGTGCGGGCGGGGTGCCCGCGAGCAGTCCGGCGGCGAGCGCCAGGACGGCCGTGATGACGCGGGTTCTGCGCACGGTGGGGTCCTCTCTGATCGCAGCGCATCGGAGCACATCAAAGCGGGGCGGGTCGTGACATGACGACCGGGCGGTCCCCCGTGCGGGTGGGGGACCGCCCGGTCCGGTGGCCTCGCCGTCCGGTGGCGGGGCCGGGCACGCGGAGCGCCGGCGGGGCGTGGTGACATGCTCCGCGTACGAGCCCGGATGACCCTGCCCGCTGCCTACTCGAGCAGTTCCGCGTACGAGCCCATGGCCAGCGCGATGTCCGCCTGGGCCCAGAAGCGGTGATAGGTGAAGCTGGGCGCGGCGCCGCCCGCCAGATAGGCCGCGATCTTCGACCAGGACGGGTCGTTCTTGTAGAAGGACCGGATCGAGGTGAAGGTCGAGGACGAGTTGACCGTGTCGCCGTTCGGCATCTTCCCGCTCCAGCCGCTCGGGACGTAGACGCTGTCGTCGAAGCGGTTGTAGTCGGCGCGGGTCTCCGGGACGGCGACGCCCAGACCGTCCTGGTAGTTCGCCCACATGCCGTCGAGGAGTGCCTTGGCCGTCGACTTCGCGTTCGCGTCACCGGACCTGGCGCCGTAGTACGTCAGGGTCTTGGCGTACGCGGCGGCCACGCCGACGTCGTCGGTGTAGTCGGCGACCGTGACGTGCAGCCCGCTGTTGGTGCCGGGGCTGGAGGCGTTCCAGGTGTCGGGCTGGCCCGACCACTGGAGGGTGGAGGGGATCAGATAGGTGCCGTCCGGGTTGACCGTGGTCTTGGACAGCGCCCAGGCGACCCACTTGTCGAGAACGGCCTTCGCCGTGGCGTTCCCGGTCTGCTGGTAGTACTCGGCGACCCGCTCCATCGACCACGCCTGGAAGCCGAACCACTGGTTCGACGGCGGGTCGTGGTAGACGGGCTGCCAGTCGTAGTACATGCCGTAGAAGGTCGGTGTGCCGCTCGGGGGAGTGGCGTACCGGCCCTGCCAGCTGTTGGTGGCACCGCCCGCGATGGCGCCCTCGGACGACTGAAGCCACTGGTAGAACTCCAGCTGCCGGGTGAGCGACTTGCCCCAGTCGGCCGCGCCCGTCGCCGACTTGGGCTCCAGGTCGGCGTAGCTGCTCAGCGCGTACGCGGCGAGCGGGTTCTGGTAGCCGCCGTGCACATGGCTGGAACCGATGCGCCAGGCCCAGCCCGCGCTGGTGTCGTTGGCGCCGCCCCAGGCGTAGTACCAGGACAGCAGATAGTGCGAGGCGTCCTTGCCGGTGCCGGCCGCGCAGGTGGACGGTCCGACACAGTTACCGATCTTCTTGAAGTACTTGTCGTACATGGCGTAGCGCAGATAGTCGCCCATCTTGGCCGCCTTGCCGACGGTGGCCGACACGTCCGTGCCCTTGCCCTGCTGCTTGGCCCACACGTCGGCCCAGTACGCGGCCTGCACCGCACGCGCGTCGGCGTCCGGGGCGTCCGTGTACTTCCACTGCTTGGCGTAGGAGGAGTCGCCGGTGAACAGGTCCAGATAACCGTTGGTGCCGCCGTACTTGAAGGCGTCGCAGGTGGGCTGCGGGACGGTCTCCCACACCGACTCCTGCGGGCCGCGCTGGAAGGTGTTGAGGTAGGACGGACCGGTCGCGGTCGGCCCCGCCTCGCACTTGCCGGGCTCGTCACCGTAGCCGTAGACGTTGTCGACGTCCTGGATCCAGTGCATCCCGTAGACGTCGTCGGTGCCGTACGTGCTCTTCAGCTCGCCCGCGATCGGGTCGGAGCCCACCGAGACCCCGGTGTCCAGCTTGGCCGGATACTGGTCGGGGGTGTCCTGCTCGGGGGCGTAGGTGGCCGGTTTCGAGGCGTTGTAGAAGGAGTTGGTCGGCTGGTCGGCGTGGGTCGGGATCATGTACTTCTCCATGAGGTCCCAGGCCCCGTTGAACTTCGTCCAGTCGCCCGTGACCTTGCCGTACATGGCCTGGAGCCACAGGAGGTAGCTGTACGCCTCCGAGGTGGTCTCATGGCCGTAGTCCGGCGCCTCGACGATCAGCGTCTCCACCGAGTGGTACGGGATGCCCTCGGGTGAGAAGTAGCCGTTCGCCGGGTCGGTGATCTTGCCGTAGAGGCCCAGGAAGCGGGCGTCGTACGCCTTGGTGGCACCCAGCTCCGTGACCGTGACCGCGGCACTCGTGTAGCCGGTGGCCGTCGCGGTGAAGGTCGCCGTCCCGGTGCCGGACGCGTCGGCGGCGATCGTCACCGTCTGCGCCGTGCTCCAGTTGGACGGGGTGAAGGTGAGGGAGGAACCGGAGCTGACGGACAGACCGGTGGTGCCGGCCGTGCGGGCGACGCCCACGCTCACGTTCCCGCTCGGCTGCCCGGACAGCTTCAGCGTGAACGTGCCCGTCTTGCCTTGCTGGACGCCCAGTTGGGTGGGCGACGCCACGAGGGCGGGACCCGATGCGACGGTGATGCCCACCGGCGTGGACGGCGCGGACGCGCCCAGGCTGTCGTACGCCTTCGCCACCAGAGAATGACTGCCCACGGTCAAACTTGAGACCGAAAGAGAGTACGGGGCGGTGGTGTCCGTGCCGAGCAGCGTGGTGTCGTCGTAGAACTCCACCTTGCTGATCGTCGCGTTGTCGGCCGCCGCCGCGGTGGCCGCGAGCGGGACCGCCGTGCCCTGGGTGTAGACCGCGCCCGCCGCCGGGCTGGTCAGCACGGTGAGCGGCGGCTGGTGCGCGCCGGCGCAGGTGGTGCCGTTGACCGCGAAGGACGTGGGGGCGGTGTTGGTGCCGCTGTACGTGAACTGCGCGCCGGTGGAGACGGCCGCGCCCGCGGCGATCGTCCCGTTGTACGACGCGTTCTGCACGGTGACCGTCTGGCCCGACTGGGACCACGTGCCGTTCCAGCCGTTGCTGAGCTTCTGGTTGCCCGAGTAGCCGTACGTCAGGGTCCAGCCGCTGATCGCGTCCGTGCCCCGGTTGGTGATCGTGAGGTCGGCGGTGAAACCCGAACCCCAGTCGTTGGTCTTGTAGTCCACGCTGCACTGGACCGTAGCCGCCTGGGCGGTGGTGGTGCCCGCTGCGAGCATCGACAGCGGAAGGGCGAGCGCGGCCACCACGGCGGTCCACAGCCGCCGCACCCTTCCGTGTCTGCGTCCGTGAGGTCCCGGATCCATGTGCTGGTTCCTCCTTGCGGCTCGGCGATGTCAAGGCTTGAACCAGTGGGAGCGCTCCCATAGTGCGGACGGTGCAAGGGTCGGTCAAGGTGCCTGTGCACTCGAAATGATTCGACAACGTTCGGAGCGATCAGCTCCGGCCTTTTGAGGAAAAGTCAAGCGCCACCCCTGTCCATCGCCGTCACTTGGCGCTACCTTCCTTCGCAACCAGTGGGAGCGGTTCCATCAGTCGACGTGCCGGTGAACGGTGCGCCCGAGCTGCGAGGAGTCGCTCATGCGTCACCCCCCGCGTTCAGTACTTTTAGCCGTCACCGGTGCGATCACCCTCCTGGGGACCGCACTGGTGCCGGTCGTCACGGCCCACGGCGCCACGCCCGCCTGCACGGTGGACTACTCCGTCACCAACCAGTGGGACGCCGGCTTCCAGGGTTCCGTGACCATCACCAACAACCAGGCAGCACTGAGCAGCTGGACCCTGACCTTCGACTTCGCGAACGGCCAGAAGGTGACCCAGGGCTGGAACGCCAAATGGTCCCAGTCCGGTACCACCGTGACCGCCGCCAACGAGAGCTGGAACGGCTCGCTGGGCTCAGGGGCCGGTGTGACCGCCGGGTTCATCGGTTCCTGGTCCGGCGGCAACGCCGTACCGACGGCGTTCAAGCTCAACGGCACGACGTGCAACGCGGACAGCCAGCCGTCCCCGTCGCCGACCCCCAGCGACCCGCCCCCGACCGGCGGCGGCAGCGCCCCGGCGCTGCACGTGGCCGGGAACAAGCTCGTCGACGCGTCCGGCGCGACCCGCCGGCTGCTCGGAGTCAACCGCTCCGGCGGTGAGTTCATGTGCGTCCAGGGCTACGGCATCTTCGACGGCCCGGTCGACGACGCCGCCCTCCAGGCGATCGCCGACTGGAAGGCGAACGCCGTGCGCATCCCGCTCAACGAGGAGTGCTGGCTGGGACTTTCCAACATCAAACCGGAGTACGCGGGAGCCAACTACGTCAACGCGATCAAGGACCTGGTGACCCGGGCCGAGGCACACGGCCTGACCCCGATCGTCGAACTCCACTGGTCCTACGGCCAGTACACCGGCAACTCGGCGGGCTGCTCCGACGTCCACGCCACCTGCCAGAAGCCGATGCCGGACGCGCAGTACACACCGTCGTTCTGGTCCTCGGTGGCGAGCACCTTCAAGGACGACCAGTCCGTGGTGTTCGACCTGTTCAACGAGCCCTACCCGGACCGCGCCACCTCCACGACCACCCAGGCGTGGCAGTGCTGGAAGGACGGCGGCACCTGCCCCGGCATCTCCTACGAGGTCGCCGGGATGCAGGACCTGGTCGACTCGATCCGCGGCACCGGGGCGAAGAACGTCATCATGGCCGGCGGCCTCGCCTACTCCAACGACCTCAGCCAGTGGCTGACCTACAAACCGAGCGATCCCACCGGCAATCTCGCCGCCGCCTACCACGTCTACAACTTCAACACCTGCGCGAGCGAGAGCTGCTGGGCCTCCACCCTCGTCCCCGTCGCGGCGCAGGTGCCGCTGGTGGCCGGGGAGATCGGCGAGAACACCTGCTCGCACGGGTTCACCGACCAGGTCATGAAGTGGTTCGACGACCGCGGTCTGTCCTATCTCGGCTGGACCTGGAACACCTGGGACTGCTCCTCGGGCCCCTCGCTGATCTCCAGCTACGACGGCACGCCCACCGCCTACGGCATCGGGCTGCGCGACCATCTGCGCGCCGTCAACCCCTGACCCCCCACCACCCCCACACCGCCACACCGCCACAACCGGCACCGCCGGCGTGTCCGGCAGCGCCCGCACATCCCGCACATCCCGCACTCCCGTAATTCTCACGGAAGAAGGAAACCCGCACTCATGAGTCGTACCAGAACAGCGATATTCGCCGCCCTGGCGCTCGTCGCCGGGGCCACCGGGACGGTCATGACCACCGCCCCGGCCAACGCCGCGGCGACGGCGATCCCCTGCACCGTCGACTACAAGGTGCAGAACCAGTGGGACAGCGGCTTCACCGCCGCCGTGACGATCACCAACAACGCGGCCGCCAAGTCCAGTTGGTCGCTGAAGTGGTCGTACGCCGGGAACCAGAAGGTCACCAGCTACTGGAACAGCAAGATCTCGCAGAGCGGCACGGCCGTCACCGCCGCCAACGAGACCTACAACGGCGGTCTGGCCACCGGGGCCTCGGTCAGCTTCGGCTTCAACGGCTCCTACAGCGGCACCAACGCGGCGCCCACCACGTTCACCCTGGACGGGGTCACCTGCAACGTCGACGACGGCACCGGCACCGGCGGCGGGGGCACCGGCGGTGGCGGCACCGGCACCCGGGTCGACAACCCGTACACCGGCGCCAAGGTCTATGTGAACCCGGAGTGGTCCGCCAAGGCCGCGGCGGAGACCGGCGGCAGCCGTGTCTCCAACCAGCCCACCGGTGTCTGGCTCGACCGCATCGCCGCCATCAACGGCGTCAACGGCGGTATGGGCCTGCGCGCCCACCTCGACGCGGCCCTCGCCCAGAAGGGCACCGGCGAAGAGGTCGTCCAGCTCGTCATCTACGACCTGCCCGGCCGGGACTGCGCGGCCCTCGCCTCCAACGGCGAACTCGGCCCGACGGAGATCGACAAGTACAAGACGCAGTTCATCGACCCGATCGCGGCGATCCTGGGCGACGCCAAGTATGCCTCGCTGCGGATCGTCACCACCGTCGAGATCGACTCGCTGCCCAACCTCGTCACCAACACCGGCAGCCGGGCCACCGCCACGGCCAACTGCGACACCATGCTGGCCAACGGCAACTACGTGAAGGGCGTCGGCTACGCCCTCGCCAAGCTCGGCGCGATCCCCAACGTCTACAACTACCTCGACGCCGGCCACCACGGCTGGCTCGGCTGGGACGACAACTTCGCCCCGTCGGCCACCCTGTTCAAGCAGGCGGCCACCAGCGAGGGCGCGACCGTGGACGACGTGGCCGGATTCATCACCAACACGGCCAACTACAGCGCCCTGAAGGAGAACAACTTCACCATCAACGACACGGTGAACGGCACGTCGGTGCGCCAGTCCAAGTGGGTCGACTGGAACCGGTACGTCGACGAGCTGTCCTTCGCGCAGGCCTTCCGCAACCAACTGGTGTCGGTCGGCTTCAACTCCGGCATCGGCATGCTGATCGACACCTCCCGCAACGGCTGGGGCGGTACCGCGCGCCCGGCCGGCCCCGGCGCGACGACCAGCGTGGACACCTACGTCGACGGCGGCCGCTACGACCGCCGTATCCACGTCGGCAACTGGTGCAACCAGTCCGGAGCGGGCCTCGGTGAACGGCCGCAGGCCAACCCGGCCACCGGGATCGACGCCTACGTGTGGATGAAGCCCCCGGGGGAGTCCGACGGCTCCAGCACCGCCATCGCCAACGACGAGGGCAAGGGCTTCGACCAGATGTGCGACCCGACGTACACCGGCAACGCCCGCAACGGCAACAGCATGTCCGGCGCCCTGCCGAACGCCCCGCTGTCCGGGCACTGGTTCTCCGCCCAGTTCCAGCAGCTGATGCAGAACGCCTACCCGCCGCTGTCATGACCTGACGTCTCCCGCCGTGGCCTGACGGCACCCCGCCGGGGCCGGTCGCCCATGACCGGCCCCGGCGGTCCGCGTCCGTTCCCCGGTTCGCCAGGACTTGCCGAAGTTGTCCGGCTTTTTGCCGCCTCGGCAACGGAAGTGGCCGCCGCCCGGTGTGCCGTCGCACCCTGGCGGTACGCGGACGAAAGGCTGACCAGCATGGCGCACCAGACGGACGAGCACGGCCACCGGCACGGTCACGGTCACGGGGACGGACAGGACGAGGGGCCCGGCCACGGCCACGAGCACTCCGACCTCGACTGGGACGAGATGGGCCCGATGCTCGAGGCACAGGCGGAGGTGTTCACCCCGTTGTACGAGCGGGCGCTGGCCTGGCTCGGGAAGGAGGTGACCGAGCCGGGGCTGATCGTGGACGCGGGCAGCGGGCCCGGCGTGCTGTCCTGCCTGTTCGCCGAGGCGTTCCCCGGCGCCCGGGTGGTCGCCGTGGACGGTGCCGCGCCGCTGCTGGAGCGGGCCGCCGCCCGCGCCGCCCGGCTGGGCGTCGCCGACCGCTTCGGCACGCTGGCCGGCGAGCTGCCGGGTGTGCTCGACGAGCTGGACTACCCGGCCGATGTGCTGTGGGCCAGCCGCAGTCTGCACCACCTCGGTGACCAGCGGGCCGCGCTCGCCTCGTTCGCCGCCCGGCTCGCGCCCGGCGGCACCCTGGCCCTCCTGGAGGGCGGACTGCCGTCCCGTTTCCTGCCGCGTGACATCGGCATGGGCCGGCCCGGCCTACAGGCCCGGCTGGACGCGCTGGAGCAGGACAGGTTCGCCGCGATGCGGTCCGGACTGCCGGGTTCCGTCGCCGAGACCGAGGACTGGCCCGCGCTGCTGGCCTCCGCCGGCCTCAAGCACACCCGCACCCGTACGTTCCTGCTGGACCTGCCCGCCCCGGTCACCGACCGTGTCCGCGGCTATGTCGCCGAGACCCTCGGACGCTTCCGCGACTCCGTCGGCGAGGCCCTCGACGCGGAGGACCGCGCCGTCCTGGACCGGCTGCTCGACCCGGCGGACGAGGCGGGTGTGCACCACCGCCCCGATGTGTTCGTCCTGGCGGCCCACACGGTGTACACGGCGGTCCGCACCGGCTGACGTCGGCCTGCCGCGGGCGGCGGTGGTCCGCAGCGGCTCACAACGGTCCGCACCGGCCGGCGGTGTTCCGCCCCGGCCAGCGGTGGTCCGGGCCCGTTCGGGACGGCGCCCGTGCGGAGCGCACCGGTGCGCTCCGCACGGGCGAGGTGCCGTTCAGGTCAGCCCGCGTTGAACGTGGCCGGGTCGGGGCCGGTGCGGCGGTCCTCGTTGAGGGCGCTGATCGCCGCCAGGTCCTCGATGTCGAGCGTGAAGTCGAACACCTCGATGTTCTCCTTGATCCGCGACGGCGTCACGGACTTCGGGATCACGACGTTGCCCAGCTGGAGGTGCCAGCGCAGCACGATCTGGGCCGGGGAACGGCCGTGCTTCTGCGCGATCGCCACGATCGCCGGGACCTCCAGCAGCCCCTTGCCGGAACCGAGCGGCGACCACGCCTCCGTGGCGATGCCGTGCTCCGCGTGGTACTCGCGGGCCGCGTGCTGCTGGAGATGCGGGTGCAGCTCGATCTGGTCGACGGCGGGTACGACGGGCGTCTCGTCGATCAGCCGCCGCAGGTGCTCCGTCTCGAAGTTGGAGACGCCGATCGCCCGCACCCGGCCGTCGGCGTACAGCTTCTCGAGCGCCTTGTACGTGTCGACGTACAGGTCACGGGCGGGGGTGGGCCAGTGGATCAGGTACAGGTCGACGTAGTCCAGGCCCAGTTTCGCCAGCGAGGCGTCGAAGGCGCGCAGTGCCTTGTCGTACCCGTGGCCGCTGTTCCACAGCTTGGTGGTGACGAAGATGTCCTCGCGGGGCACTCCGGACGCGGCGACGGCGCGCCCGGTGCCCTCCTCGTTGCCGTAGACGGCCGCCGTGTCGATGCTGCGGTACCCGGACTCCAGCGCGGTGGCGACCGCCCGCTGCGCCTCGTCGTCCGGCACCTGCCAGACACCGAAGCCCAGCTGGGGCATCTCGACGCCGTTGTTCAGGATGATCGGGGGGACCTTGCTGCTCACGGGTTCTTGATCCTTCGGTCGGTCGTCGGGTGGTGCTCCGGTACTCCCATGGTCAACGATCACAGGGCGTGATGCATTCCTGACCACGGAACCGGTCGGAGTCGGCCAGGAAGCGTTGTACCCGGCGCACACCCGCTCACGCCTGGTACAGCGCCTCCACCTCGTTCGCGTACGCCTTCTCGATCGCCCGGCGCTTCAGCTTCAGCGACGGGGTGAGCAGCCCGTGCTCCTCGGTGAACGGCTGGGCGAGGATACGGAAGGTCCGGATCGACTCGGCCTGGGAGACCAGCGTGTTGGCGGCCACCACCGCACGGCGCACCTCCGCCTCCAGGTCGGGGTCGTGGACCAGCCGGGCCGCCGGCATCGGGCGTTTGCCGCGCATCATCAGCCAGTGCTCGACGGCCTCCTGGTCCAGGGTGACCAGAGCCGCGACATAGGGGCGGTCGTTGCCCACGACGACGCACTGGCCGACCAGCGGATGGTCCCGGACCCGCTCCTCCAGCACCCCGGGCGAGACGCTCTTGCCGCCGGAGGTCACCAGGATCTCCTTCTTGCGGCCGGTGATGGTGAGGTAGCCGTCCTCGTCGAGGGAGCCGATGTCGCCGGTGGCGAGCCAGCCGTCGTGCAGCGTCGCGTCGGTCGCCTTCTGGTTGTGGAGATAGCCCTGGAAGACGTTGGGGCCGCGCAGCCAGATCTCGCCGTCGTCCGCGATGTGCACGGTGATGCCGGGGACGGGCGGTCCCACCGTGCCGTAGCGGGTGCGATCGGGAGGGTTGGCGGTCGCCGCCGCCGTGGACTCGGTCAGGCCGTAACCCTCGTAGATCTGCACGCCCGCGCCGGCGAAGAACAGCCCGAGCCGGCGGTCCATGGCCGAACCGCCCGACATGGCGTTGCGGATCCGGCCGCCCATCGCGGCGCGCAGCTTGGCGTAGACGAGCCTGTCGAAGAACTGGTGCTGCACGCGCAGCCCCGCCGAAGGGCCGGGACCAATACCCCAGGCCCTGGCCTCCACGGCCGCCGCGTAGTCCACCGCCACGTCGACGGCCTTCGCGAACGGCCCCGCCCTGCCCTCCGCCTCGGCCCTGCGGCGGGCCGAGGTGAAGACCTTCTCGAAGATGTACGGCACGGCCAGGATGAACGTCGGCCGGAAGGCGGCCAGGTCGGGCAGCAGGGCCGCCGCGTTCAGCTGCGGCTGGTGGCCGAAGCGCACCCGGCCGCGGATCGCCGCCACCTCCACCATGCGGCCGAAGACGTGCGCGAGCGGCAGGAACAGCAGCGTGGCCGCCTCGTCGCCCCGCCGGGAGTGGAACACCGGCTCCCAGCGCTCCAGGACGGTGTCCGCCTCGTACATGAAGTTGCCGTGGGTGAGGATGCAGCCCTTGGGGCGGCCGGTGGTGCCGGAGGTGTAGATGATCGTGGCGGTCGAGTCGGGGGTGACGGCCTCCCGGTGCCGGTGCACCACCTCGTCCTCCAGGTGCGCGCCCGCGTCGTACAGCTCCTGGAGGGCGCCGGTGTCCAGCTGCCACAGCTGGTGCAGGCCCGGGAGGCGGTCGATGACCGTGGCGATGGTCATGGCGTGGTCCTCGTGCTCGACCATCGCCGCGGTGACCTGGGCGTCGTGCAGCATCCAGTAGCACTGCTCGGCCGACGAGGTCGGATAGACCGGCACGACCTGGGCGCCGATCGTCCACAGCGCGAAGTCGAAGAGCGTCCACTCGTAGCGGGTCCTCGACATGATCGCGACCCGGTCCCCGAACCGCACGCCCCGCGCCAGCAGCCCCTTCGCCAGCGCCAGCACCTCGTCGCGGAACGCGGCGGCGGTCACGTCCCGCCACCGTCCCGACTCGTCCTTGCGGCCCAGCGCGATGTGCCGCGGGTCCTCCTCGGCATGCCGGAACACGCAGTCGGCCAGTCCGCCCACCGGCGGTGCCGACACCAACGGAGGGTTGGTGAACTCGCTCAAACCCGCTCCCCGCTCCCCGGCCCCCGGGGGTTCTCCTGGTCACGTTCCGGACAGCGCGGTGAAAGCTACCCCACCGGCAGGCGGTGCGGGAGGGGGTGCGAAACCGAGCATCACTCACATTCGGCCGCTCGGACACCCGGAAAATGCGCCCACATGGGGAAGGCCCGGACAGATCACCTACGGGTCGGTAGGTTTCGGCGACGGCAATCTCCACCGAATCTGTACGGCCCGATTACGCCCCTCACCCGCGCCGCGCCGCGCCCCTTCACCCCGGCTGCCGTCGCTGCAACCGGTCGCCGCCTGCCAGGATCACCGCGGCCAGGGCGTCCGCCGCCTCCTGCGCCGAGGCCCGGCGGCGCCCGTGCACCAGGACGAAGTCCACCGGGTCCAGCTCCGGCAGCCCGGCCCGCTCCGGAACCGGTGCCAGGCCCGGCGGGACCAGCCGCCGGGAGTGCGCCATCACCCCCAGCCCGGCCCGCGCCGCCGCGACCAGACCGTTGAGGCTGGTGCTGGTGCACACGATCCGCCACGGCCGGCCCTGCCGCTCCAGCGCCTCCATGGCCAGCGCCCGGGTGATCCCCGGCGGCGGGAAGACGATCAGCGGAACCGGCCGCTCCGGGTCCAGCCGCAGCCGTTCCGCGCCGATCCACACCAGCCGGTCGTGCCACACCAGGCGCCCGCGCGGATCCTGCGGGCGCCGCTTGGCCAGCACCAGGTCCAGCTTCCCGGCGGCCAGCTGCTCGTGCAGGGTGCCGGACAGCTCGACCGTCAGCTCCAGGTCGACCTCCGGATGGTCGTACCGGAAGCCCTCCAGGATCTCCGGCAGCCGGGTCAGCACGAAGTCCTCCGACGCGCCGAACCGGAGCCGGCCGCGCAGCCGCGTCCCGGTGAAGAACGCCGACGCCTGCTCGTGCACGGCCAGGATCCGCCGGGCGAAGCCGAGCATCGCCTCGCCGTCCTCCGTCAGCTCCACCGCGTGCGTGTCCCGCGTGAACAGCCGGCGCCCGGTGGCCTCCTCGAGCCGCCGTACGTGCTGGCTCACCGTCGACTGCCGCAGCCCGAGCCGCCGCGCGGCCTGCGTGAAACTGAGCGTCTGCGACACCGCGAGGAAGGTCCGCAGGTGGGAGGGGTCGTACACGCCGTCCACGATAGCCGGACAGCGCGTCGTTCATCATGAACAGCGATGACAGTCACCACGGTGTACCGGATTCCCGATCACGGCGCCGAGGAGCACCATGAGAGGGGGCACCCCTGCCCCGACAGAGGAAGCAAGTGGAGCACCGTGAAACACCTGCGTCTGCCGAAGTGGCTGCCGATCGACCCGTACATCCTGCTGCTGCTCGGGACCGTCGGCCTCGCCGCGCTGATCCCGGCGCGCGGCACCGGCGCGGACGTCGCCTCCGGTGCCTCGACCGCCGCGATCGCCCTGCTCTTCTTCCTCTACGGCGCCCGCCTCTCCACCCGTGAGGCGCTGGAGGGCCTGAAGCACTGGCGGCTGCACGTCACGGTGCTCGGCGCCACCTTCGTCGTCTTCCCGCTGCTCGGCATCGCCGCCCGCGGCCTGGTCCCGGTGTTCGTCACCCACGACCTCTACACCGGTCTCCTCTTCCTCACCCTGGTCCCCTCGACCGTCCAGTCGTCGATCGCGTTCACCTCCATCGCCCGCGGCAACGTGCCCGCCGCGATCTGCGCGGGCTCCTTCTCCTCGCTGGTCGGCATCGTCGTCACCCCGCTGCTCGCGGCCGTGCTGCTGGGCAGCAGCGGCGGCGGTTTCTCCGCCGACTCGCTGGTCAAGATCGTGCTGCAACTGCTGGTGCCGTTCGTCGCCGGGCAGGTGCTGCGCCGCTGGATCGGCGGCTTCGTGACGCGGCACAAGAAGGTCCTCGGCTACGTCGACCGGGGCTCGATCCTCCTCGTCGTCTACACCGCGTTCAGCGAGGGAATGGTCCAGGGCATCTGGCACCAGGTCAGCCCGGCCCGGCTCGGCGGCCTGCTCGCCGTCGAGGCCGTGCTGCTCGGTGTGATGCTGGCGCTCACCTGGTACGGCGCGAAGGCGATGGGGTTCGGACGGGAGGA
This sequence comes from Streptomyces sp. NPDC047000, assembly GCF_040644295.1. Classification (NCBI taxonomy): domain Bacteria; kingdom Bacillati; phylum Actinomycetota; class Actinomycetes; order Kitasatosporales; family Streptomycetaceae; genus Streptomyces; species Streptomyces sp. NPDC047000. The sequence continues at coordinate 579,271 of NZ_JBEYWE010000001.1, forward strand.
CCGCATCGCCATCCAGTTCGCCGGCTCCAAGAAGTCCCTCGCCTCCGGACTGCCGATGGCCGGTGTGCTGTTCGGCGCGCAGGCCTCCCTCGCGGTGCTGCCGCTGATGCTCTTCCACCAGATGCAGCTCATGGTGTGCGCGGTCATCGCCAAGCGCCGCGCCCGTGACCCGGAGGCCCAGGAGGACGTACGGCTCCCGGCGCCGCCCGCGCGGGGCACGGCGCCGGGAACCCCGGCCGGCACGCCGACCGTCTCCCGCTGAGCCGGGGCCCGGCCGCCCCGTACCGGGGCCCGCCGTGCCGTGGGCTCAGCCGCCGCCGCGCACCCGGTCCAGCGGCAGCCACAGCACGGTGCCCGCCGCCGACGGTTCCGTGCCGTCGGCGGACAGTTCGGCGTCGCTCAGAGCGCGGTCCCAGACGTGCACGTCGTCGATCGCGCCCGTGAAGAAGGCCCGGCTGTCCGTCCGCTGCCCGATGTGCACGCCGAACGGCGAGTTCCGGCTGACGGAACCGGGCACATCGGCGGCGGTGGCGACCTCGGCGCCGTCGACGAACAGGCTCAGCTCGCCCCCGCCGCGCCGCAGCGCCAGCCGGTGCCACGTGCCGTCGTTGTACGCCTCGCCGCCGCGCACGTACGCGGTCCGCGGCGCCGCCGCCCCGTTCCGCACGGTGATCAGGCCCTGGACGCGGTGGTTCGCGGGCTCCGCGCGCAGCCAGACCTGCGGCTGGGAGGTGCCGATCCCGCCCATCCACAGCAGCGGCTGCTCCCCGCCCGCCGCCGAGTACCGGAACCACAGCGACGCCGTGAAGTCCTTCGTCCCGAGCGGCAGCCGGTCGCTGTACGGCAGCCGTACGGCGTCGTCGGTCCCGTCGAACTCCAGCGCCCCGCCGTGCACGCCGCCGGTCTCCGCGGCGCCCCCGAGCACGGCCGCCGGACGCGCGTGCGGGGCCCGGTCGGCGGTCACCGGGTCGGGTCCGCGGCGCGGGGTGAGCCAGTCCTCGCCGAAGCGGGCGAAGCGGATCTCGTCGCGGGCGTCGGCCGCGCCGCCCTCGTAGAGCAGACCCACCGTGCCGCCGTCGATCCGGGTCAGGTCCGAGTAGCCGGACCAGTCCGTGGTGACGACGGTGCCGCGGTCCACGCTGTCCCAGGTGCGGCCGCCGTCGTAGGAGGAGCGGATCATCATGGTGCGACGCCGGTCGGGGTCGGCGGGGCAGGACAGCAGGATCCGGCCGCCGGTGCGGAGGGTGGCGCACTGCACCTGCGGGGCGTACAGGTCGGGCAGGTCGCGGAACGGGGCGGTGAAGCTGTCGCCGCCGTCCCGGCTGACCGCCTGGGTGCGGTGGCCGAGGTCGGTGCCGTCCTGCTCGCGGCCGCTGACCAGGACGGCACCGTCGGAGCGCTCGGTGAGGGTGAGTTCGGACGGCTTCTGCCGGAAGGTGCCGTCGGCGGCGATCGGCCAGGTGTCGGTGGCCCCGGCCCGCCAGTGCGCCCCGTGGTCGTCGCTGACGATCAGCGCGGCGTGGTTCGCGGTGATCCGGGTGCCGTCCCAGGTCTCGGTGTTGACACCGAACACCAGACGTCCGGCGTGCCTGCCCCGGGTGAGCTGGATGCCGTGCACCGGGCCGGTGGCGTACCAGGAGTTCCAGTCGGCGGGCAGGATCTCGTCGCTCAGATCGCGCGGCGCGGACCAGGTCAGCCCGTCGTCGTCGCTGTACTGCAGATGCGGGGTGCGGTCGCAGGGGACCGTGCAGCCGGCGCCGTCCGTGCGGCCGGTGTTGTACGTCTCGGCGAGCAGGATCCGCCCGGTCTCCCGGTCGACGACCGGCGCGGGGTTGCCGTGCGTGTCCCCGGCGCCCTCGGTGACGACGCTCAGCGGGCCCCAGGTACGGCCGCCGTCGGTGGACCGCTTGAGCACGATGTCGATGTCGGCGGCGTCCCCGCAGTTGAGGACCCGCCCTTCGGCGAAGGCGAGCAGCGTCCCGTCGTCCGTCTGCACGATCGCCGGGATGCGGAAGCAGGCGTAGCCGGGGTCCTGGGACGCCTTGAAGAGGACCTGCTGCTCGAACTCGGTTGCGGGAGAGACCTGTTGGGCATGTGCCGGGTGCGGGAGCACCAATGGCGCGGCCGCCGTGAGGACGGCGGCCAGGACGGTTCTCAGTCGTGCGCGGACGCGTAACGGCATGTGCGGGGCCTGCCCTTCACGCTTCAGGACGCAAGGACACGACGGTAGTGGGGTTCCCCGCCGCCCCACAAGGCACGTGCGCCCACCGGAGTGCGGCCCGGATCGGCCGGGTTTCGCCCCCGCCGCCCCTTCCCGTCCCGCCCCGGGGGCGCTGCCCCAGGGGCGGAAAACCCTCCCGGGTGCGCCCGGTGGTCGGCCGATCCCGCCGAAGGCGGCACGGCGGGACCCCGGTACGGCGCAGGGGGCGCTCCCCGCCGGTGGGGCCCCGCCGCCCGTGCCGCGGGGTGGGGAGCCGTCAGCCCTGGACGGCCGCGGTCCGCAGGGCGATGCGCTCCTCGCCCGCGTACACGTTCATGGAGGTGCCCCGCAGGAAGCCCACCAGCGTCAGCCCCGTCTCGGCGGCGAGGTCGACGGCGAGCGACGAGGGCGCCGAGACCGCGGCCAGCACCGGTATGCCCGCCATGACCGCCTTCTGCGCCAGTTCGAACGAGGCCCGTCCCGACACCAGCAGGACGGTCCGCGACAGCGGCAGGTCCCCGTTCTGCAGGGCCCGTCCGACCAGCTTGTCCACCGCGTTGTGCCGGCCGACGTCCTCCCGGACGTCGAGCAGTTCCCCGTCCTCGGTGAACAGCGCGGCGGCGTGCAGCCCCCCGGTCCGGTCGAAGACGCGCTGGGCCGCCCGCAGCCGGTCGGGGAGGCGGGCGAGCAGTTCGGCGTCGATCCGGACCGGGGGAGTGTCGGCGATCGGCCAGCGGGCGGTCGTCCGGACGGCGTCCAGGCTCGCCTTGCCGCACAGCCCGCACGACGAGGTGGTGTACACGTTCCGCTCCAGGGTGATGTCCGGTATCACCACACCGGGCGCGGTCCGCACGTCGACCACGTTGTACGTGTTGCCCCCGTCCACGGTGGCGCCCGCGCAGTACACGATGTTCTGCAGATCGCCCGCCGCGCCCAGCACCCCCTCGCTGACCAGGAACCCGGCGGCCAGCGCGAAGTCGTCGCCGGGGGTGCGCATGGTGATCGCGAGCGCCTTGCCGTTCAGCCGGATCTCCAGGGGCTCCTCGGCGACGAGCGTGTCGGGCCGTGTGGACACGGCACCGCCCCGGATGCGGAGCACCTTGCGTCGTTCCGTGACTCGTCCCATGTCCTGATCAGCCCCGGTTCTGTACGTGCTGGTAGCCGAATCGGCCCTTGATACACAGGTTCCCGTGGGTCACCGGGTTGTCGTGCGGGGAGGTGACCTTCACGATCTCATTGTCCTGCACGTGCAGCGTCACGTTGCAGCCCACTCCGCAGTACGCGCACACGGTCGTCGTCTCGGTCTGCGCCGACTCGTCCCACGTACCCGCCGCACGCATGTCGAACTCCGACCTGAACGACAGCGCGCCGGTCGGGCACACCTCGATGCAGTTGCCGCAGTACACGCACGCCGAGTCCGGCAGCGGGGCGTCGTGCTCGGCGGCGATCCGGGCGTCGAAGCCGCGGCCGGTGACGGAGATCGCGAAGCTGTTCTGCCACTGGTCCCCGCACGCGTCCACACACTTGTAGCAGAGGATGCACTTGCCGTAGTCGCGCACGTACAGGTCGTTGTCGACCTTGGGCTCGGCGTCCAGGCGGGCCGCGTCCGGGCCGAAGCGGCCGGGCCGCGCCCCGTACTCCTCGATCCACCCGGCCGCCCCCGGTGTCGTCGACAGGTCCACGGAGGAGGCGAGGAGCTCCAGGACGACCTTGCGGCTGTGCCGGGCGCGCTCGGTGTCCGTGTGCACCGCCATCCCGGGCTCCGCCTTGCGCGAGCAGGCCGGCACCAGGGTGCGGGCGCCCTCGACCTCGACGACGCAGACCCGGCACGCGTTCTTCGGGCGCAGGGTGTCGCCCTCGCACAGGGTCGGCACATCCGTCCCGGCCGCCCGGCAGGCGTCGAGGACCGTCGACCCCTCCGGCACCCGCACCTCCTGCCCGTCGAGGGTGAACTCCACCAGCCGGCGCGGGATCCCGAGCGGTATCGCGGTCATGTGCACCTCTCCGGAAGGTCGTTGACGGATACGGCGGCGGTCGAAACGGTCATGTGTACGCCCCCAGACGGTCGATGGCGGATTCCACGGCGTTCCACGCGGCCTGCCCCAGACCGCAGATCGAGGCGTCCCGCATGGCGCGGCCCACCTCGCGCAGGAGGGCGATGTCGTCGGCCGCGCCCGCACCGGTCCGTTCGCCGATCCGGCGCAGCGCCTCCTCCTGGCGCACCGTCCCGACCCGGCACGGCACACACTGCCCGCACGACTCGTCGCGGAAGAACTCCGCTATCCGGAGCAGGAGTCGTGGGAGCGGCACACTGTCGTCGAAGGCCATGACCACCCCCGAGCCGAGGGTGGTCCCCGCCTCCCTGGTGCCCTCGAAGGTGAGCGGGATGTCCAGCTCGTCCGCCCGGACGAAGCCCCCGGCCGCGCCGCCCAGCAGCACCGCCCGCAACCCGTCCCGCACCCCGGCCAGGGCCAGCACCTCGCCCAGCGTCGCGCCGAACGGCACCTCGTACACCCCCGGCCGCTCCACGCTGCCCGACACGCAGAACAGCTTCGGCCCGGTGGAGCCCGCCGTGCCGATCGCCGCGTACGCCGCCGCGCCCATCGTGAGCACCGGCAGCACGTTGACCAGCGTCTCCACGTTGTTCGCGACCGTCGGCCGCCCGAACAGGCCGTGCTCCACGGGGAAGGGCGGCTTGGAGCGGGGCTCGCCCCGGTAACCCTCGATGGAGTTGAACAGCGCGGTCTCCTCGCCGCAGACGTACGCGTTGGCGCCGCGCCGGATCTCGATGTCGAAGGCGTAGCCCTGGCCGAGGATGTCGTCGCCGAGGAGTCCGCGCGCCCTGGCCTGTCCGACGGCGTGCTCCATACGGGCGAGCGCGCGCGGGTACTCGCCGCGCAGATACAGGTAGCCGCGGTGCGACCCGGTGGCGAACCCGGCGATCGTCATGGCCTCGACCAGCGCGTACGGGTCCCCCTCCATGATCACCCGGTCCTTGAAGGTGCCCGGCTCGGACTCGTCCGCGTTGCACACCACGTAGTGCGTACGGCCCGGCTGGGTCGCGGTGGCCTGCCATTTGCGCCCCGTGGGGAAGGCGGCGCCGCCGCGTCCCGTCAGACCGGAGTCGGTGATCTCGCGGATGACTCCGCCCGCGCCGAGGCCGAAGGCGCGGCGCAGGGCCGCGTAGCCGCCGTGGGCGCGGTAGTCGTCCAGGCTCGCGGGGTCGGCGACGCCGATGCGGCGCAGCAGGATCAGGTCCTCGTGTCCGGGCCGCCCGGCCTGCGGGACGGCGTGGGCGGGCGGCGGCTCCTCGGGTGCCGAGCCGGGCGCGGTCGCGGCGAGGACGGCGGTCTCGGCGGTCGCCGGTGCCGAGACCGCCGTGCGCACCGGGTCGCCCGCCTTGATCGCGAGGGCGGCGGGGGCCCGTTCGCACAGGCCGAGGCAGGGGCTGCGTTCGACGGTGACCCCGCTGCCGGGACCGAGCCGGGTCTCGGCGGCGTCGCACACCGCGTCGGCGCCGGCCGCCGTGCAGGCCAGGTCGGTGCACACGTGCAGTACGGTCGCGGGCCGCGGGCGGACGGAGAACATGGCGTAGAAGGAGGCGACGCCGTACGCCTCCGCCGGCGGTACCGTCAGCCGGCGGCACAGATAGTCGAGGGCTCCCTCGCTGATCCAGCCGACCCGGTCGTTGACGGCGTGCAGCCCCGGCAGCAGCAGGTCGCGCCGGTCGCGGGCCTCCCGTCCGCCCCTGGCCCACCTGAGGTCCGTGCCGGAGCGGTCGGCGCCCTCCCAGGCGGACTCCGGGGGGCCCAGCAGGGCGTCCACGGCGGCCCGTTCGTCGTCGGTCGGTTTGCTGTCGCCGAAGCGCAGGTCCATCTGCGTCACCCCACCCAGGTCACGACGGGCAGCTTCTCGATGCGGATCGCGGAGGCCTTGAACTCCGCCGTGCCGGCGATGGGGCAGTTGGCCTCGATCGTCAGCTGGTTGGTGTCCACCTCGTCCGGGAAGTGGAACGTCATGAAGGCCAGGCCCGGCCGCAGCGCGGTGTCGATCCACACCGGCGCCCGCACCACGCCGCGCCGTGAACTGATCCGGACCTCCTCGCCGACGACGACGCCGTAGTGCTCGGCGTCCTCCGGGCTCAGCTCGAGGTACTCGCCGCGCCGCAGCGGGGAGGCGAAGCCGCCGCTCTGGACGCCGGTGTTGTAGGAGTCGAGCCGCCTGCCGGTGGTCAGCCGGATGGGGTACTCCTCGTCGGTGAGGTCGACCGGCGGATCGTGCCGCACGATCCCGAACGGCGCCGCCATGCCGCGCAGTTCCGGATCCCGCTCCCACAGTCGGCCGTGCAGATAGGCCGGTTCGAGCCGTTCGGTGCTGGTGCAGGGCCACTGGATGCCCTGGTGCTCGTTGAGGCGGGCGTACGTCATGCCGTAGTGGTCGGGGGACACGGAGCGCAGTTCGTTCCAGACGGCCTCGGCGTCGGCGTACTTCCAGTCGTGGCCGAGCCGGCCGGCGAGGTCGCAGAGGATGTCGATGTCCTCGCGCGCCTCACCGGGCGGGGTCACGGCCCGCCGCACCCGCTGGACGCGCCGTTCGCTGTTGGTGGCGGTGCCGTCGGTCTCCGCCCAGCCGGCGGTGGCGGGCAGCACGACGTCCGCCAGTTCCGCCGTGCGGGTGAGGAAGATGTCCTGCACGACGAGGAAGTCGAGGGCCGCCAGCCGCCGTACGGCCTGTTCGCTGTCCGCCTCGGACTGCGCCGGGTTCTCGCCGATGCAGTAGACGGCCCGGAGCGTGCCGTCCTCCATCGCCTCGAACATCTCCGTGAGGTTCAGTCCGTAGTGGGGTTCGATCGCGGTGTGCCAGACGGACTCGAACTTCCGCCGGGTCGCGGGGTCGAGGATGTCCTGGAAGCCGGGCAGCCGGTTGGGGATGGCGCCCATGTCGCCGCCGCCCTGCACGTTGTTCTGCCCGCGCAGCGGCTGCAGCCCCGAGCCGTAGCGGCCGACATGGCCGGTCAGCAGGGCGAGGTTGATCAGCGCGCGGACGTTGTCGGTGCCGTTGTGGTGCTCGGTGATGCCGAGGGTCCAGCACAGCTGGGCCCGCTCGGCACGGCCGTAGGCGTGCGCCAGTTCCCTGATCGCCCGCGCCGGTACGCCGGTGACCTTCTCGGCGAGGGAGAGGGTCCACGGCTCGACCAGCGCCCGGTACTCCTCGAAGCCGCTCGTCGCCCGCTCCACGAACGCCTCGTTGACCAGGCCGGCATGGATGATCTCCCGGCCGATCGCGTGCGCCATCGCGATGTCCGTGCCCACGTTCAGCCCGAGCCAGCTCTCCGCCCACTCGGCGGTGGAGGTGCGGCGCGGGTCGACGGCGTACATCCGGGCGCCGTTCCTGATCCCCTTCAGCACGTGCTGGAAGAAGATCGGGTGCGCGAAGCGGGCGTTGGAGCCCCACATCACGATCAGGTCGGTGTGCTCGGCCTCCTCGTACGACGAGGTCCCGCCGCCCGAGCCGAACGCCGCCGAGAGACCGGCGACGCTGGGCGCGTGACAGGTGCGGTTGCAGGAGTCGACGTTGTGGGTGCCCATCACGACGCGGGCGAACTTCTGCGCCACGTAGTTGGTCTCGTTGGTGGCGCGGGAGCAGGAGAACAGCCCGAACGCGCCGCGTGCCGCGTCGAGTCCGCGGGCGGTGCGGTCCAGGGCCTCCTCCCAGGTCGCCCGCCGCAGCGGCTGGTCGCGCGCGTCGCGCACCAGGGGGTGGGTGAGCCGGGTGTACGTCTTCGGCTCACGGTCGCGTTCCTGACGCTTGGTCATGCGGCGCTCCTCAGCGCGAGCAGGTCCGAGATGGCGTGCACGGTGCGCAGGGTGGGCACCTCCACGCCGGTGATCTCCGCGAGTTCGATCACTGCGGCGAGCAGTACGTCGAGCTCCAGCGGCTTGCCGCGCTCCAGGTCCTGGAGCGTGGAGGTGCGGTGGTCGCCGACGCGCTCCGCGCCCGCGAGCCGCCGCTCGACGGAGACGCCGACCTCGCAGCCGAGGGCGCCGGCGACGGAGAGGGTCTCGTGCATCATGGTCTCGATGACCTTGCGGGTGCCGCCGTGCAGGCACATCTGCCGCATGGTGGCGCGGGCCAGGGCACTGATCGGGTTGAAGGAGATGTTGCCGAGCAGCTTGACCCAGATGTCGCCCCGCAGGTCGGGCTCCACCGGGCACTTGAGGCCGCCCGCGCGCATGGCCTCGCCGAAGGCCAGACAGCGCGGCGACAGACTGCGGTCGGGCTCGCCGACGGAGAACCGGGTGCCCTCCAGGTGCCGTACGACGCCGGGGCCTTCGAGTTCGGTGGCGGCGTACACCACACAGCCGACGGCCCGTTCGGGCGCGAGCACCGCACTGACCGCGCCACCGGGGTCCACGCTCTGGAGACGGTGGCCGTCGTGGGGGCCGCCGTGCCGGTGGAAGTACCACCAGGGGATGCCGTTCTGGGCCGCCACGATCGCCGTGTCCTCGGCCAGCAGGGGCCCGATCAGCGGCCCGCACGCCGCGTACGAGTGGGCCTTGAGACCGAGGAAGACGTAGTCGACCGGGCCGATCTCGGCCGGGTCGTCGGTGGCGTGCGCGCGGGCGGTGAAGTCGCCGCGCGGGCTGCGCACCCGGACGCCGTGCTGCCTCATGGCCGCCAGATGCGGTCCACGGGCGACGAGATGCACATCGGCACCCGCGCGATGGAGCGCGGCGCCGACGTAGGCGCCGATCGCACCGGCGCCGAGGACTGCCACTTTCACGAAGGAGCTCCGTTCGGTCGAGGGTACCGAGGAACTTCGCCGAACAGTGTCGACTGAATATTGTCTACAGTATGGCGATGGGGTCGACAAGGGTCCGCGCAAAGGACGTTCGGCCCTTGACCGCCCATCAGATCGCCGTCCGCGCAAGACCGTTCACCGCAGACTGCATACCGCTCACCGCACACGGACGAGCCGGTGCTTTCCAACTCCCCGCCCGCTGCCTACCGTGCGGGAGCCATGAGCCCCCCTGTCGCCCCGCCCGGCTGGAGCCGCTGGCTGGTTCCCCCCGCCGCCCTGTCCGTCCACCTCTCCATCGGCCAGGCGTACGCCTGGAGCGTGTTCAAGCCGTCCCTCGAGTCCGCGCTCGGCCTCAGCGGCACCCAGAGCGCGCTGCCGTTCCAGCTGGCCATCGTGATGCTCGGCCTGTCCGCGGCGTTCGGCGGCACGCTCGTCGAACGGCACGGCCCGCGCCGGTCGATGGGCGTTGCCCTGGTCTGCTTCTCCTCCGGACTGCTGGTCTCCGCCCTCGGCGCCGAGACCCGGCAGTACTGGCTGATCGTCCTCGGCTACGGCTTCATCGGCGGGATCGGCCTCGGCATCGGTTACATCTCACCGGTGTCCACCCTGATCAAGTGGTTCCCCGACCGGCCCGGCATGGCGACCGGCATCGCCATCATGGGCTTCGGCGGCGGCGCGCTGATCGCCTCTCCCTGGTCGGCCCAGATGCTCGCCTCCTTCGGCTCCGGCCACTCCGGCATCGCGCTCGCCTTCCTCGTACTCGGTCTCTCCTACGCGGTGTTCATGTCGCTCGGCGTGCTGCTGGTGCGGGTGCCGCCCACCGGGGCGCCCGCCGCCGGCGGCGCGGGCCCCCGCGCGGTCACCGGCGTCCAGGTCTCCGCCCGCGACGCGGTGCGCACCCCGCAGTTCTGGTGTCTGTGGCTGGTGCTGTGCATGAACGTGACCGCGGGCATCGGCATCCTGGAGAAGGCCGCCCCCATGATCACCGACTACTTCGCGAGTTCCTCCGCACCCGTCTCCGCCTCGGCCGCCGCCGGGTTCGTCGCCCTGCTGTCGGCCGCCAACATGGCCGGACGCATCGGCTGGTCGTCCGCCTCCGACCTGATCGGCCGCAAGAACATCTACCGCCTCTACCTCGGCGCCGGCGCCCTGATGTACCTGCTGATCGCGGTGTTCGGCGACTCCTCCAAGCCGCTGTTCGTGCTCTGCGCGCTGGTGATCCTCTCCTTCTACGGCGGCGGTTTCGCCACCGTGCCCGCCTATCTGAAGGACCTGTTCGGCACCTACCAGGTCGGCGCCATCCACGGACGGCTGCTCACCGCCTGGTCCACGGCCGGTGTGCTCGGACCGCTCATCGTCAACCGGATCGCCGACCACCAGGCGGCGGCGGGCAGGCACGGCCCCGCCCTGTACGGCCTGTCGCTCCTCATCATGATCGGGCTGCTGCTCGTCGGCTTCGTGGCCAACGAGTTCGTCCGCCCCGTGCACCCCCGTCACCACGTCCCCGCACCGCCCAGGGAGGCCGCCGATGTCGCACGACAGCAGCCCGAGTCCGCCTGACCGCCGGCCCCTCGTCGTCTTCGCCTGGCTGTGGGTCGGCGCGCCGCTGGCCTACGGGGTGTACGAACTCGTGCAGAAGGCGGTCAAGTTGTTCACCGGGTGAGGTCCAGGACGTGACAGCAAGTGTTCGGGCGTCCGACGGCATGAGGGAAGCCGACAACACGGGCGCCCGTTTCCTGTGCCCTCACCTGCCGTCGTACCCGTGAGTCACTGATCAGACTGGGGCGGTCTTGCTGACCACGGCATGAGGGAGACCCCCCGGATGAACGGCTCGCGCATCACGGCTGTCGGCCACTATCAGCCCCCCAAGGTGCTCACCAACGAGGACCTGCGGGGCATGGTCGACACCAGCGACGAGTGGATCAGAAGCCGGGTCGGCATCCGCACCCGCCACATCGCGGGCCCCGACGAGCCCGTCGACGAGCTCGCCGCGCACGCCGCGGCCAAGGCGCTCGCCGCGGCGGGCCTGGCCCCCCGTGACATCGACCTGGTGCTCGTCGCCACCTCCACCGCCGTCGACCGCTCCCCGAACACCGCCGCCCGCGTCGCGGCCCGGCTCGGGGTGCCGCAGCCCGCCGCGATGGACATCAACGTGGTCTGCGCCGGCTTCACCCACGCCCTCGCCACCGCCGACCACGCCGTGCGCGCCGGTGCCGCCACCCGGGCGCTGGTCATCGGCGCCGACAAGATGTCCGAGGTCACCGACTGGACCGACCGCACCACCTGCGTCCTGGTCGGCGACGGAGCGGGCGCCGCCGTCGTCGAGGCCGCCGCCCCCGGTGAGAGCCCCGGCATCGGACCCGTGCTGTGGGGCTCCGTCCCGGAGATGGGGCACGCCGTGCGCATCGAGGGCATGCCGCCGAGGTTCGCGCAGGAGGGACAGAGCGTCTACCGCTGGGCCACCACCCGGCTGCCGCCGCTCGCCCGCCGCGCCTGCGAACTCGCCGGTACGACCCCCGAGGAGCTGGCCGCCGTGGTGCTGCACCAGGCCAACCTGCGGATCATCGAACCCCTGGCGGGGAAGATCGGCGCGGTCAACGCGATCGTGGCCCGCGACGTGGTCGAGTCCGGCAACACCTCCGCCGCCAGCATCCCGCTCGCCCTGTCCAAGCTCGTCGAACAGGGCGAGATCTCCTCCGGCGACAGGGCCCTGCTGTTCGGCTTCGGCGGGAACCTGTCGTACGCCGGACAGGTGGTGCGCTGTCCCTGAGGCTCCTGAGCCCTCCGGGCGGGGGCGTCCGGCGGGTGTGACGCGCCGGGCCTTCTGCGGCCTGCCGCCGGGGGCCGCTGCCCGTGCCTGCCCGTGCCCGCTGCACCTGTGTCCGCTGCACCTGCACCCGAGGCGCCGTAGACTGTAGACGAAAAACAATCGATACTGGTCTCACGGCCGCCCGCCCGGATCGCCCAGGAGGGGACGATGTTGTCGACAGGACTGCCGCAGGGTGCGGTGCCCAGGCTCGAACGCCCCGGCCCGCTGCGCGACCGCGTCTACGAGGCACTGCTCGAGCTCATCACCACCCGCGCCCTCCAGCCCGGCCAGCACCTCGTGGAGAGCGAACTCGCCGGACACCTCGGGGTCTCGCGCCAGCCGGTCCGTGAGGCGTTGCAGCGGCTCAACACCGAGGGCTGGGTCGATCTGCGGCCCGCGCAGGGCGCGTTCGTGCACGAGCCGACCGAGGCGGAGGCCGACCAGCTCCTCACGGTCCGTACGCTCCTGGAGGCCGAGGCCGCCCGGCTCGCCGCCGCCCACGCCGGCAGCCCCGGCATCGAGGTGCTCAAGGACCTGTGCACCCAGGGCGAGAAGGCCGTGGAGGCCGACGACGTGGAGAACGCGGTCGCCCTCAACGCCCTGTTCCACGCGAAGATCATGGAGCTGGCCGGCAACACCGTCCTCGGTGAACTCGCCGCCCAGGTCGACCGCCGGGTGCGCTGGTACTACACCCCGGTGGCCCGGCAGCGCGGCCGGCAGTCCTGGATCGAGCACCGGGGGCTGATCGCCGCCATCGCCGACCGCGACGAGCCGCTCGCCGGCCGCCTGATGCGCGAGCACACCGAACACACCCGGCGCTCCTATCACGCCCGCGGCGAGTCCTGAGTCCCCGGCGCACGCGCTCCCCCTCGCGGCCGTCGCGGACGGCCGCAAGGGGGAGCGGGGCGGCAGGGCCGGACGAAGGCCCGGCCGCTGGTGTGACGTGCCGTCAGCCCGCCGCCGCGGCCTGCCCCGTGGCGCCCGTGACACCCTTGCCGCGGCCCGGCTGGCGCAGCAGCAGGGCGATCGCCGCCGCGATCATCGACACGCCGCCGGCCAGCGCGTACGCCCCGTTGTAGCCCCACGCCGCCACCACCATGGAGCCGAGGCCGCCGCCGAACAGACCGCTGATCAGCTTGCCGCTGTAGACCAGCCCGTAGTTGGTGGCGTTGTAGTTCTCCCCGAAGTAGTCCGGGGTGAGTGCCGCGAACAGCGGGTAGAACGCGCCGCCGCCGAAGCCGGACAGGAACGCGAAGAACAGGAACAGCCACTCGCTCTTCATGTCGCCCGCCCAGATCACCCCGAACTGCGCGAGCCCCAGGATCAGGATCACGCACACCAGCGTCTTCTTGCGGCCCAGCCGGTCCGACAGCCAGCCCACGGTGGGCCGTCCGAAGCCGTTGACGACCGCCATGACACCCATCGACGAGGCCGCGACCAGCGGTCCGAAGCCGAGGTCCTTGGCGTAGTCGACCTGGAAGGAGATCCCGAAGATCGACACGCCCGCCGTCATCACGATGGAGATCCACATCAGCGGCAGCATCCCGGTCCGCAGGGCCTCCTTCGGCGTGAACTGCCGCACGGCGGGAGGGTTCTTGGCCAGCGACACGGCGTGCTCGGCGTGGTCCGCCACGGTGAGCGGGTCGATGTGCGCGGGCCACCAGTTCTTCGGCGGGTCCTTGAAGAAGAACGCGCAGGCGAACACCACGATCAGGATGTAGGCGCCGATCAGGTCCAGCACCTGGTGGTAGTTGCCGGTGTCGAAGGCGTAGTTGAAGATGAAGATGAAGGGCAGCGAGCCGTACGCGAAGCCGCCGTTGACGAACCCGGTGCGGGCACCGCGCCGTTCGGGGAACCACTTGCCGACCATGTTGATGCACGTCGCGTAGACCAGCCCGGCCCCGAGACCGCCGACGACACCGAAACCGAGGATCGCCAGCAGCACGTTGTGCAGGTGCGACAGGGCGAGGAAGCCCACCAGGCACATGCCCGAGCCGGTGAACATCGCCCGGCGCGCGGTCAGGACGCCCCGTTCCCGCAGCCAGCCGGCCGGGAAGGCCACGCCCGCCTGGAAGAACACCCAGACGCTGAGGATCCAGAAGGTGTTGCTCTGCGTCCAGCCGTGCGCGCTGGACAGGGTGTCCTCCGCCGAGCCGTACGCGTACTCGAAGACGCTGATCGCCATCATGGCGACCCACGGCAGGTACACCATGATGTTGCGCGAGTGGCCGAGGATGTCCCGGTCGGTCTCGCCGAGCCGGTAGACGCGGCCGCGCGCGTCGGTCACCTCGCGGTAGGGACGCCTCGACGCGCCGGCTCCGGTCGCCGAACTGTTCGTCGCCATGGGTTCTGCGCTCATGTCACGCCATCTCCTCGCCGAGCGGATGCGGGTGGGGGTGCGGATGGGAGTGCGGTCGGTGCGGTCGCCGGGGCGGTCCCGGGTGGGGAGCCCGGGCCCGTTCCCGGGCCGGTCCCGGGTGCCGGTGGGTCACGCCGTGCCGTACGACGTGCCGTACGCCGTGACCACCGCCCCGCGGACGCGGCTCGTGGAGCCTGTCCTCTGCCGCCGCCGACGGCTCTGCCGCTGCTGCCGCCGCTTCCTCCGCCTCGGTCACCCGCTCGGCGGGACTGCTGCCGGTCGTTGTCATTCCTGCTTGCACCCCTTGCCTCGAAAGTCCTGGCCAGCGCCCCCTGTCCGTCTTTCGATCGCCCGGTCGCCGCAGGGTGTCCCGTACCGCCCCTGCGCCTCCCTCGCGGGCGTGCGCGCGTGTTCCCGGGGACGGCCGACGCGCACCGCCGGCCGTCCCCGCGGCCCGCTCACCTCATGAACCACCCCCCGGGGCCCGTCCCAGCAGCCCCGCCGCCCGCGCCCAGCGGTACTTCGCACCGAGCACGGCCACCGGCCGCTCCGTGGTGTACGGGTACGCCACCACCCCCCGCTCGTACAGGTACTGGCTCGCCGCCTCGACCTCCACGTCACCCGCGAGCGAGGCCACCACCGGCTTCTCCACGCCGCGGGCGCGGAACTCGGCCACCACGCGCGCGGTCAGCTCCGCGAAGACCATCGGCGGGGTGACGATGGTGTGCCAGTAGCCGAGCACCAGCGCGTGGATGCGCGGGTCCTCGAGCCCGAGCCGGATCGTCGCCTCGTACGTCGACGGCGGCTCGCCCCCGGTGATGTCCACCGGATTGCCCGCGGCCCCGAACGGCGGGATGAACCTGCGGAACGCCTCGTCCAGGTCCGGCGGGATCTCCATCAGCGACAGGCCGTTGTCGGTCACCGCGTCGGACAGCAGCACCCCGCTGCCGCCCGCGCCCGTGATGATCACGACGTTGTCGCCCTTCGGCGCCGGCAGCACCGGCAGGGCCCGCGCGTACTCCAGCATGTCGGCGAGCCCCGGCGCCCTGATCACCCCGGCCTGCCGCAGGATGTCGTCGTACACCGCGTCGTCGCCGGCGAGCGCCCCGGTGTGCGACCCCGCCGCCCGCGCCCCGGCCGCCGTACGGCCGGCCTTCAGGACCACGACGGGCTTGCGCGGTACGGTCTTCCGCGCCGCCTCGACGAACGCCCGCCCGTCCTTGAGGTCCTCCAGATGCATCGCCACGCACTCGGTGTGCGGGTCCTCGCCGAACCAGGTCAGCAGGTCGTCCTCGTCCAGGTCCGACTTGTTGCCGAGGCCCACGATCGCCGACACGCCCGTCCTGGTGGTCCGTGCGAAGCCGAGGATCGCCATGCCGATGCCGCCGGACTGCGAGGTCAGCGCCACCCCGCCCCGGACGTCGTACGGTGTGCAGAACGTGGCGCACAGGTCGTGCCAGGTGGAGTAGTAGCCGTAGATGTTCGGCCCGAGCAGCCGCACCCCGTGCCGCTGCGCGATCTCCACGATCTCCGCCTGGAGCGCGTGCTCGCCGGTCTCCGCGAACCCGGACGGGATGAGCACGGCGTTGGGGATCCTCTTGCGGCCCACCTCCTCCAGCGCGGCCGCGACGAACCGGGCGGGGATCGCGAAGACCGCCACATCCACCTCGCCGGGAACGTCGGTGACACTCTTGTACGCCTTGCGGCCGAGGATGTCATCGGCCCGCGGGTTCACCGGATGGATGTCCCCGGCGTAACCGCCGTCGACGAGGTTGCGCATCACCGAGTTGCCGATCTTCCCCGCCTCGTTCGAGGCGCCGATCACGGCGATCGACGACGGCTGCATCAGCCGGCGCATCGAGGCGAGGATCTCCTCGCGGGTGTACGTCCGCCGCGGCGGCGGCAGTTCGCCGGCGAGGATGACCCGGATGTCGGCGGCGACGGCGCCGCGGGCGGTGGCGATCACCGGATTGAGGTCCACCTCGGCGATCTCCGGGAAGTCCGCGACCAGTTGGGAGACCCGCCGGATCTGCTCGGCGAGGGCCCACCGGTCCACGCCCGCCTGCCCGCGCACCCCGCGCAGCACCTCGGCCGCCCGGATCGAGTCCAGCATCGACAGCGCCTCGTCGGCGTCCACCGGCGCCAGCCGGAACGTGACGTCCTTCAGCACCTCGACCAGCACCCCGCCGAGCCCGAACGCCACGATCTTCCCGAACGTCGGGTCGGTGACCGCTCCGACGATCACCTCCTGCCCCTGCGGGAGCAGTTCCTGCACCTGGACGCCCTCGATCCGGGCGTTCGGGTCGTAGGCGCGCGCGTTCTCCACGATCCGGCAGAACGCGGCCCGTACCTCGCTCGCGCCCTCCACACCGACGACCACCCCGCCCGCGTCGGTCTTGTGCAGGATGTCCGGCGAGACGATCTTCATCACCACCGGACCGCCGAACCGCGCCGCGTACGCCACCGCCTGGTCGACGTCGGCCGCCAGCTCCTCGCCGGGTACGGCGATCCCGTAGGCGTCGGCGATCACCTTGCCCTCGGGCGCGGTGAGCGCGGTGCGCCCGGCGGCCCGCACGGAGTCGAGCAGCGCCCGCACCCTCAGCTTCCGGTCCTCGGCCATCACCTCAGATCACCCCGTTCGACTTGAGCAGGCGCAGTTCCTCGTCACCGAGGCCGAGTTCGCCCACGTAGATCTCCTCGTTGTGCTCGCCGAGCAGCGGGGAGCTCTCGACGGTGACGGGGGAGTCGGAGAGCTTGATGGGGTTGCCGACGGTGACGAACTCACCGCGCTCCGGGTGCGGGACGGTCACCACCATGCCGTTGGCGACCAGCGACTCGTCCCGGATGATCTCCTCGGTCGAGAGGATCGGCCCGCAGGGGATGTTGTGCGCGTTCAGCCGCTCCAGCACCTCCCACTTGGGCAGCGTGGCGGACCACTCCTCGATCAGCTGGAACATCTTGTTCAGCTTCGGCAGCCGCGCCTCGGGGGTGGCCCATTCGGGGTCGGCGGCCAGCTCGGGACGGCCGATGAGCTGCGTGATCGGCTGCCAGCCGACCGGCTGGACGATGACGTAGACGTAGTCGTTGGGCCCGCCGGGCGCGCACCTGACCGCCCATCCGGGCTGACCGCCGCCGGACGCGTTGCCCGAACGGGGCACCTCGGTGCCGAAGTCGTCGTTGGGGTACTCGGCGAGCGGGCCGTGCGCCAGACGCTGCTGGTCGCGCAGCTTGACCCGGCACAGGTTGAGCACGGCGTGCTGCATCGCCACGTTGACGCGCTGGCCGCGCCCGGTCCGCTCGCGCTGGAGGAGCGCGGCGAGGATGCCCGCGACGGTGTGCACGCCGGTACCGGAGTCGCCGATCTGCGCGCCGGTCGCCAGCGGCGGGCCGTCCTCGAAGCCGGTCGTCGCCATCGACCCGCCCATCGCCTGGGCGACGACCTCGTACGCCTTGAAGCCGGTGTACGGGCCGTCCCCGAAGCCCTTGATGGAGGCGTACACGATGCGGGGGTTGATCTCCTGGATGCGGTCCCAGGTGAACCCCATCCGGTCGACGGCGCCGGGGCCGAAGTTCTCGACCATCACGTCGGAGCGCCGGATCAGCTCGGTCAGCAGCTGCCTGCCGCGCTCCGTCTTCGTGTTGAGGGTGATGCTGCGCTTGTTGCAGTTGAGCATCGTGAAGTAGAGCGAGTCGGCGTCCGGGAGGTCACGCAGCTGACGGCGCGTGATGTCCCCGGTGGGCGCCTCGAGTTTGACGACGTCCGCGCCGAGCCAGGCCAGCAGCTGGGTCGCGGAGGGCCCGGACTGGACATGCGTCATGTCGAGGACGCGGATGCCGTCGAGCGCCGGGCCGCGCGGGGCCGCGCCGTCGGCCGGGTCACGCTCAAGTGCGTTGGCGGTCATGGGCGTTCACCTCACTTGTACATCGTCTGGTTCATGGTTCCGGGGGCGTACACGTCCGGGTCGACCCAGACGTTGATCAGCGACGGTTTGCCCGACTCCCGGGCGCGGCGCAGGGCGGGGCCGATGTCGGCGGGGTCGCGGACCTCCTCGCCGTGACCGCCCAGCAGTTGCGCGAACTTGTCGTAGCGCACGTCGCCGAGGGTGTTGCCGACCCGCTCGCGTTCCTTGCCGTACTTGGCGGCCTGGCCGTAACGGATCTGGTTCATCGAGGAGTTGTTGCCGACGATGCCGACGAACGGCAGGTCGTAGCGCACCAGCGTCTCGAAGTCCCAGCCGGTGAGCGAGAAGGCGCCGTCGCCGAACAGGGCGACGACCTCCTTGTCGGGGCGGGCCTGTTTGGCGGCCAGCACGAACGGGATGCCGACGCCGAGGGTGCCCAGCGGCCCCGGATCCATCCAGTGGCCGGGCGACTTGGGCTGCACGACCTGCCCGGAGAAGGTGACGATGTCGCCGCCGTCGCCGATGTAGATCGAGTCCTCGGTGAGGAAGTCGTTGATCTCGCTGACCAGCCGGTACGGATGGATCGGCGAGGCGTCCGAGCGCAGCTGCGGCAGCCGCTTGTCGAGGGCGGTCCGCTCGGCGGCGCGCAGCTCCTCCAGCCACTCCTTGCGCCGCGCCGCGCCCCCGTTCAGCCGCCCGGAGGCCGCCTCGGTGACCGACGCCAGCACCAGACCGGCGTCGCCGACGATGCCGAGGTCGATGTCGCGGTTCTTGCCGACGGTGCGGTAGTCGAGGTCGATCTGGACGACCGTCGCGTCGGGGGAGAGGCGTTTGCCGTAGCCCATGCGGAAGTCGAAGGGCGTGCCGACGATCACGATGACGTCGGCGTGGGAGAAGGCGTAGCGGCGCGAGAGCTGGAAGTGGTGGGGGTCGCCGGGCGGCAGGGTGCCGCGCGCGGCACCGTTCATGTAGGCGGGGATGTTCAGGGTGCGCACCAGCTCGACGGCGGCCTCGGTGCCCCGGGTCGTCCACACCTGGCTGCCCAGCAGGATCGCGGGCTTCTCGGCGTGCGTCAGCAGGTCCGCGAGGCGCTCGACCGCCTCGGGATCGCCGGCGGACCGGGGGGAGGCGCGGTAGCCGCCGGGCCGGGGCACCCGTGCCGTGCCGGCGGGCACCTTCGCGTCCAGGACGTCGCGCGGGATCTCCAGGAAGGACGGCCCCGGCGCACCGTGGTAGCACTCGCGGAACGCCATCGACACCATGTCCGCGGCGCGGGCGGTGTCCGGGACGGTGGCCGCGAACTTGGTGATCGGGGTCATCATGTCGACGTGCGGCAGGTCCTGCAGGGACCCCATCTTGTGCTGGGTCAGGGCCCCCTGGCCGCCGATCAGCAGCATCGGGGACTCCGCGCGGAAGGCGTTCGCGATCCCGGTGACGGCGTCGGTCGTCCCCGGGCCCGCCGTCACCACCGCACAGCCCGGCTTGCCGGTGATCCGGGCGTAGCCGTCGGCGGCGTGCGCGGCGACCTGTTCGTGGCGTACGTCGACGACCTCGATGCCCTCGTCGACGCAGCCGTCGTAGATGTCGATGATGTGGCCGCCGCACAGCGTGTAGATGCGCTCGACCCCCTCGGCCTTGAGCGCCTTGGCCACGAGATGGCCGCCGGAGATCACTTGGCCGTCAGTGCCGGGCCGGACGTCGGACGTGGCGCTGTTCCGTCCGGTGACCCTGCTGCCGTCCCTGGTGTCGTCGGGCATGGCGAAGTCCTGTCCCTTTCGTGGGGGGATGGGCGTGGTGGTGCGGGCCCTTCGGCGGGACCCTCGGTACATTGCATACAGTCGACGAATACTGTATGAAGCTTGTTATCCCGCATCCGGTGGGTGGTGTCCAGGGGGCGTGCGGCACTTTCGACTCAGGAGCCGGAATGGACCTGTACGAGCACCAGGCAAGGGAACTCTTCGCAGCACACGGCATCGTGGTGCCGAGGGCCGAGGTCACCGACTCGGCCAAGGAGGCCCGCGAGATCGCCCGCAGGCTCGGCGGACGCGTGGTCGTCAAGGCCCAGGTGAAGACCGGCGGACGCGGCAGGGCGGGCGGTGTCAAACTCGCCGCCGACCCGGCCGCCGCCGAACTCACGGCACGTCAGATCCTCGGCATGGACATCAAGGGACACCGGGTCGGCAAGGTGATGGTCGCCGAACCCGTGGACATCGACAGGGAGTTCTACGTCTCCTACGTCCTCGACCGCGCCGCCGGCGGCTTTCTCGCGATCGCCTCCGCGGAGGGCGGCACGGAGATCGAGGAGATCGCCGCGAGCCGCCCGGAGGCGGTCGCGCGCATCCCCGTCGACCCGGCGCGCGGCGTCACCTCGGCGAAGGCCGCCGAGATCGCCGAGGCGGCGGGCCTGCCGCCGCGCACCGCCGACGTACTGATCAGGCTCTGGGAGGTGGTGACGGCCGAGGACGCCCTCCTCGTCGAGGTCAACCCGCTGGTGCGCACCACCGACGGCCGCATCCTCGCCCTCGACGGCAAGGTCACCCTCGACGACAACGCCCGCTTCCGCCGGACCCGTCGGGACGACGAGGCCGACGACGCGGCCGACCCGCTGGAGGCCGCGGCCGCCGCCAGGGGCCTCAACTACGTCAAGCTGGACGGCGAGGTCGGCGTCATCGGCAACGGCGCGGGACTGGTCATGTCGACCCTCGACGTGGTCGCGGGCTGCGGAGCGCGCCCCGCGAACTTCCTCGACATCGGCGGCGGAGCCTCCGCGCAGGTCATGGCCGACGGCCTCTCCGTCATCCTCTCCGACCCCGCGGTGAGGTCGGTCCTCGTCAACGTCTTCGGCGGGATCACCGCCTGCGACACCGTCGCCGACGGCATCGTACGGGCCCTGGACACCGTCCGGCTGACCAAACCGCTGGTCGTCCGGCTCGACGGCAACAACGCGGCCCAGGGCCGCGCGGTGCTCGACGCCCGCGCGCACCCGCTGGTCGAACAGGTCACCACCATGGACGGCGCCGCCCGCCGTGCCGCCCAACTCGCCCACGCAGCCTGAGGAGCCGGGACATGGCGATCTATCTGACCAAGGAGAGCAAGGTCCTCGTCCAGGGCATGACCGGCGGCGAGGGCATGAAGCACACCCGCCGGATGCTCGCGGCCGGCACGAACGTCGTCGGCGGCGTCAACCCGCGCAAGGCGGGCCGCACCGTCGACTTCGGCGAGCGTGCCGTCCCCGTGTTCGGCTCGGTCCACGAGGGCGTGGTCCTCACGGGCGCCGACGTGTCGGTCGTCTTCGTACCGCCCGCCTTCGCCAGGGCGGCGGTGCTGGAGGCGGCCGACGCCGGGATCGGCCTGACCGCCGTCATCACGGAGGGCATCCCCGTCCACGACACCGTCGCGTTCACCGCGTACGCCAGGGCCCGCGGCACCCGCGTCATCGGCCCCAACTGCCCCGGACTCATCACGCCGGGCCAGTCGAACGCGGGCATCATCCCCGCCGACATCACCAAGCCCGGCCGGGTCGGCCTGGTGTCCAAGTCGGGCACACTGACCTACCAGCTCATGTACGAACTGCGGGACACCGGCTTCTCCACCTGCGTCGGCATCGGCGGCGACCCGGTGACCGGCACCACCCACATCGACTGCCTGGCCGCCTTCGAGGCCGACCCGGACACCGACGTCATCGTCCTGATCGGCGAGATCGGCGGCGACGCGGAGGAGCGCGCCGCGGCGTACATCCGCGACCACGTCACCAAGCCCGTCGTCGGCTACATCGCCGGGTTCACCGCCCCCGAGGGCCGCACCATGGGCCACGCCGGCGCGATCGTGTCGGGTTCGGCGGGGACGGCGCGCGCGAAACAGGCGGCACTGGAGGCGGCCGGCGTGCGGGTGGGCGGCACACCGACGCAGACGGCGGCGCTGGTGACACAGGTCCTGGCCGCCGCGGACCGCCCCCGAGAGCGGAGCTGACCCATGGCACCCACCCTCACCACCTCCGCCCCGGCCACCACCGGCCCCGCCCGCGTCCTGAAGCCGGGCAGGTCCTGGCCGGACGCCTGGCGGCGCTGCCTGGCCGCCGCCCCCGAGGCGTTCCGGGACGAGGGGGTCCTGAACCTCTGGAACGCCGGCTGGCGGGAGGGCGGCCGGGCACACCCCGCCACCACCCCGGTCGACGGCAGCCCGATCGCGGGCGCCCCGCGCCTGGACGGCGCCACGGCGCACCATGCCGTACGCGCGTCCCTGGACCAGCACCGCGCCTGGCGCCACCTCCCCCTCCCGGAGCGCCGCGCCAGGGTCGCCGCCACCCTGGACGCCCTCGCCGAACACCGCGAACTGCTCGCCCTGCTCCTGGTGTGGGAGATCGGCAAGCCGTGGCGGCTCGCGCAGGCGGACGTCGACCGGGCCGTGGACGGGGTGCGCTGGTACCTCGACGGCATCGAGCCCATGCTGGCGGGCCGCGCCCCGCTCGACGGCCCGGTGTCCAACATCGCGAGCTGGAACTACCCGATGAGCGTCCTCGTCCACGCGGTCCTCGTCCAGGCGCTCGCGGGCAACGCCGTGATCGCGAAGACACCCACCGACGGCGGGGTCGCCTGCCTGACGCTGGCCTGCGCGCTGGCGGCCCGCGAGGGCCTCCCCGTCACCCTGGTCAGCGGCAGCGGCGGCGAGCTCTCCCCGGCGCTGGTGCGGGCGCCGGAGATCGGCTGCGTGTCCTTCGTCGGCGGCCGGGACACCGGCGCCGCCGTGGCCACCGCCGTCGCCGACCTCGGCAAACGGCATGTCCTGGAGCAGGAGGGCCTGAACACCTGGGGCATCTGGAAACACACCGACTGGGACGCGCTCACCGCGGTGATCCCCAAGCTCTTCGACTACGGCAAACAGCGCTGCACGGCGTACCCGCGCTTCGTCGTCCAGCGTGAGCTGTTCGACGAGTTCCTCGCGGCCTACCTCCCGGCGGTCGCGACACTCCGGGTCGGCCACCCGCTGGCCGTGGCGCGGGACGGCGACCCCTGTCCGGAACTGGACTTCGGGCCGCTGATCAACGCGGCCAAGGCCCGGGACCTGCACGCCCAGGTGGCCGACGCGATCGACCGGGGCGCGGTGCCGCTGCACCGGGGCAGGGCGGCTCCGGAGCTCTTCCTCCCGGACCAGGACACCTCGGCCTACGTCCACCCGGTCACCCTCCTCGACCCGCCCCCGTCCTCCCCCCTCCACCACGCCGAACCCTTCGGCCCCGTCGACACGATCGTCCTGGTCGACACCGAGGCCGAGCTGCTGGCCGCCATGAACGCGTCCAACGGCGCCCTCGTCGCCACCCTCTCCACGGACGACCGGGCGGACTTCGACCGGCTGGCCCCGCAGATCCGCGCCTTCAAGGTCGGCCACGGCACGCCGCGCTCCCGGGGCGACCGCGACGAGCTGTTCGGCGGTTTCGGCGCGTCCTGGCGCGGCGCGTTCGTGGGCGGCGAACTGCTGGTCCGCGCGGTCACCCGCGGCCCGGCGGGGGAGCGTCCGCCGGGCAATTTCCCCGAGTACCAGCTCATGCCGTAGGCGGCGGCCCCGCTCCGGCCGGCGTCCCGCCCGGAGCGGGGTCCGGACCGGCCGGCACCCCGCCCCGGGGACCGCCGCCGGACCGCGCCGGGCCATGCCCGTGCGTGCCCGTGCGTGCCCGTCCGCGCACGGAAACGCAGGTGAAGGGCACGCCGAAAGCTTGGTATTGTTGTCCGTGTCGCCGCGGGGAGCATCCCCGGTCAGGCGGCGGACACCTTGTCCGGGTGGCGGAATGGCAGACGCGCTAGCTTGAGGTGCTAGTGCCCTTTAACGGGCGTGGGGGTTCAAGTCCCCCCTCGGACACCAGACGGGTCATAGCGGGACGAGGGTCGCGATCTTACGGTCGCGGCCCTCGTCCTGTTTCCACGGCCGGGCGTGTCGCCTGCTCCGTGTCTGACGAGGCCGTCGGCTCCGTCGCCCGGGGCGGGCGTCAGGCGGCGGTGCCGCCGGCGTAGTCGCTGTCGAACGTCGTCTCGATGGTGGCCGCCACCGACTGGGCCACCCCGGTCCCGGTGAGGATGATGCCCAGCTCGCGGTTGTTGTCGAGCGAGTTGCTGCTGATGTTCATGGAGCCGGCCTCGACCTGCTGGGTGGACAGGCCGTAGTCGGCGACCATCGCCTTGGCGTGGATGTAGAAGCCGTTCGGGTCGGAGTAGCCGACGACCTTGCCGCCCGCCGCCTTGATGGCGGAGACCTGGCTGGAGTAACCGGAGGGGCTCTCCAGGACGACCCGGACGGCCACGCCCGCCTTCGCCCGCGCCACGACGGCGCTGACCACCGTGCTGTCGCCGAGTTCGAGTTCCTCGACGTCGAGCCTGGCGGTCGCGCCGTTGATCACGGTGAGCAGGCGGCTGCGGGAGTCGGTGGGCGACCAGAGCAGGTGGTCGCCGTCGGTCGGGGTGATCGAGGTGCCGGCGTAGTCGGCGTTGAACACCTTCTCGATCGAGGCGACATCGCGGGTGTCGTCGTCGAAGACACCGTAGTCACGGCCGGTCGTGTAGTACTGGGAGGTCAGATTGCCGGTCAGGATCAGGGACTTGGCCGCGTCCACCGTGATGGTCTTCTGGTGGGTGTAGACGAAGGAGGACGGCGACCACACCACTCCGACCCCGGCGGCCTTCAGCGAGCTGTACGCCGAACTGTTCGCGCTCTGGTGCGCGTTGTCCAGCACGACCCGCACGGTGACGCCCTTGTTCTTCAGGGCTATGAGGTCGTTGACGGCGGTGGTGTCCTCCAGTTCGTACATGGTCATGTCGAGGGAGGTGGTGGCCGAGTTGATGAAGTCGTACACGGTGGGCTGGCTGCCGCTCTGCGAGAAGGCGAACGCGGTGTAGGTCGCGGCGTTCGCGGGGACCGCGGTGCCGAGGACGGCGGCACCGGCCGCCAGCGCGACAGCGGCCCGTCCGAGGGACTTCCACAGCATGCTTGGCTCCTGGTCGAGTTGGCACTCATCGGGGGCGAGCTAGACGTGTGCATGACACCACGCGCGTAGAACGGGAGGAAGGGTGCCTCGGTGAACAGGGTGTGACCGGCCGGGCGTCGACACCGGCAAAAGGGACCCGCCGCAGGTGGGAGGCGGTTCTGGGATTCCCCTCGGATTGGCAAAGGCTTCGTATGCGCCAGGGGACGGGCCCAGGGGACGGGCCCACGGGACGGAGACCGGGCAGGCGTCCGGGGCGGGCCTCAGCCCGCCTGTGATCCCGGCCCGGCCACCGGCGGCAGCAGGGGCAGTTCCATCCTGAGCAGCGCCCCGTCCCGCCGCCCCGGCACCACGGTGAGGGTGCCGCCGTGGCCCTCCACCACGGCGCGCACGATGGCCAGGCCGAGCCCGGTGCCGGGGCGGCCCGACGAGCGGGCCGGCCCGCCCTTGTCGCGGCCGTCCCCGTCGCCGTCCCGCGACCGGGCGAAACCGATGCCCGTGTCCTCCACCTCCACCACGGCGCCGTCGGGCGCCGTCGCGCAGCGCAGCGTGATGGCGTCGCCCTCCGCCGTGAACTTCACGGCGTTCTCCACCAGGGCGTCCAGGGCGGCCTCGAGCCGCGACTCGTCGCCCTCGACCACGACGGACGGCGCGTCCAGCAGCCAGTCCCGCTCCGAGGCCGGCCGCCACCGCTGGACCGTCCGCCGCAGCAGCGCGCCGAGGTCCACGGGGCCCCAGTCGAACCCGGCGGGCCGGTGGGCGTCGGCCAGGACGAGGAGGCGTCCGGACAGACGGCTGAGCTTGTCCAGCTCGTCCAGCACGACATCGAGGTCGTCCTTGCCCCGCGGGCCCGGCAGTTCGTCCCGCACCATCTCCGCGTAGCAGCGGGCCACCGTGATCGGCGTCCGCATCTCGTGCGAACAGGTCCGGACGAACAGCTCCTTGACCTCCTGCGCACGGCGTTCCCGTGCGGCAAGGCTCTGGACCTCCGCGAGGGCGGCGGCCCGCCGCCGCACGTGCCAGACCATGGCGAGGAACACCAGCCCCATCAGCGGTACTTCGGCGAGCTCGTCCCAGGCGGCGTGGCCACCGGCGACGAACTCGCCCAGCGCCGCCCCGGTGACCAGTGTGACCAGGGTCAGTACGACGGCCGTACGGCGGGCCGACCAGCCCTGGAGACCGTAGAGGATGGCCATGCTGATCCACACCAGGTGGAACACCACGGTCTCCAGTCCGGGCACCACGAACAGCAGCGGCTGGCTGCCCGCGGAGAGGAACGCCCAGCCGGCGAAGACGAGACGCTGCCGCCCGGCGGGGAGACGCCACCGCTCAGCCGGCACTGAACGCGTATCCGACGTTGCGCACCGTCTCGATGACCGGGCGGGACAGCTTGCCGCGGATCCGGCGGACCGTCACGTCGACGACGTTGCTGCCGGGATCGTCGGCGTAGCCCCAGACGCTGGCCAGGAGCTCGGGCCGGCTGCACACCTGACCCGCCCGCCGCATCAGATGGCCCAGCAGCATGAACTCCCGGTGGGAAAGCGGCACTTCCCTCCCGCCCACCCCGATGACCTGCCGCTCCAGATCGAGGACGGCCTCCCCGACCCGGAGCCACCGCTGCGGCACGACCGTGGACGTCGTACGGAGCCTGGTGCGGACCCGCTCCACCAGCTCCGCGGTGGCGAAGGGCTTGCCGAGGAAGTCGACGGCCCCGATCCGCAGACAGCGCACCCGCGTCGCGACGTCCATCACGGCGGACAGCACGAGGACGCGCTGGTCCGGCCGCCGGTCGAAGGCGCGCTGCATCACCTCGAAGCCGTCGAACCCCGGCAGCATGAGGTCGAGCACGACCAGGTCGAACTCGCCCTCCCGCAACCGGTCCACGGCGTCCGGACCGGATCCCGCGCTGTCGACGACGTGACCGTCGGCTCTCAGCACGCGGGTGAGATAGGCGCGCAGCCGCGCCTCGTCCTCGACGACCAGTAACCGAGCCATGACGGTCACGACCTTCCCCCACCGCGTACCGGACAACGTCCCCTGCGCTGTCATCCGCGGTTGTCCCGTGACCTTTGTAAGCGCCTTGCCCGGTGATGCGCAGGTGATCTCGAAAATGTGCAGGAATTGTGCGGTTATGAAGCCGGGTGAAGCAACTCACCGTGAGAACAGGCGAGTCGACCGGTACGCGAAGTGACGGTGCCCGTCCTTCCGGACCTGCCGGGCGGGCGTGGGGACCGGCGCACGGTCATGACAGCCGGATGAGAGCCGTGTCATCTTCGCCCCCGTCTCCCGCGGACGACCACACAGTGGTGGCGCGGCCCCGTGGATCGTGTCACCAGCCGACGGCAGCGGCTCACCCCTCGTTCCCGCTGCCGCCCGCTGGGCCGGGCGGGGCCGGACCCGCCTGCGACGGCAGGCGGGTCACCGAGGGGAGGAGAGAAGCGTGTTCACGCGACAAGCAACGAGGCCGACGGGGAAGCGAAGACGACGTGTCGTCGCACTGACCGGGGTCGCGGCGGTGGCGGCGGCCCTGCTGGGCCTGCCGCCGGCGCCCGCAGAGCAGGCACAAGCGGCACCACAGGCCCAGGCGGCCCAGGCGGCGCGGGCGGCTGCCGCCGCAGCGCCGACCAGCCCGACGGACGAGACGAAGGTCCCGCACTACTTCGGCCCCTGGCCGAACTGGGCCAACAGCCCGCTGACCCTGTCCAAGGCCAAGGTGGTCATCGGCTCCACCGGGACGGCCACCGGGACCGGCGCCGAGGCGACCGCCACGGTGGACCCGCGGACCGGCGGCATCGCGAGCATCGACGTCACCGCACCGGGCCACGGCTACACCTCCGGCGAGACCTCCGTCACCGTCGACGGCGGCACCACCGCGGCGACCGCCACCGCCACCGTCCAGACGACCGGAGGCGTGACCGCCCTCACCGTCGGCGCGGCGGGCGGCGGTTACGGCGGCTTCGCGGTCGACATCACCGGCGGTGGCGGCAGCGGGGCCGCGGCGACGGCCTCCGGCGGGGTGGACGCCGTGACGGTCACCGACGGCGGCTCCGGCTACACCATGCCGACGGTGGACTTCGACCTTCCCGACGCCCCGGACGGCACCGTGGCCAAGGGGCACGTCGAACCGGCGGACCTCGCCGCCGACGGCAGTGTCACCAAGGTGACCGTGGACGATCCCGGCAGCGGCTACAGCAGCGCTCCCGGCGTCACGATCCGCAACGGCACCCTGGCCGACCCGATTCCCGGCGCCACACCGGCGACCGCCGCCGGCAGCCTGAAACTGCTGGCGCTCACCGTCGACACCACCGGCTCCGGCTACACCGCGGCGCCCGACGTCACCGTCACGGACCCGACCCCGAAGGGCGGCTCCGGCGCCACGGCGGAGGCCGCGACGAGCGTCGGCGCGATCAGCGCGGTCTCGGTCACCGACCCGGGTGCCGGTTACCTCACGGCGGGGATGAAGAAGTTCCAGGACGAGCTGCCGACGACCTGCGACCCCGGGACGGACGGCATGGGCTGTCCCGACGTCCAGCAACTGCGGGAACCGACGACGAAGCCGGCGGAGAAGTTCATCCCCCTGGCCGTGCCCGAGTCCGTCACCACCAGCGGCAAGACCGCCGACGAATACGTCATCGGCCTCGTCCAGTACCTCACCCGGTTCTCCTCGGACCTGCCGCCGACCCTGGTGCGCGGCTACGTCCAGCTGTCGACGGACGCCGTCCCCGGGCGCAAGGTGCCCCTCTACAACGAGCTGATGGACGGCACCCGGCAGCAACTGCCCTACACGGGGGTGACGTCACCGCAGTGGATGGGCCCGATGATCGCCGCGACCAAGGACCGGCCGGTGCGCATCGTGTTCCGCAACCTGCTCCCCAAGGGCGCCGACGGCGATCTGTTCCTGCCGGTCGACAGCACCGGCATGGGCTCCGGCATGGGCCCCATGGCGATGCCCGCGCCGGCGAACGACGCCACCGTCACCGACGCGGTACGCAACCCGGCCTGCACGGACGACAAGACCGGCTGTTTCAAGGACAACCGGGCCACCCTGCACCTGCACGGCGGCATCACCCCGTGGATCAGCGACGGCACCCCGCACCAGTGGATCACCCCGGCCGGCGAGAACACGGACTGGCCGCAGGGCGTCAGCGTGCGCGACGTGCCGGACATGACGGACGGCAGCGGGGCCGAGCTCTGCGCCGCGAAGGACGACGGCTGCTCGACGTTCTACTACACCAACCAGCAGAGCGCGCGGCTGATGTTCTACCACGACCACTCCTACGGCATCACCCGGCTGAACGTGTACGCCGGTGAGGCCGCCGGCTACACCATCACCGACGACACCGAGAAGGCACTGGTCGCGGCCGGGACGATCCCCGACGCCGCCTCCACCCTCCCCCTGCTGGTCCAGGACCGCACCTTCGTGCCGGACGACACGCAGCTCAAGGACCAGAAGGACGCGAGCGGCGCCACGACCTCGTACGGCCAGGACCCCACCTGGAACGCGAAACGCTGGGGCACCAAGGGCAGTTTCTGGTACCACCACGTCTACATGCCCGCACAGAACCCGGGCGATCCCTCGGGCATGAGCTCCTACGGCCGCTGGATGTACGGGCCGTGGTTCTGGCCGCCGGCCGGGGACACCAAGTACGGGCCGATCGCGAACCCGTACTACGACCCGAAGTGCAAGCTCGACGACAAGTCGACCTGGCAGTACCAGAGCGCCCCCTACTGCGAGCCGGAGCAGATCCCCGGCACGCCCAACATCTCCATGGGCATGGAGCAGTTCAACGACACGCCCATCGTGAACGGCGTCGCCTATCCGAAGGTGACGCTCCAGCCGAAGACCTACCGGATGCGGATGCTCAACGCCGCCAACGACCGCTTCTTCAACTTCCAGTGGTACACCGCCGATCCGAAGCAGGGTGACGGCACGACCGAGGTGGCGCTGAAGCCGGCCGAACTGGCGGCGGCGCAGACCGACCCCAATGTGTCACCCACCCCGGTGGACGCCGGCAACAACGCCGCGGGACCCGACTGGATCCAGATCGCCAACGAGGGCGGTTTCCTGCCCGCCCCCGCCGTCATCGACGGCCAGCAGCCGACGACCTGGATCACCGACCCCACCCGCTTCGACGTCGGCAACGTGGACAAGCACTCACTGGCCCTCGCGCCCGCCGAACGGGCCGACGTGCTGGTGGACTTCTCCAAGTTCGCCGGCAAGACGCTCATCCTCTACAACGACGCGCCCGCGGCCTACCCGGCCCGTATCGCGTCGTACGACTACTACACGGGAGCGCCCGACCTCAGCCCGGCCGGCGCGCCCGAGATCCTTCCGGGCTACGGTCCCAACACCCGCACCGTGATGCAGGTGACCATCGCGGACACCACTCCGGCCCCGGCGTTCAACCTGACGAAGCTGCAGTCCGCCTTCAAGCACCACGCGGACGGCTCCGGCGTCTTCGAGTCGGGCCAGAACCCGGTGATCGTCGGACAGTCGGCCTACAACTCGGCGTACGGCACGGGCTTCGCGGCCAGCAGCAACTGCAACGTCGCGGGCTCCACGGTGACCACCTGCGACGGCCTGGTCCGCGTCAACGACACCACGAAGTTCGGCTTCAACACCCTCAAGTCGCCGACCGCCAAGTCGTCCGTCACCCTCCAGCCGAAGGCCATCCACGACGAGATGAACGCGACGACGTTCGACGAGTTCGGCCGGATGCAGGCCACTCTGGGCGTCGAGGCGCAACCACCCACACCGGGCGCCCAGAACGTCACGCTGTATCCGTACGTCAATCCGCAGACCGAGCTGATCGACGGCACCGGTCTGCCCAGGGGAGACGTGAAGGTGACACCCATCGCCTCCACCGCGGACGGGACACAGATCTGGCGGTTCACCCACAACGGCGTGGACACGCACCCCCTGCACTTCCATCTCTACGACGTCCAGCTCCTCAACCGGGTGACATGGGACAACATCGTCATCAAACCGGACGCCAACGAGCTGGGGTGGAAGGACACGGTGCGGATGAGTCCGCTGGAGGACACCATCGTCGCGCTGCGGCCGGTCGTGCCGACGGCACCCTTCGAGGTGCCGAACTCCGTCAGACCGCTGAACCCGGCGATGCCGGACGGCGACACGTCGATGTTCAACAACGTCGATCCGCAGGGCAACCCGACGGCGGCCGTCACCAACAAGCTGGTGAACTTCGGCTGGGAGTACGTCATCCACTGCCACATCCTCAGCCACGAGGAGATGGACATGATGCGACCCGAGTCGCTGGCGCTGCCGCCGCTGAAGGCGAGCGGGCTCACCTACAGCATCGTGGGCAATGGCACCAACGCCCAGATCCAGTTGCAGTGGCAGGACGACTCGGTCAATGAGACGTCCTTCGTCGTCCAGCGTTCGACGGACGGCACCACCTGGGACGACGTCGGCACGATCGACTCCCCGCTGGGCCAGCCCAACACCCACGGCCCGCGCACCTTCACCGACCCGACGGCCTCGGTCAAGACGTCGTACGTCTACCGGATCGCCGCACTCAACACGGTCGGTTACGGGGCCGAGTTCCCGAGCATGACGGTGAAGTCTCTCTCGGACCAGCTCCAGGTGCCCGCGTCACTGGGCGCGGCGGTGAAGAAGATGAGCGCCGGGCGCCTCTGAGCGCCCACCGGTGACGGGAGGACGGCCCGGCCGCCCTCCCGTCACCGCCCCGGCCGGGTCCGGCACGTGCCACGTGCCGGACCCGCGTTCGTCAGCCCACCAGCGCCTTGGTGGCGGCGAAGGCGGCCTTGGGGTCGAAGACACCGTGGTAGATCGGCGGGATCCGGCGGTTCACACCCAGCAGGGTGTAGATCGCGTGCATCGCGCCGTGGACGGAGTACTCGACGGTGAACACGATGTCCTCCGGCAGCTCGGTGAACTGGCCGAGGAAGGCGAAGTTGCGCGAACGGTCGGGGACGACCTTGGGCCGGTCGCCCGGTGCGCGGCAGGCGAACAGCGCCGACGCGTAGGGCATCATCACGGTGGTGATCTCGGTGGTGGCCAGGACCTCGTCGAGGATGTCGTCGAAGCCGAGCTGGCGGACCAGTTCGGTGAGGATCTCGCGGCCGGTCGCCTCGGACATCCTCTTGGGGACGTAGTCGCCCTTGTTGTCGATCTCGAAGCCGTAGCCCCACAGCGTGTACGTGTCCGGCGGCATGTCCGGGAAGTGCGGCTGTGCCGGGACGACGACCGACAGGTGCCAGCCGGAGTCGATCCACGTCATCAGCGCGCCCGTGCCGGGTTCGTTGCCCGAGTAGTCCGTGATCCGCTTCAGCAGGGTGTCGCCGTGCATGGTGAGGGTGAACGACTCCCACTTGTGCTCGTCGACGTTGCCGCAGAACGCGGTGGGACGGCCGAAGTCGGGGGCCTTGGGGGCGATCCGCTCCCACAGCGACCAGCCGTGGTCGGACCGGTCACGGACGAGCGGCGGCACGGTGTCGGCGCCGCCGTAGCGGGCGTCCGCGGTGATGGAGCCGATGGTGATGAGGGCGTACTCCTCCGGGCCGAGGCGGAGGTGCTCGGTGCCGTCGGCGGTCTCCAGGTGCAGTCCGGTCACCCGGCGCCCGGCCGCGCCGTTGTCGGTGAGGTCCACGTCCGTGACCCGGGTCGCGAAGCGTACGTCGACGCCCTGGGCGACCAGCCAGCGCTGCAACGGGACGATCATCGAGTCGTACTGGTTGTAGACGCTGCGGCGGACGTCGCTGAGGTTGTGCAGCTTCTCGAACACGTGCAGGAACCGCAGGCAGTAACGGCGCATCTCGGCGGCGGAGTGCCACTTCTGGAAGGCGAACGTGGTCCGCCAGCACCGCCAGAAGTTCGTCGTGAAGAAGTGCTCGCCGAAGATCTCGTCGATACGCCGGGAACCCAGCAGGGCCTCGGGCGTGGAGATCAGCCGGGACATCTCCACGCGGTCGCGCACCGAGAAGCCGTAGTCGCTCGCGTCGAGCACGGTGTGGTCGGCGCCGATCAGCCGGGCCCGGGCGTCGGTGCGCACCCGCTCGTTGAAGTCGAGCATCTCCTGGCGGACGCTGGTCTTGGGATCATCGAGTGACGGAATGGTGCCGAACAGGTCCCAGACACATTGATAGGCCTTCTCCTCGAACATCCGGCCGCCGCGCGTCACATAGGCCTCGGGAGCCGTCGGTGAGCCGGCGCCGTCCATGGAACCGCCGGTCAGGCCGAGTTCCTCGAGGATGTGGATGTGGGGGCCCGGCACCTTCGCGTCGCGGATCGCGAACGCGGCCGCGGCCATGCCCGCGATGCCTCCTCCCACGATCCACAGGTGCTGCCCGCTGCGGTCTGTGGCCATGACCGATTCCTCTCGCCGGTCCGGGACGGCGGGCGCCTGGCACGGTGCGGGCCGCCGGACAACTGGACTGCGCTCATAAATGAGCGTACTCCGTTTTGCTGGGCGACCAAGCGCCCGAGGGCGGAGAATGGCCCCGGACATCACCGGATCTCACCGGACCGAGGGGAAAGAGACGGCATCGTGAGCTCGACAGGAGCGGCTGCCGCCGGTACGCCGGCGGCACCAGGCCGGCGGGAGCGCAAGAAGCAGGACACCCACCGGCGGATCTTCGAGGCGGCCGACAGGCTGTTCTTCCAGAAGGGGTACGCGGCCGTCACCACCCAGGAGGTCGCCGAGGCGGCCGACGTCGGCGCGGGCACCCTCTTCCGCTACGCCCGCAACAAGGCGGAGCTGCTGATCATGGTCATGAACGACCGGCTGCGCCTGGGCGCCCAGCGCGGACTGGTGATCGCCCGGCAGGGCGGCTCGCCGTCCGAGGCGATCGTCTCCCTCGTCGAGCCGCTGTTCCAGGCGGCCCTGAGCCAGCCGGAGAACACCGCCGTCTACCAGCGCGAGGTGCTGTTCGGCGGCGACGGGCCCTACCGGGCCGAGGCCCTCGGGCGCATCCGCGAACTCGAGGAGGCGATGGTGACCGTCCTGACCCGGTACGCCGAGTCCCATGAGATCCGCGGCGGCGCCGATGTCCGGCGGGTGGCCGGCGCGGTCTTCTCGGTGCTCTACATGAAACTCGTCCGGCTCGAACTGGGCCGGGTCGCCCCCGCGGAACTGCCGCAGGTGCTGCGCTCGGACGTCGACTATCTGGTCGGGCAGATGCTGGGCACGGGCTGAACACCGAGGGCCCCGGTACGGCGACGATGTCGTACCGGGGCCCTCGGTGCGAGTGGCTCGCGTCAGCCGTCGGACTCCGACGACGGGAGGTAGGCGCCCGGCACGTCCGCCGGTGCGTAGATCCTGGACTCACCCGGATAGGGCTTCGTCCAGTTGTGGGTCTGGTACCAGGTGAAGTGGTTCATCTGCGCCGGGTTCGCGAAGTCGGGCACGGCGTTCGGCCCGGTCAGCCGCTGCTTCGACTTCCAGGTGTTCCACTCCGCCGCCAGCGACGCCTCGGCCGCGGGCACCCTCGACGCGGGCACGGGCGCGGCGGCGGGGTCCTGCGGGGCCGGGGTGTCCGTCCCGCAGGACGGCGGGGTGCTCAGACCGTCGGTCAGCGACGTCCGGTTGGGCAGCGCCGTGAACGGCGTGTAGTCCGCGTGCCGGGCGAACGCCGCGCGCATCGGGGTGGCCGCGCTGTCCTTCTGGTTCATCGGGTGGATACCGAGGATCTGCTCGATCGTCCGGATCAGCGTGATCTGCGAGTAGTAGTGGCTGTCGACGGTGCCGTGCCGGGCCCAGGGACTGATGATCTGGATCGGCGCACGGTGGCCGTCGACGTGGTCGAGACCGGCCTGGGAGTCGTCCTCGACGACGAAGACCGCCGAGTCCTTCCAGTACGTGCTGTGCGAGATCTCGTCGACGATCCTCCCGGTCGCGAGGTCGTTGTCCGCGACCTGGGCGGCGGCGCTCGCCGGACCGCCGGTGTGGTCGCTGGAGAGCCAGAACATGTTCAGGTCCGCCGGCCCGTTCTGCTCGAAGTCCCGCTTCCAGATCTGGTACCGGTAGACGTCCGGGACGCTGGTGTCGAACTTCGCGAAGCCGTGCACCGACACGTCGTCGAGCGACGGGATCGGCGAGGACGAGTTCAGGGTGTACGCGGTGTCCTGCCCGGTGGCGTCCATGTTCTTGGCGTCGCAGTACAGGTTCTGCCAGCTCGCGCCCGCCGGTTTGGTCAGGAACTGCTGGAACTCCCCGAAGTTGCGCACCGACCTGCCCACGGCCTGCGCGCCGGTCCACAGGAAACCGGTCCGCTGGTGGCCGAGCGCGTCGTCCTCGGTGTCGTAACTGCGGGCGTACTCTCCCGCCGAGGACTCGGTGTACTCCGGATCGTCGGCCTGCATCAGCCAGTTGTGGCCCTCGGCGGAGTTGGTCCCGATGTCGTACGTGTTGTCGTACAGCCCGAACTGCTCCGCCAGCGCGTGCTGGTTGGGCGTCACGTTCGCGCCGAACTGGGTCAGCGACGGGTCGCCGTTGCCCTGCGGAAGGTCGCCGAGGACCTGGTCGTAGGTCCGGTTCTCCTTGACCAGCAGGAAGACGTGCTTGATCGTCGAGGGGTCGCCGAGCCGCGCGGGGACCGGTACCGGCTTCGCGTGGCCGCGGCTCCCGGCGGTGGTGACCGAGCCGCGCGTCCAGCCGTTCTGCCGGAAGACCCTGGCCGTCTCGGACCTGATCACGCTGTCGTCCGGCAGGGTGAACCGCTGCACGCTCGACGTGGTGTCGTGGGTGGCGTGTCCCGTCGCGGTCGTGGGGCGGCGGGCGTCGATGCCACGGGTGTTGGAGACGACCACCTGGTCCCCGACGGTGGCGATCTCCGCGGGGAAGTAGTCCGTCGGGAGCAGACCGACGTAGCCGACCGGCTCCTGCGGGCTCGTGTACCGGTAGACGGCGACCGCGTTCGCGCGGCCGAGCGTCACCAGCAGCCGGCCGTCGTCGGTGAGGGTCACCGCGTCCGGCTCGTAGCCCACCGACGCCTCCGGCCACGGCTGGGTGGCGATCGTCTGCACGACCTTGCCCTTGGCGGTGTCGATGACCGACACGTCGTTGGTGGCGGTGTCCGTGACGAACACCGCGCCCTTCCCGGCGTACAGGGCGGTGGGGTGCAGACCGACGTCGATGCTGCCGACGGCGGCGGCCGGGTCCGCCGGGTCGATGACGCTGACCGTGCCGGTGGTGGTGGCACCGGTCTTCGGGTCGGCCGGCACCTGCGTGCCGTACGAGTTGAGCGTGGTGTCGCCCGCCTGCGCCGGGCGGCCGCCCTCATCGCTGACGTAGAGCCTGCCGTCCGCCTCGACCAGGTCGCGCGGGGCGTTGCCCACCGGCCAGCTGTGCCGCACGGTCCCGGTCACCGCGTCGATGGCGACCACCCGGTTCTGGCCGTTGACCGCGGAGTACACGGTGGAGCCGTCGGGCGAGAACACCGCCTCACCCACCAGCGCGTGCTTCGCGCCGTCCGCCGGGATCTTCACGGACCTGGGGTCGGTGACACTGCCGTCCGGGTTCACCGTGAAGACGGTGTAGCCGTCGGTCTGGCCCAGCCACAGCCGCGTACCGTCGGGCGAGTAGGTGGGGCCTTCCTGGCCCACGCTGTTGCTGGCGATGCGCGGGCTCGACGACGTGGCGGTGCCGACGAGCTGCTGCACCTGCCAGTCCTTCAGGTCCACGACGGCCAGCGCGCTGCCGCCGTCGGTGACCGAGGCCGCGAGGTGCGTGCCGTCCGGGCTGACCGACGACGACATGATCTTGCCGTTGTTCACGACGAGACGCTGCCCGTACGGGGCGATGTACTGATCGCTGGAGACGACCTGCCCCTGATGGGTGGTCTGGCCGACCTGGTCGGTGCCGAACCGGTGCGTCCCGGCGAAAGCGGCACCGGCGGCCGTGAGGGCGAGAGCGGTGATGCCGGCCGTCAGCAGGGGCGTACGGCGGCCGAGACGTGCGCCGAGCGAACCGGAAGGCTCTCTCCCGGCACGCCTGCGACGGCGTGTTACCTGCATGGAGTCATCCCTTCGAGTGGGAAAGCAGTTCGACGTCGCCGTCGAACTGCCACAGCGGGTTCGGCGCGTCGCCGGTCGGGGTCCGGACCAGGAAGTAGCCGTTCACCTCCTTCGGCCCGTCGCCGTCGGCCACGAACCGTCCGTCCGAGGTGATGTCGAGCTGGTAGACGGCCGTCCCCGTGGCGTCGGTGCCGGGAAGATGCCAGGAGACGACGCAGTGCCAGTCGTTGCCCGGCCCCCGGACGGGGACCCTGATGCTGCCCTTGTCGCACGCAGCCGTGGCCCTCAGCCGCGCCTCGGAGACATCGGGACGGTTGAGCTGCCGGGTCTGCATGCGGTAGAGGTGTGCGAACGCCGTGGCGACCGAGCGCTCCACCTTGGCCTGCTCGATCCCGGAACCGGTGGCCCCGGTCGCGGGGGAGAGCACCGCCGCGGTCACGGCGAGCAGCCCCGCGAGCGGCAGGACACCCAGGACGACCGCGCGGCGGCCCGGACCGTCGTGGGCCGGGTTGGTGAAGTCGCGCCGCAGGAAGAGCAGATACGCCAGCGCCGTCGCGGTCACGGCCCACGCCAGACCGACCGCGACGCCGATCAGCAGCGGGCCGTACTGCTCCGGGCTCGTGAACAGACCGTTCCAGGCGGTGAAGGCGTACCCGGGCAGGGCGAGGCGTACGGCGACGGGCAGCGGCAGCAGCTGGGCGAGCTGCATCGCGAGCGCGACGAGCGCGGGCAGCAGCAGTCCCGTGGGGGACCGCCCCAGCGTCACGGACCCGAGCAGCCCGATCGCGGCGAGGGCCAGCGTGGGGGCCAGGACGCAGACCCAGGCGAGCGCGACCTTCCCGGCGGCGTCCCCGGGTGCCAGCACATGGCCGTCGAGGCCCACCAGCGGCCGGCCACCGACCGCCACCAGCCCGCCGGCCGCGCCGGAACAGGCCAGCCCCGCCACCAGCAGCAGGATGACGGTGAGGCCGGCCAGGGCCTTCGCGGCGAAGATCCGCCGCGGCGAGCGCACCGCCACCAGCAGATGACGCCAGGTACCGAGCCGGTCCTCCGCCGCGAACACGTCTCCCGCGACGACCGACGTCAGCAGCGGAAGCGCCCAGGTGCCCGCGAAGCCGAGCACCACCAGCGGTCCGGCCCATCCGGTGGCGTGCATCCAGCGGCCGAAAAGCGTGTCACTCGGCAGGGTGCTCTGCTGCTCCACCCCGATGACGAAGAGCGCCGGGACGATCCAGCAGGCCAGGACCAGCAGCCGGATCCGCCACTGCGCGACCAGCTTGACCAGCTCGAAGCGGTAGGCGCGGGCCACCGGGACGCGGCGGGCGGCGGGGACACCGGTCTCGGCGGCGGCGGCGGGGGCGGGCGTGGGGGCGGGTGTGGCCGTGGTCATCGGCGGGCCTCCGGCTGTCCGGCCGGGTCCGGGTGCTGCTCCGGGTCCGGGTCCTGTTCCGGGTCCGGGTTTTGTTCCGGGTCCTGTTCCGTGAGGGTGAGGAACGCCGCCTCGAGGGGCGACACCACCGGGGCGAGTTCGCGTACCGCGATCCCCGCTCGCACGAGCCGTCCCACCAGTTCGTCGAGCGCGGGAACCACGGCCCGTACGACGAGGAGCCCCGTGTCCCGCGTTCGTGGATCCGGGCCGTCGACCACCCGGACCCCCGGCGTACCGGCCGCCAGGTCACGCGCACCCCGGGAGTCGGAGGTGCGTAACCGGTAGGCGAGTTCGTCATGCGCGGTGGCCAGCTTGTCCAGCGGCCCCGAGAAGACGACCCGGCCGGTGGCGAGGATGGTGACCTCGGAGCACAGCTCCTCCAGGTCGTCCATGCGGTGGCTGGAGAGCACGACGCTCGTCCCGTCCGCCGCCAGCCGGGTCAGGACACCGTGCACATGTCTCTTGCCGGCCGGGTCGAGGCCGTTGGACGGCTCGTCGAGCACCAGCAGCCGGGGCCCGGTGAGCAGGGCGGCGGCGAGCCCGAGCCGCTGACGCATCCCGAGGGAGAAACCGCGGACCCGGTCGTCCGCGACATCGGTGAGCCCGACCTGGTCGAGCATGTCGCCGACCTCCGCCGTCCGGGTGCGCCGGCCGTTCAGGGCGGCCAGCGCGGCGAGGTTCTGCCGGGCGGTCAGCGACGGATAGAGACCGGGCCCGTCCACGAACCCGGCGACCCCGTCGGGAGCCGCGAGCGCCCGGCCGGCCGGCGTGCCCAGGGTCTCCAGGCTGCCGCCGTCGGCGACGGCCAGCCCCAGCAGGAGACCGAGCAGTGTCGTCTTGCCGGCGCCGTTCCGTCCGGCCAGACCGTGGATCTGACCGCGGGCCACCTCCAGATCGACCCCGTCGAGTGCGACGACGTCACCGAAGAACTTCGTGATCCCGCGAGCCCGGACCGCTAAGGCTGCGCCCATGCATCCCCTCCTTGGCAACGGTCAAGGAGAGTAAGGATGGAGCGGAGAACCGGGGCAGGGAAGTGAGCTGAACGTTCCCGTAACGGGCGGTGGCCGAAAGCTGACCTCCCGATGCCCTGCCGCCGGTGCCGCATACGCCACGAGGTTGACCGCCTACGGCTGAAAACCCAGCTCAGCGCCGGTTTCCCTGCCGGGCCGGAGAGGGGCAACGGGAAACCCGTGGACCGTCCCGGGCGGCCGGGGCACGCTTCTGACGACCGATCGAGCACGATCTGCGGCGCCACGGACCAGGCAGACGATCCGAAGGACCTGGACGGTGTGGACGTCGCGGAAGACCCAGCAAGGGGGAAAACATGCGCAAGATCTTCCGAGGTGCCGCGGCGTTCGCCACCGCCGTCGCCGCCGTGGTGGCACTGGGCGGGGCCGCGCAGGCCAAGCCCGCCGACGAGACGCCCTGGTACGGCTGCCCCGCCGGCGCGGTCTGCATCTACGGCCAAGGCGTCGCCCCGTGGGACGACCCCCACCCGACCAACGCCTACTACAGCTACGGCGCTCACAACCTGAGCAACCAGCTGGGCGACCACTGGGTCCTCAACAACCAGTACGGCGGAGCCAGTGCCAGCCTCTGCAACGGCTACGGCGGCACCAACTGCACCGAGACCATCCCGCAGGACCAGGGCGTCTACCGCGACCTCACGCCCGTCAACTCCATCACCCTCAACAGGCCCTGAGGTCGCGACCGGGAACCGGACCCGGTACCGGACCCGGAGCGGGGCCGTGACCGGGACCGGGACCGGTGCGGTGACGCCCGTGGCACGGGGGAGTGCGGGGGAGCACTGACGGCCATCGGGCGAGAGGGGGACGGGGGAGCACTTCCGGGGCCGGCACCGCGCCGGCCTCGGAAGGCATTTTGCGCCAATCGGGTGAAAAGGCTTGGTCCGTTGTCCGATCCCCGCAGTAACCTGGGCATCCGCCGTCTCACGATGTGGGCGCGCCATGCCATGGGGGACGCCTTGGGGGAACAGCAATCCGTACGCCCTGCCGACCCGCCGGGCGACGAGTCGTACGGGCGGGCGGGCGCCGCTGCCACGGCCGCCTTCCCCGCCCAGCTCCGACGCCTGCGTCAGGAGCGCGGCCTGTCGCTGGCCGATCTGGCCCGGCACACGCACTACAGCAAGGGCTATCTGAGCAAGATCGAAACCGGTGCGAAACGGGCCACCTCCGATGTCGCACGCCGCTGCGACGCCATCCTGCGCGCCGAGGGCGCGCTGCTGCGCCTGCTGGAGGAACCACCGGCGGCGGCCGTCCCTGGCAACGATGTCGACGCCGCCGGAGAGGCCGCCTGCCCGTACCGGGGGCTCGCCTCCTTCACCCCGCAGGACGCCGGGTGGTTCTTCGGCCGGGAGCAGGCCACGGCCGATCTCGTCGAGCGGGTCTTCGAGCGGGTCGGTGCCGGGCCGCTGATGCTTGTCGCACCCTCAGGGGCGGGCAAGTCGTCCCTGCTCAACGCCGGTCTCGTGCCCGCCCTCGCCCGGCCCGGCGGCTTCCCGATGCCCGGCGCCGACCGCTGGCCGGTGGTGTCCCTGACGCCCACCGCGCACCCGCTCGACGAACTCCTCGAACGCACCGCCAAGGTCCTCGGCGGCACCCTCGACCTCACCGTCCGCCGGCTCGCGGACCAACCCCGGCTGCTCCTGGCCGCCGTCCGGGACGGGCATGCCGGGGAACCCACGGAACAGCGGCCCCCGCCACCCGTACGGCCCGTGCTGCTCGTCGACCAGTTCGAGGAGCTGTTCACCCTCTGCACCGACGACAGGGAACGGCGGGACTTCGCGCGGGTGCTCACCGCTCTCGCCGGTCCGCAGCCCGGCCACGACTCCGCCGTCGTCGTCCTCGGTGTCCGCGCCGACTTCACCGGCCGCTGCCTCGAGCTCACCGAACTGGCGTCCGTGTTCACCGAGGGGCTGTTCGTCCTGCCCCCGATGTCCGTCACCGAGCTGCGCGAGGCCGTCACCCGGCCCGCCGAACTCGCCGGCGTCACCCTCGAACCTGGGCTGGTCCCGCTCCTCCTCACCGACGCCGGACTGCGCGACGGCACCGGCGGCGGGGCGCCGTCCGTCGCCCTGCCCCTCGTCTCCCACGCCCTGCTCGCCACCTGGCAGCAGCGCGAGGACGCCACCCTCACCGTCGCCGGGTACGAGCGCACCGGCGGCATCCGCGGCGCCGTCGCCCGTACCGCCGAGGACACCTTCGCCCAGCTCTACCCGGCCGAGCAGAAGACCATCCGGCGGGTCCTGTCCCGCCTCGTGCACGTCTCCGACGACGGCACCGGCGCCACCCGCCGCCGCGCGGCCCGCGGCACCCTCCTCGACGGCACCCGGGAGGC
This sequence comes from Streptomyces sp. NPDC047000, assembly GCF_040644295.1. Lineage (NCBI taxonomy): Bacteria > Bacillati > Actinomycetota > Actinomycetes > Kitasatosporales > Streptomycetaceae > Streptomyces > Streptomyces sp. NPDC047000. Next base: position 621,097 of record NZ_JBEYWE010000001.1, read on the forward strand.
CGGCACCGTCCCCGACGGAGCCCGGGAGACCGGTGCCCCAGGAGGCGACGGCTCCGCAGGCGACGGCCCGGGAGGCACCGGTGCGGCAGGCGCCGTCACGGGCGGCGTCGTCACGGGAGGTGCCGGTGCGGCCCTCGACGTCTTCGTGCGGGCCCGCCTCATCACCGTCGACCACGACACCGTGGAGATCACCCACGAAGCCCTGCTGCACGCCTGGCCCCGGCTGCGTGACTGGATCCATGCCGACCGGGCCGCCCTGCTCACCCATCAGCAGCTCGCCCACGCCGCCGCCGAGTGGGACCGCGAGTACCGCGACCCCTCCGCCCTCTACCGGGGCACCCGTCTGGAGACCGTACGGATCTGGGCCGACGAGTTCGACGGCCGCAGCCGTCTCGATCCCCTGGAGGCCGCCTTCCTGGCCGCCAGCCAGGCCGAGGAGGAGACCCGGCAGCGGCAGTCGAGGCGTCAGTTCCGCTTACGGCAGCTGCTGCTGGCCACCCTCGTCGTGATCCTCGGCCTGGCCGTCACCGCCGGGGCCCTCGCCTACCAGCAGCGCGCCGGCGCCCTCCGCCAGGAACGCGTCGCCCGCTCCCAGGCCCTCGCCGTACGCTCCACCTCCCTGGCCGGCGGCCAGCCCGAGGCCTCGATGCTGCTGGCCGAGGAGGCCTACCGCGCCGACCCCACCGCCGAGGCCCGCGGCGCCCTGCTCAGCACCCAGGCCCAGCCCTTCTCGGCCCGCCTCGGCGGTCACCGCGGCCCCGTCAACGCCGTCGCCTTCGCGCCCGGGCACACCGGTCTGCTGGCGACGGCCAGTTCCGACGGCACCGTACGGCTGCGCCGCACCGGCGACCACCGTACGATCGCCACGCTCACCGTTCCCGGACGGGTGCGCGCGGTGGCGTTCAGCCCCGACGGCCGCACCCTCGCCGCGACCTCCACCGACGGCCCCGTCCGCCTCTGGGACACCGCCGCCCCCCGCCACGGCACAGTCCTGCCCGCCCGCACCGACGCCGCCCGCGCCGTCGCCTTCGACCCCCGCGGCAGAACCCTCGCCGTCGCCACCGCCGACGGCACGGTGCAGCTCTGGCACACGGCAGGCAGGGACACGCCGCCCCGCCCCCTCGCCACCCTCACCGGGCACACCGGGCGCGTCAACACCCTCGCCTACGCTCCCGACGGCCGCACCCTCGCCTCCGGCGGCGCCGACCGCACCGTCCGCCTGTGGGACACCGGTGACGCGGACGGCACGGACGGCGCAGGCGGCGCCCGGCGGCTCGCCGTGCTGCGGGGGCACACCGACGAAGTGCTCGGCGTCGCGTTCGCCCCCGACGGACGGTACCTGGCCAGCGGCGGCGTCGACCGGACCGTCCGCCTGTGGGACACCGGCGCCCGCCGCACCACGGCCACCCTCACCGGGCACAGCGACGACGTCAACGCCGTCGCCTACACACCCGACGGCGCCACCGTGGTCAGCGCGGGCGGCGACGGCACCACCCGGCTCTGGGACGTCGACACCGGGCGGCCCGTCGCCACCCTCGCCGGGCACACCGACTACGTGCTGTCCGTCGCCGTCGATCCCACCGGCACCCTCCTCGCCACGGCGGGCTTCGACCAGAGCGTGGTGCTGTGGGACCTGAAGGGCGCGGTGCTGACGGCCCGTCCGTTCACCGAGGTGTCCCAGGCCGCCTACAGCCCGGACGGAGAACTGCTGGCCACCGCCGACGCCGACCACACGGTGCGGCTGTGGGACGTGGCGCGGCGCCGGGTCGTGACGACCTTCACCGGGCACCGCGAGAGCGCCACCTCCGTCGCCTTCGCCCCGGACGGACGGCTGCTCGCCTCCGCCGGTTCCGACGGGACCGTCCGCCTCTGGGACGTCCGCACCCACCGTCCCGCGGGCACCCTCACCGGCCACACCGGGGACGTGTTCGCGGTGGCGTTCGCTCCCGACGGCCGTACCCTCGCCTCCGCCGGAGCCGACCGCACCGTACGGCTGTGGGACACCGCGACACGCCGTCCGACCGGCGTGCTGCGCGGGCACACCGACTCCGCCGACGACGTCGCCTTCAGCCCCGACGGCCGCACCCTCGCCAGCGCGGGCGACGATCTGACGGTACGGCTGTGGGACGTGCGGACCCGGCGCCGGCTCGCCGTCCTCACCGGACACACCGGTGCCGTCCGGGGCGTGGCGTTCAGCCCGGACGGCCGCACGCTCGCCAGCAGCGGCAACGACGGCACCGTACGGCTGTGGGACGTGCGGCGGCGGCGCCTCGAAGCCTCCCTCGGCGGACACGCGGGCTCGGTGCGCGGCCTGGCCTTCTCACCCGACGGGCGGATGCTCGCCAGCAGCGGCAGCGACCGGACGGTACGACTGTGGGACGTGCCCGCGCGGCGGCCGTGGGCCACGCTCACCGGTCACGCCAACGCGGTGTGGGGCGTCGACTTCGCGCCGGACGGCCGCACGCTCGCCAGCGGCAGCAACGACGGCACCGTACGGCTGTGGGACCTCGACCCCGCGCACCGGCTGGCGGCGGTCTGCCGGCTGCGGGAGGGCATCGGCCCGGAGCGGCTCAGGACCCTGCTGCCGGACGGGTTGTCGTCATCGGCCTCGTCATCAGTCCCGCAGGCGTGCCCGCAGGCATGAGGGGTGTGCCGTTTCCCCTGCTCAGGGCCGGTTTCCCAAAGGTTGCCCGTTGCCTCTTGGGAGAGGACCACGGCTGACTGTCGACCGGCGCGGGCGCCCCGGGAAGGCTGGTCGGTGACCACTTCACCTTTCGCACACGCACCGAAACGGGGGTCCCGCATGATCCGTACGATCCGGCGGACCGCACTGCTCAGCACACTCCTCGGGCTGCTCGCCCTCCTCCTCTGGGCGCCGCCCGCCTCCGCCTCCCGGGCCGTCACCACCAAGGCCGCCGGCGACTGCGGCGTCCTCGCGTCCGGCGCCTCCGCCGCGGCCCAGCGGGCCGTCGCCGCCGCCTGCGCCCAGGTCGACGCGGGCACCTGGTACACCTGGGGCGGCGGCCACGGCGCCCAGCCCGGCCCCACCTACGGCACGGTGGACCCCGACGACCCGGCCAGTGAACACGACCCCGAGCGACTCGGCTTCGACTGCTCCGGCCTCGTCCGCTACGCCTACGCCGAGGCCACCGGCTCCGACATCCTCAACGGCCCTGCCGCCACCCAGTACTACACGGCCCGCGCCGCCGCACGCTTCACCGCCGCCCAGGGCACCGGCCCGCTGCTGCCCGGTGACCTGATGGCGTGGGGCACCTCCCAGGACCTGCACCACATCGCCATCTACCTCGGCCAGGGCAAGATGGTGGAGGCCCGCCAGTCCGGTACCAAGCTGATGGTGAGCGACGTCCGGCTCGGCGGCGACTACTTCGGCGCCCTGCGCGTCAACACCGGGGCCGTCACGGGCCACGTCTTCCAGACCTGGGGGACCGGCGTGTGGACCAAGACGGCACCGTCCGTCGGCGCCACCAGGGTCTACGCCTTCCCGGGGCCGACGACCGTCCGCGTGGAGTGCCAGAAGCACGCCGAGGTCGTCACCTCCGACGGCTACACCAACGACGCCTGGTCCTACCTGCCCGACTACAAGGCATGGATGACCAACATCTACATCCAGGGACCGGCCTGGCTGGACGGCGTCCCGACCTGCACGGGCTGACATCGCCTCGACGGAGCCGGGAGCGGCGCCGGAATCAATTCCGGTGCCGCCCCGGCCGGGCTTCCCTACACTCATCAGGAACCGCCCGCCGCCCGCACCGGGCGGCGCGTGTCCGTGACGAGTGAGACGAGGGGAGCCCGGCCATGTGCGTCCGCACCGCCGCAGCCGCTCCCCGCTCCCGTGCCCGTTACGAGGTGATCCTGGTGTCTTTGGCCGTCCGGTGCCCGCTGCGCGGCCGGCACCGGATGCCCGTGACGACGACCACGGACCACTGACACACCCGCAGCCCACGCCCACGCCCACCGTAGGACGACACGTCGCCCCGCCGTCCGCGCGATACCGGGTGATGCCGGGCAGCGCCACGGCGGGTGCCGTGGGCGGGTGCCGCGGAGTGGCTGGTCACGGGAGATCGCGCCGCCCCTCCTCCGGATCACCGAAAGGCATACGGGCCGTGCGCAACGACACGAACCGCACCCTCGCCATCGCGACTGCAACGCCCCTCACCCACGTCCGCAACCTCGGCGTCCTCGCCCATGTCGACGCGGGCAAGACCACTGTGACCGAGCGGATCCTCTACGCCACCGGCACCACCCACAAACGTGGTGAGGTCCACGACGGCACCACCGTCACCGACTTCGACCCCCAGGAACGCGACCGCGGCATCACCATCTTCTCCGCCGCCGTCAGCTGCACCTGGAAGGATCACCGTGTCAACCTGATCGACACCCCCGGCCACATCGACTTCGCCGACGAGGTGGAACGCTCGCTGCGGGTGCTCGACGGCGCGATCGCCGTGTTCGACGCGGTCGCGGGCGTGGAACCGCAGAGTGAGTCGGTGTGGCGCCGAGCGGACCGCTACGGCGTCCCGCGCATCGCGTTCGTGAACAAGCTGGACCGTTCGGGCGCCGATCTCGACACCGCCGTCGGCTCGATCCGCCGGCGGCTGCACCCGGCACCCCTCGTGGTGCAGTTGCCGATCGGTGCGGAGGACGGCTTCACGGGCGTCGTGGACCTGGTGCGGATGCGGTCGCTGACGTGGCCCGACGGCGACGGCGGCCCGTGTGCGCAGGCCCCGGTGCCGCCGGAGCTGCGCGAGGAGGCGCAGCGGCGCCGCCGGGCGCTGGAGGAGACGGTCGCCGAGCTGCACCCGGCGGCGCTGGAGGAGTTCTGCGCCCGCGGGGACCTGTCGACGCCGGTGCTCAAGACCGCCCTGCGCGACCTCACCCGCACCGGCGACGGCGTGGTCGTCCTGTGCGGCTCCGCCTACCGCAACCGCGGCATCGAGCCGCTGCTGGACGCGGTCGTGTCCTACCTGCCCGCGCCGGCGGACGTACCCCCGGTGCACGGCACGTACGACGGGGCCGGTCAGGAGCGGCCCGCCGATCCGCACGCCCCGTTCGCCGCGCTGGCGTTCAAGGTGACGGCGACGCCCACCGGGCGGCTGACGTTCCTGCGGGTCTATTCGGGCACGATCGAGAAGGGAGCCGTCGTGTGGGACCCGGTCGCGCGGCGCGCCGAGCGGATCGGGCGCATCCTGCGGGTCCGGGCCGACCGGCACACGGACCTGGACCGCGCGGCGGCCGGTGACATCGTCGCCGTGGCCGGGCTCAGGTCCGCCCGTCCCGGTTCGACCCTGTGCGCCCGGGACGCCCCGCTGGTCCTCGAACCGCCCCGGGTCGCCGAGCCCGTCGTCTCGGTGGCGGTCGAGGCCCGGGTGAGCACCGACACCGAACGCCTGGCGACGGCGCTGGCGCGGCTCGTCGAGGAGGACCCGTCCCTCGTCGTGCGGACCGACCCCGAGACCGGGCAGACGGTGCTGTCCGGCCTGGGCGAACTGCATCTGGAGGTCGCGGTGGAGAAGATCCGCAGGGACACCGGTCTGGTCGTCAACGTCGGCAGGCCCCGGGTCTCGTACCGGGAGACCGTCGTGCGCGGCGTGTCGGGACTGGTGTTCCGGCACGCCAGACAGGACGGCGGCCAGGGCCAGTTCGCGCACCTCGTGCTGGACGTCGAGCCTCTGGAGGCGGACGGTGCGGACACCGGCGGCGCGGCGACCGGCTTCGTCTTCCGGTCCGCCGTCACCGGCGGGCGCGTCCCGCAGGATTACGTCCGTGCCGTGTCGGCCGGCTGCCGGGACGCCCTGGCGGACGGTCCGCTGGCCGGTCATCCGGTGACGGGACTGCGGGTCACGCTCACCGACGGGGCGACCCACCCCAAGGACTCCTCCGACCTGGCGTTCCGCACCGCAGGACGGCTGGCGCTCCGGGAGGCGCTGCGCCGCAGCGGCATGGCCGTGCTGGAGCCGGTCGCCGAGGTCACGGTCACCGTGCCCGAGGAGGCGCTCGGTACCGTTCTGGGCGACCTCGCCGCACGGCGCGGCCGGGTCACCGGGTCGGTGCCGCGGGCGGGCTCGGCGGTGCTGACGGCCACGGTGCCGCTGGCGGAGCTGTTCGGGTACGCGACCCGGCTGCGCAGCCGCACCCAGGGCCGCGGCACCTTCACCTCCCGTCCGGCGGGGTACGCACGGGCGCCGGAGGGGACGGCGGCGTCGTAGAGGCCGCACGCGGTGAGCGGCAGACGCTGAGCGGTGGGCAGCGAGCCGTAGACGGTGACAAGGGTGCACCCCGGGCATCTCGCCCGGGGTGCACCCGCATCCGCCCACTTCCCTCCGCCGAATTCCGCCGGATCCCTTGACGTTCCCGCCTGAGAGGATTTAACTCACGTCGTAAATTAAGCCGTGAGGATGGCTTCAGGAGTCGAACGCAAGGGCGGTCCCGCAAGGGGCCGCGGCGCCGTTCCCGCCCCACCCTCCGGTTCTCGACTCCCGGAAAGGGACACCAGGAGCCATGCGCAGCATCCGAGCCGCCGCCGTAGGTGCCGTCACCCTGTCTCTCGCTCTCGCCGCCACCGCGTGCGGAGGCGGTTCGTCGACGGGCGGCGGGTCCGGCGACTCGCCGAAGACGCTCACCTACTGGGCCTCCAACCAGGGCGCCAGCATCGCCGTGGACAAGAAGGTCCTCGCACCCGAACTCGCCAAGTTCCAGAAGCAGACCGGCATCAAGGTCAGACTCGAGGTCGTCCCGTGGTCGGACCTCCTCAACCGCATCCTGACCGCGACCACCTCCGGCCAAGGGCCCGACGTCCTCAACATCGGCAACACCTGGAGCGCCTCCCTCCAGGCGACCGGCGGTCTGCTGCCCTGGAGCGACGCCCAGTTCGCCAAGATCGGCGGCAAGGACCGCTTCGTCGACTCCGCCCTCGGCTCCACCGGCGTCACCGGCAAGGACCCGGCCGCCGTACCGCTCTACTCGATGGCGTACGCCCTCTACTACAACAAGCAGATCTTCGCCGACGCCGGTATCTCCAAGCCCCCGGCCACCTGGGACGAACTGGTCGCCGACGGCAAGAAGATCAAGGCCAAGGGCAAGCAGGTGCTGGGCGCCGAGGGCTCCAACCTCTCGGAGAACATCCACCACGTCTTCGTCTTCGCCAAGCAGCACGGCGCCGACTTCTTCACCGCCGACGGCAAGGCGAACTTCACCAGCGACGGCGCGGTCGCCGCGATCAAGCAGTACGTCGACCTGATGGCCAAGGACAAGGCCATCCCCACCGGCAACGCCGAGTACGCGCAGAACCAGTCCGTCAGCGACTTCGCCAAGGGCAAGACGGCCATGCTGCTGTGGCAGTCCGCCTCCGCCAACCTCACGTCTCAGGGCATGAGCGACGACGCCTACGGCATCGCCCCGGTCCCCGTCCGGTCCGGCACCCCCGGCACCGGCACCCAGATCAACTCCATGGTCGCCGGCATCAACCTGGCGATCTTCAAGGACACCCACAACGCCGACGGCGCCACGAAGTTCGTGAAGTTCATGACGAGCGACGCCGAGCAGAAGATCCTCAACACCGCCTACAGCTCCATCCCGCCGGTCAAGGCCGCGCAGGAGGACACCGCCTTCAACACCCCGGCCAACGCCGTCCTGAAGAACACCCTCGCGACCAGCGCCGCCGCCCTGCCGCAGGTCGCCGACGAGTCGCAGTTCGAGACCGCGGTCGGCACGGCCGTCAAGGAACTGTTCGCCGACGCCGCCGCAGGCCGCACGATCACCACGGCCGCGGTGAAGGCCAAGCTCGAAAAGGCCCAGCAGCAGATGCCGGCGAAGTGACAGAGAGAGAAATGACGACGACCACCGTCGCGGCCGATCAGCAATCGGCCGGCCAGGCTCCCCCCGGGGCGGCGCGCAGCACGCGCCGCCCCGGGCGGGTCGGCCGTGCCACCCTGCCCTACCTGCTGCTTCTGCCCGCCCTGATCCTCGAACTCCTCGTCCACCTGGTGCCGATGGTCATCGGCATCGTGATGAGCTTCAAGGAACTCACCCAGTTCTACATCCGCGACTGGGGCACCGCGCCCTGGTCCGGCCTCGGCAACTACCGCGTCTCGGTGGACTTCGACGCACCCGTCGGCGAGGCGCTGCTCCACTCCTTCTTCGTCACCGTCGGCTTCACCCTGCTGTCGGTCGGCCTGTGCTGGTTCATCGGCACCGCCGCCGCGATCTGCATGCAGGACGAGTTCCGCGGCCGGGGCCTGCTGCGCGCCCTGTTCCTGGTGCCGTACGCGCTGCCCGTCTACGCGGCCGTCATCACCTGGGTGTTCATGTTCCAGCACGACAACGGCCTGGTGAACCACGTCCTGCACGACCAACTGCACCTCACCGACAAGCCGTCCTTCTGGCTGATCGGCGACAACAGCTTCTACGCCCTGCTCGTCGTATCGGTCTGGAAGGGCTGGCCGTTCGCCTTCCTCATCGTCATGGCGGGGCTGCAGAACATCCCCAAGGAACTCTACGAAGCCGCCGCCCTCGACGGCGCCGGGGTGTGGCAGCAGATCCGCCGCATCACCCTGCCGTCGCTGCGCCCCGTCAACCAGGTACTGATCCTGGTGCTGTTCCTGTGGACGTTCAACGACTTCAACACACCCTTCGTACTGTTCGGCCGAGCCGCTCCGGCAGCCGCCGACCTCATCTCCGTGCACATCTACCAAGCGTCCTTCGTCACCTGGAACTTCGGCACCGGCTCGGCGATGTCCGTCCTGCTGCTGCTCTTCCTGCTGCTCGTCACGGGCGTGTACCTGATCTTCACCTCCCGCGGAAAGAAGGCCGCCGATGTCTAGCACCACCTCGGCCTCCGCCACTGCGGCCCCCGCCACCCGGCTCAAGCCGCCCGTCTCGCCGATGGCGCCGCCGAAGACCTTCGTCTGGTCCCGTCGGGTCTTCCTCACCCTGCTCGCCGGCTTCGTCCTTGTGCCGGTCTACGTGATGATCTCCAGCTCGCTGAAGCCGCTGGCCGACGTCACGGGCAAGTTCCGCTGGCTGCCGAGCGGGCTCACCATCCGCCCGTACATCGACATCTGGTCGACGATCCCGCTCGCCAGGTACTTCATGAACTCCCTGATCGTGGCGGGCAGCGCGACCCTGTGCTCGGTGGTGATCGCGGTCTTCTCCGCCTACGCCGTGAGCCGCTACAACTTCCGCGGCAAGCGCGTCTTCACGGTCACCGTCCTGTCCACCCAGATGTTCCCGGGCATCCTGTTCCTCCTCCCGCTGTTCCTTCTCTACGTCAACATCGGCAACGCCACCGGCATCGCCCTGTTCGGCTCACGCGGCGGCCTGATCCTGACGTACCTGACCTTCTCCCTCCCGTTCTCGATCTGGATGCTGATCGGGTACTTCGACTCCGTCCCGCGCGACCTCGACGAGGCCGCCCTGGTGGACGGCTGCGGGCCGCTCGGCGCGCTGTTCCGGATCGTCGTACCGGCCGCCGTACCCGGCATCGTGGCCGTCGCCGTGTACGCCTTCATGACCGCCTGGGGCGAGGTCCTCTTCGCCTCGGTCATGACCAACGACACCACCCGCACCCTCGCCGTCGGCCTCCAGGGCTACTCCACCCTCAACAACGTCTACTGGAACCAGATCATGGCCGCCTCGCTGGTCGTCAGCGTCCCCGTGGTCGCCGGATTCCTGCTGCTCCAGCGCTACCTGGTCGCGGGCCTGACGGCGGGCGCGGTGAAGTGACCCGTCCCAGCCGTACCCCCCACCCGAACTCCTGTCTCTCTGAGAGGACTTCCGTGTCCGACGCCATCGACCTCGCCGCCCTCCCGCACGATTTCCTGTGGGGCACGGCCACCTCGGCGTACCAGATCGAGGGCGCCGTGGCCGAGGACGGCCGCTCCCCGTCGATCTGGGACACCTTCTCCCACACCCCCGGGAAGATCGACGGCGACGACAACGGCGACATCGCCTGCGACCACTACCACCGCTGGCGCGAGGACATCGGCCTCATGGGGCAACTGGGCCTCAACGCCTACCGGTTGTCCGTCGCCTGGCCGCGCGTCCTGCCCGGCGGCGACGGAACCCCCAACCCCAAGGGACTCGCCTTCTACGACGAGTTGATCGACGCGCTGCTCGCGGCCGGGATCACCCCGTCCGTCACCCTCTACCACTGGGACCTGCCCCAGATCCTCCAGGACCGCGGCGGCTGGCCCGAGCGCGACACCGCCGAGCACTTCGCCGCGTACGCGGCCCTCGTGGCCGCCCGCCTCGGCGACCGCGTCACCCACTGGACCACCCTCAACGAACCGCTGTGCTCGGCGTGGATCGGCCACCTCGAAGGCAAGATGGCCCCCGGTCTGACCGACCTGACCGCCGCGGTCCGCACCTCCTACCACCTCCTCCTCGGCCACGGCCTCGCCACCCAGGCGATCCGCGCCGCCGTGCCCCACGCCGAGATCGGCATCGTCAACAACCTCTCCACCGTGTACGCCGCCACCGAGAGTCCCGCGGACCAGGCGGCGGCCCGCCGCCACGACGGCCACGTCAACCGCTGGTGGCTCGACCCGGTGCACGGCCGCGGCTTCCCGGCCGACATGCGCGAGGTCTACGGCGTCGAACTCCCCGAGAAGCCCGGCGACCTGGAGACCATCGCTGCGCCGCTGGACTGGCTGGGCCTGAACTACTACATGCCGGCCACCGTCGCCGACGACCCCCGCGGTCCCGCCCCGTACACCCGCGAGGTGCGCCGCCTCGGTGTCCCGCGCACCCACATGGACTGGGAGATCGACTCCGGCGCCATCGAGACCCTCCTGCTGCGTCTCACCGACGAGTACGGCGCCCGCCGCCTCTACGTCACAGAGAACGGCTCGGCGTACCCCGACGTCGTACGCCCCGACGGCACCGTCGACGACCCCGAGCGGCAGGCCTACCTGGTGAGCCACCTCGCCGCCTGCGCCTCCGCCGCCCGCAAGGGCGCCCCGCTGGCCGGCTACTTCGCCTGGTCACTGCTGGACAACTTCGAGTGGGCGTACGGCTACGACAAGCGCTTCGGCCTGGTCCACGTGGACTACCGCACCCAGACCCGCCGCATCAAGGGCAGCGGCCACCGGTACGCCGACATCGTGCGCGCACACCGGGAGAGGGGCGGCCGCGAAGCGGCGTGAGCCGCGCGTGAGGCGTCCACCGGGCCCCGGGCCCGCCCTGGCCGACTGAGCCCGGCCGTGGGGCAGGCGCGGGCGCCGGTGCGCGGATTCCCACACGTCCCCGCGCACCGGCGCCCGCCGATCAGGAGCGGCCCGCCTCCGGGGAGGCGGCCGCGCCGGGGACCCGAAAAGCCGGGGACCCGGGAAAGGACGCGCGTACGCAAGGCCAGGGGTGAGCAGCAGCCGGGTGCCGTGTGCGCGCGACGAATCACATGGGGAAACAGGCATCACCGGACAGCCGGGAGACCGACCTGGCGGGAAGCCGGGAGGGCCGAGCGAAGCCGAGCCGGAAGCAGAGGCTCCCCGGGCTCGGTAGCCGGCGCCGTACGGCACGCGAAGTAAATCGGTGCTGTCCATCCTTCTCGCCCGTACCGGCGCCAGCCCGTTCATCGTGCCACCCGACGACGGGCCGGGGGCCCTGCCATTGGTCCCGTCCGCAGGGACCAATGACGCCCGTCACCTGGCCGCTATGGCCGCCTCGACGTTCTTGGTGAACTGCTGCTCACTCACGGTGTCCCCGGACGCGGTCAGCACGTCGACCTTCTTGCCGTTGATCTTCAGCGTGGGGGTGCCGGAGACATCGGTGGTGTTGTAGAAGGCGTCGGCGACCTTCTTCGCCCAGGGGAGGTAGGTGACCTCCTTGACGGCCTTGTTGAAGGAGGGGGAGCGCAGCCCGGGCACCTTGTCGGCGAGGTCGAGGAGGGTGGCGGTGGAGGCGAAGGGATCGTCCGTCTCCTCCTTGGGCTGGGCCGCGTAGAGGACGTCGTGGTACGCCTTGAACTTGGCCGCGCCGCCCTCGTTGAGCGCGGCGCCGAGCGCGGCGAGGGAGGTCATGGAGCCGCTGCCGCCGAGCCGCTTGTCGAGGAAGGCGGCGAGATGGTACTCGATCTTCACCTTGCCGGAGTCGGCCATGGTGGTGAGCGACTTGCCGAGGTTCTTCTCGAAGAGGCCGCAGTACGGGCAGCGCATGTCCTCGAAGACCTGCACGGTGGTCGGCGCGTCGGCCCGCCCGTAGACGACGACGGTGCCGTTGGAGCCGGTGGAGTGGGCCGGGATGACGAGCGGCGCGCCGGCCGCGGCGGAGGTCGGCGCCGCCGACGAACCGCCGTCACCGTGGACGCCGTACCCGATCCCGACCCCGGCGGCGAGGGCGACGACGGCGGCCGCCGCGCCGAGGACCAGGGCGCGCCGCTTGACGGTCTCCGCCCGCTTCTCGCTCTCGCGCAGCTCGGCGATATGCGAACGATGTGTGCTGCTCATGAGGCGAACGCTACGAAGGGGAGGACGCCCCCGGTACGGGCCTGGCGGACTCACCGCGAGGGTCGTCAGTCCCCCCGCGCCCGACCCCGGGTCCCGGGGCGGAGGGCCGTTCGGTAGGGCATCTCTTGAACGGTGCTTGACTTGATCTTTACTCTCCTTCCCCTCGCCGTCCGCCCCCGCGTCCACGGCTGCCCCGCCCCTCCTACTAGCCTGGGCCTCCCCCCGAGCACCGTCACTCATGGGAGCCCCTGTGGCCACGACCGCGCGCCCGTACGAACCCTCGCCGGGACGGTCGCCGGTGACGCTCGCGCGGGCACGGCAGGCGCTGCACGCCGGTACCGCCGTGGTGCTGCCCAACGACGCACCGCTCACCCACGTGGTCACCGCCACGCGGGCCCGCACGGTGAACGAGGCGAAGGGCCGCCCGCCGGACCAGCCCGTCGCCCTGTGGGCGCACCACCCCGACACCCTGGCCGCCCTGGACCAGATCTGGGACCTCGCCCCCGCCACGGCGGACACGGCCCGCAGGCTGCTGGCCGCGGAGCGCCTCACCGTCCTGGTACCCCTGCGGCACCCCGCCTCCGTGCCGCCCTGGCTCACACCTGCCGCCAAGGACGGCTGGACGCTCCTCTTCGGCGCCCGCCCGCACCCCCTGAGCCCCCTGCTCGACGAGCACCCGGTCCTCTACGTCAGCAGCGCCAACCGCACCGGTCACCCACCCGCGGCGACCACCGCCGACGCCCTCCGGATGTTCCCGCCCGGCGTCGCCGTCCTCGAACCACCCGACCCCGAGCCCGCTCCCGCGTCGCCCGGTCCGCCCCGGAGGGCCACCACGACGGTCCGTCTCCACCCCGACGGCCGCCTGCAACTGCACCGCCCCGGCGCCCAGGACCAGCACGCCCCCGGCCCCGACGACTACCTCCGCCACCTGCGGGAGCGGTACCCGGCCGTACACGGCTGACAGGGGGCCGGACACGGAGAAGTCGCCTTGACTTCGTGCGCGCTCGAAGTCCTAGAGTGCGGAGCGTCACACAGAGCTGTCAGTTTGCCGCATCGCCAGAGCGAATGTCTTGCCCGCGACGCCATCAAGGAAGGGCCTGCACGAAGATGAAGCAGCACACACGCACACTTCGGGACCTGAAGGTCTCACCGCTCGGCCTCGGCTGCATGGGGATGTCCGCCTTCTACGGCGCCACCGACGAGGTCGAAGGCATCAGGACCATCCAGCGCGCCCTCGAACTGGGGGTGACCTTCCTGGACAGCGCCCAGATGTACGGCCCGCTCACGAACGAATCGCTGATCGGTCGCGCGGTGAAGGGTCACCGCGACGAGTACGTCATCGCCACGAAATTCAATTACCGCATGGACGACGCCACTCCCGGCGACCCGAGCACGATCGGGCGCCAGGACGGTTCGGCGGAGCATGTGCGCAGCTCGATCGAGGGCTCCCTCACGCGGCTCGGAACCGACTACGTGGACCTCTACTACCAGCACCGCGTCGACCCGCAGGTGCCCATCGAGGAGACCGTCGGGGCGATGGCCGAACTGGTCGCGGAGGGCAAGGTGCGCCACATCGGCCTGAGCGAGGCGAGCGCGGAGACGATCCGGCGCGCCCACGCCGTGCACCCGATCACGGCGGTACAGACGGAGTACTCGCTGTGGAGCCGGGACCCGGAGACCGACGTCCTGCCCACCTGCCGCGAGCTGGGCATCGGATTCGTGCCCTACTCCCCGCTGGGTCGCGGTTTCCTCGCGGGCAGGTTCTCCTCCCCGGACGACCTCGACGAGGGCGACTACCGGCGCAGCACCCCGCGCTTCACCGGCGACAACCTCGACGCGAACCTCCGGCTCGCGGAGAAGGTGAAGGAGATCGCCTCCGAGAAGGGCGTCACGCCCGCTCAGCTCGCCATCGCATGGGTGATGGCGCAGGGCGAGGACCTGGTCCCGATCCCGGGCACCAAGCGCCGGACGTATCTGGAGCAGAACGTCGGCGCGCTGGACGTCGAACTCACGGCTGACGACCTCGGCCGCATCGACGCCGAGGTCCCCAAGGCCGCCGGCCAGCGCTACGACGCGGCAGGCATGGCGGCCGTGAACCGATAGAGACGCATCAACACCGTCACGGCGCGGGCCGGGCGACGCGAGAGGAGTCCGCAATGGCTCGCGCCGCCCAGCGCCTGGTCGGGGAGGCGAGCTCTCCTGCATCGCCTTCGTCGCGCCCGGCTGCGCGGACTTGGGCAGACAGTTCGCGCGCCCGCGCACCGAGGCCACCCGCGGAGCCGGCTCCCGTACCCGCCCTGGCCACGGTGTTCAAGCCCGTCCACTCCGCCCAGGCCCGACGGCGGGCCATGGAGACACCCCACCTCGTCGCCCTCGTCCGCGCCGGAGCCCGCTTCGAAGGCGGTCACCTCGTCGAACGCGAAGAGGTGACCGCCACGTGAGCCGGCCCGCGCCCATCGAGGCACCATGGATGGTTCTCGTCGGTCCGGCCGGCACCGGAAAGACCACCCTCGGCCGCGAGATCGCGGCAAGGACGCACAGACCGTTCGTCGATCTGGATGCCGCCGCGGACCGGTACTACGCGGAGGCGGGTTGGACCATCGACAGACTCCGCGAGCGGATCGCCGCGGCCGGGCGCCTTGCGGCCGAGACCGAGTGGGAACCGGCCCGCGCCCATGCCGTGGCCCGCGCCGTCGCCGATCACCCCGGCGCCGTCATCGCGCTGGGCGCAGGCCACACCAGCTACACCGACCACCACCACCTGGTCACCGTCCGCACTGCACTGAGCCGTTGCCCGGACGTGGTCCGTCTCCTGCCCTCCCCCGACCGCGAGATCTCACTGAGCGTCCTGCGACGACGCTGCACCGAGAGCAAAGGACGAACCTGGATCATTGACGGGCACGACTTCCTCGCCCACTGGCTCGACGACCCCGGCACCGCGCAGATCGCGACACGGACGATCCACACCCAGGACGACACACCCGCCCAGATCACGGCACGACTGCTCCGAAGCGGCTGAGCAGCGGAGCAGGAACACTCCGGATCCACAGGTGTCGCTCGATATGGCCACGAACGGCGGCGTGGGAAGCCGCCGGTACCGCCGGACGTTTCAGACCGCCGGTGAGGTCCGTCGTGGTGCCGGCCAGAGCGGCACGGCTCGTCGCGCTGTCGCTCCTGGTCGTGTCCTATGCCGCCTGGCTGTTCCAGGAGTTCCCGATCCCTACCGCACAGGGGAACCGGCGACCTGCCTGAGCCGGTTCATCAGGTGTTCGCGCCCGGGAGCCGTTCTGGTCCGCGGACGACGACCGGGGTGTTGGCCTCGGCGCGGGCACGCATCGTGGCGGCTTCGACCTCTTCGCGGGTGAATTCCCTGTAGAAGCGGTCCCCGTGGGCGTCGGTGATGTCGATGACGATGCCGGTCCATTCCTCAGCGGGCTCGTCCGGCACTTGGCCGAGCTGGTACTCGGCGTTCTGGAGCAGTTCTTCCGTCACCCGCACGCCGGTCAGCCGCTCGGTGAGGGCGAGGACCGCTGCCTTGGTGTCGACCCGCGCGCCTGCGGCGACCTCGTCGGAGAGGACAAAACCGACCTCGTGCATCAAGGAGTTCAGGTCGTCGGGGGTGCTGCCGGCCCTGGCCGTGGGCCATTCGAAAGTGGTCCGGAGTTCCCCGTTCTCGTACCAGTGGAACAGGTGGATGGGCTTGCCACCGTTGGTGGAGTGCGCCACGGCACGGCCGCCTGCCGAAAGGGCCTCCAGGAAACGGGGCCGCATCCCCGTGCCGCCGTCGAAGTGCAGGACGAGCGTCCAGTCACCGTCGGCGCCCGGCACGGTGAACGCACCCGCGACAAAGGTCTCGTCCCAGTAGTCCGTCCCGTCGCGCAGTTCCGACTCCCGCTCGATCAGCGCGTCGGACCCTGTGCACGTGCCCTGCGGCTCCGTCTCCATCACCCGCAGCACCTCCTCGGGGGAGACCGCGCGCACCAGGGTCAGCATGTACCCGGACTCGAGCGCGTGGCGGAACACAGGGGAAGAACGTATCCAGGCGTAGTCATCTGCGGTCACGGAAGCCATGCACCACAGTGTGGCCGCCACCACTGACACTCGTCGTCCGGATACACATGTACGCCGCTCGACCCCATCATCCGTCCCCGTTTGCTCCTTCCCCCTTCCGGCGACGTCTGACCGCTGGTGGTCCGCCGGGCGGCTTTCGTGATGTCCTTGGGGCGCGAGGTCCGTGGTTCGACCGGTGAGGGGTGTCGATCAGTGATCGTCGAGGTTCCGCCGCATGTGCGGGAGAGCGCGGCTCTGCTCGGTGCCGGAGTGCCCTACGCCCTGAAGGTGGTGGCCGGTCGGCTCGGTGAGGATCCGGATATGGGGCGGACCTCCGGGCTGCCCGGCATCTTCACCGTCATGGTCGACGGGGAACTGTTCGAGGACTGCCCCGCGTTGGCTGTCGGGTATCTGCGCGAACCCGATCGGGTGGAGATCCGGTACGTCACTCCGGCCTCCTTCGCCGAGCGGACCGAGCGGACCGAGCAAGCCGGTCAGGCAGGGTGGGCCGAGCAGGCCGGGGACGGTGAGAATGCCCGGGCGCGGGGTCGATCCGTCGATCCTGTCACCGCTGCGGTCACCGTCCGGGAGATCGCCGAAGCCTGGCGGCGAATCACCTGCCGGCTGAGGGACCACGCCGCCGATTCCTACGCCGCCCTCCGCCCCGGCGCCCGCCCCGCCGACCTGGCCGCCCTCGAAGACACCCTCGATGTCGTGATTCCCGTCGAGCTGTGTGCCTTGTGGACACTTGCCGCAGGTGACGACGGGGTCGACGGGCGGGGGTGTCTTCCGGGGAACTGGGTCCTGATGCCCCTGGACGTGGTCGTCGCCGTCCATCGGTGGAAGATGGAGGTCCAGGCCCGCGAGGACGTTCTGGCCGCCGACCGGCCCGACAGTGAGCGGGTCCTGGTCTGGAAGAGGACGTGGATCCCGGTGGCAGCCCGGAGCACGGCCGACCGTACGTCGGGTCTGTACCTGGACGCCGCCACCGGTCACCTCGGCCGCTGGTCTCTCTATGGCGATGACACCGACGAGGTGGTCGACACCCTCGTCACCTATCTGGAGGAGACAGCCGACATGCTCGACTCCCCGGCCCTGGCCACGCGCGACAGGCCGGGCCTGGTCGGCGGGACACTGGTGTGGCACAGCCGTATCGATCCCACGCGGGACGAAAGGTGGCAGCCGCTCACAGGAGCATGACGGTCTGTACCGCGTCCGCAGTCCGAGCCGCAAAGGCCCTTGGTTCACGGGTGCTCCGGCAGCGGGAGGAGCAGCCGGGCCCCAAGGAGCCTCACTTGGCGCCGGATGCCGGACGACTCGTTCGTCGAACGGGCGGAGGAGGCGACGGGCAACACGGGGGCGTCGCGAAAGGCCGCCCGGCATCTGACGCGGGGTGAGGTGGGGTTGGCGGCGTGGTACCGGCGGTGGGCCCGGCTGGAGCGGGATGCGGTGCGTCTGTGCGTGTATGAGTCTCCCGGGCTTCGGGTAGGCGGGCCGCATGGCGTTCGGGGTGTTCGGTGATCAGGGGGACTCGGAGGGGGTGGGTGGTGCAGTGGTGTCGGATCTGAGCTGGTGCAACCAGGCATCTGAGACCTTCTTCGGGATGTCCGCCGTCAAGCCGGTCTCCTTCGTGTAGGCGAGGTCCCGGCTGTAGCCACCGCCGCCGCAGCCGTCGGACTGGTGGAGGAGTCTCACCTTGGCGGTGTCGTCGATGAAAGGGATGGTGGCGCCCCTACGGGTGACGCGGAAGCGGACCGGGGCGGCGTCGGGGGTGACATCGGTCGGGAGCTGGATACGTGCCCGTGTGATCGACTCCTGCCTCACCTCGGCCTTGGCACAGACGCTGTGCGTGCACAGTTGCCAGGTGGCGCCTACGAGATCGGTGTATCCGTCCTGGGCGAAGTAGACGCCGACTTCGGTCACCACCTCGGCGCCGGCGCAGAGCGGAGGGGACACGCATCCGGACAGGGCCGAGAGGAGAGCGGCGGCGCCACCGAGCACGTACGCGTATCGGATCGCCCTCACCGAGGGTCCTCCCTGAGGGACCGCCGTGGACGAAGCGAGCGCCCGAGGTCGCGAACAGATGCGGGCATCGGCTTCTTGCCGTTCCTCGCGGTCGGTACGTGTCACGCGGTGCTCGTTCCTCGGGTGGCGGTGGCCGTCAGCTGTGCCGGGGCCCGGCGCGGCGGTCGTAGGGGTTCGGCCGGGTCCTGTGATCGTAGGGAACCAGCGCCCGCCGGAGCTCCGCCGCCGGGGACGAGGTGCGTTTGCTGCGGGTGAGCAGGCGGTGGTGGAAGTCGTCCAGGACGATCGCGTGTGCGGCGTGGTGGTCGATGAGGGCGGCGAGGTCCGGGGGGACGGCGACTCCATGCCGTGTCGGACGCTGCTCGGGCGCGTCGACCCGCGTCCGCACCTGAGCGAGCACGGTCTTCCGCTGCTTGCGCATGCGGACCAACTCTGACGCGAAAAGGACACCCTCGGCGAGCCCGGCAGCTTCCGACCGCTCCTCCCTCAGCGCGTCGATGTTGTCTGCGCCGTCGGCCTCAGCTTTGTCCACGGCTTCCCGTGCGTGGATCAGTGTCGCCGGTTCTCCCGGTCGAGGATGCCTCCGTGCGAGTCGCGCGACGAAGAACAGGGGGCGAGCTGTGATTCACACTCATGTACGCGTTCCGAGCCAACCCCATCGAGGCCTACGGGGGGCCGCTGCGGCAGGCCACTGCCGGCTGCGGTCTGGCCCGCCCCACCCGGCGGGGTCACGGCACTAATCGTCGAATTCGAAGCCTGAAGTCTCTGCACGGGCGATGATGCCGCGGACGGTGTCAGGGGCGGTGATGACTGATTCGACGACCGTCCTGAGTCGAGCGAGGTCGCTCGCACCACCGATCGCGCAGAACGTGCCGGCCTCGCTGTCGAAATCCAGGTGCTCGGCAATGTCCGGCCAGGCGAACCGCACGAGACCTTCCCAGAAGTACCCGTTCGGCTCGTGTCCGGCGGCGGTTACTGCGGCATCGGCGGCCAGGCCACCGGTATTCATCGTCAACGAGTGCTTGCCGTCGAAGTCATGCAGGTAGACGGTCACGACGCGGACCTCGTGCCGTCGTCGATCCGGCGCAGGACGACGCGGAGGTGCCGTGCGCGCCAGACGCTCAGCAGCCATGCCGCCGGCAACTGGAGGGTGAGCAGGGCGAAGCTCGCCGTGACGAACGCGTCGTCTACCGGTACGGCCGCCCCCTCTTTCCATGCCCAGAGACCGCTGACCAGCAGCAGAACGAGCAGGTAGGCGCCGCCGTCGACCAGAGGGACACGCCACGTCGGCAGGGGAGCGGTGTAACGGCGCGTCAGGGCGAGGGTGAGCGTGATGACGGTCAGCAGCATGTAGGACGGGAAGTTCGCCACCCACAGTGACACCCAGGTTCCGAGGCTTGCCGCGGACGCTGACCAGACGAGGCCGACCACGGCCCCTGTCGTCCAGGAACCGATGGTGACGACCAGCGCATAGGAAACGGCGCTGTACCAGGTGACAGCCATGCCCCACGCTTCCGTCGGAAGGTCGAAGGATCGCCGTACGGCGGTCCGCTCGCATCAGTCTCCCCTCGTCCCCGCGGAGCGGACGCAGCGGGGTGACGGTCCGCGGCTGCGGTCATGGGTTGATGCGCGTACGGCGTGCCACCGTACGGGGTTGTGCCGTGGTGTGTACGTCGTGTCCGCCGACACCCCCTGCCCCGGATGTCGTTGGACAACGGTCAGCGGGTGAGCAGGTACAGGAGGTGGCTGCGGATGGTGGAAGGGGTTGCTGAGATCGCCGGGTGCGCGCAGGACGAGGTGGGGGACGTGGACGAGCGGGAGCCCGTTCCCTCCGACAGCCTGCGGACCTTCGGCGCCGTCGTTCAGGCCCTGCGGGAGCATGCCGGTCTGAGCCGGACCGAGTTCGGGGAGCTCGTGCGGTACTCCAAGCACACCGTGGAATCGGTCGAGTTGGGGCGGCGCATGCCGGACGAGTCCTTCGTCGAGGGCGCGGAGGAGGCCACGGGCAACACCGGGGCCCTGCGGAAGGCGGCCAAGTTCCTCACGCGGGGCGAGGCCGGGCTGGCGGTGTGGTTCCGGCGGTGGGCCCGGCTGGAGCGGGTGGCGGTCAGCCTGTGCACATACGAGTGCCGGTTGGTTCCGGGGCTGTTGCAGTCGGAGGGGTACCTGCGCGCCCTGTGCGAGAACGACATCCCTCCCCTGTCGGACGAGGCGTTGGAAGACACCGTGCGTGCGCGTATGGAGCGCCAACTGGTGTTCCACGAGAAGCCGAGTACGGCCTTCGACTTCATTGTCGAGGAAGCGGTCTTCCTGCGACGTCTCGGCGGTCCGCGGGTCACCGCCGAGCAGTTCGACCATGTCCTCGACGTGAGTGCACTGCGCAACGTGACGGTCCAGATCATGCCGGCGAACAGTGAACACCACGCTTGTCTCGCTGGGCCGGTCAGGCTGTTGGAGATGCCGGACGGTCGCTGGCGCGCGTACTCCGAGGGACAGGAGAACGGTCGCTTGATTGCTAACCCGAAAGAGGTGAGCCGGATTCATATGCGCTATGCGAGACTTCGTTCGCAGGCACTCTCTCCGAAGGACTCCGCGAGCCTGCTGATGCAGATCAGAGGAGCGCTATGAACACGCCTGAACTCCGCTGGTTCAAGTCCACCTACAGCAGTGCCCAGGGAGACGATTGCGTTGAGGTAGCCGTCGCCGAACAGGACATACACGTGCGGGACTCCAAGGACATGACCCTCCCTCACCTCACCGTCGGTCGCGTCGGGTGGGCGCGGTTCGTGGGGTTCGCCGCGCTGCGGTGAGGCGGGGTGTCAATGGGGTGGGCGGGTGTCATTCGGACGGGTGATGTTCGGTGGGGCGGGCACGTGTGCGGTTCGCGGGCCGTTTGATCGGGTGACGGGGATCTTCCCCGCCGATCAGGCACAGCGGAGGCACACATGGGACTGCGGTTCCGGCACAACGACGACGGCACCGTCACGGGGCGCAACGAGGACACGGGATTCGCCGTGACCCTTGCCGACGAGGAAGAGGTCAAGCGGCTGCTGTACGAGGACGCCGGGTGGGCGTACTCGCCGCCGCCACCGCCGGTGCCTCCCGGGTTCCACCGGTTCGCCCTGCTGCATCAGGAGTTCGGGGACGGTGGTTTCGAGGGGGAGCGGTACGCGGAGCTGCGTGCGCATCCGCCCGCCGGGTGCACGCCGGTGGACTGGGGGTGCTTCGCGCTGGAGTGCGAGCGGCCCGGGGCCACGTTGCTGCACGCGGTGGCCGCCACCGTCGCGGAGATCCGGCGTGAGCACGGGCTCGTCATGAACAGCCTCGGGATCGAGAAGCCCGACGAGTGGCTCGGTGACGACCGGGACGGGCATGGGGCGCAGGTCGTCGCGCAGCTGGTGCTGGGGACCGTGGAGCGTGCCCGGGCGCTCGGGTACCGGCGGGTGGACCTGGTCCGGCTACTCGACGCGGCGGGCATCGAGTAGCCGGTGCGGCGGAGAGCGGTCAGCAGTCCCGGAATTCCGGGGACTGGTTCAGGACCTGGGCGCGGAGCGAGGTGAAGCGGGTGTGGGTCTCCGTGCCGGTCGACCCCGGGCGGAACGCCGCCACCCGGTGGCAGTTCTGGAAGGCCAGGGTGATGTCGAAGTGGCGTTCCAGGGAGCCGCGGATGGCGTCGCTGGCGAGAGCGCGGAGGAGCTGGCCGCGCTCCTTCTCGGAGGGGGGCGGGGTCTGGTTGTCGGCGAAGTCGGCCGTGCCCGAACGGAGTTCGGTGGCGAGGGAGGCGATCAGGTCGTAGGCGTAGGGGAGTGACGTGCGGACCGTGTCCACGAAGTCCGCCTCGCGGAGCACGCCGGCCTCGGCTTCGGCGAGGAGGGCGGGGGAGACGTCAAGAGACATGGAGGGTTCCTTTCGGGAGCGAGAGGGAGGGGCAGAAGGAGCCAGGGGCAGGGGTCAGGGGGCTGCGGGGAGTTCGCCCGGGACGTAGTCCGGGTCCACCTGGTTGGCCAGGTCCACCCCCGTCGCGGCGTTCGCCCAGGTACGGGCGTTGCGCAGATGGAAGTCCACGGCGTGGCGGTGCAGGGTCCGCCAGTCGCGGACCGTGTCGTCCACCGCCGCTCGGATCAGGGCCAGCGCGTGCTGGTTGAGGGGGTCCGGTTCGCCTCGCGGGACGCCTTGTTCCGCCGTTCTCACCCACTGGTCCTGGACCAGGTACGTCAGCAGGTCGTCGCCCGTCTGCTGCTTCAGGAAGAGGAGGTCGTCCTCGGTCGTGACCTTGTTGCCGATCACCGCCAGACGGATGCCGAAGTCACGGGCGTGGTCCCTGTACTGGCGGTACACCGACACTCCCTTGCGGGTCGGTTCCGCCACCAGGAACGTCACGTCGAAGCGGGTGAACAGGCCGGAGGCGAACGCGTCGGCGCCGGCCGTCATGTCCACCACCACGTACTCACCCGGGCCGTCGAGGAGGTGGCTCAGATAGAGCTCCACCCCGGCCAGCTTCGAGTGATAGCAGGCCACACCCAGGTCCGACTCGTCGAACTCGCCCGTCGTCATCAGCGGCACGCCGACCACGTGGCTCACATGGCGGGTGTGGATCTCGTCGTCGCCGAGGAACCGCAGATGGCGTGATCCCCTGCCGGGCGGGGTGGTTTTGATCATCTCCGCCGCGGAGTCGATCCGGGGGTTCGTGCCGCGCAGGTAGTCCTTGAGCTCCCTCACGTGCGCCGCCAGAGGCGGGGACACGGGACCGGGCTGCCCGCCCGCGGCCAGGGCCTCGGCCAGGTGCTGGTTGATGTCGCCGTCGATGGCCAGGACAGGGGCGCCCGATCGCGCCAGGTGGCGGGAGAAGAGCGCCGACAGGGTCGTCTTGCCGCTGCCGCCCTTGCCGACGAACGCGACCCGCACTACCGGGCCACCTTCTTGAAAATGAATGTCATGTCGCTAGGTTTTAGGGGGCTCAGTGATCTCTGTCAAGTCCGGTTGCTCCAGGAGGGTCAGGTGCCGGTGCTGTGAACTCCTGTGAACCACCCTGCGCCGTCACGCGTATCAGGTGTGCGTGGGAGGATCGCTCACCATGAGTGCGTCGCCGGCGGTACGGAGCCTGCGTGCCGCGGTGTTCGCCGTGGTGTGCGTGCTGCTGGCCGTCGCCGGGCACCGGCTCGGAACCGGGGTCGCCCCGCCCGTGTGGGCCGGTGGCGCCGCGTTCCTCGGTGTCTTCGGCGTCGGGTTCGTGCTCGGCGGGCGGGAGCGGTCACTCCTCGGGATCGGCGCCGCCATGCTCGGTACCCAAGGGGTCCTGCACATCGTCTTCGAGACGGTCGGGCCGTACGGCGTCCCGGGTGCGGCCGGTGACGGCATGGGCCGTGACGCCACCACCATGGGCGCTCAGAGCATGGGCCCTCACGCCATGGGTTCCGGACCGTTCACCGCCGGGGTCGTCGCGCATGTGCACGAGATGGGTACGCCCGTCACCGCCGCGCATCTGCTCGCCGCTCTCCTCGCCGCCTGGTGGCTGCGGCGCGGGGAGGCCGCCGTGTGGGGGCTTCTGCGGCACGCCGCCCGTGCGGTGCCCGCGCT
Organism: Streptomyces sp. NPDC047000; assembly: GCF_040644295.1. Lineage (NCBI taxonomy): Bacteria > Bacillati > Actinomycetota > Actinomycetes > Kitasatosporales > Streptomycetaceae > Streptomyces > Streptomyces sp. NPDC047000. Next base: position 645,210 of record NZ_JBEYWE010000001.1, read on the forward strand.
CGCCGGGATGTGGCGGCTCCTGGCGGCTCCGGTCGCGCTTCCCGCGGGGCCGCCCGGGGTTCCGTGCGCCGCCGCCCGTCCCGTGCCGCTGCGGCAGTCGCTGCTCCGGCACACCGTGCGCAGGCGCGGGCCGCCGTCGTGGGTGCCGTACGTCAGCTGACCCCGACACCCACACTCCCGTACGGAGATCCACTCACCCATGTCCATCCTGCCCGCACCCCGCAGTACCCGGCCCGTCCGCACCGCCCTGCGCCGCGCCGGTGCCGTCACCGCGCTCGCCGCCGTCGGTGTCCTCGCCGCCGCCGGTGCCGCCTCCGCCCATGTCACCGTGCACCCCGGGAGCTACGCCAAGGGCGCCACCGACGGGTTGCTCACCTTCCGCGTGCCCAACGAGGAGGACAGCGCGAGCACCACGAAGGTCCAGGTCTTCCTGCCCACCGACCACCCCGTCCTCGGCGTGCTCGTCTCGCCCCGGGACGGCTGGACCGCCAAGGTGACCACCACCAAGCTCAAGACCCCGGTCAAGACCGACGACGGCACCATCACCGAGGCCGCCTCCGAGATCACCTGGACCGGTGGCAAGATCGGCGCCGGGCACTACGAGGACTTCGACGTCGCCTTCGGACAGCTGCCGGACGACACCGGTCAGCTGGTCTTCAAGACCCTCCAGACCTATTCCGACGGCAAGGTCGCCCGCTGGATCGAACAGCCCGCCGAGGGTGCCGACGAGCCGGAGAACCCGGCCCCGGCCCTCACCCTCACCGCCGAGGGCAGCGACACCGCCGAGACCGCCACGAACACCGAGGCCGGCAACGCCGAGACCCCGGCCGCCGGTTCGCAGTCCGCCGCCAAGAGTTCGACGGCTTCCGGCAGCAAGGCCAGTGACTCCACCGCCCGTGGCCTCGGTGTCGCCGGGCTCGTCGTGGGGGTCCTCGGGCTCGCCGCCGCCGCGTTCGCCGTCCTGCGGGGGCGTTCGGCACAGTCGTAGCCCGGGTCCGGGCGCGAACCCCGGAACAGGACCGACACCGAGGGCCCGGACCGGCAGCACCACCAGCGGCTGCCGGTCCGGGCCCCCAGGCCGACGGGACTCCCGGAACTACCCCGCCACCAGCTCCCGTACGGGCTCGGCGGCGAACGCCGCCGTCACCCGCGACCGCCGCCACAGCCACACCACGTCCCGGCCGAACGACCACACCAGGGACCCCAGTGCCAGCAGCACCGTGCCCAGGTTCGCCACGTACGGCAGAAGGTTCGCTCCGGCGAGCAGCAAACAGATGCCCTGGAGGGCGGCCACCGTCTTGCGGGCGGTGCTCGGCGGCAGCGCGGCGTTGAGCCACGGCCAGACGCGGGCGGCGGCGACGAAGGCGTAGCGCATCCCGCCGATCAGCAGCACCCATGGCCCGAGCCGCATGGACACGTACACGCTCAGCACCAGGATCAGGAACGCGTCCACCTCCATGTCGAAGCGGGCGCCCAGCGGCGTCGACGTGCCGGTGCGGCGGGCGACCTTGCCGTCGACACCGTCGAGGATGAGGGCCACCGCCGTCAGACCGACCAGCAGGGTCACCGGTGGTGAACTCTCGAAGGAGTCCGCGACCAGGGCCGTCACCCCGCCCACCAGGATGGCGCGGCCGAGGGTGACCCGGTTCGCGGGGCCGAAGGACCGCGGCCGGGTGCGGTGCAGGGCCCGGGAGAGCACCGCCCACGTGGCGATGGCGAAGACGAGGCCGGACACCCAGCCCGCCGGCCCCATGCCGATCGCCGTACCGAGCAGGGCCAGCAACAGGACCTGCACGCCCGCTCCCACCGCGGTCTCCTGCTGGACCAGCCTTGCGTCGTAAGTGTTGTTCAGGGCCACCGCACGTCCTCCGGCCGTATGACAGAGTCGATCAACGCCGCGTACTGTGCGCGGCCTGTGCACCTCTGGTTGCACATCTCGTTACGTGAACAAGTTCCGGATCGTTCAGGAGGACTTCAGATGGACCGCACGGCCCGCTCCCGGGAGAACCGCCCGGCGAACCGTTCCGCCCGCGCGTTCTGGCTCTCCTCCCCGGGCCGCGGCGAGATCCGTGAACTCGGCCTTCCGGAGCCGGAAGAGGGGGAGGTCCTGGTGCGCGCGCTGTACTCCGGTGTGAGCCGCGGGACCGAGACGCTCGTCTTCCGGGGCGGCGTCCCGGCCGGGCAGTACGGCGTGATGCGCGCGCCGTTCCAGGACGGCGACTTCCCGGCGCCGGTGAAGTACGGCTACCTCAGCGTCGGAGTGGTGGAGGAAGGACCCCGACGGCTGGTCGGCCGTACGGTGTTCTGCCTGTACCCGCATCAGACGCGCTACGTCGTCCCCGCCGGCGCCGTCACCCCCGTCCCCGACGCCGTGCCCGCCGGACGGGCCGTGCTCGCCGGGACCGTGGAGACCGCCGTCAACGCGCTCTGGGACGCCGCGCCCCTGGTCGGGGACCGGATCGCCGTGGTCGGCGGCGGGATGGTCGGCTGCTCGGTGGCCGCGCTGCTGGCGCGTTTCCCCGGCGTACGGCTCCAGCTGGTGGACGCCGATCCCGCCCGCGCCCGCATCGCCGCGGCCCTCGGTGTCGGCTTCGCCGCACCTGGCGACGCGCTCGGCGACTGCGACCTGGTCGTCCACGCCAGCGCCACCGAGGCAGGGCTCACCCGCTCGCTCGAACTCCTCGCCCCGGAGGGCACCGTCGTCGAACTCAGCTGGTACGGCGACCGGAAGGTGACCCTCCCGCTCGGCGAGGCGTTCCACTCCCGCCGCCTCACCGTGCGCAGCAGCCAGGTCGGCACCGTCTCCCCGCGCCGCGCGTCCCGGAGTTACGCCGACCGGCTCGCCCTCGCCCTCGACCTGCTCACCGACCCGGCCCTGGACGCGCTGATCACCGGGGAGAGCGCTTTCGAGGAGCTGCCGGACGTCATGCCCGCCCTCGCCTCCGGAGAGATCCCGGCCCTGTGCCACCGGGTGCGCTACCCGGACGCCGTCTGACACCCGGGACCGGTCCGGTGCGGCAGGGCGGGACCCTCCCGGCGGGGCGGGCGGGCGCCTGTGGCGCGGCACGTGCGCCTGACCTGAGAAAAGAGTGAGAGTGGGCTGAACGCGGGAAGACGGGAAGCCGTATTACCCGGCATCCCCCCGGCAGGATCGGTCAGGAACGGTGGGGGACCAGACGCGCCGCACCTGGAGGGTCGTCCGTTGTTCAGTGTCACCGTCCGCGATCACATCATGATCGCCCACAGCTTCCGCGGTGAGGTCTTCGGACCCGCGCAACGTCTGCACGGAGCGACGTTCCTGGTGGACGCCACGTTCCGGCGGGAGCAGCTGGACGACGACAACATCGTCGTCGACATCGGACTCGCCACCCAGGAACTCGGCGCCGTCGTGAGCGAGCTGAACTACCGCAACCTCGACGGCGAACCCGAGTTCGCCGGGGTCAACACCTCCACCGAGTTCCTGGCGAAGGTCGTCGCCGACCGGCTCGCCGAACGGATCCACAAGGGCGCGCTGGGCGAGGGCGCCAAGGGCATCGCGGGGATCAGCGTCACCCTGCACGAGTCGCACATCGCCTGGGCGAGCTACGAGCGTGCCCTGTGACCGACGTCGACATCCGTACCGCCGCGGACCCCGCCGCGCGCACCACCACACACACCGCCGCGGACACCGCCGCACGACTCGCCACCGACACCGCCGCGGACACCGACCGCGCCCGTCTCGCCTACGTGCCCGCGCAGTCCACCGCACCCAGGAACGGCGACCTCCTCCCCATGTCCCTGCGCACCGTGCACTTCGTGATGCCGGGCGGCGTCGACGACCCGGCCGCACCCAGCGGCGGCAACGCCTACGACCGGCGCGTCTGCCTCGATCTGCCCGGCTTCGGCTGGCAGGTCGACAAACTCGCCGTCCCCGGCACCTGGCCCCGTCCCGGCGACGCCGACCGTGCCGAACTCGCCCGCGTACTGCGCCGGCTGCCGGACGGCGCGGCCGTCCTGCTCGACGGCATCGTCGCCTGCGGGGTCCCGGAGATCGTCGTGCCGGAGGCGGAACGTCTCAGCCTCGCCGTCCTCGTCCACCTGCCGCTCGGGGACGAGCGCGGTCTCGACCCCGCCGTCGCCGCCGACCTGGACGCCCGCGAACGCACAGTGCTGCGCGCCGTGCCCGCCGTCATCGCCACCAGCGACTGGGCCGTACGCCGCCTGGTCTCCCACCACGGCCTCGCCCCGGAGCGGGTGCACTGCGCCACCCCCGGCGCCGACATCGCCCCGCTCGCCTCCGGCACCGACGGCGTGTCCCGGCTGCTGTGCGTGGCCACCGTGACGCCCCGCAAGGGACAGCACCGGCTCATCGAGGCGCTGGCCGGAGTGACCGACCTGCCGTGGACCTGCGCCTGCGTCGGCGGGCTCGGCGACCCCGAGTACGCCGCCCACCTGCGGTCGCTGATCCGGAAGCACGGTCTCCAGGACCGTCTCACCCTGGCCGGACCGCAGGCCGGTGCCGAACTCGACGCCACCTACGCCGCCGCCGACCTCATGGTCCTCATGTCGTACGCCGAGACGTACGGCATGGCGGTGACCGAGGCCCTCGCCCGCGGCATCCCGGTCCTGGCCACCGACGTCGGCGGGCTGCCCGAGGCGCTCGGCCGCGCCCCCGACGGCGGGGTGCCCGGCATCCTCGTCCCGCCGGAGGACCCGGCCGCCCTCGCCTCCGAACTGCGCGGCTGGTTCGGCGAGGCCGACGTACGGCGGCGCCTCAAGGCCGCCGCCCGGGGACGGCGGGCCGCGCTGGACGGCTGGGCGACCACGGCGCGCAGCCTCGCCGGCGTGCTGGGCCGGCTCCCCGCTCCCGGCGAACCCAGGAGGGCGGCATGAACGGCGGCAGCGGCACGAAGGGCACAGCGGTGAGCGACCCCGCCACCGGGACCGGACGCGCGGACGGCGCGGACGGCGGGATCCCCGCCCAGCCCGGACCACACCACGCGGTGATCCCCGGCGCCGGACCCACGGGCCGCCCCGGCGGACCGGCCACCGCCGAATCCGGCGCTCCGGCCGGCGAGCGCGCCACCGTACGGCTGCGCGAGGCCGGACCCGACGACCCGCCCCGCTACGCGCCCGAATGGCTGGCGCTGCGCGAACCCGCCGACGCCGCCGCCCGCGCGGCCGATCTGCTCGACCCGCTGCGCGTCCGGTTCGCCAACCTGCCCGGCCGCGCCTCCGGCGGCCTGGTGATCCACGACCTGGGCTGCGGCACCGGCTCCATGGGCCGCTGGCTGGCCCCCCGGCTCGACGGCGCCCAGCACTGGATCCTGCACGACCGCGACCCCTACCTCCTCCACTTCGCCGCCGTCGCCTCGCCCCGCGCCGCCGCCGACGGCAGTCGGGTCACCGTCGAGACCCGGCGCGGCGACGTGGCCAGGTTGACCCCGGACGCCCTGGCCGGTGCCTCGCTGGTGACCGCGTCCGCGCTGCTGGACGTCCTCACCCGTGAGGAGATCGACGTCCTCGCCGACGCCTGCACCGGGGCGGGCTGCCCGGCGCTGCTCACGCTCTCCGTCGCCGGACGCGTCGACCTCTTCCCGGAGCATCCGCTCGACGCCGAGATCGCCGAGGCGTTCAACGCCCATCAGCGGCGCGACGGGCTGCTCGGCCCCGACGCGGTGGCCACGGCGGTCGAGGCGTTCGGGGAACGGGGCGCGACGGTCAAGGTGCATCCCAGTGCCTGGCGGCTCGGGCCCGGCGAGGCGGCGCTGACGGCGCAGTGGCTGCGCGGCTGGGTCGGCGCGGCCGTCGAGCAGCGGCCCCGGCTGGCGGAACGGGCCGAGGGATATCTGCGGGAGCGGCTCGCCGACTGCGAGGCGGGGAAGCTGCGCGTCGTGGTCCACCACAGCGACCTGCTGGCGCTGGCCCGGCCGACGGGAGGGGAGGCATGAGCGCGCCGACGATCGGGGCGGGCCCCGGCTTCGAGACGGCGGGACGCACCCCCGTACCCCCGCTGCCCCGCACCGCCGTACCACCGGCGCCCCGCACCGCCGCACCCCCGGCGGCCGAGGCCCCCGGTTCCCGCCTCGCCCGCGCCGTCCGCACCCACTTCGGCACCGTCACCGGCGTCGCCATCCTCGCCGTGCTGCTCTGGCGGCTCGGCACCGGCGTCTTCCTGGACGGGCTGCGGCGGATCGACGGGACGACGCTGCTCGCGGCACTCGGCATCGGCCTGGTCACCACCGTGTTCAGCGCCTGGCGCTGGCAGCTGGTCGCCCGCGGGCTGCGTATCCGCCTGCCGCTCGGCGAGGCCACCGCCGACTACTACCGGGCGCTGTTCCTCAACGCGGCCCTGCCCGGCGGCGTCCTGGGCGACGTGCACCGGGCCGTGCGGCACGGGAGGAGCGCGGGTGACCTCGGGCGGTGCGTACGGGCCGTGGTGCTGGAACGGGTCGCGGGACAGATCGCGCTGACCGTCACCGGGGTGACGGTCCTGCTGACGGTGGACTCCCCGGTCCGTGCCGTGTGCCGGCACTTCGCCCCGCCGGCCGGCCTGGCCGTGCTGGGCGCCCTCGCCGTGGTCCTCGCGCTGCGCATGAACCGCCCGGCGCCCTCCGGCCGGGGACGGATGCTGCGCCGGACGCTCGGTGAGGCGCGCGAGGGGCTGCTGTCCCGGCGCAACTGGCCCGGCGTCACGCTCTCCTCGCTCGTCGTCCTCGCCGGCCACCTCCTGATGTTCGTGGTCGCCGCCCGGGTCGCGGGCGTCGGCGCCCCGGCCGTCACGCTGCTGCCGCTGGCCGTGCTCGCCCTGGTCGCCATGGGACTGCCGGTGAACATCGGCGGTTTCGGACCCCGGGAAGGCGTCACCGCCTGGGCGTTCGGCGCCGCCGGACTCGGCGAGGGCGACGGGCTGTCCGTCGCCGTCGTCTACGGCGTGCTCAGCTTCGCGGCCGCCCTGCCCGGCGCCGCCGTCCTGGTCGTCCGCTGGTACACCGGACTGCGCGCGGGAAGCGGGGACACCGGACCGGGGCCGGACAGCGGGAACACCGGTAACACCAGGAAGGACGGCGGGGCCGGCGGGGAGACCGGCCGTCCGTCCTCGGACTACGGCCGTTCCACCGGTTCCTCCGATCCCTCCGACTCCTCCGTCAGCAGCGCGGCATACGCCCCGAAGGATTCGGCGAGGCTCGCCAGCAGTGCCTTCCCCTTTTCCGCGGAACCGAGGGAGGGACGGCCGATGACGCCGGATTCCGTATAGGCGGACATTCCCGTGGTCAGGAGATGACGCCGGTCGTCCGCCGTGAAATCGGCGGATTCATAACCGGGCCGGACCACTTCGGGATGAGCGTGCAGCAGAATGGAGGTCTCGATCTCCCCCGCGTGCATGTCGGTGAGCAGCGAGGTGCGTACCCCGGCCCGCTCCCGAGCCGTCTCCCAGTCCTCCGGGGCCGGGAACAGCGCCATCCGCTCACCGCGCGCGGCGGACTCCTGGACCACATGGCCCAGCACGTAGTTCCCGCCGTGCCCGTTGACCAGCACCAGGCGCTCGATGCCCGACCGGCGCAGCGATTCCGCGATGTCCCGCACCACCGCATGAAGGGTCACGGAGGAGATGCTGACGGTTCCCGGCCACGCCGCGTGCTCGTGCGAACAGGAGACCGTCACCGGAGGAAGGAGGTGCACCGGGTACGCGGCGGCGATCTCCCGGGCGACGGCACAGGCGACCAGCGTGTCGGTCGCCAGCGGCAGAAACGGTCCGTGCTGCTCGAAACTCCCCACGGGGAGGACGGCGATCCGGGCCAAAACTCCCGCAGCCCGAATCCTCACGTCCTCCGTGGTGTCCGCAGGCACCAGAAGCGGACCGATCCCGCAGGCCGCCGTATTCGCGCCCGAACCACTCATCTTTTCCAGGCCTTTCGTCTCTGTTGAGGAATCAGATCATGACAGAAAAAGTCGGTGTACTCGGCAAGAAGTCGCCACAGCGCACGGGCCGCAAGGGCCGCACGGGCGTGGAACGTGTCGTCAGCGCACCGCTGCCCACGGTGTACGGCGAGTTCCAGGCGATCGGCTACCTGGACCACGACCGCGGTGAGGAGCAAGTGGCCCTGGTGCACGGCGAGATCGGCACCGAGAACGTGCTCACCCGGCTGCACTCGGAGTGCCTGACCGGCGACGCGTTCGGCTCCCAGCACTGCGAGTGCGGTGACCAGCTGGCGTCCGCGCTGCGTGCCGTGGTGGCGGAAGGGCGCGGCATCGTCGTCTACCTGAGGGGCCACGAGGGCCGCGGGATAGGCCTGCTCGCCAAGCTGCGCGCCATGGCGCTCCAGGCGGAGGGCCTGGACACCGTGGAGGCCAACCTCGCGCTCGGCCTGCCGGTCGACGCCCGCGACTACGGCGTCGCCGCGGAGATCCTGCACGACCTCGGGGTGGACTCCGTCCGCCTGATGTCCAACAACCCCCGTAAGCGGGAGGCGCTGCTGCGGCACGGCATCCAGGTCGCCGAGCAGGTGCCGCTGCTGATCCCGCCGTGCGAGAACAACATCACCTATCTGCGCACCAAGCGAGAGCGCCTCGACCACCATCTGCCTCATCTGGACGCGGTCGCCCACCTGTCCTGACGCGCGGGGCGGCGGGTCCCTCGGCAGGCCGCCGCCCCGACTCCCCGGCCGCGGTGCGGACCGTACGGCGAGCTGGTCGGCGACCCGGCACCGGGCCGCGTACGCTTCGGCACATCGACCCGTTGTGCGCCGGTCCCTCGGCAGGCCAGCGCCCCGCGCCCGGAGGCCCACCAGGTATGACCGAGCTCCATCTGTGGCTGCGCCACGAGGCCCGTACGACCGAGCGGCGCACGCCCGTCGCGCCCTCCGACGCCCGGCGGCTCGTCGGGAGCGGCGTGACCCTCACCGTCGAGGAGTCCCCGCAGCGGATCTTCCCGGTCGGGGAGTACGAGGCGGCCGGCTGCCGGGTCGCCCCCGCGGGCTCGTGGGTCTCGGCGCCGCCCGACGCCGTCGTCCTCGGCCTCAAGGAACTCCCCGACACACCAGCGACTCTGACGCACCGTCATGTCTATTTCGGTCACGCCTACAAACGGCAGCCCGGTGCCGCCGAGCTGCTGGGACGCTTCGCCGCCGGGGGAGGGGCGCTGCTCGACCTCGAGTACCTGGTGGACGACGACGGGCGGCGGCTCGCCGCGTTCGGCTACTGGGCGGGGTACCTGGGCGCCGCGCTCGCCGTGCTGCACGAGCGCGGACGCCTCGTCGCACCGCTCACGCCCACGGACAAGGACGCCCTCGACACGGCACTGCGGCCGGCCGCCGGAGACCCGGAGTTCACCGCCCTCGTCATCGGCGCCCTGGGGCGCAGCGGGCGCGGCGCCTGCGACGCGCTGCGCACCGCCGGCGTCGAACCCGCCCGCTGGGACCTCGCCGAGACCCGCGACCTGGACCGCCGGGCCCTGCTGGAGCACGACGTCCTGGTCAACTGCGTCCTCGCCACCGCCCCGATCCCGCCGTTCGTCCGTGAGCAGGACCTCGACGACCCCGCCCGCCGCCTGCGGGTCCTCTCCGACGTGACGTGCGACGTCGGCTCGGCCCTCAACGTGCTGCCGGTGTACGACCGTACGACCGAGTGGAGCGACCCGGTGCGGCGGCTGCGCAAGGAGCCCCCGGCCGATCTCATCGCCATCGACAACCTGCCCTCCCTGCTGCCGAGGGAGGCCAGTACCGACTTCTCGGCCGCGCTGCTGCCCCCGCTGCTGGAACTGGCCGCGTCCGGCGACGGCCAGGGGCCGTGGGGGCGGTGCCTGGCCCGGTTCCACCGGGAGAGCCGGGAACTCGGCCTCGCCTGACGGCACTTCCCCGGCTCTCCCGGTACCCGCGTGGCATCCGCCGTGCGGGGCGGGGCCGTTACTCCTCCGTCACCGCCTCGTGCACCAGCTGCCGCAGCTCGGGGAAGATCTTCAGTGAACTCCTGGGCCGGACCTGGGTCATGAACTGCACCGTCAGATCACGGGCCGGGTCCACCCAGAACGTCGTGGTCGCCACCCCGCTCCAGCCGTACGCGCCGAGGCCGGCCGGGGACTGGGTGCGCTGCGGGTCGACGACGACGGAGACGTTGAAGCCGAACCCGAGTCCCTCGTTGCCGGGCTCGTCGTGCGCGGGGCGGGCGCCGAAGGCGCGCAGGTCGGCGCCGCCGGGCAGGTGGTTGGAGGACATCAGGTCCACGGAGGCGGGGCTCAGCAGCCGGACACCGTCGAGTTCGCCGCGGCGGCGCAGCATCTCCATGAAACGGTGGTAGTCGTACGCCGACGCCGCCATGCCGCCGCTGCCCGACAGGAACCGGGGACGGCCGCGCAGCGGCAGGCCGGCGATCGGCTCGATGCCGCCGCCCTCGGTCTCGCCGTACAGCTCCGCCAGCCTGGGCAGCTGTCCGGGGGTGAGGTGGAAACCGGCGTCCGTCATACCGAGCGGGCGGAAGATCCGTTCGGCGAAGAACGCGTCGAGCGGTTGCCCCGACACCACCTCGATCAGCCGGCCCAGCACATTGGAGGCGACCGAGTAGTTCCACCGGGTGCCGGGCTCGAACTGGAGCGGCAGGCTCGCGTACACGTCGATCGTCTCGGCCAGGTCGGCACCCGGCGGGACGGACGACTCGAGACCGGCGGCGCGGTAGAGGGCGTCGACGGGGTGGGAGTGGTAGAAGGCAAAGGTGAGGCCCGCGGTGTGGGTGAGAAGATGCCGTACCCGGATCGGACCGTCCGCCGGGCGTGTCCGTACGTCGTCGCCCGAGCCGCCGGCGTACACCCGCGGCTCGGCGAAGGCCGGCAGATGGCGGTCGATCGGGTCGTCCAGCGACAGCCTGCCCTCCTCCGCCAGCAGCAGGACGGCGACCGCGGTGACCGGCTTCGTCATCGAGTAGATCCGCCACAGGGTGTCCGGCTCCACCGGCAGCCCCGCGGCCACGTCGCGGTGGCCGTACGCGGTGAGGTGCGCGACCCGGCCGCCGCGGGCCACGGACACCAGGAAGCCGGGCAGCCGCCCTATGTCGGCGTAGTGGGCGAAGTGCCGGTCGAGGCGGTCCAGTGCCCTCGCGTCCAGCCCGGCCTCACCCGGGTCGACCTCTTGCCGCAGCTCTGCCATCGCTCGCTCTCCTCCGCGTCACGCCGTGCGAGGTGCCCGTGCCGGTCCGACCGGACGGACCCAGCCCTCGTCACCGCCGTCGCCGACGACTCGGCCGTCGCCGCCGCCGTCGCCGCTGTGGTGGTTGTCGCCTGTCGCCCACATCGTCACCCAGAGACGCCTGAACGGTCCCTCGGATCGCCGACTTGTGTGATCGACGCGACGGAACGATCCGGCGGAGCGGGCATGATGGACATATGACTCAGGACACCACGCAGGACGCGCTGATCCGGCTGCTCTCCACGAGCCCGGGCGGGGTGCTGGTCACCCTCAGGCGCGACGGCCGCCCCCAGCTGTCGAACGTCATGCACCACTACTACCCCGACGAGCGGCTCATCCGGATCTCGGTCACCGAGGACCGCGCCAAGACCCGCAATCTGAGCCGTGACCCCCGGGCCTCCTACCACGTCACGACGCCGGACCGGTGGGCGTACACGGTCGCCGAGGGCACCGCCGACCTCTCGCCGGTCGCCCGGGACCCGCACGACGCGACGGTCGAGGAACTGGTCGGCCTGTACCGGGACCTCCAGGGCGAGCACCCCGACTGGGACGACTACCGCGCCGCCATGGTCCGCGACCGCCGGCTGGTGCTGCGGCTCCCCGTGGAGCGCGTGTACGGCATCCCGGCGCGCAGCGACGGAGACTGACGCGGCGTCAAGCCCGTCAGCGTGCCCGCCCGCACCCGGACCCGGGCGGGCACGGTGACAAGTGCCCCGTGAACGCAGCTACTTGGACTCGACCGCGTGCCCGCCGAACTGGTTGCGCAGCGCGGCGATCATCTTCATCTGCGGGGAGTCGTCCTGACGTGAGGCGAACCGCGCGAACAGCGACGCGGTGATCGCGGGCAGCGGCACCGCGTGGTCGAGGGCCGCCTCCACGGTCCAGCGGCCCTCGCCGGAGTCCTGCGCGTAGCCCTTGAGCTTCTCCAGGTGCTCGTCGTCGTCCAGGGCGTCCACGGCGAGGTCCAGCAGCCAGGAGCGGATCACCGTGCCCTGCTGCCAGGACCGGAACACCTCGCGGACGTTGTCCACCGCGTCGGCCTTCTCCAGCAGTTCCCAGCCCTCCGCGTAGGCCTGCATCATCGCGTACTCGATGCCGTTGTGGACCATCTTCGAGAAGTGCCCCGAGCCGACCTTGCCCGCGTGGACGTAGCCGTAGGGGCCCCGAGGCTTGAGCGCCTCGAAGAGCGGCTCGAGCCGTTCGACGTGCTCCTTGTCGCCGCCGACCATCAGGGCGTAGCCGTTCTCCAGCCCCCACACGCCGCCGGAGACACCGGCGTCGACGAAGCCGATGCCCTTCTCGGCGAGCTGCTCGGCGTGCTGCTGGTCGTCCGTCCAGCGGGAGTTGCCGCCGTCGACGACCGTGTCGCCGGGGGAGAGCAGGCCGCCCAGCTCGTCCACGACGGACTGGGTGGCGGCGCCCGCCGGGACCATCACCCAGACGGTGCGCGGCGTTTCGAGCCTGCCGACCAGCTCGGCGAGGCTGCTCACGTCGGTCAGACCGGGATCGCGGTCGTAGCCGACGACGGTGTGGCCCGCGCGGCGGATCCGCTCGCGCATGTTGCCGCCCATCCTGCCGAGACCGATGAGACCGAGCTGCATGTCAGTTCACTTCCTGTTCAGAGGGTGGGGGCGCCGTCGTGTCCGCCGCCGCGCAGGGCGATGGCGTACATCTCGTCGGCGTCGAGGCGGCGCAGTTCCTCGGCGATCAACTCGGAGGTGGTGCGGACCTTCAGGGCGAGGGTGCGGGAGGGCTGGTCCGGCAGGGACAGGGTGGCCAGCGGGCCATCGGGACGGTCGATGACGATCTCGCCGCCCGCGGTACCGAGCCGTACCGCCGTGACGAGCGGCCCCGCGGTGACGACGCGCTCCACCGTCACCTTCAGCCGCGCCTCCAGCCAGCGCGCGAGCAGTTCGGCGGCCGGGTTCTCGGCCTCCGCCTCCACGGCGGCCGAGGTCACCGCGGTCCGGGCCTGGTCCAGCGCGGCGGCCAGCATCGAGCGCCACGGGGTGAGCCGCGTCCAGGCGAGGTCGGTGTCGCCGGGCGCGTAGGAGCGCACCCGGGTCTCCAGCGCGGCGCGCGGGTTCTCCACGGCGTACAGGTCGGTGATCCTGCGCTGGGCCAGCGCGCCCAGCGGGTCCTTCGCGGGTTCCTCGGGGGCGTCCACCGGCCACCACACGACGACCGGGGCGTCCGGCAGCAGCAGCGGCAGCACCACGGAGTCGGCGTGGTCGGTGACCTCGCCGTACATCCGGAGGATCACCGTCTCGCCGGTGCCGGAGTCGGCGCCCACCCGGATCTCGGCGTCGAGGTGGGAGCGGGTGCGCTCGCGGGGGGAACGGGCGTGGCGCTTGATCACGACGAGGGTGCGGGAGGGGTGCTCGTGGGAGGCCTCCTCGGCGGCGCGGATGGCGTCGTAGGCGTTCTCCTCGTCGGTGACGATCACCATCGTCAGGACCATGCCGACGGCCGGGGTGCCGATGGCGCGGCGGCCCTGCACCAGGGCCTTGTTGATCCTGCTCGATGTGGTGTCCGTGAGGTCGATCTTCATGGCCTGCGCCAGCTCCGTCCGTCTCGTGCGAGCATCTCGTCGGCTTCGTCGGGGCCCCAGGTGCCCGCGGGGTAGCGCGCGGGTCTGCCGTGCGCCGCCCAGTACTCCTCGATCGGGTCGAGGATCCGCCAGGACTCCTCCACCTCCTGGTGGCGGGGGAAGAGGTTGGCGTCGCCGAGCAGTACGTCCAGGATGAGCCGCTCGTACGCCTCCGGGCTCGACTCCGTGAACGACTCGCCGTAGGCGAAGTCCATCGTCACGTCCCGGATCTCCATCGAGGTACCCGGCACCTTGGAGCCGAACCGCACCGTCATGCCCTCGTCGGGCTGGACACGGACCACGATGGCGTTCGCGCCGAGCTCCTCGGTGGCCGTGGCGTCGAAGGGGGAGTGCGGGGCGCGCTGGAAGACGACCGCGATCTCGGTGACGCGGCGGCCGAGCCGCTTGCCGGTGCGCAGATAGAAGGGCACGCCCGCCCAGCGGCGGTTGTCGATCTCCAGCCGGACCGCGGCGTAGGTGTCGGTGCCGGAGTCCGGGTCGATGCCGTCCTCCTCCAGATAGCCGGGCACCTGCTCGCCGCCCTGCCAGGCCGCCGCGTACTGCCCGCGCACGGTGTGCGCGCCGATGTCGTCGGGCAGCCGTACCGATTTGAGGATCTTCAGCTTCTCCGTGAGCAGGGACTCCGCGTCGAACGCGATGGGTTCCTCCATCGCGATCAGCGCCATCAGTTGCAGGAGGTGGTTCTGGATGACGTCGCGGGCGGCGCCGATGCCGTCGTAGTACCCCGCGCGGCCGCCGATGCCGATGTCCTCGGCCATGGTGATCTGCACATGGTCGACGTACGAACGGTTCCACACCGGCTCGTACATCTGGTTGGCGAAGCGCAGCGCCAGGATGTTCTGGACGGTCTCCTTGCCCAGGTAGTGGTCGATGCGGAAGACCTGGTCGGGCTCGAAGACGTCGTGCACGAGGGCGTTGAGCTCACGGGCGGTCCGCAGATCCCGTCCGAACGGCTTCTCGATGACGGCGCGGCGCCAGGAACCTTCGGGGGCGTCCGCGAGACCGTGCTTCTTCAGCTGGCGCACGACCTTCGGGAAGAACTTCGGCGGCACGGAGAGGTAGAAGGCGTAGTTGCCGCTGGTGCCGCGGGCCGAGTCCAGCTCGTCGACGGTGCGGCGCAGCGTCTTGAACGCGGTGTCGTCGTCGAAGTCGCCGGGGATGAACCGCATGCCCTCGGAGAGCTGCTGCCAGACCTCCTCGCGGAACGGGGTGCGCGAGTGCTCCCTGACGGCGTCGTGCACGACCTGCGCGAAGTCCTGGTCCTCCCAGTCGCGGCGGGCGAACCCGACGAGTGAGAAGCCCGGCGGCAGCATGCCGCGGTTGGCCAGGTCGTAGACGGCGGGCATCAGCTTCTTGCGGGAGAGGTCTCCGGTCACCCCGAAGACGACGAGCCCGGACGGCCCGGCGATCCTGGGCAGCCGGCGGTCGCGGGCGTCGTGGAGCGGGTTCTCCCACCCCGCCGGGGACCCGTCCGCGGCACCGGCGGCCGCGTGCGCCACCGCGCCGGTCCCGGTCCCCGTGCTTCCCTCCGTGCTGCCGTCGTCCGCCGCGGTCACAGTCATTGCGCGTCAACTCCCTCGCCGTCCAGGGTGTCCTTGAACGCCGGGTCCCGCACCCCGGTCGAGGCCCTCGGCCCGCTGTCGAACGTTTGCCCGATAACGGTGTTTTCCCCCGGTGATCGATCGTCTTCTATCCAGCCGTCGGGACAACCACGCGTGCCGTCCGGCGATTCCCGTGCGGAGCCGGTCACACACAAGGCCGGCACCGGCGCCGCACACGTGCGGCACCAGGCGGACACAGGGGCGGCGCCGGGGGCCGGTCCCGTGAGGGGACCGGACCGCCGGCGCCGTGGTGAGGGGTGCCCGTCCAAGGGCCGCCCCGGTGCGGGTCAGTGGGCGAAGGTGAACCAGTTCATGTTCACGAAGTCGGCCGACTGGCCGCTGGTGAAGGTCAGATACACGTCGTGCGTACCGGTCACGGCGCTGATGTTCGCCGGGACGGTCTGCCAGGTCTGCCAGCCGCCCGTGCTGCCGACGGAGAAACTGCCGACGGGTGCGTTGCTGCGGCTGTCGAGGCGCACCTCGACCAGTCCGCTGACGCCGGCGGCCGCACCGCTGGCGACCCTGGCCTTGAACTGGGTGGCCGCGGTCGAGCCGAAGTTGACGCCCTTGTAGACGGCGTAGTCGCCGTTGGCGAGGTAGCCGATGTCCTGGCCGCCGCCGGTGTCGGTGGTGGTCTCGGTGGTCACCCCGGACTGGCTGTCGTAGGACTCGGCCTGGATGGTGCCGTAGGCGTCCCGGCTGCCGGTCGGCGGGGTCGTCGTGGAGCCGCCGCCGGACTGGAGGACCTGGACGTAGTCCACGACCATGGAGTGGCCCGGCTCGGTGCCGCTGTCGAGGCCGCCGCCGAACGCGTCGGGGAAGCCGCCGCCCATCGCCACGTTGAGGATGACGAAGAAGCCGTGGTTGGTGGCGTTCGCCCAGGTGGTGGCGTCCATCTGGGCGGCCGTCACGGTGTGGTAGTTGACGCCGTCGACGTAGAAGCGGATCGCCTCGGGGCTGACGGAGCGGTCCCACTCCATGGCGTAGGTGTGGAAGCCGGACTGGCAGGTCGTGCTGGGACACGCCACGGAGTTGCCGATGCCGGTGGTCTCGTTGCAGGGGCCGCCCGGGTTGGTGCCGCAGTGCATGGTCGCCCAGACCTTGTTGAGGCCCTGGACGTTCTCCATGATGTCCAGCTCACCGACACTGGGCCAGTTCTGGTAGTTGCCGCGGTACGGCGCGCCGAGCGCCCAGAACGCCGGCCAGTAGCCCTCGGCGGCGGTGCCGGTGACGTTCGGCATCTGGATACGGGACTCGACGCGCAGTTTGCCGCCGGCCGGGGGCTGGAAGTCGGTGCGCGTGGTCTCGATACGGCCCGAGGTCCAGTTGCCCGCGGAGTCGCGGCGCGGGGTGATGAGGAGGTTGCCGCTGCCGTCCAGGGCGACGTTGCTGGTGCTCGACGTCATGGTCTCGACCTCGCCGGTGCCCCAGTTGGCGGCGCCGCCCGGGTACGAGGTACCGGTGTCGTACTGCCAGTTGGCGGTGCTGACGCCGGTGCCCGCGGCGCCGTTGAAGTCGTCGAGGAAGACCTGCGTCCAGCCCGAACCGGGCGTGGGCGCGGAGGCGTTGGCGGGAAGGGTGAACGCTGTGGCGGCGGCCGCCGCGAGACCGAGCGTCCCGACGACGGCGACGAGCGCCCGCCGCAGCGAGCGCCGTCTGCGGTGTGTGCCGGAGGTTTCACTCATGAGGGGGTGCCTCCCGGGTACGGAGTGACAAGCGCGGGTGTCTTCGACAACGCCTTGAGAGCGCTCTCAAAGTGGCCCCAATGTGCTCTCCGGCCCGGTGGCCGTCAAGTCTTAAAGCAAGGAAAGTCCTTCTGAGACAGGGGAGTTCAGTCCATGAAGGGGCAGACGTCCGGGATGTCCGACGGTCCGGTGCCGCTCAGAGGGCGCTGCCGGACTTCCACCGGGCCCATGTGAGGTTCCATCCGTTGAGTCCGTTCGACGCCGTGACGGTCCGCTCACCGGAGTTCTTGACGATCACGACGTCCCCGAGCATGGAGCTCTCGTAGAACCGGTACCCGGCGGTCGACGTGTCGCCGGCGCCCTTGCTGTCGCGCAGCCCGATGCATCCGTGGCTGGCGTTCTGGTGCCCGAACACACCTTCGGCCGCCCAGTAGTTGCCGTGGATGAAGGTCCCGGAGGTGGTCAGCCGCTGGGCGTGCGGCACATCCGAGATGTCGTACTCGTCGCCGAGACCGACGGTGGAGGACTGCATCCGCGTCTGCCGCAACCGCTCGCTGATGACCATGATCCCGGCCCAGGTGGTGTGGGAGGAGTCGCCCCCGGTGACCGGGTAGGTGGCGGTGACCTTCCCGTCCCGCCGCACCGTCATGGTCTCGCTGCCGAGATCGACGGTACTGATCTGCTCGCGCCCGATGTGGAAGGTCACGTCCTTGGACTGCACGCCGTAGACCCCGTCGGCCCCCTCGACGTCCTTGAGCCGCAGCCCGAGGGTGATCTTCGTGCCCGGCGCCCAGTAGGTCTCGGGACGGAAGTCCAGCCGGGTGTCGTCGAACCAGTGCCCGACGACCTCGACGGCGGGCTCGGCGGTCACGGTGATCGCCTTCTGCACGGCCGCGCGGTCCTTCACGGCGTGCGAGAAGGTGACCGACACCGGCATCCCGACCCCGGAGGTGGAGCCCACCTCGGGCGTGAAGTACCCGACGAAGGTGGCCCCCGGAGCCTTGGTGGTGAACGAGGTGACGGTCGCCGCCGCGGTGTCCTTCGCCTTCGCGGTCACGGTGTACCTGGTCCCGGAGTACGGATTCCCGGCCGAGGTCCACCTGGTCCTCGCGGAGTTGAACGACCCGTCGAGCGCGGACCCGTCGTTGCCGCTGACCCGGACCGACTCGAGCGTCCCGTCGGTCACGGTGACCTCGACGGGAGCGGAGAACGGCGCCTTCCGGGTCCCGTCGGCGGGCGAGACGGCGACGGCGGCCTTCCGGGCCGCGTTCTGCGCGGAGCCGCCGGCCGTGGCCGAGGGCGCGGAGCCGCCGGCCCCGGTGGCGGAGGCGCTCTTCGCGTCGTCGCCGGAGGACCCGCACCCGGCGAGCACGGCGGCGGCCGGAACCGCGCCGAGAACCGTCAGGATCCCGCGCCGGGACCACCTCCCGGGCCGCTCCCCACCCAGGTCCCCTATCTGTGCGACACCCACGACACGCCTTCCCGCTCCACCGCGCCGACCACGCTCGGCACCCGTCGGTGGGCATCCTGCGCCGTCTGTCTGGGGCGGGGCTTTGAAAGCGGGGGCGGTTGCTGAGATTGCCGTGAAGAACTGCTGTGAGAGCCGGGGACCTCCGGCACACCGGCCGGAAACATGCGGGGCGGCGGGCGCGCGGGGTCCAATGGGCCCGACGGTGTGCGTGATCACGGCAGGAAAGGTGCAGGCGTGAAGCTGACGATTCTGGGCGGCGGAGGATTCCGCGTCCCCCTCGTGTACGGCGCGCTCCTCGGTGACCACGCCGAGGGCCGGGTCACCCGGGTCGTGCTGCACGACCTGGACGCGCGCAGGCTGGCCGCGGTGACCCGGGTGCTCGCCGAGCAGGCCGCCGGGGTGCCCGACGCGCCCGAGGTGACCGCGACGACCGACCTCGACGAGGCCCTGCGTGGCGCCGATTTCGTGTTCTCGGCGATCCGGGTGGGCGGTCTGGAGGGCAGGGCCGAGGACGAGCGCGTCGCGCTGGCCGAGGGTGTCCTCGGCCAGGAGACGGTCGGCGCGGGCGGCATCGCCTACGGTCTGCGCACCGTCCCGGTCGCCGTCGGCATCGCCCGCCGGGTGGCCCGGCTGGCGCCCGACGCGTGGGTCATCAACTTCACCAATCCCGCCGGACTCGTCACCGAGGCCATGTCCCGCCACCTCGGTGACCGTGTCATCGGGATCTGCGACTCACCGGTCGGGCTCGGCCGCCGTATCGCCCGGGTGCTCGGCGCCGACCCGGGCCGGGCGTGGATCGACTACGTCGGCCTCAACCACCTCGGCTGGGTACGCGGCCTGCGCGTCGACGGCCGGGACGAACTCCCCCGCCTGCTCGCGGACCGCGCGCTGCTCGGTTCCTTCGAGGAGGGCAGGCTGTTCGGCACCGACTGGCTCCAGTCGCTGGGCGCGATCCCCAACGAGTATCTGCACTACTACTACTTCAACCGCGAGACCGTCCGTGCCTATCAGGAGGCGGACCGCACCCGCGGTGCCTTCCTCCGCGACCAGCAGGCCCGCTTCTACGAGGAGGCGGCGGACCCGGACGGCTCCGCCCTGGACCTGTGGGAGCGCACCCGGCACGAACGCGAGGCCACGTACATGGCGGAGAACCGCGAGACGGCGGGTGCCGGAGACCGTGACGCCGACGATCTCTCCGGCGGTTACGAGAAGATCGCCCTCGCGCTGATGCGGGCCGTCGCCCGGGACGAACGCACCACCCTGATCCTCAACGTCCGCAACCGCGGCATCCTCGCCGCCCTCGATCCCGAGGCCGTCATCGAGGTGCCCTGCCTGGTCGACGCCAACGGCGCCCGTCCGGTCGCCGTCGATCCGCTGCCCGGCCATGCCACCGGTCTGGTCTGCTCGGTCAAGGCCGTCGAACGCCAGGTGCTGGCCGCCGCCGAGTCCGGCTCCCGCGCCGCGGCCGTCAAGGCCTTCGCGCTGCATCCGCTGGTGGACTCGGTGAACGTGGCACGGCGGCTGATGGAGGGGTACGCGGCCGTGCATCCGGGGCTGACGTATCTGGGGTGAGGCGGTGAACTGATCGGGTCGGCCGGTCGCTCCCCGTGACCGCGACCGACCGACCCGTTCCCCCGTCCCCCGTTCCCCCGTGTCCCCCCCCGTGTTTCCCCCGTCAGGTGGTGCAGGTGGTGCCTTCCCCCGTGGTGGTGCCATGTGGTGCTGTGGTGCCGTGTGGTGCTTCCCCCGGTCGTGCCGCTGTTCCGTACTGTCATCAAGAGCGTCGTGGGCACTCCCTGATACACCCCCCGCCGAAAAAAAATCGGCGGCGGGGAACGGAAAGTCCCCCCGGCCCAGGATCCGGGGGGACGTCGGTGTGACGGCGGTGGCCGTCAGCCGGTGAATCCGGCGGTGATGGAGGTGAACTGCCAGGTGTTCTGGCTGATGCCGGAGCAGTTGCTCACCACGCCGCCGCCCGCGCAGCCGCGGTCACGGTTGACGGACCAGAAGGCGAGCCGGGCGATGTGGTGCGTGTTCGCCCAGTCGCGGATCTGGGTCCAGATCGCGGGGGTGGTGGTCTCCTGCTGGTCCGACAGACCGTTCATGCCCGAGATGCCGATATGGGCGTACGCGGTGGCGTCGTCCCAGCCGAAGGTCGACTTGAGCTTGGCCTTCAGGCCCTCGGCGGCGTTCACGGTGCTGCCGTACATGTCGGAGCCGCCGCCGAAGTCGAACGGCATGATGGTGAAGACGTCGATGCCGGCGCCGAGCGACTGCGCCTGCTCGATGAGCCGGTTGCCGTAGTAGGTCGGGCCGGTCGTCGAGGTGCCGAAGGTGACGATGGTCTTCAGGCCGGGGTTGTTGGCCTTGACCGTCTTCAGCGCGGTCAGGATCTTCGCCTGCACGGCCTCGTTCTCGAACTCGTCCGTGTTCTCGATGTCCATGTCGATCGCCTTCAGGCCGTAGGCGTCGATCACCTTCTGCATGGCCCCGGCGAGCGCGCTCGCGGAGGAGCAGTTGGCGCCGAGCTTGCTGCCCTGCCAGCCGCCGAACGACGGGACGATGTCACCGCCCGCCGAACGGATCTGGTTGATCGCGGTCTGGTCGACGCCACCGGTCAGCGACCGGCTGCCGTCCCAGGCCGGCGTGCAGCCGCCCGAGTCGAGCACGAAGGCCATCGTGAACCACTTGACGCCCGTCGAGCTCATCACGGTCGTCGGGCTCGGCGGGTCGCCCCAGCCCTCGTACAGGTACGGCGCCGCCTGCGTGAACGTCGTGCTGCCGCTGCCCGCACTCGTGGTGACGGACACGGAGTTGGACGCCGCGGAGGTGTTCCCGGCCGCGTCGCGCGCCTTCACGGTGAACGTGTACGCGGTGCTGGGCGAGAGCCCGCTCACCGTGGCGGACGTACCGGAGACGGACAGCACCTGGTTGGAGCCGCTGTAGACGTCGTACGCGGTGACGCCGACGTTGTCGGTCGAACCGGTCCACGACAGCGACACGCTGGAGGACGTCTTGGCGGTGGAGGTCAGCCCGCTCGGCGCGGTCGGCGCCTGGGTGTCGGAGCTGCCGCCGCCCGGACCGTCCAGGCTGATGTCGTCCGCGTAGTAGGCGCCCTGCGCGTACCAGCCGTGGACGTAGATGTTCGCGGTGGTCTGCGAGGCACCCGTGGTGAACGACACCGACAGCTGGCTGTACGCCGACGGGGACGTCGTCCAGGTCGAGGCACCGCCGTCGACGCCGAGGTAGACGTAGCTGCCGCGGACCCAGCCGCTGAGCGAGTACGTGGTGTTCGGCTGGACCGAGACGGTCTGGGTGCACTGGGCGTTGTCGCTGTCGGACACCGCGCCGGTGAGCGCCTTGGAACCGCCGTGCACCGGGGAGGAGACGATCGAGCCGAGGTTGCCCGAGCAGCTCCACGGGGACAGACCGCCCGACTCGAAGCCGGGGTTGGTGAGGATGTTGGCCGCCTGGGCGGTGCCCGGGAGGGCGATGGCCCCGCCGAGTGCCAGGGCCGCCGAGCCCGCGAGGGCCAGGACCCGGCGTCTGGAACGCCGGAGAGTGTTGCGCATGCGATCTCCCTGAAGGAGTGGGGGTGTTCGGGAGTGCACAGGAGTGCTGGTGATGCGCCACCAAGTTGGTATGGACCAATCCTGCTGTCAAGTGGGGAGGGCAGGATTGGTCCAGACCGGTATGAAGTTGTGGTCCCGTCCGGTGCCCGGATGCAGGCAAAGCGGAACTGAGTTACGAGGAGGGAGAGTTGGGGCAGGTTCCCGACTGCCGGGCGCCGCCGGGCTCCGTCGCCCCGTCAGGCCGGTGCGATGGCCCGGGAGGCGGACTCGGCCTGCGCCAGGGTCACCGGGCCGTCGGCCGGCTCCGCCGCCCCGGCGGCCGACAGCGACTGCTGCGGGAGCTGGGGCTGCTGTTGGGGCTGAGACTGGGGCTCCTCCATCCGCTGCTGCGGGATGGACACGGGGCGCAGGGGCCGCGGGCCGGACACCACCGCGTAGTCCTGGCCCAGGAACGGCGGCTCCAGCACCCCCGTCTCCTCGCCGAGCGCCAGCTGCACCGCCGCCCACGGCGCGTTGATCCCGCACAGCGACAGCTGGTGCAGTCCGCCCGCCGGACGGGTGTTGACGTCCAGCAGCACCGGCCGGTCGCCGTACATGCGGAACTGGATGTTCGACAGATGGTGCAGCCCGAAGCCCTCCGCGATCCGCCGCGCGGGCTCCAGCCACTGCTCGTGCAGGGTGAACCCGCGCCGGCGGCCGTGCTTCGTGCGGCCCACCGCCATCCGGACACGGTTGTCCCGCCCGGTGAGGCAGTCGACCGACACCTCCGGCTGCTCCAGACGCGGCATGACCAGCCAGTCCACCGGCTCCTCGGCCTGCGCCACCGCGTCGAGCACCAGGTCGAGGGGGACGTAGGGACTGGGGAACCCGCTGAGCTGGACCATCGAGAACGGCGAGCGCGTGATCATCCGGAAGCCCACCCCGCCCGCACCGGACGCCGGCTTGAAGCACGGCTTGTCGCCGCGCGCCTCCAGCTCCTCCACGGCGCCGAGCAGTTCGTCCGCCGTGCGGACCCGCCACCACGGCGGCACCGGCACCCCGATGCCCCGGACGGCCTCGTACGCCACCACCTTGTCCTCGAAGACGGCCACCGCCTCCGGCGTCGGCGCCAGCAGCGCCGTGCCGGCCGCCTCGAACTCGGCGCGGTGCGCGACGATCGCCGACTGGTGCAGCCGCGGCACGAACACGTCGATGCCGCGGCGCGCGCACTGGTCGAGCGCGTACTCGACGTACGCGGCGGGGGACAGGCCCTCGGGCTCCAGCTCCGCGGTGTCGGCGGCGGCCAGTACGGGGGAGTCGGGGTCGCCGTGCGTCGCATGGATCTCCACGGCCCGGTCGCTGGGATTTCTCCTCAGCTGATCCATGAAGAACACGTTCTCCGCGTACGTACGATTGAGCCAGACGCGTACGCGAGAGAGCATGCAAGCCGCCTTTCGGGGTTTTCGGGCAGGACTCAGCGGCCCGTGCCCGGGCAGGACGAATGGAGGTACACCAAACCGCCCTTCGCGAAGGGGCGTTCAAGGCGGTGGTGTTGGGGCGATCATACGGCTTCCGCGACGGTGCGGGTGCAACGCGCGTGTTACGGATTGTCCCGGGTAGGGGGAATGGGACACAAGGGCCGTTCGGGCCCCCGGGAGCGGGCGCGGTACGGCGGGGACGCCGTGCTCCGGCCGGGACCGGCGGGGCGCGGCGGGGCGGACCGGCGGGACACGTCGGCGGCCGGTCGGCGGCCGGTTGTCGTCGGTCCGGAACCCGACTTGTCCGGCGCTCCACGGGTGTGATCTCTTGGTGGACCACGGGGCGGCGGAGGAGGCCAGAGCGGTGGAGTCGACGGCCGGCGGAGGCGGGCAGCTGCTGGCCATCAGCGACCTGCACATCGGATATCCCGAGAACCGCGCCCTCGTCGAAGGCCTGCGCCCTGGCTCCGACGACGACTGGCTGATCGTCGCCGGGGACGTCGCCGAGACCTTCGCCGACATCGACTGGGCCCTCGGGACCCTCGCCGGCCGCTTCCGCAAGGTCCTCTGGTCGCCCGGCAACCACGAACTGTGGACCCACCCCCGTGACCCGGTGACCCTGCGGGGCGTGGCCCGCTACGAACATCTGGTCGCCCGCTGCCGTGAGCTGGGCGTCTGCACCCCCGAGGACCCGTATCCCGTCTGGCACGGACCCGGCGGTCCCGTCGTCGTGGCCCCGCTGTTCCTGCTGTACGACTACTCCTTCCTCCCCTCCGGCTGCACCACCAAGGACGAGGGCCTCGCCTACGCGCACGGCACCGGCGTCGTGTGCAACGACGAGTACCTGCTGCACCCCGACCCGTACCCGACCCGCGAGGCCTGGTGCCGGGACCGGGTCGCCGCGACCGGGCGCAGGCTCGCCGCGCTCCCCGAGGACCTGCCCACCGTCCTGATCAACCACTATCCGCTGGACCGGCACCCCACCGACGTGCTGTGGTACCCCGAGTTCGCCATGTGGTGCGGCACCGCCCTCACCGCCGACTGGCACCACCGGTTCCGCGTCGCCACCATGGTCTACGGCCATCTGCACATCCCGCGGACGACCTGGCACGAAGGGGTGCGGTTCGAAGAGGTGTCGGTGGGCTACCCACGCGAGTGGCGCAAACGCCCGGACCCCCCGGGCCGGCCGCGCCGCATACTCCCGACGGAGGTCGGAACAGGTGATCGAGGAGCTGCTCCCGGACCCGGTCGTGACCGTGGAGACGTTCGGTGACGACGGCTTCGGCGACGCCCCCCTGTACCCCGGGGAGGAAGCCCTCGTCAGCCGCGCGGTGACCAAGCGCCGCCGTGAGTTCGCCGCCGTCCGCGCCTGCGCCCGGCAGGCCATGGAGAAGCTCGGCGTCGCCCCGCAGCCCGTGCTGAACGGCGAGGGCGGCGCCCCGGGCTGGCCGGACGGCCTGGCGGGCAGCATGACCCACACCGACGGATACTGCGCCGCGGCCCTGGTCCGTGCCCATGACCTCGCCTCCCTCGGCATCGACGCCGAGCCCCACAGCCCGCTCCCCGACGACGTCGTCCCCTTCGTCTTCCTCCCCGACGAGGCCGGCCGGCTGCGCGGCCTCACCGAGCGGCGGCCGGAGATCCACTGGAACCGGATCCTGTTCAGCGCCAAGGAGTCCGTCTACAAGGCCTGGTACCCCCTCGCCGGGAAGTGGCTCGACTTCACCGAGGCCGACATCGTCCTCGACCCGGGGCCGGAGACCGCGCCGGGCGCGGCGGGTGCGCCGAGCGGGCGGCTGCGGGCCACGCTGCTGGTGCCGGGGCCGGTGGTCGACGGGCGAGCGGTCGGGGTGTTCGAGGGGCGGTGGCAGGTGGCGCGGGGGATCGTCACCACGGCGGTCACAGTGCCGCACACCTCCGGCGCCGCGGGAGGATGATCCCGCCCCCGCCGCCCCTTCCCGTCCCGTCCCTGGGGGCTGCGCCCCCAGACCCCCCTGTCGGCCCTGGACGGGCCTCGTCCTCAAACGCCGGACGGGCTTATATCCAGCCCCTCCGGCGTTTGAGGAGCGGGGGTACGGGGGCAGCGCCCCCGTGACGGGACGGGAAGGGGCGGCGGGGGCGAGAACCACCCGGACCCGCCCCCACGGGCTCACCCGCCCCCTTTAGCGTCAGCGAAACCTCGTCGAAACGCGCCACAAGACCGCTTCCCTACCCTGGACACTGGAGGAAACGGCTGCCGGCCGCCGTCGCTCGGCCGGGTGGACGGGAGGCGAGTGCGTGATGGACGCGAAGAGCCGGAGACCGGCACAGACCACACGGCTGCGCCCCGTGCCCGACACCGAACCGCGCCTCCACTACCGCGTCGTCCACGGCTACCGGCGCGCCTTCCGGACGGCCGGTTCCGGACCCGTCCTCGTCCTCCTGCACGGCATCGGCGACTCCTCCGCCACCTGGGCCGATCTCATCCCCGACCTGGCCCGCCACCACACCGTCATCGCTCCCGACCTCCTCGGCCACGGCGCCTCCGACAAACCCCGCGCCGACTACTCCGTCGCCGCCTACGCCAACGGTCTGCGCGACCTCCTCACCGCCCTCGGCGTCGAATCGGCCACCCTGGTCGGCCATTCCCTCGGCGGCGGAGTGGCCATGCAGTTCGCCTACCAGTTCCCCGAGCGCACCGAACGGCTCGTCCTGGTGAGCGCGGGCGGGGTGGGACGTGAGGTCAACCCGCTGCTGCGGCTGGCCTCGCTGCCCGGCGCCCAGCTCGCACTGGCCGGCCTTCAACTACCGGGGATGCGCTACCAGGTCGGATTCGCGGTGGGGCTGATGAAGCTCCTCCACCTGGACCTGGGCCGCGACGCCGCCGAACTCCTCACCGTCGTCGACGCGCTGCCCGACCGGCGGTCCCGTGACTCGTTCGTGCGCACGCTGCGCGCCGTCGTCGACTGGCGCGGGCAGGTCGTCACCATGCTCGACCGCTGCTATCTCACCCAGGGCATGCCGACCATGCTGCTGTGGGGCGACCGGGACTGCGTGGTGCCGGTCGAGCACGCCCACGGCGCCCACGAGGCCATGCCCGGGAGCCGGCTGGAGATCTTCGAGGGGGCCGGGCACTTCCCGTTCCACTTCGATCCCGGGCGGTTCGTACGGCTGATCGACGAGTTCGTCGCCGGGACCGCGCCGGCCCACTGGAGCCGGGAGCGGTGGCGGGAGCTGCTGGTCACGGGGCGGCCCGGGAGCGCCGGGGCGTGCGGCACGGAGCGGGAACTGCTGGAGGTCAGCGAGCGGAGCGCCACCTGAGGAGCCGGCCGGTCCCCCGACGCTCAGCCCTGCGGTCCCGGGTAGCCCAGGGACGCCTCGATGCGGCCCGCCACCCCGTCCCGGGCCGCCGGGCTCCGCAGTGACGAACCCGCGAGCCAGGTGCGGCACCTGGCCGCCAGCAGGAGGCCGAAACTCTCCGCCTCCTGCTCGTCCGCCAGATCGAAGCGGGTACGGGCGGCCACGCGGTGGACGGTGGCCTGGAGGACGGCGGCGTCCTCCAGCAGCCGTGCGGCGACCGTGGCGCCGTCCACCGGGTGGCCCCGGTGCCCGGCCGCCATGTGCCACAGTTCATGACCGAGGATCACCAACTGGTGCTCCGGCGGGGTGCGCTGCTCGATGACCACCAGGTCCTGGTCGGCCATGTCGAGCCACAGCCCGCTGGCCGTGCCGGGCGGGAAGGCGGCCGTGCGGTACCGGACGGGGCGGCCGCGGCGTCCGCTCATCGCGGCGCACAGGGCGCCGTACAGGTCGTCGGGACGCGCCGGGGCCGGGAGCGCCAGCTCCGCGACCAGCTCGCCGCACAGCCGGCGCATCTCCCTCCCGGCGCGCACGGTCCTGCCGGCCCGCCCGGTGCCCCGCAACATCACGACTCGGGCCGCTTGACGCTCTCCAGGAGCATGTCCAGCCACTCCGCGACCTTGTCGCGATGCTGGTCGGTGGGCAACTGCGCGGCCCGCCAGGCGATTCCGCGCACCCCGTGGTCCTGGAGCAGCCGCTCCAGCGGGTCGAGGGCCGCCTCCGCCGCCCGCTCCCGGTCGGCCAGCTTCTGCAGCAGTTCCTGCTCGACATGCTGGAGTGCGCCCGCCAGGGCCTCCGGATCCTCCGCCGTCAGGAAACCGGCGTGCACCCGGAAGAAACGCTGGAGCGCGTCGCAGTGCTCCATGGTGGGCCGCCGGTCGCCGTTGATCAGGGCGCCCGCCTGCTGCCGGGACATGCCCGCTCCGTCGGCGATCTCCTGCTGGGTGTACTTGCGGCCGTTGGGCTTCAGACGGGTACGGCGCAGCAGGTCGAGGCGCTGCAGAAAGCGTGCCTGGACGTCCGGTTCACCGGCGGGACGCCCGCTCAGCAGGGCCCGTACGACGGACTCGGGCACACCGCAGGCCACGGACAGCCGCGCCACCTCGAAGACCCTGGAGTGCGGCATTCCGAGACGGTCCGCGAGCGCGGTGACGCGGGTGACGACGGCCGGCAGCTGAGCGGTCGCCGTGGCGCCCGGAACCTCGAAGCCATCCGTCACCGACAGATCTCCTACGTCTCTCACAGGCTTCTCACAAACGGTCGCTGTGAACTTCCCGGAGAGTAGCGGTTGGTTCGAACTCACATCCAGGTCTCGCCACAACTGTGGCCTATTTCAGCCGTCAACCAGCATGAAATGCCACGATAGTTGACATGACAATGCTGCGGGCTCCAGGATCAGGACGCCGCGTGAAGGCCGCATAGGCAAGAGGGGTGACCTCCCGATGGCACATCAGGCAGGAGGGCAGCGGTCCGCACCGCGGCCCGTCCCCCAGGGCCACGACGCCCGGGCGTACCTCCAGGACTACGCCACGTTCCTGCAGGCCGTCCCCTTCCCGTCCGTCGTCATGGACCGGCGCTGGGACGTCGTTCTGACGAACAGCGCGTTCGAGACACTTTTCCGCGGCGTGGGCGCCCATCCGACGGCCATGCCCGGCGACAACTTCCTGAGGTTCGTCCTCTTCCACCCCGACGCGGCCACCGTTCTCGGCGACCACGAGTCGAGCTGGTGCCTGCCCATGCTCGCGGAGTTCAAGGCGGCGCTGGAGCATTCCGGGCACGACCACGCGCTCCAGGCGATCCGCCGCGAGATCGGCCTCGACCCCCTCATGGACGCCGCCTACCGCCAGGGGCTGCCGCACTGGATCCGTGCCGTCGGCGAGGCCGCCGTCGAGCACGACGGTGCCGTACGGCCGCTGCTCCACCCGGATCCGCGCCGCGGGGCCACGGAGTGCAGGCTGATCGTGGAGACCCCCAAGGCCCTGCGGGACATGGGCTACACGCGTCTGACCCTCGTGCCGCGCGACGAGGGGCGGAGCCGTACCGGTGGGCGCCGTCCGCCGCGGCGGCGCGGCGCGCATCACCTCAGCGTGGTTCCCGACCCGGGCGGCGACGGCGGCCGGTCCGTCCAGGAGGCATAGGCGTGGCAGTGGGCGGGGGGCGGTCCGGCCCGTGGGGCGCGTGGGCCGCATGGGACACGGGTGGCTCATGGGGACTGTGGAGCCGGTGTCGCAGACACGGGGAGCGCCCGGCCGCACGGCCCTCGTCCTGTCCGCCTCCGCCGCGGCTCCACGGGGTCGCCCGCTGCCGTCACGCACCCCGGTACCGGCGCTCGCCCGCCCGTCCCGCCTGACGGCGTCCGCCGTACCGTCCCGGCCCGAGCGGTCCGGGCGGCGACGGCTTCTCCCAGCCATCTCCCGGCCCGGCTCCGCCGGCGTTCAGGTCGCCGACGGCGCCGGGCCCCATCACGCAGGTCCGGTGCGCGCCTCTTCCCTCACCGACTCCGCGCAAGTGCCGCGGTGACACGGTCACGGCCGGCAGGGGATCCCCCGGGGGCCCCGCAACTCTACGCAAGCCGTTTGCGTATCTTGCGCTACGCTTGCGCACATGACGCGACGACTTGCGGAAGTGGCGAAGAAGGTCGGGGTCAGCGAGGCCACGGTCAGCCGGGTGCTCAACGGCAAGCCCGGCGTCTCCGAAGCCACCCGGCAGGCGGTGCTGTCCGCCCTCGACGTGCTCGGCTACGAACGGCCCACCCAGCTGCGCGGCGAACGCGCCCGGCTGGTCGGTCTCGTCCTGCCCGAACTGCAGAACCCGATCTTCCCGGCCTTCGCCGAGGTCATCGGCGGCGCGCTGGCACAGCTCGGGCTGACCCCGGTGCTGTGCACCCAGACCAAGGGCGGGGTCTCCGAGGCGGACTACGTGTCGCTGCTGCTCCAGCAGCAGGTCTCCGGTGTCGTCTTCGCCGGCGGCCTGTACGCCCAGGCCGACGCGCCCCACGACCACTACCGGCTGCTCGCCGACCGCAACATCCCGGTCGTGCTGGTCAACGCGGCCTTCGCCCGGCTGGGCTTCCCGGCCGTGTCCTGCGACGACGCGGTCGC
This sequence comes from Streptomyces sp. NPDC047000, assembly GCF_040644295.1. Classification (NCBI taxonomy): domain Bacteria; kingdom Bacillati; phylum Actinomycetota; class Actinomycetes; order Kitasatosporales; family Streptomycetaceae; genus Streptomyces; species Streptomyces sp. NPDC047000. The sequence continues at coordinate 675,203 of NZ_JBEYWE010000001.1, forward strand.
CGTCCAGCAGGCCTGGCGTCATCTCTCCTCCCTCGGTCACGAGCGCATCGGGCTCCTCCTCGGCCCCGGCGACCATGTGCCCTCGGCGCGCAAGCTGGCGGCGGCGCGGGCGATCGTGGGGGAGCTGCCGGAGGAGTACGTGGCGCGGGCCATGTTCTCCCTGGAGGGCGGGCAGGCCGCCGCCTCCCGGCTGATCGACCGCGGCGTCACCGGCATCGTCTGCGCCAGCGACCCGCTCGCCCTGGGCGCCGTGAGAGCCGCCCGCCGCAAGGGGTACGGCGTGCCGTCCCAGGTGTCCGTGGTGGGCTACGACGACTCCGCGTTCATGAACTGCACCGAGCCCCCGCTCACCACCGTCCGCCAGCCCATCGAGGCGATGGGCCGCGCGGCCGTGGAACTGCTCAACGCGCAGATCGGCGGCACCCCCGTCCCCGCGGAGGAACTGCTGTTCGAGCCGGAACTCGTCGTCCGGGGGTCGACCGGGCAGGTGCCCCGCGGCTGAGGGGACGGCTGCCGGGACCATGGTCGTGAAGATCCGTTCTGTTGTCCAATAATTACAGATTCTGCGCGAGATCTTGCGTTCGGATGTCGGTGGTGCTTGAGTGTGCGGCGCCGACACAGTGGAGTGCGCGCAGACCGCTGCTGTGGGCCTTCCCTGTTCCGGTCCGAAGGGGTCCACCGATGAGAAGCACCGGGCTCACCCGCACCTTCGCCGCGATCGGCGTCTGTTCGCTCGCGCTCGCCGCAACCGCCTGCGGCTCCGGCGACGACGGCGGTGCGAGCGGCAAGACCCGTATCACCGTCAACTGTGAGCCGCCCACCAGCGCCAAGGTGGACCGCTCGTTCTTCCGGGCGGACATCGCCTCCTTCGAGAAGGCGAACCCCGGCATCGACGTCGTCGCCCACGACGCCTTCCCGTGCCAGGACCCGAAGACCTTCGACGCCAAACTCGCCGGCGGTCAGATGGAGGACGTGTTCTACACGTACTTCACCGATGCCGGGCACGTCGTGGACATCAAGCAGGCGGCCGACCTCACGCCGTACCTCAAGGAACTCAAGAACTACACCACCATCCAGAAGCAGCTGCGCGACATCTACACGGTCGACGGCAAGGTCTACGGCATCCCGCGCACCGGCTACTCGATGGGCCTGATCTACAACCGCGCACTCTTCGAGAAGGCCGGGCTCGACCCCGACAAGCCGCCGGCCACCTGGCCCGAGGTCCGCGCCGCCGCCAAGAAGATCGCCGCGCTCGGGAACGGCACCGTCGGCTACGCCGACTACAGCGCCCAGAACCAGGGCGGCTGGCACTTCACCGCCGAGATGTACAGCCAGGGCGGTGACGTGGTCAGCGCCGACGGCAAGAAGGCGGCCATCGACACCCCCGAGGGCCGTGCCGTCCTGCAGAACCTGCACGACATGCGCTGGAGCGACGACTCGATGGGCAGCAAGCAGCTCCTCATCATCAACGACGTCCAGCAGATGATGGGTTCGGGCAAGCTCGGCATGTACCTCTCCGCGCCCGACAACATCCCGATCCTGGTCAAGGAGAAGGGCGGCAACTACAAGGACCTCGCGCTGGCGCCGATGCCCGGTGGCAAGGGCACGCTCATCGGCGGCGACGGCTACATGTTCAACAAGCACGACACGCCCGCCCAGATCCGCGCCGGACTCAAGTGGCTCGACCACATGTTCCTCACCCCCGGCAGCGGCTTCCTCGGCGACTACGCCCGCGCCAAGAAGGCGAACGCCCCCGTGGGCCTTCCCGAGCCGCGCCTGTTCACCGGCGCCGCCGACGCCAAGGACCAGCAGATCAAGAAGGCCAACGCCAACGTCCCGGTGGAGAACTACCAGGCCTTCCTGGACGGCAACCAGCAGCTCCAGATGAAGATCGAGCCGCCCGACGCCCAGCAGATCTACTCCGTCCTCGACGGCACCGTCTCCGCCGTCCTCACCAAGAAGGACGCCGACATCGACAAGCTCCTCAAGGAAGCGTCCGGGAAGATCGACGGCATCCTGAGCCGGGGCTGACCGTCATGACCGGGACCACCGCCGCGCACCGCCCCGCAGAGACGGTCGCGCCGAGACCGGCACAGGCGCCGCCCCCGGCAGGGGACCGGAGGCGGCGCCGCCTCGCCGACCAGGCCAGGGCCTACGCCTTCCTGCTCGGCGGCGTCCTCTGCTTCGCCCTGTTCTCCTGGTACCCGGCGATCCGCGCCGTCGTCATCGCCTTCCAGAAGTACACCCCCGGCTCGTCCCCCGAATGGGTCGGCACCGCCAACTTCACCCGCGTCTGGCACGACCCGGAGTTCGCGGCGGCCTGGCGCAACACCTTCACCTTCACGGTGCTGGCCCTGCTCATCGGCTTCGCGGTCCCCTTCGTACTGGCGCTGGTCCTGAACGAACTCCGGCACGCCAAGGCGTTCTTCCGGGTGGTCGTCTATCTGCCGGTGATGATCCCGCCGGTGGTCAGCGCCCTGCTGTGGAAATGGTTCTACGACCCCGGGGCGGGCCTCGCCAACGAGACGCTGCGGTTCCTGCACCTGCCCACCTCGGACTGGTCCAACGGCACCGACACCGCCCTCGTCTCCCTGGTGATCGTGGCCACCTGGGCCAACCTCGGCGGCACCGTGCTGATCTACCTCGCCGCCCTCCAGTCCATCCCCGGCGAGCTCTACGAGGCCGCGGAGCTCGACGGCGCCGGTCTGCTTCAGCGCGTCAGACATGTGACGATCCCTCAGACACGCTTCGTGATCCTGATGCTGATGCTGCTTCAGATCATCGCGACGATGCAGGTCTTCACCGAACCCTTCGTCATCACCGGCGGCGGCCCCGAGAACGCCACCGTCACCGTCCTCTACCTGATCTACAAGTACGCCTTCCTCTACAACGACTTCGGCGGCGCCTGCGCCCTGAGCGTGATGCTCCTCGTGCTGCTCGGCGTCTTCGCGGCGATCTATCTGCGGCTGACCGGCTCCGGAGAGGACGACGCATGAGCGCCACCCGTACCCTCGTCTCCCCGTCGGCCCTCGCCCGCCCGCGCGGCAGAGCGGTCTACTGGACCGTCTTCACCACCGTCGTCGTGCTGTTCGTACTGGCCTTCCTCTTCCCGGTCTACTGGATGGTGACCGGCGCGATGAAGTCCCCGGACGAGGTCGCGAAGACCCCGCCCGGTCTGGTCCCCGAGCACTGGAGCCTCAGCGGCTACACCGACGCCTGGGACCTGATGGAACTGCCGCAGCACCTGTGGAACACGGTGGTGCAGGCGGCCGGTGCCTGGGCGTTCCAGCTGGTGTTCTGCACGGCCGCCGCCTACGCCCTGTCCCGGCTGAGGCCGGCGTTCGGCAAGGTGATCCTCGGCGGCATCCTGGCCACCCTGATGGTCCCGGCGCAGGCCCTCGTCGTACCCAAGTACCTGACCGTCGCCGATCTGCCGCTGCTGCACACCAGCCTGCTCAACGACCCGCTCGCCATCTGGCTCCCGGCCGTCGCCAACGCCTTCAACCTGTATCTGCTCAAGCGGTTCTTCGACCAGCTGCCGCGCGACGTCCTGGAGGCCGCCGAGATCGACGGCGCCGGGAAGCTGCGCACGCTGTGGTCGATCGTGCTGCCCATGTCGCGGCCGGTGCTGGGCGTGGTGTCGATCTTCGCGCTGGTCGCCGTGTGGCAGGACTTCCTGTGGCCGCTGATGGTCTTCTCCGACACCGCGAAGCAGCCCGTCAGCGTGGCGCTCGTCCAGCTCTCCCAGAACATCCAGCTCACCGTGCTCCTCGCCGCGATGGTGATCGCCAGCATCCCCATGGTCGCCCTGTTCCTGGTCTTCCAGCGGCACATCATCGCCGGGATCGGCGCCGGCGCCACGAAGGGCTGACCGCCCGGCCGGACGATCCGGTCGTCCGCGGGCCCGCCGCGGCCCGGCCCACACCGACCGGCACGACAACAGAAAGGCACGCACCGTGGGACAGCCCACCCATGCCCCCCGCGAGTGGTGGCGGTCCGCCGTCATCTACCAGGTGTACGTCCGCAGCTTCGCCGACGGCGACGGGGACGGCACCGGCGACCTCGCGGGAGTCCGCGCCCGGCTGCCGTATCTCGCCGGACTCGGCGTCGACGCGCTGTGGTTCAACCCGTGGTACCTGTCACCGATGAAGGACGGCGGCTACGACGTCGCCGACTACCGTGCCGTCGACCCGGCGTTCGGCACCCTCGCCGAGGCCGAGAAACTCATCGCCGAGGCACGGGAACTGGGCATCCGCACCATCGTCGACATCGTGCCCAACCATGTCTCCGACCAGCACCCCTGGTTCCGCGCGGCCCTCGCCGGCGGTGCCGAGCGCGCCCTGTTCCACTTCCGCCCCGGACGCGGCGAACACGGCGAACTCCCGCCCAACGACTGGACGTCCGAGTTCGGCGGCTCCGCCTGGACCCGCACCGCCGGGGGCGACTGGTACCTGCACCTCTTCGCCCCCGAGCAGCCCGACCTCAACTGGGCCCACGCCGCGGTCCGCCAGGAGCACGAGGACATCCTGCGCTTCTGGTTCGAGCGCGGGGTCGAAGGCGTGCGCATCGACTCCGCCGCCCTCCTCGCCAAGGACCCCCGCCTGCCGGACTTCACCGAGGGCCGCGACCCGCACCCGTACGTCGACCGCGACGAACTGCACGACGTGTACCGCGGCTGGCGGCGCATCGCCGACGAGTACGGCGCCGTGTTCGTCGGCGAGGTGTGGCTGCCCGACACCGAGCGCTTCACCCGCTATCTGCGCCCCGACGAACTGCACACCGCCTTCAACTTCGCCTTCATGACGTGCCCCTGGGACGCCCGGCGGCTGCGCGCGTCGATCGACGAGACGCTCGCCGAGCACGCCCCCGTGGGCGCCCCGGCCACCTGGGTGCTCTGCAACCACGACGTGACGCGCACCGTCACCCGCTACGGTCGTACGGACACCGGGTTCGACTTCGCCACCAAGGCCTTCGGCACCCCCACCGATCTGGCCCTCGGCACCCGGCGGGCCCGTGCCGCCGCCCTGCTGTCGCTGGCGCTGCCCGGCACGGTGTACCTCTACCAGGGCGAGGAACTGGGCCTGCCCGAGGCGGAGATCCCGCGTGACCGCATCGAGGACCCGATGCACGTCCGCTCCGGCGGCACCGACCCCGGCCGGGACGGCTGCCGGGTCCCGCTGCCCTGGGCGGCGGAGGAGCCGTACGCCGGTTTCGGCTCCCGCGAGGAGCCGTGGCTGCCGCAGCCGGAGGGCTGGGCGTCGTACGCGGCGGACCGCCAGTGCGAGGACCCGGGCTCGATGCTCGCCCTCTACCGTGCGGCCGTCCGGCTGCGGCCCGGTTTCGGCGACGGCCCGCTGAACTGGCTGCCCGCACCCGGCGGTGTCCTCGCCTTCACCCGGGCGCCCGGCACGGTCTGTGTGGTGAACCTGGCCGACCCGCCCGCCGAACTCCCCGCACACTCCGGCCTCCTGCTCGCCAGCGGCCCCCTGGACGACCGGGGACGGCTGCCGAAGGACACGGCGGTCTGGCTGCACAGCTGAGCCCGCGCCGCCCGCTGCCCCGCACCCCCACCACGAAGGGATCAGCACATGCACGGCACCCCGCACAGCACGCACCTGACTCCGCACGCCACCGCGCACGGCACGCCCCTCAGGAATGTCAGGCACATGACATTCCGGCTGGCCTCGGTCGGCGCGAGCGTCGCCCTCGCGGCCGGCATGCTCGTGACCCTCTCCGCCGCCACCGCCCAGGCGGCCGCCGGTGCCACCCTCCCCTTCACCTCCGTCGAGGCGGAGTCCGCCACCACCACCGGCACCAGGATCGGCCCCGACTACACCCAGGGCACCCTCGCCTCGGAGGCGTCCGGACGCCAGGCCGTCCGGCTCACCTCGGGGCAGCGGGTGGAGTTCACCGTGCCGGGCGCGGCCGACGCGGTGAACGTCTCCTACAGCGTCCCCGACGGCCAGTCCGGCACGCTGGACGTGTACGTCAACGGCACGAAGATCAGCAGGACGCTCGCCGTCACCTCCAAGTACAGCTACGTCGACACCAGCTGGATCGCCGGGGCCAAGACCCACCACTTCTTCGACAACGCCCGGCTGCTGCTCGGCCAGAACCTCCAGGCCGGCGACAAGGTCGCCTTCCAGGCCACGGGCGTCCAGGTGACCGTGGACGTCGCCGACTTCGAGCAGGTGGCGGGCGCCGCGTCGCAGCCCGCCGGTTCGGTGTCCGTCGTCTCCAAGGGCGCCGACCCGACCGGCTCCGGCGACTCCACCCAGGCGTTCCGCGACGCCATCTCCGCGGCCCAGGGCGGCACCGTGTGGATCCCGCCGGGCGACTACCGGATCACGTCCTCCCTCAGCGGCGTCCAGAGCGTCACCCTCCAGGGCGCGGGCCACTGGTACTCGGTGGTGCACACCTCCCGGTTCATCGACCAGTCCAGTTCGTCGGGCAACGTCCACATCAAGGACTTCGCCGTCATCGGCGAGGTCACTGAACGGGTCGACTCCAACCCCGACAACTTCGTCAACGGCAGCCTCGGACCGAACAGTTCGGTCTCGGGCATGTGGATCCAGCACCTCAAGTGCGGCTTCTGGCTCCAGGGCAACGACGACAACCTCGTCGTCGAGAACAACCGCATCCTCGACACCACCGCCGACGGCCTCAACCTCAACGGCACCGCCAAGGGCGTCGTCGTCCGCAACAACTTCCTGCGCAACCAGGGCGACGACTCGCTCGCGATGTGGTCGCTGTACGCGCCGGACACCGACAGCAGCTTCGAGAACAACACCATCTCGCAGCCCAACCTCGCCAACGGCATCGCGATCTACGGCGGCACGAACATCTCGGTGAAGAACAACCTGGTCTCCGACACCAACGCCCTCGGCAGCGGCATCGCGATCTCCAACCAGAAGTTCCTCGACCCCTTCAACCCGCTCGCCGGCACGATCACGGTCGCCGGCAACACCCTCGTCCGCGCCGGCGCGCTGAACCCCAACTGGAACCACCCCATGGGCGCCCTGCGCGTCGACTCCTACGACAGCGCGATCAACGCCACCGTCAACATCACCGACACCACCGTCACCGACAGCCCCTACAGCGCCTTCGAGTTCGTCTCCGGCGGCGGGCACGGCTACCGCACCGACAACGTCAACGTCACCGGGGCGACCGTACGCAACACCGGCACCGTCGTCGTCCAGGCCGAGACACCGGGCAGCGCCAGGTTCACCGACGTGCAGGCCACCGGCACCGGTTCGGCCGACATCTACAACTGCGTCTACCCGTCCGGCTCCGGCACCTTCACCCTCACCGACGGAGGCGGCAACTCCGGCCTGAGCAGCACCTGGTCGGACTGCTCCACCTGGCCGCAGCCCGGCCAGGGCAACCCCGCCCCGGACCCGGGCCGCAACCTCGCCAAGGGCATGTCGGCCACCGCGACCGGCTCCCAGGACGTCTACACCCCGGGCAAGGCGGTCGACGGCGACGCGAACACCTACTGGGAGTCCACCAACAACGCCTTCCCGCAGTCCTGGACGGTCGACCTCGGCGCCGCCTACAACGTACGGCGCCTGGTGCTGAAGCTGCCGCCGTCCACCGCCTGGGGGGCCAGGACCCAGACCGTCACCGTCTCCGGCAGCACCGACGGCTCGTCCTACGGCACGGTCGTCGCCTCGGCCGACTACCGCTTCGACCCGGCGAGCGGCAACACGGCGACCGTGGCCCTGCCCAGCAGCACGAACCTGCGCTATCTGCGGCTGACCGTCAGTGCCAACACCGGCTGGCCGGCCGGGCAGTTCAGTGAGGTGGAGGCGTATCTGACGACTTCGTGAGCCGGTCCTCGGGCGCCCCGCGCTTCGCGGCCTGGATCTGCTCGTAGACATGGGTCCGCAGGTCGGCGAAGCGCGGGGCGACGCGGGTGTGCAACTGGTCCCGCTCGTCCGGCAGATCGACCTTCAGCTGCTCCCGTACGACCGTCGGCGAGGCGGACAGCACGACCACCCGCTCACCCAGGTACACCGCCTCGTCGATGTCGTGCGTGACGAACAGGATCGTCATCCGCCGCTCCCGCCACAGCCGCCGTACCAGGTCCTCCAGATCGGCGCGGGTCTGCGCGTCCACCGCCGCGAACGGCTCGTCCATCAGCAGCACATGGGGCTCGTACGCCAGCGCCCGCGCGATGGCCACCCGCTGCTGCATACCGCCCGACAGCTGCCACGGATACGCCCCGGCGGCGTCCTCGAGACCCACCGAGTCCAGCGCGTCCCGCACCAGCTCCCGGCGCCGCTGCCTGGGCAGGTCCTTCTGCTTGAGCGGCAGTTCGACGTTCTCCCCGACCCGCATCCAGGGGAACAGACTGCGCCCGTACTCCTGGAACACGAACGCCATCCCGGGCGGCGGTCCGCTCACCCGCCTCCCCTCCAGCAGCACCTCGCCCCCGCTCGGCGTGAGCAGCCCGCCCACGCACTTCAGCAGCGTCGTCTTGCCGCAGCCCGACGGCCCGACCAGACACACCAGTTCACCGGCCTCGACGGTGAAGGTGAGGTCGCGCAGTGCCTCGACCCGGCGGCCCGAGCCGTCGTAGACCTTCCGCAGACCGCGTACGTCGAGCATGGACCGCCCTTTCCGGGACGTCGTCACGGCGAGCTCCGGTGGGACGCGCGCAGCCCGTGGTACCAGCCGAGCACCCGCCGCTCGACCAGCTGGAACAGCACCGACAGGACGAAGCCGAGCAGACCGAGGACGAGGATCCCGGTCCACATGTCGGGGATGGCGAAACTCCGCTGGAACTGCACCACGGTGAAGCCGATGCCGTTGCTGGCCGCGAACATCTCACTGATGACCATCAGGATGATGCCGATCGACAGCGCCTGCCGCAGCCCCGCGAAGATCTGCGGGCTCGCCGAGCGCAGCACCAGGTGCCGCAGCCGGGCGACACCGGTGATGCCGTAGGACCGGGCCGTCTCCGTCATCACGGAGTCCACCGCCCGCACCCCCTCGACGGTGTTGAGCAGCACCGGCCACACACAGCCGCTGGCGATCACCAGGATCTTCATCGTGTCGCCGATCCCGGCGAACAGCATGATCACCGGCACCAGCACCGGCGGCGGCACCGCGCGCAGGAACTCCAGCACGGGCTCGCAGAACGCCCGCACCCGCCGGTAGGAGCCGATCACCGTGCCGAGCCCGGTCCCGACGACGGCGGCGACCGCGAACCCGGCGGCCAGCCGCAGCAGGCTCGGCACCACGTCCGAGCGGAGCCGGGCACGGGTCCACACGTCGGGGAAGGTGGTGAGGATGGTGCGCAGGGGCGGCCAGTAGACGTTCGTCGAGCCGTCGGAGGCCAGCCACCAGAGAGCGGTCAGGAGGAGGGGCAGGCCGAGGAGGAGGACCGTGCGCAGCAGCAGCCGCCGGGCCCGGTCGGGGCGTCGCGCGGCCGGCTTCATACGACCGCCTCCCCGCGCACCGACTGGTGCCAGGCCAGCGCCCGCCGCTCCACGGCCCGCGCGCCCACGTTGATGACCAGCCCGAGCAGCCCGGACACGACGATCAGCGCGTACATCTCCGGTACCGCCTGGGAGGTCTGCGCGACGGCGATCCGCTTGCCCAGACCCGGGGCCCCGATGACCAGTTCGGCGGTGATGGCGAGGATCAGCGCCACGGCCGCCGCGAGCCGTACGCCGGTCATGACGTACGGCAGCGCCGTGGGCCACAGCACATGACGGATCCGCGCCCAGGTGCCGAGGCCGTAGGAGCGTGCCGTCTGCTCGGCGACCGGGTCGACGTCCTGGACGCCGTACAGGGTCTGGACGAGGACCTGCCAGAAGGAGGCGTACACCACCAGCAGCAGGACCGAGCGCAGTTCGGTCCCGTAGAGCAGCACGGCCAGCGGGATCAGCGCGACGGAGGGGATGGGCCGCAGGAACTCGACGGTGGAGGCGGTGGCGGCGCGCAGATACGGCACCACCGACAGGACCACCCCGGCCGCGATGCCCGCGCCGACCGCGACGGCCAGGCCCAGCGCCCAGCCGGTGAGGGTGTCGCCGAGTGCCGACCAGAAGGCGCCGTCCGTGATCTCGTGCCCCAGGGCGACGGCGACCCTGCTGGTCGGCGGGAAGTACTCCTCCTTGACGACGCCGAGCCGCGGCACCGCCTCGCCCAGGGCGAGGAAGACCGCGAGCCCGGCCGCGCCGAGCACGGCGTTCAGTCCCTTCACGGCAGCAGCTTGTCCAGGTCGGGGGCGGTCTTGAACAGCCCGTCCTGCTGCCCGAGCTTCTCCAGCGCCTCGACGGACGCGCGGTTCGCGGTGGCCGGCCACTTGGGGAGCGTGACCTTCGCCAGCACCGCCGCGGGGATCTGGGTGTACGTCGTGACGATCTGCCGTACCTCGTCGGGGTGGGCGTCGGCGTAGGCGAGGGACTCGGCCGTCGCCTCCTGGAACTTCTTGACGACGTCCGGGTGCTGCCGGGCGTACTGCGTGGAGGTGAAGTACATCGCCACGGTGAGGCCGGCGGCGACGTCCGGGTAGGGGGAGGCGATCTGGCGGCCGCCCTGGCCGACGATCGTGGCGAGCGCGGGTTCGACGACCATCGCGGCGTCGATCTGTCCCTTGTCGAGCGCGGCGGGCATCTGGTCGAAGGCCAGCTCCACGAACGTGACCTTGGCGGGGTCGCCGCCCGCCTTGCGCACCGACGCGCGGACCGCGGTCTCGTTGATGTTCTTCAGCGTGTTGACCGCGACCTTCTTGCCCTGCAGGTCGGCCGCCGACTTGACCGGGCTGTCCTTCCTCACCACGACGGCCCCGAAGTCCTTGCCCGTCGTACCGGTCGAGGCCACGCCGTTGGCGACCGCCTTGACGGGCACGTTCTGCGACTGGGCGATCATGAGGGAGGTCACGTTGCTGAAGCCGAACTGGAACTGGCCGCTGACCACACCCGGCACGATGGCGGCGCCGCCCTGCGCGGTCGTCATGCTCAGTTTCAGGCCGTGCCGGGCGAAGAAGCCCTGCTTCTGACCGAGATACAGGGGTGCGACATCGACGATGGGGATGACGCCGACCTTCACGGCGGTGGTGCCGCCGGACGACGAGGAGCCGTTCGAACCCCCTCCGCCCCCGCCCCCGGACGAGCCGCAGGCCGTCGCGGTGATCAGCAGGCTTCCGGCGGCCAGGCCGACGAGCAGACGACGCATGGCTCCTCCTGTGCGAAGAACGGTGCAGGGGTGTTCCGGCGGGCTGCGCCCAGGGCGCACAGTGGTGCGTGCTCGGTGGGCGCTCAGCGGGACGGTAGAGCGCTGACAGGTTCGGGTCAATGCTTTTTGCTCACAATATTGTTGACAGTTGACCTGGAGTGCCGGCCTGGGGTGCCGACCCCGGGTGCCGGCCCTGTCGCCCGGCCTCAGGCCGGGGCCGGACGTGACGTGGGGGCGGCGGTGCCGTCGGGAAGGAGTCCGAGCCGTTCGAGGAGCCGGGCACGCAGCGGATCGGTGTCCGGGAGACCGAGACCGGCGGTGACGGCCAGCGCCCGGGTCCACGCGGTACGGGCGGCCTGCGGCAGGCCGGTGGCGTCGTGGACGTCGCCGAGACAGACGAGACCGGCGGCCTCGCCGTGCCGGTCGCCCGTCTGGTGGAACAGGTCGACGGCCTGCCGGTAGCGGTCGACGGCCTCGGCGTGCTCGCCGAGCCGGTGCAGGATGTAGCCGAGGCTGTCCTGGATATGGGCCTGACCGTTGAGGTCCCCGGTCTCGTACGCCGGCTCCAGCGCCCGGCGGCAGTACGCCAGGGCCTGCCGGTGGTCGCCGAGCTGGGCGAGCGTCCAGCCGATGTGGTTCAGCGCGGCGGACTGCCCGGCCCGGTCGCCGGCGGCACGGTGGTGCGCGAGGCTGTCGTGGGCGTGACCGAGCGCCTGCCGGTGCCGCCCCTGGGCCTCGGACATCCGGGACAGGTGCAGATGGATACGGGCCTGCCCGGCATGGTCGCCGGCCTCGCCGAACAGCTCCAGCGCCCGCAGATAGTGCGCGCGGGCCGCGTCCGGACGGTCCAGCCGGTCCTCGGCGAGCCCGAGCCCCCTATGGGCCTCCGCCTGCCCGACGGCATCGCCCTGGCGCCGCGCGGCGTCCAGCGCCGCGGTGTGCGCGGCGATCAGCGCCCGCCGGTTGCCGTGCCGGTCGAGATACGTCGTCAGGGCCGAGGCGAGCCGCCAGGCGTGACCGGGGAGACCGGCCGCGTGCGCCTGCTCCACCACGGCGAGCAGGACCGGATGCTCGGCGGTGAACCACGCCTGCGCCTGCCGGTGGCCGGACAGTTCCTCGGCGGCGGAGCCCGGTAGGGCGGGCGGCAGGGGAACCGGGGCGGGCCGGGGGGTCAGCAGGGCGTCCGCCCGGTGCGCGGTGTGCAGGTAGTGGTCGAACATGCGGTGCGTCGCGGTGCGCCGCGCCCCCTCGCCGTCATGCGTGGCGACCAGCTCGGCCGCGTAGGCACGCAGCAGGTCGTGGAAGGCGTACCGGCCGGCGGGCTGTTCGGTGAGCAGATGGCCGCGGACCAGTTCGGCCGTCAGCGCGCGAGCGCGGGCGGCCGGCACACCGGCCAGCGCGGCGACGGCCGGGAGCCCGGCGTCCGGGCCGGGATGCAGGCCCAGCAGCCGGAAGACCCGGGCGGCCTCCGGCCCCAGCGCCCGGTACGACCAGGAGAACACCGCCCGTACCTCGCTGCTCGCCTCACCGCCGTCCAGGGCGTCCAGCCGCCGGTCGGCCCGGCGCAGTTCCCCGGCGAGGGCGGCCAGCGGCAGTTCGGGCTGCGCGGCGGCCCGGGCGGCGACGATCGCGAGCGCGAGCGGCAGGCCCGCGCACCGGCCGACGATCTCGCGGACGGCACCGGGATCGGCCGTCACCCGCTCCGCGCCCAGCCGCCGGACCAGCAGCTCCCCGGCCTCCTCCGGGGTGAGCATCCCGACGGTCAGCAGCTGGGCCCCCTCGGTGGCCGCGAGACCGGTCAGCGATCTCCGGCTGGTGATCAGCGCCAGGCACCCGGGCGCCCCGGGCAGCAGCGGGCGGACCTGCTCGGCGTCACGGGCGTTGTCCAGCACCACCAGCACCCGGCGGCCGGCGAGGAGACTTCGGTACAGGCCGGTCTGCGCCTCCAGGCTCGCCGGGACCCGGGCCGGCGGCACACCCAGCGCGTCCAGGAACCCCCGTACCGCCTCGGCGGGGCTCATCACCGATCCGCCGGGTCCGAACCCGCGCAGGTTCACGTACAACTGGCCGTGGGGGAAGACCTGCTGGGCCCGTCGTGCCCAGTGCACGGCCAGCGCGGTCTTGCCCACCCCGGCGGTGCCCGACACCGCCGTGATCACCACCGCCGACGGCTGTTCCGCCGCCGAGGCGAGGATGTCCTCCAGCCGGGAGAGCTCCCTGCCCCGCCCGACGAACCCCCTTACGTCCACCGGGAGCTGACTGGGCGTCGCACCCGGCCAGGGGGCCGTCCCGGCGGGCGGGGGAGCCGACCGGACCGGGGTAGAGGACGCCGGCCGGGCGGCGGATGCGGCCGGACCTCCCCGGAGGATCGCCTCGTGGACCTTCCGCAGTTCCGCACCCGGATCCGCGCCCAGCTCCTCGGCGAGCCGTTCGCGGAGGGCGGCGTAGCAGTCCAGCGCCTCCGCGCCGCGGCCGGCGGCGTGCAGCGCCCGCATCAGCGCCTCGGTCAGCGGCTCCACGAGCGGGTACGCGCCGAGGAGTTCGGTCAGCGGGCCGATCACGGCGGAGGGGTCACCGAGGCGCGACTCCGCGCGGGCCCAGGCGACCGCGGCGTCCACATGATGCCGCCGCCAGGTCTCGCGCACCTGCGCCGTCCACTGCCCGCCGAGCCCGGCCAGCGGCTCCCCGTGCCACAGCCCGAGAGCCTCGCGCAGCAGCGCCGCCCGCGCCTCGTCCTTCCGCCCCGTCTCCCGGGCCCGGCCCGTCAGCAGCCGGAACCGGTGGATGTCCACATGGTCCGGACGGGCCTCCAGCAGGTAACCGCCGGAGCGGCGCGCCAGACGTAACCGGGGAGGTCCCGCGTCCTCGGTCTGTTCGCACAGCCGGCGCAGCCGGGCGACATGGGCGTGCAGCGCGCGCCGTGCCCCGTCGGGCGGATCGGCACCCCACACCCGCCTGATCAGTACGTCGGCCGGGACGGGCCGGCCGGTGTCCACCGCCAGCGCGGCCAGCACGGTCCGCCGCTGAGGCGGCCCGACCTCGGCGGTCCGGCCCCGGACCGAGAGCTCCACGGGGCCGAGAAGGCGCAATTCCACCACGACGTCCACGCTCCCCCCACCACGGCCACCCGGCACACACATTTCCGTGCCGGGCGACAACCTGTCGACAACGTTCCCAGCCACACCCGGACCTCAGTCTGATGCCGCGGACTTCTCAGTCTGCGAGGGCGTGGAGTGTCCACGCACGGCGGCGCACCGCACGCGGGGAACGGCGGTACGAGCGCCGGTCGGCGGTATCCGGGGGGAGAGGGACGTGGACGGACAACGGGGAGTCACCGTCACCAGGACGACGGAACCAGCGGTGCGGCGGCCGGACCGCCCGTACGCGCCGCAGGACCGGCACACCGCACCGCACCCGCCGGCGTCTCCACATCCGGCGGCGTCTCCGCATCCGTCCGACGGCGGCGGACGCAGTGTGCTGGAGGGAGCCTTCGCCCTGCTGGGTGCGGTGGAACGGGCCGGAGAGGCCGGACCGACCAGACTCGCGGCGGAGTGCGGCCTGCCCAAGACGACCGCGTACCGTCTGCTGGAGCAACTGGTCGCCCTGGGCGCCGTCGAGCGGAGCCGCAAGGGCTACCGCATGGGGCCGCGGATCTTCCGGCTCGGACAGGGCTGGCAGCCGTACCCCGGCCTGCGCGCCGCCGCCCGCGCACCGGCCCGCCGTCTCGCGCGCGTCACGGGCGCGGCGGTGGCGCTCAACGTCCTGCGGGAGGGACAGACCCTGGTCCTGGACTGGACGCCCGGTGAGACCACCGGTGCGCCCGCCCGGCCGCTCGACGGCGGGGGCTGGCCGTGGTTCACCGCGGCGGGCAAGGTACTGGTCGCCGGGGCGGGCCCGCGGCTCCCGCTGGGCCCGCTGCCCGGGTCCTGGCAACGGCAGGCCGAGGCGATCAGGGAGCGGGGCGTCGCCTTCGACCGGGAGGAGGTGGCGGCCGGCGTGTGCTGTGTGGCCGTGCCGGTGCCAGGACCGGACGGCGTGCCGCTGGCGTCCCTGAGCGTCGTGACCGGTCCCGCGCACAGCCTGGACCGGCTGGCGGGCGTGGTGCGGCAGACGGGAAGGGTGATCGGCGCGGCCCTGCGCGGCCGGTGAGCCGGCGGGCGGCGGATGCCCGGCGCAGGCCCCGCCACCGGTTCCCGTGCCGTGGCCGGATTCAGGGGTGCGGCGGCGGTGCCGGGCGCGCCCGGCGGCTCCCGCCGGGCGGACGTGACGGCGTGAAGAGCCGGTCAGGGGCCTGTCCCGGCCATGGGTGATCACCGGTGCGGACGGAGTGCCGCGGGTCCCTGCCCGCGGGGAGCGAGTGTGATTGACTAATCCGCACGGCCCCGTCGCGGCATCCGTCCGTTCGGCTGTGACCGTCGATCCGGCCGTGGCCACCAGGGCCCGCCGGGCGGAGCACTTCGGCGGATCACGCCGGAGGAGACCGGCGGGATTTGTCGGCCGGGGTGAGCGGGGGGCCGGGACGTCGCGCAGTCGCAAGGCGGAGGAGGGAGTCACACGGTGGGTGTCCCTCCCGCACGGGCGCGGCCGGGCATGCGGGAGTCGGCGACCGGCGGTGACGCCTCCGGCAGTACCTCCCCGGGGGCGGTCGGCGGACCTCCCGTCGGCGCGGGCCCGCCCGTCCCGGGCGTGATCCGCCGGACGGGGTCCAGGCCCCGGAACCGCAAGCAGCTCATCGTCGAGGCGGCCGGCCGGGTCTTCAGCGAGCGGGGCTACCACCGGGCGTCCATGGAGGAGATCGCCACCGCCGTGGGGATCACCGCGGCTGCTCTGTACCGGCATTTCCCCAACAAGTACGCGCTGTTCGCGGAATGCGCCGAGCTCATGGCGGACCGGCTCGTCGCCGCGCTCGACGAGGTGCCGCCCGGGGCGGCCCTGACGGAGGTGCTCTCCGCCGTCACCCGGGTCACCGTCGCGCACCGCGCGTCGGGCGGTGTGTACCGCTGGGAGGCCCGGTACCTCAAGCGCGAGGACCGCCGGAATCTGAAGGCCAGGTTCGGGCACCTCGTCGGACGGGTCGACGAGGCGGTGCAGCGCGAACACGCCCTGCCCGACGCGGGTCTGCGGGCCGTGGCGGCCCTCGGCGCGATCGGGTCCGTCACGATGCACCACACCTCGATCACCCCGCGCCGGGCCGAGGAACTGCTGCTGGCGTCCGCGCTCCGGGTCGCCGCGACCGATCCCGCGGCGGTCCGCGGGGGCGCGCGGCCCGTCGAGCTGCCCGCCCAGCCGGTCCCGGGCACCCGGCGCGCGGAGATCCTCGCGGCAGCCATCCCGCTGTTCGCACGGGACGGGTTCGCCAGTGTCACGAACGGCCAGATCGCGGAGGCCGTGGGACTGGCACCCTCGGCGCTCTACCGTCACTACCCCGGCAAGGTCGACATCCTGGCGGCCGCCTGCTTCCAGGCGGCCGGACTGCTGGCCCAGGGCGTGGCCCGGAGCCTGCAAGGGGTGGCCGGCCCGCACGACGCCGTCGTCGCGCTGGCGGCGACGTACGTGGCCTACAGCTTCGAGTACACCGCGCTCAACAGCGTCGCCGAGGCCGAACTCGCCGGTCTGCCGGCCGACCTGCGGCGGTCCCTGGCCCTCGCCCAGCGTGAACACATCGCCGTCTGGGAACAGCAACTGCGCCTCGCCCGGCCGGAACTGGACCCGCGTCAGGCCCGGGTGCTGGTGCACGCCGGGTTCGGGGTGGCGGTCGAGGCGGGCCGCAGACTGCGGTGGCGGGACGACCAGCACCACCGCGACGCCGTGACCGCCCTGCTCGTGGCCGCCCTGGGCATCTGAACAACCCCCGCCGGGCCCGACCCACCGGACCTACCGGGTCGCCGTCCCGCCGGATCCGCCGCGCCTGCCGACCTGCCGGGCCTGCCGGATCCGTCGACCTGCCGTCCCGCCGGATCCGCTGCCCGCCTGAGCCTGCCGGACCTGCTGACCCACCGGGTCTGCCGGGCCCACCGGGTTTGGCGGGTCTGGCGACCTGCCGGGCCTGCCGGATCCGCTGCCCTCCCGGGCCTGCCGGGTCTGGCGGGCCTGCTGACCCACCGGGTCCGCTGTGCCTGCCGACCTGCCGACCTGCCGGGCCGCCGTCTCGCCGAATCCGCCGTGCCGGCTGGACCCGCCGGCCTGCCGGGTCTGCCGTATCCGCTGCCCTCCCGGGCCTGCCGGGTCTGGCGGGCCTGCTGACCCACCGGGCCTGTCGGGCCCACCGGGTCTGGCGACCTGTCGGGCCTGCCGGATCCGTCGACCTGCTGGCCCGACGGATCCGCTGCCCTCCCGGGCCTGCCGGGTCTGGCGGGTCTGCCGACTCACCGGGTCTGCCGGGTCTGCCGGGCCGCTGGGCCTGCTGAGCCGCCGGACCCGCCGGACTCGCCGGACATGCAGACCCGCCTACCCGCCGGGCCCGGCATCCCGTACGGGTGCCCGCCCTTCGGCACGGCTCTGCCGAGGGGCGGGCACGTCCGGGGGCGGGACGGTGGCTCAGGCGGCCGGCCGGTTCCCGGTGGGGATCGTGATGAGGGTGGTGGTCGGGGAGGTGCCCTTGTTGAGGAACAGCATGGCCAGGGCGCGGATGAACTGGTCCATCACGTAGAACGTGCCGGGCATGATGGGCGACAGCCCCTCACGGAACATGATGTAGGCCGGCCACGCGGTGCGGACCAGGGCCGCCGCCGCGTAGTCCCGGGTCAGCCCCAGCCAGTCACCGATCTGGTCGCTGAGGACATAGCGCACGAACTCGTTCAGGAACCCGCGCGTGACCCCGAGATCGATCTGTGCGGTCAGACCGAGCAGGTCCTTGGCCAGTTCGATGCCCTCGGGCGTCGACGTGAGGATCGGGGTGAGCACCTGCGCGGACTGCGCCTCCGCGGCGGCCCAGGTCTGCGGGATGTACGTGTCCGGCACACCGAGCAGGTGCAGGGCGACCTGCCACGAGTGCAGAAAGGCGTCCTGGTCCGCGGCCGGCATCGGGACCCCCCAGTCGAGCATCCTCCGCCGCACGAAGGTGCCCAGGCTGTGGAAGGTGACCAGGATGTCGGCGGCACTGATCGGGACGGCCTCGTTGGTGACCGCCGCCCACTGGGGCGACTGCGGCAGCAGATGGCGCACCGCGGCGTGCACCAGGCGTGTCTTGTTCGCGGTGACGATGAACTGTCCCGTCGGGTCGAACGCCCCCAGCTGGGCCAGGTCGTAGCCGAACGTGAACGTCTTCGCCGCCCGGTTCTGCATGTCGGCGCCGCCCGCGGACCAGTAGACGCTCCTGGCCTCGCGCGGGATCACGGTGCTCATGATCCCGCTGCCCAGGCCGTACAGCATGAACAGGTAGGTGTCCCGCCGCCGGTTGAAGTCGGAGGCGCGGGCCAGCTTGACGGGATCGGCCCAGCTGGGCAGCTGGTTGACCCCCTGCAGATACGTGGTGAGGTCCGCGGGCAGGCCGCTGGGCAGCGGGTCGTTGTTGTTCACCCACGTCGCCATCGCGGAGTTGACCGACGCGACCTGGCCGTTCTCGATCAGCGACGCCACCAGCGGATCCGCCGCGCTGTCCCAGACGTACTCCGCACCGGTACCCGTCGCGGCCGCCGACGGGGACGCCCATGCCTTGCTGCTGTCCATCACGGTCACGAGACCGAGCGCGGCACCTAGGGATAAGACTCTTCGCCTGCTGAGATTGTCCATTGACTTACCCGCTTTCCTGATGGGCGAGTTGGCGCTTAGTGCCATGTCCGACTTGTCAGTTGCGTGACCGTCGTGTGACCGGTCGTGTGGGGCGACGTGATTTCCGATTAACATAGCGGGGCGCGTTACCGTCGGCAATGGTCGTGACGGACGCCGCCCGCGCGACCTTCCGGGGCGTCCGGCGGCGGGGTGCGTCCGCGGCCGGTCAGCCACCCGGCGTCCCTGTCCCCGGCCCGGTGCGGGTGCACCTGCGCCGCCGCTCCGGGCGTGCCGTCAAGTACCACCGGTCCTGGCAAGTCGGGACCTCCGACCCTGCGCCGCCACCCGGCCGCGGTTATGGTTTGAGCCACGCAATGAAACGATTCAATCCGAGGAGTTCTGGCGTGGCACAGCGAATGATCTGGAACCAGACCGCGTACTTCGGTCCGGGCGCGATCAAGGAGATCCCCGGCGAGCTCGCCGCCCGCGGTTTCACCAAGGCGCTGGTCGTCTCCGACCAGGTGCTGGTGGACACGGGCGTCACGGGCCGGGTCACCGACCTGCTCGACGCGGCGGGTTTCCCGTACGACCTCTTCAGTGACGTCGCCCCCAACCCGCCGATCGAGAACGTCAAGGCCGGCGTGGCCGCGTTCGCCGCCGCGGGCGCCGACGTGCTCATCGCGATCGGCGGCGGCTCGCCGCAGGACACCTGCAAGGCGGTCGGCATCGTCACCGCCAACCCCGAGTTCTCCGACGTGCGTTCCCTGGAGGGCGTCGCCGCGACGAAGAACCCGTCCGTACCGATCGTCGCCGTCCCCACCACCGCGGGCACCGCCTCCGAGACCACCATCAACTACGTCATCACCGACACCGAGCGGCAGCGCAAGTTCGTGTGCGTGGACCCGCACGACATCCCGGTCCTCGCGATCGTCGACCCCGAGATGATCGCCACCGCGCCCCGTGCGCTGAAGGTCGCCACCGGTCTGGACGCCCTGACCCACGCCATCGAGGGCTATGTCACCCAGGGTGCCTGGGAACTGTCCGACCTGTTCCACCTCAAGGCCATCCAGACCATCGCCGCCTCGCTGCCCGCCGCCGCCGACGGCGACCCGACCGCGATGGAACGCATGGCCCTCGCCCAGTACGTGGCGGGCATGGGCTACTCGAACGTGGGCCTGGGCCTGGTGCACGCCATGGCGCACCCGCTCGGGGCGTTCTACTCCTCCCCGCACGGCGTGGCGAACGGCATCCTGCTGGCCCCCGTCATGGCGTTCAACGCCGGGGCCACCGGCGAGAAGTACCGCGACATCGCCGCCGCGTTCGGGATCGACACCGGCAAGCTGGACCTGGACGAGGCCCGCGCCGCCGCCGTCGAGGCCGTCGCCGCCCTGACCCGCGACCTGGGCAACCCCGTCTCGCTGCGCGAGATCGGCGCCAAGGAGGAGGACCTGCCCGCCCTGGCCCAGGCCGCCTACGACGACGTGTGCGCCGGCGGCAACCCGCGCACGGCCACCGTCGAGGAGATCGAGGCGCTGTACCGGTCGGTCCTCTGACCGGAGTCCGCCGCGGACCCCGGTCCCCGACCCGTCACCGCCACGGCCTTCCGGAATCCCCCCGGAAGGCCGGCAGGCAGCCCGCCCCCGCTTCCCGGCCCCCCCCGGAACCCCCCGGAACCCCCCGGAACCCCCCGGAACCCTTCGGGGTTCCGTCCGATCCACTGATTGAATCGTTTCATTCCGCCGCACCTCACCCAAGCAAAGAGGCTTGAGATGGATCTGCAGAGTGGTAATGCCCCCGGGACCAGAACACGGTCCCTGTCCGGCTACAAGGCGACCATCGCCGTGGCCATGTCGAACTACATCGAGGCCGGCTCGATCATCGCGCTCGCCACGTCCCTGTCCCTGTGGCAGGACCGGTTCGGACTGTCGAACACGGCCGTCGGCCTGGCCGCGGCGATCTCCGCGAACGCCTTCGGCGCCGCCATCGGCGCCATGATCGGCGGCCCGCTGGGCGACCGGTACGGCCGGAAGTTCATCTACACGTACGACCTCATCCTGTACATGCTCGGCACGCTGCTGGTGGTCTTCGCCGGCGCGACCTGGATGCTGTTCACCGGCATCGTGCTGACCGGGATCGCGGTCGGCGCCGGTGTCCCGGTGGCCTGGACGTACATCGCCGAGGAGGCACCCACCGAGGAGCGCGCCAAGCACGTCGGCACCGCGCAGCTCGCCTGGTCCATCGGCCCGTTCATCGGCTTCGCCCTGGCCACCGCACTCGTCCCGCTGGGCCTGCTCGGCTCGCGGATCATCTTCGCGCACCTCTTCGTCATCGCGTTCGTCACCTGGTGGGTGCGCCGCGGGCTGTCCGAGTCGGACACCTGGAAGGAGTCCAACGAGAAGCAGGTCGCCGCGGGCCGCAACCGGCGCGGACTGCGCGAACTGCTCTCCGCCAGGCAGAACGTCAGGGCACTGGTCTTCCTGTTCCTCGTCTACGGCCTGTGGAACCTGTGGGCCAGCCAGGCCGGCATCTTCATGCCCCGGATCTACGACACCGCGGGTGTGACGTCCGCCGTCCAGCAGAACCTGCTCCAGGTCCTGGTCTGGGGCCTGACGGTCGCGGCCACCTTCTGGGGCTTCATGAAGTACGGCGACCGGATGTCCCGGCGCACGCTGTACGGCATCGGCGCGGTGATGGCCGTCGTGGCCTGCGCCCTGCTCGCCTTCGCACCGGGCTCCGTGCCCGTGCTCATCGCCTTCGCCGTCATCTGGGGCATCTCCGCCGGCATCGGCGCCCAGGCCTTCTACGCGCTGTGGACCGCCGAACTGTTCGCCACCGTCTACCGCTCCACCGCCCAGGGCGTGCTGTTCTTCGCCGTCCGCATCGCCTGCGGCCTGATCTCCTACGCCATGCCGACGCTGCTGGCGAACAACGGCGTGCACTTCGTGGGCACGCTGATGATGAGCCTCCTGCTGGTCGGCCTGGTCGTGGGCCTCGTCTGGGCACCCGACACCGAGGGCAAGTCCCTCAAGGAGATCGAACTCGAGCGCTACGGCGACCTGGACGCCGAGCTCGCCGTTCCCGCGCCGGCCGCCGAGGCCACGTCCGACACGGTGGCCTGAGATGCGCGTCTGCTTCGTCTCGCAGGTCGACCCCCGGCACCTCGACGCCTACCGCAAGGCCCATGCCGAGGTGTGGCCCGAGATGCTCGAGGCGCTGCGGGACACCGGCTGGCGGGACTACACCCTGCACCTGTCCGACGACGGGCTGCTCGTCGGCGTCGCCGACGTCGACTCCTACGCCGCCGCCCAGCGGCGGATGGCCGCCACCGAGGTCAACGCCCGCTGGCAGGAGGCCATGTCGCGGCTCTTCGCCGCCGACGGAGCCCCCGACGAGGGCATGCGCGTCCTGCCCGAGATCTTCAACCTCGACGACCGGCTCACCGCGGCCGGCCTGCCGACCACCCCCCACCCGTCCGCGCGAGAGGACCAGCCATGACCACCGCCACCTTCACCCCCGCCGCGCAGCAGGCACTGCGCGAGCAGACGGTCGAGCTGCCGTCCTGGGCGTTCGGCAACTCCGGTACCCGCTTCAAGGTGTTCGGCACCCCCGGCACCCCGCGCGACCCGTACGAGAAGCTCTCCGACGCCGCGCAGGTCCACCGCTACACCGGCATCACCCCCCGCGTGTCCCTGCACATCCCGTGGGACCTGGTGGACGACTACACCGCGCTCGCCGAGCACGCCCGCGCCGAGGGCGTGGCGATCTCCGTCATCAACTCCAACCTGTTCCAGGACGACGACTACAAGTTCGGCTCGCTCACCAACCCCGACCCGGCGATCCGCGCCAAGGCCGTCGCCCACCACCTTCAGTGCCTGGACGTCATGCACGCCACCGGCTCCAAGGAGCTCAAGCTGTGGCTGCCCGACGGCCTGAACTACCCGGGCCAGGACGACCTGGCCGCCCGCCAGGAACGCCTGGCCGAGTCCCTCCGGAAGATCTACGCCGCGATGGCCGACGACGAGACGCTGCTCATCGAGTACAAGTTCTTCGAGCCGGCGTTCTACGCCACCGACATCCCCGACTGGGGCACCTCCCTGCTGCACTGCCTGGCCCTCGGCGAGCGCGCCAAGGTCGTCCTCGACACCGGGCACCACGCCCCGGGCACCAACATCGAGTTCATCGTCATGCAGTTGCTGCGCGCCGGACGCCTGGGCGCGTTCGACTTCAACTCGCGCTTCTACGCTGACGACGACCTCATGGTCGGCGCCGCGGACCCCTTCCAGCTCTTCCGGATCATGCACGAGATCGTCAAGGCCGACGCCCTGGCCCCGGCGTCGGGCGTCAACTTCATGCTCGACCAGTGCCACAACATCGAGCCCAAGATCCAGGGCCAGATCCGCTCGGTGATGAACGTGCAGGAGGCCACCGCCAAGGCGCTGCTGATCGACGCCGACGCGCTGGCCGAGGCGCAGCGCTCCGGCGACGTCCTCGCCGCCAACGGTCTCCTCATGGACGCCTACCACACCGACGTACGCCCGGCGCTGGCCGCACTGCGCGAGGCACAGGGCCTGGCCGGCGACCCGCTGGCCGCCTTCCGCGCCTCGGGGTACGAGAAGAAGGTCGCCGACGAGCGCGTGGGCGGCACGCAGGCCGGCTGGGGTGCCTGACATGTCCGATCCGACGGCCACGGCGCGCGTCGCCGCCGTCGACCTGGGCGCCACCTCGGGGCGGGTGATGGCGGTCGAGGCCGGCCCCGGCGGCCTCACCGCCACCGAGGTGCACCGGTTCCCCAACGGGGCGCGCGACGACGGCGGTCACCTGGTGTGGGACTACGACGCCCTGCTCGCGGGCGTCGTCGAGGGACTGCGCCGGGCGGCGGCGACCGGCCCGGTGGACTCGGTCGGCATAGACACCTGGGGCGTCGACTACGGGCTTCTCGACGCCGAGGGGAACCTGCTCGGTGCGCCCGTCAGCTACCGCGACGGGCGCACCGAACAGGGGGTCCGGCTGCTGGGCGGACACCTCGGCACCGACGAGCTGTACGCCGTCACCGGGATCCAGCACCAGCGGTTCAACACCGTCTACCAGCTGGCCGCCGAGGCCGCCGGGCTCGCCCCCGGCGGCCGGGCCGCCGGCGACGGCAGGCTCGCCCGCGCCGAGCGGCTGCTGCTGATGCCCGACCTCATCGCGTACGCCCTCACCGGTGTCGCCGTCACCGAGGTCACCAACGCCTCCACCACCGGCATGCTCGACGCGTCCACCCGCTCCTGGTCCCCGCGCGTCCTGGACGCGCTCGGCATCGGCAAGGACCTGTTCGGTGACCTCGTCGAACCGGGCGCCGTCATCGGCCCGGTGACCGAGGCGGTCGCCGAGGCCACCGGTCTCGCCCCCGGGACGCCGGTGATCGCGGTGGGCTCCCACGACACCGCCTCGGCGGTGGCCGCCGTCCCCGGGCTGCGCCGCGGGGTCGCGTTCATCTCGTCCGGCACCTGGTCGCTGGTCGGGCTCGAACTCGGGACGCCGATCCTGACCCCGGCGAGCCGGGACGCCAACTTCACCAACGAACTCGGCGTCGACGGCACGGTGCGCTACCTGCGCAACGTCGCCGGACTGTGGCTGCTGTCGGAGTGCCGGCGCGAGTGGGCCGCCGACGGCGGGCAGGCCGAGCTGGCCGAGCTGCTCGCGGAAGCGGCCGGCGAACCGGCCGGCGCCGCGCTCGTACGGGCCGACGACGACGCGTTCCTCGCCCCCGGCGGCATGCCCGGCCGGATCGCCGAGGCCGTCTCCCGGGCCGGCGGGCCCGCACCCGGGACCCGGGGGCAGACGGTGCGCTGCATCGTCGACTCCCTCGCCCTGGCCTACGCCGCCGCCGTGCGCGAGGCCGCCGAGCTGTCCGGCACCCCGGTCCACGCGGTACGCATCGTCGGCGGAGGCTCGCACAACCACCTGCTGTGCCAGGCCACGGCCGACGCCACCGGTCTGACCGTGCACGCGGGACCGGCCGAAGGAACCGCCCTGGGCAACGCACTCGTCCAGGCCCGTGCCCTCGGCGTGCTCACCGGAGGACTGGACGCGCTGCGCGACATCGTCGCCGCGTCCTGCCCCGTCACCACCTACACCCCCGACCCCGGTTCACCCCTCGCCCGAAAGGCAATGCCATGACCACCCTTCCCCCCGTCGGCACCATCCTCGAGGAGATGGGCAAGGCCGGCGCACGGCTCGACACCATCCACGCCTGCGAGGCCGGCGCCGGGAACATCTCCGTCGCCCTGCCGACCCCCGCCGACCTCGCCGCGACGTTCCCGAACGTCGAGGAGTTCGAACTGCCCGGCCCCGCCCCGGCGCTCGCCGGATGGACGGTCCTGGTCACCGGCTCCGGCCAGCGGCTGCGCGACGTCGGGACCGCACCGACCGCGGCGGTCGCCGCCGTGAGCATCGCCGCCGACGGCTCGGCGACGCTGCGCTACGCCGACGACCGGGCCTACGCCCGCCCGACCAGCGAGTTCAACTCCCACCTGGCCGTGCACGACGACCAGATCGGCCGTCGCGGCCTGACCGGCCCGCACTCCGTGGTGCACGCGCAGCCGCCGTACCTGGTCGCCCTCAGCCACCACGGCCCGGCCGACTCGGTGAAGTTCTCCCGCCAGATCCTGCGCTGGGAGCCGGAGACGATCGTCCAGCTCCCCGAGGGCGTCGAGTTCCTGGAGTTCATGGTCCCCGGTTCGAAGCGGCTTCAGGAGGCGTCGGTGGCGGGGCTGCGCCGGGCCCGTATCGTCATCTGGGCCAAGCACGGCCTGATGGTCCGCTCCGACGACGGCCCGCTGAAGGCCGTCGACGCCATCGAGTACGCCGAGACCGGCGCGATGTACGAGGCGATCAACACCCAGACCGGCTCGCCCAGCCAGGGCCTGAGCGACGACGAACTGCGCAGTGTCATCGAGGCGTTCGACGTCAGCACCACGCTGTACTGACGCGCGCGGCTTCGGTGGCGGGACGCTGTTCCCCGTCCCCGCGCGTGAGGTGCCCGTCCCGGCTGGCCCGGGACGGGCACCGTGCTTTCCCCGACAGGCGGTCGACCGCGGCCCGTTCCGCACGTACCGCCGAGTTTCACGCGGGTGCCACCGCACCCTTCCCTCCCGTTCGCCGCGCTTGCCAGACTCGCACCGCGTTCCACAGACCGAGCTTTGGACAACCGGCACCACAGGACGAGAGGGTTCCTTCGCCATGCCCGAGGTCAACCGGCGTCGCTTCCTCCAACTCGCGGGCGGCACAGCGGCGTTCACCGCGCTCTCCAGCAGCATCGAGCGGGCCGCCGCACTGCCCGCCAACCATCGCACCGGGTCGATCGAGGATGTCGAGCACATCGTCGTCCTGATGCAGGAGAACCGCTCCTTCGACCACTACTTCGGCACCCTGAGAGGCGTCCGGGGCTTCGGCGACCCGCATCCCGTGGCGCGGCCCGACGGCAAGCCGGTCTGGTACCAGTCCGACGGCACCAAGGACCTGCTGCCCTTCCACCCGGACGCCGACGACCTGGGCATGGCGTTCCTCCAGGACCTCCCGCACGGCTGGAACGACGGCCACGCCGCCGTCGACGGCGGCCGGTACGACAAGTGGGTGCCGTCCAAGGGCGCGACCACGATGGCGTACCTCACCCGTGACGACATCCCGTTCCACTACGCCCTCGCCGACAGCTTCACCGTCTGCGACGCCTACCACTGCTCGTTCATCGGCTCCACCGACCCCAACCGCTACTACATGTGGACGGGACACACGGGCAACGACGGCAGCGGCGGCGGGCCGGTCCTCGGCAACGACGAGGCGGGGTACGGCTGGACGACGTACCCGGAGCGGCTGGAGAAGGCCGGCATCTCCTGGAAGATCTACCAGGACGTCGGCGACGGCCTCGACGCGAACGGCGGCTGGGGCTGGATCCAGGACGCCTACCGCGGCAACTACGGCGACAACTCGCTCCTCTACTTCAAGCAGTACCAGAACGCCCGGCCCGGCGACCCCCTCTACGACAAGGCCCGCACCGGCACCGACGCCCGCCGGGGCGAGGGCTTCTTCGACCGGCTCAAGGCCGACGTCAAGGGCGGCAGGCTGCCGCAGATCTCCTGGATCGTCGCCCCCGAGGCATTCACCGAACACCCCAACTGGCCCGCCAACTACGGTGCCTGGTATGTCGCTCAGGTCCTCGACGCGCTCACCTCCGCACCCGAGGTGTGGGCGAAGACGGCCCTGTTCATCACCTACGACGAGAACGACGGGTTCTTCGACCACCTCGTCCCGCCGTTCCCGCCCGGTTCGGCCGCCCAGGGCAGGTCGACCGTCGATGCCGGCCCGGACCTCTTCAAGGGCGACGGCAGCCATGTCGCCGGTCCCTACGGGCTGGGCCAGCGGGTGCCGATGCTCGTCGTCTCCCCGTGGAGCAAGGGCGGCTTCGTCTGCTCGGAGACCCTCGACCACACCTCGATCATCCGGTTCATGGAGCGGCGCTTCGGCGTGCACGAGCCGAACATCTCGCCCTGGCGGCGCGCGGTCTGCGGCGACCTCACCGCCGCCTTCGACTTCTCCCGCAAGGACGTCCGCCCCGTCGCCCTGCCGGACACCGACGGCTACCGGCCCCCGGACACGGTCCGTCACCCGGACTATGTCCCGGCCCCGCCCGCCGAGCCGGCGCTGCCGGGGCAGGAGCGCGGCCTGCGCGCCACCCGCCCGCTCAAGTACGCGCCCCTGGTGGACGGTTCGGTCGACCCGGCCGCCGGGACGTACACGCTCACCTTCGCCTCCGGGCCCGCGGCCGGTGCCGCCTTCCTCGTCACCTCCGGCAGCCGTGCCGACGGACCGTGGACCTACACCACCGCGGCGGGCGCCTCCCTCTCCGACACCTGGAACTCCGCCGCCTCGAACGGCTCGTACGACCTCACGGTGCACGGCCCCAACGGCTTCCTCCGGGTCTTCCGGGGTCCGGGCCGTGCCGCCGGACCGGAGGTCACCGCCCGCCACACCGGCGACGACATCGAGCTCACCTTCACCAACAAGGGCGGCGTCACGGCCGAGTTGCAGCTCACCGACGGCTACGGCAGGCGGCGCGCCACGACCGTCCGGGTACGCCCCGGTGCCACCGTGCGGCGGACCGTCGGCCTCGCGGCGAGCAGGCGCTGGTACGACCTGAGTGTCACGTACGGTACGGAACCGGCGTTCCTGCGGCGGTTCGCCGGACATGTCGAGAACGGGCGGGCCGGTGTGAGCGACCCCGCAATCGTGACGGTCTGATCCGGGCCATGGAGTTGGTTGCTTTCCGGCCGCCTCGCGGTAGTGTGCCCCGGTGACCACGCAATCGAACACGCCTGCAGGCTGGTACCCGGACCCGCACGGGGCCGCTCAGACGCAGCGCTACTGGGACGGTACCCAGTGGACGGAGCACACCCACGTCGGCCAGGGGCAGCCCGCTCCGCAGATGCCGCATCAGGCCGCGGGGCCTGATCCGCGCGTCCAGCAGCAGGTGCAGCAGCAGGCCGGGGTCGCGCCCAGCGGCCCCGGCGGCGGCACCCTGTTCACCGAGCCGGTCCTGGTGGTGAACCAGAAGGCCAAGCTCATCGAGGTGACGAACGAGTACAAGGTCTTCGACCAGGCGGGCAACCAGATCGCCTCGGTCACCGAGGTCGGGCAGAACGCCTTCAAGAAGGTGCTGCGCTTCGTCTCCAGCCTCGACCAGTTCATGACGCACCGGCTGGAGATCCGTGACGCCCACGGCCAGCCCCAGCTGCTGCTGACCCGGCCCGCGAAGTTCATCAAGTCCCGGGTGGTCGTGACCCGTCCGGACGGGTCGCAGGTCGGCGAGATCGTCCAGAAGAACATGATCGGGAAGATCAACTTCGCGATGATGGCCGGCGGTCAGCAGGTCGGCGCGATCAAGGCCGAGAACTGGCGGGCGTGGAACTTCGCGATCGTCGACCACACGGACAAGGAGGTCGCCCGGATCACCAAGACCTGGGAGGGCCTCGCCAAGACCCTGTTCACGACCGCGGACAACTACGTCCTGCAGATCCACTTCCAGCTGCCCGAGCCGCTGCGCAGCCTTGTCGTGGCGACGGCGCTCACCGTCGACACGGCGCTCAAGCAGGACTCGCGCGGCCTCGGCTGACGGGCCCTCGGCAAGACCCTCACCACCAGTGGACACGCTGTCCCGGAGCTGATCGCGGCCGGGGCAGCAGCGCCGGTTCCACCGGTGCCGCGCAGGGCAGTGCCATCGCGGACAGGGCCAGGACGAGCGCCGGTACCGGGACAGCGGCCGCGTGGGACGGATGTGCCTCGCGGCCGTCGGCGTGCGCCGCCACGGGCGCGGGCGCGAGGCCCGGCGCGGGAAGAGGCAGGGACACCGGCACAGGCCGGGGCAGGGGCGATGCCGCGGGGACCGGTGCCGGGGCCGCTGCGCCGGGCGCGGACACGGAGGCGGGAGCCGACGCCGCAACCGTAGCCGCAGCCGTAGCCGTCGAGGCCGCCGCGGCCGGTTCCGTGACGGTCGCCCGGGTCAGCAGCACCACGCCCCCCGAAGCCAGTGCCGCGCCCGTCAGCGCCAGCAGGATGCCCGCGGCCCCGCCGCGCAGCCCCTCACCGAGCAGTGCGAGTCCGATCGCCGCCGCGGCCATCGGGTTGGCCAGCGTCACCACCGCGAGCGGGGCCCCCAGACCGCCCCGGTAGGCGGTCTGCGACAGCAGCAGCCCGGCCGCGGCGAACGCGGCGACGAGCAGCGCCACCACGACGACCCGTACGTCGAGCACCGGGCCCGAGCGGTCGGTCGCGGCCACCGTGAGGGTCTGGGTGAGCGCGGACGCCACACCCGAGGCGATGCCGGACGCGGTCGCGTGGCGCAGGCCGGGCCGGCTGCCGGGCCACGACAGCATGCCGATCAGCCCCGTCGTCGTACCGGCGACCGCCAGTGCCGCCAGGAGACTCAGTCCCTCGTCGGGTGCCGGACCGGACGCCGTGACGAGGATCGCGGCGAGCCCGAGCAGGGTCAGCGCCGTACCGCGCCACTCCGCGGAGCCGACCCGCCGTCCCGCCACCCGGGCCCCCATCGGCACCGCCGCGACCAGGGTGAGCGCGCCGAGCGGCTGGACCAGGGTCAGCGGACCGTACTTGAGGGCGACGACGTGCAGCAGGGCGGCCGAGGCGTTCAGCACCACCGACCACCACCAGGCGCCGTCGGCCAGCATCCGCAGCGTCCCCGTACCGGAGGGGGAGCGGGCGGCGAGCCGTTCCTGGGCGACGGCCGCGGCGGCGTAGGCCACGGCGGAGACCAGCGAGAGCGCGACGGCGACCAGTGCGGCGTTCACCGGCCCGCTCCGATCGGCTCGGGCGCCGTGACCGGCCCGTGGTCGTCCGTGCCGGTCCGGCCGGACACCGGGTCCGGGGCCGGTGCCGGGTCCGGGTTCGGGTGAAGGGCCGTACCGGCGGCCGTCCGCTGGGCGGGGAGCAGGCGGGGCACGCCGTCCGGGCCGGGCCCGTGTGCGGTGGCCGTACGCCGCGGACGGGGTGTCAGCGCGAGCGCGGCGCCGAGCATGGCGGTCGCCGCCATCGCGTCCAGCCAGTAGTGGTTCGCCGTGCCCACGATCACCAGCAGTGTCACCAGCGGATGCAGCAGCCACAGCGCGCGCCACCGCGACCGGGTCGCCGCGATCAGGCCGACCGCCACCATCAGGGCCCAGCCGAAGTGCAGGGACGGCATCGCCGCGAACTGGTTCGACAGGTGGTCGCTGCCCGGCGGCCCGTAGACCGACGGGCCGAAGACGCGCCCGGTGTCCACCAGGCCGGTGGCCGCCAGCATCCGCGGCGGGGCGAGCGGGAACGTGAACGGCAGTACCAGGGCGGCGGCCGTCACCGCGGCCAGGACCCGGCGGGCCCACAGGTAGTGCCCGGGGCGTCTGACGTACAGCCAGACCAGGAAGGCGACGGTGGCCGGGAAGTGGACGGTGGCGTAGTAGAGGTTCGCCAGGCGTATCGCGGTGTGCCCGTGCAGCAGCAGGGCCTGCACGGCACCCTCGCCGGGCAGGCCGAGCGTCCGCTCCAGGTGCCAGACCCGGCCGGCGTTGTGGAGCGCCTCGGCCGTATGGCCCGTGGCGAGCTGACGCCCGAGTTTGTAGACGAGGAACAGCCCGGTGACGAGCAGGAGTTCCCGGACGACCGGCGGCCGGACCGCTGGGTCCGGCCGCTCCGTCGCCCGGTCGGGCTCGGTCAATACATCCATCCCCCGGCCCCTTCGCCGACCGTCTTCCTGCGTGCTGTCGTGTGTCCCGGCACGGGTGCCGGGGCCGAGACCGTTCCGAGACACTCCCGTCCCGAAACGCCCGCGTCCCGAAACGGTACCGTACCGAAACGGCAGTGTACCGATACAGCCTAGTACCGGTACACTCGAGTATCGGTACACTCACGTATCGCTGAGAGTTCGCCCGGACATTCCCGGAACGGGAAGGAAAAACCCCGACCAGGGGCCGGGACCCGCGCCGGACCGGAGACCGGGACGACGGCGGGCCGCCACGAGGAAGAGGAGAAGAGCACATGACGTCGCAGGCCGCGAAGGAGCCGGAGACGGTTACCGCATCGCGCCGCTCCAAACTCACGCCGGAGCGTGAGCGGGAGTTCTTCGACGCGGTGCTCGAACAGATCCGCGAGTGCGGCTACGACTCGGTCACCATGGAGGGCGTCGCCGCCAGCACCAGATGCAGCAAGTCCACGCTGTACCGGCAGTGGCGCACCAAACCCCGGTTCGTCGCGGCGGCGCTGCGCGCCAACCGCCGGGTGCGGTTCGCCGGCATCGACACCGGGTCGCTCGCCGGTGACCTGCGGCAGGCGGCGCGCGCCGCCGGGGACTGGTCCGGCAAGGACACCAAGCTGCTCCAGGCCCTCGGCCACGCGGTCACGGAGGACAAGGGACTGGCGCAGGCGCTGCGTGAGGCCCTCGTCGACCCCGAGGTCGAGGCGCTCCAGGAGCTCATGCGGCGCGGAGTGGAGCGGGGCGAGGTGGCCGACGGGCATCCGGCGCTGGAGTACCTGCCCGCCATGATCTTCGGCGTGCTGCGGGTGCGGCCCGTGCTGACCGGGCAGTACGCCGACGCCGACTACCTGGTCCGGTTCGTGGACGCCGTCGTACTGCCCGCGCTCGGACTGACGTAGCGCGGGCCCCGGACCCAGGCCACCGTTCCCCGGGACGACCGGACGGCGGCCTGACCGCGCCGCACCGTGGGGACGGGGGCGGCGCGCACCCCCCGGCCGGGTGGGACCCCCCTTGAGCGGAGGGGCGGTCCCACCCGGCCGGACCTCCGCTCAGACGTCCTGGCCGCTGCCGCCGCCGGAGGACACCTTGATGCCCTGGGTGATCTCGTCGATGACGGACTCGTCCTGGCCCGCGTCGATGCCGAAACGCACCACCGTGATCTGCTTCGGGCTCGCGGGCGACGGGAAGGCCAGCGACTCGACGATGCCGTCGGCGCCCTTGCTGGTGACCGCCTTCCAGCGGACCAGGTAGCCCTTCTGACCGGCCACGGTCACCGCCTTGGACGCCAGCACCTTGTGCGAGGTGATCGCGCCGTAGGTGGTGCCGCCGTAGGACTCCTTGGCGTTCGCCGCGATGTCCGCCTTGGCGACCGCCTCGGCGGTGCTGCCGTCGGTGCCCAGGGCCACGGCGGGCGCCGAGTACGCACCGCCGGCCGTGCAGCTCTTCGAGGTGTCGCCCGGGCACTTGTAGGTGTCGTCCGACGTCACCTGCGCGCCGTAGTCGATCGACTGGCCGGTCCACTTCTGCGGTACCGGCAGGCTGATGCCGTTGAGCGCGTCGGACACCGTGCCGCCGCCCTCGACCTTCGGCTGCTCCGACTGGCCCGGCGTCGGTGTCTGGCCGTCCGATCCGCCGGAACCCCCGGAACCGCCCTGGCCGTCCGAACCCCCGGGACCGCCCTGTCCCCCGAAGGGGGCGCCCTGGCCGCCGTTCTCGCCGCCCTGGCCGCCGAAGCCGCCCGGGCCCTGCTGGGAACCGGCGCGGCCGTCGGTGCCGCCGCCGTCGGCCAGCGCGTACACGCCGATCCCTATGCACGCCAGCACGGCCGCCGCCACGCCGACGGCTATCCCCGTGCGCATCCCGCGCCGCGCACCGGCCGGCGGCTGACCGGGGTACGGGGGATAGGCGCCGTAGCCCGGGTCACCGGGGCCGCCCGGATACCCGGGGTACGGCTGGGGCGGTCCGAAACCGGTCGCGAAACTCTGGGTCGGGGCGTACGCCGGATCCTGGCCCTGGCCCTGGCCCTGGCCGGGATCCTGCCCGGGATCCCGGTCGGGGTCCGCCCCGGCGGGCGACGGCTGCGGCGGGGGACCCCATACGGTGGCCGTTCCCACGGGGCGGGTCTGGTCCGTCCATGCCTTGCCGTCCCACCAGCGCTCGGTGGGGGGAGCGTCACTTGTCTGCCCCGGGTCGGGGTACCACCCGGGAGGAGTCACCTGCGTCATGCCCCTACCGTATGAGGCATCGGTGAAAGAGGGATGAGAGGACCCCTCCCGAACCACCGGACCCGCCCCCTCACGAACCCCGGACCGTCCCCGGACGTGACTCCTCGCGCCCGCGCCGCCACCTTCCGCGCCGAGTCCGTGCCGTCTTCGGGTGCCGCCGGGTGCCCGGCCCGGCCGGGCCGCCGCGCGCCACCCCACGTGTCCCCGGCACGGCTTCACGCGCCGCGCCCGATCTCGCCAACTCCCGTGCGGATCAGCAGAATCGTCACGCCGCGCGGTGGTACCGCCCTCATCATGCCCCCCCGGCCACCCCTCCCGGCAACACCTGGCGGGACCCGCCTCCGGGCGGCCGGGCCGCGGGCTACGCTCGAGTCCGGTACGGCGGTCGGGCGACTCGGGGAGGGGTACGGGATGACGGAGGAACGGCCCGCCTCGGACGCCTCGGCCGGTCTGTGGGAGCGGGACACGGAGGTCCGGCTGGTCGCGGCGGCGCTCGACGAGCTGTGCGCGGACCGCTCGACGGCGGGCACTCTCCTGGTGTTCCGGGGCGACGCCGGTCTCGGCAAGACCGCGCTGCTCGCCGAGACCCGCCGCATGGCCGAACTGCGCGGCTGCACCGTGTGGTCCGCGCGCGGCGCCGAGACCCTCGGATCCGTCCCGTTCACCGTCCTACGGCAGCTGTTGCAGCCCGCCCTCGTCACCCTGCTGCCCGAAGAGGCCCGTGAGTACCTCGGCGACTGGTACGACCTCGCCGGACCGGCCCTCGGGATGACCGACCCGGGGGAGCGGCAGGCCGACCCGCGGGGCGTCGTCGACGGACTCGTCGCCGCCGCCCGCAGGCTCGTCGAGCGCGAGTACCCGCTCGTCCTCCTCGTCGACGACGCGCACTGGGCCGACCAGGAGACCCTGAGCTGGCTCGCCGCGTTCGCCCGGCACCTCGGCGACCTGCCGGTGCTGATCGTGGTGGCCCGCAGGGCCGCCGACGTCAGCGGTCCGGGCGCCCGCCTCCTCGACGCGGTCGCCGCCGCCGCGCGCCGCCCCGTCACCGACCTCGCCGCCCTCACCCCGGACGCCACCGCCGGACTCACCCGCGCCACCGTCGGCCCGCACGCCGACGCCCCGTTCTGCCGCGAGGTGTGGGCCGTCACCGCCGGCAACCCCTACGAGACCGTCGAACTCCTCGCCAAGGTGCTGGACACCGAACTCGAACCGGTCGAGGCCCAGGCCGGCGATCTGCGCGCCCTCAACCGCTCCGCCCGCGGGGGCGGACTCGTCTCCCGTCTCAAGAGCCTCGGCATCGACGCCACCCGCTTCGCCTGGGCCGCCGCCGTCCTCGGCACCGGCATCAGGACCGGCCTCGTCGCCGAACTGGCCACCATGGACGAACGGGACGCGGTCCGCTGTGCCCAACTCCTGCGCACCGCCCGCATCCTGACCGAGCCCGACCCGGCGGACCGCCAACCCGCCGACGGAGAGCTGGTGTTCGTCCACCCGCTGATCGCCGGCGCCGTCTACCACTCGATCCCCGACGCGCTGCGCACCGCCATGCACGGCATCGCCGCCCAGATCATCACCGACGGCGGAGCGGGAGCCGCGGCCGCCTCCCGGCATCTGCTGCACGTCCACCCCGACGACGACGGCGAGGTCGTCGGGCAGCTCCGCGAGGCGGCCCGGGAACACCTCGCCGTCGGCGCCCCCGACGCCGCCCGCCGCTGCCTGGAACGGGCGCTGCGTGAACCGCCCGCCCCCGACATCCACGCCCACGTCCTCTACGAACTGGGCTGCGCCACCCTCCTCACCGCGCCCGCCACCACCGTCGGCCGGCTGCGCGCCGCGCTCGGCACACCCGGACTCGACCCCGCCACCCGCGTCGACGCCGTCGTCCGGCTCTCCCAGGCCCTGATGCACAACGACCAGCTCGAGGAGGCCGTCCGCACCGTCGAGGCGGAGGCCGCCCGGCACGAACCCGGCGCCGCCCGGCTGCGGCTACAGGCCGTGCAGTACCTGTGGGAGGGCATCCACGCCGGCGAGGGCACCACGCCGGGCCGCTCCGAGCGGCTGGCCGCACTCGCCGCCACCTGCACCGGACGCGACAACGCCGAACGCGTGCTGCTGATCCTGCGCGGCTTCGACGCCCTCGCCCACGGCGAGAGCGCCGAGGAGATCGCCGAACTCTGCGACCGCGCCCTCGTCAACGGCCGCCTCGCCCCCGGCCTCGGCTGGACCGACACCGAATGGGGCATCGAACTCCCGCTGATGCTCGCCACCACCTACGCCCACATCGACCGCCTGGACCGCGCCGAGGCCCTCTACACCGAGGCGGTGCGCACCTACGAGCGGGCCGGCTGGAGCGGCGGCCACCTCGCCCTCGCACACGCCTACCTCGGCCTGGGGCTCCGCAGGCGCGGCCGGCTGAGGGAGGCGGAGACCTCGCTGCGCGAAGCCCTGCGCCTCGCCGAGGACGTCGGCCGCGGGCTGCCGTTGTACTGGACGGCGATCTGCAACCTCATCGACACCCTGCTGGCCCGCGGCCATGCCGAAGAGGCCTGGTCCGTCGCCGAACGGCACGGCTTCACACCGCCGTACCCGTCCATGATCGTGCTGCCCGACCCCCGCTGCGTGCGCGGCAGGCTGCTGCTCGCCGTCGGCCGCACCGACGACGGCATCAACGAACTCGAGGCCGCCGCGAAGGCCGCCGCCCTGCGGGGCCACCGCAACCCGCTGATGGCGCCCTGGGCCGTCGACCTGGCCCGCGCCCTGGCCGGCCGGGACCCCGCCCGCGCGGCACGGCTCGCCGCCGACGCCCGCCGCCAGGCCGAACGCCTCGGCACCGACACCGCCATAGGCGAGGCCCTGCGCTGCGCCGCCGCCCTGGAGACCGGCCGGCGCGCGGTACAGCTGGCCGCCCAGGCCATGACCTGGCTCGCCGCCTCGCCCTGCCGGTACGAGCACGCGGCGGCCTGTGTCGAGTACGGCATCGCCGCCCGGTCCGCCACCGAGCTCCACCGGGGCCTCGCACTGGCCCGTTCCTGCGGCGCCGACGGCCTGGCCGCCCGGGCGACGCAGGCCCTCCAGACGGACGGCGCCCTGAACTGACGCGCCGGCCGTGGCACGACCCGGCGGGATACCCGGTGCCGGCCGCGCCGGCTACGGCCCGGTGACCTGCCCACCGCCGACCGCGCCGGGCGATGCGGGTTGGTGTGTCCTGCCGTGTCACCGGGCGGCACGGCGGAGTCCGGCGCACGCCGTCCCGGCCGGGACGGGGCCGCAGCCCGGCGGTCCCGCGGTCGGCGGCAGGTGGGGGCTCCCTGTCCGGCGGCAGGTGTGGGCTCCGTGTCCGGTGGCGGGTGCGGTGCTTCGCCCGTCGTGCCGTCAGGGCTGCCCCGTCCCCCGTTCCTCCTCCGCCAGCACCCGCTGCGCCGTCGCGAACGCCGCGTTGGCCGCCGGGACACCGCAGTACACGGCCGTCTGCAGCAGGACGGCGCCGATCTCCTCGGGCGTCAGCCCGTTGCGCCGCGCCGCCCGGACATGCATCGCCAGCTCGTCGTGGTGCCCGTACGCGACCAGCGCGGTCAGGGTGACCATGCTGCGTTCGCGCCGGGTCAGTGTCGGGTCCGTCCAGATCTCGCCCCAGGCGTAGCGCGCTATGAAGTCCTGGAAGCGGGCCGTGAAAGCCGTCTGGCGGGCCTGCGCCCGGTCCACGTGCGCGTCCCCGAGCACTTCCCGCCGTACCGCCGTGCCCCGCGGGGCATCGCCGCCGAGATGTGTCCGCAGCGCCGTCAGCACCGCCTCCGGCCGCTGCGCGGGTGCCAGGTGCGCGGCGCCGGGGATCTCCACCAGCGCGGCGCCGGGCACCGCGTCGGCGATCTCCCGCAGCCGGGCGGGCGGGGTCGCCCGGTCCTCGCGGCCCGCGACCAGCAGCGTCGGTACGGAGACCGAGGCCAGCCGCTCGCGGACGTCGAAGGCGGCCAGCGCGTCGCAGCAGGCGGCGTACGCCCCGGGGTCGGCGTCCCGCTGGTCCCGGACCAGCCGGGGGACGGTGAAGCCGGGGGTGAACCAGCGGGCGTCCGCGCTGTCCGCCAGCCAGCCGAGCCCCTCCCGCCGGACCCGTTCGGCCCGTTCCCGCCACGGCCCCCCGCCGCCGAAACGGGCCGACGAGCAGATCACCGTGAGCGAGGTGAGCCGCTGCGGCCGCCGCAGGGCGAGTTCGAGACCGACCGCGCCGCCCAGCGACACCCCGGCGTACGCGAACCGCTCGACGCCGAGCGAGTCGGCGAGCGCCAGCACCAGGTCGGCCAGGTCGGCCACGGTGGCGCCGGGCCCGATCAGGCCGGCGGGGGAGCCGCCGTGCCCCGGCAGGTTCCAGCGCACCACCCGGTGGGCGGCGGACAGTTCGGGTGCGACCTCGTCCCACAGGGCGTACGAGGTACCGAGCGACGGCCCGAGCAGCAGCGGGGCCGCGGACGCGGGGCCTTCGACGCGGTGGTCGAGGAGGTGCTCGTTCAACGTCGCTCCAGGGCGCGGTCGGTGAGGGCTCCGGCGGAGCCCGTGTAACGGGCCGGATCGGTCAGCTCGGTGAGATCGAGGTCCTGCAACTCCGGCACTTCCGAGAGGAGTTCGGCGAGACCGCGGTTCTCGGTGTGGCTCCGCCGGGCGAGTTCCGTGAGGAGTTCCCTCGCACGGCCCCGGCCGAGCAGCGGGGCCAGCTCCGCGGACAGCCGCTCGGAGACGATCAACCCGTGGGTGAGAAGCAGGTGTTCGCGCATGGCCGCGGTGTCCACCCGCAGCCCCTCCGCCAGTCCGGCCGCGTCCCCGGCCGCGCCGCCGACCAGCCGCAGCAGGTCCCGCAGCGGCTCCCACTCGGCGTGCCAGGCCCCCGCCGGGCGTTCGTCCTCGGCGGCGAGACAGCCGTGGAGCGTGGCGGCGAGCTGCGGTGCGCGCCGGGCGGCCGCCGCGATCAGGGTGGCACGCACCGGGTTCGCCTTGTGCGGCATCGCGCTCGACCCGCCCCCGCCGCCCTCGGCCACCTCACCGATCTCGGTGCGGGCCAGGGTCAGCACGTCCACGGCCGCCTTGCCGAGCGCCCCCGCCGTGAAGGCCAGCGCCCCGGCGAGGTCGGCGACCGGCGTGCGCAGCGTGTGCCACGGCAGCAGCGGCTCCTGGAGCCCGAGTTCACGGGCGTACGCGGCGGGCAGCGCCGTGGCGTCACCGGCGCCGTACGCCGTGAAGGCGGCCAGTGTGCCCGCCGCGCCGCCGAGCTGGACCGGCAGGCTGTCGCGTACGGCGGTGAGGCGGTCGCGGGCGTCGAGCACCAGGGAGCGCCAGCCGGCCGCCTTCAGCCCGAACGTCGTGGGCACCGCGTGCTGGGTGAGGGTCCGTCCCGGCATCGGGGTGTCCCGGTGCGCGGCGGAGAGCCGGGCCAGCGCGGTCGCGGTGCGGTGGAGGTCGGCCAGGACCAGGTCCAGGGTGCGTGCGGCGACCAGCATCATCGCCGTGTCCATGATGTCCTGGCTGGTGGCACCCCGGTGGACGTACGGCCCGTGGTCCGGACCGACGGCCTCGGTGAGGTCGGCGACCAGGGGGATGACCGGGTTGCCGCCCGACCGGGCGCGCCCGGCGAGGGAGCGCACGTCGAAGCCGCCGCCGGCCGCGGCCCGTGTCACCGCCTCCGCCGCCTGGGCGGGGGCGAGCCCCAGCCGGGCCTGGGCGCGGGTCAGCGCGGCCTCCGCGTCGAGCAGCGCCCGCAGGAACGCCGGGTCGCCGGTGGCACTGTCCGCCGGGGACCCGGCCCGGCCGGGGGCGAGCAGACCGGCGTCGGCGCAGGCGGACGTCACCCGGACTCCGATGCCGCGGGAACGGACAGCGATGCCACGGGAAGGAACTCTGATGTCACTCAAACTCCGATGTCACTCGAACTCGAGGAAGACCGTCTCGCCCTCGCCCTGGAGGCGGATGTCGAAACGGTAGGTGCCGTTGCCCTCGTCCACCGCGATCAGCGTGCCGCGGCGCGCCCCGTCCAGCCGCGACAGCAGCGGGTCGGCGGCCCACGCGGCCTCGTCGCCCGGCAGGTGGACGCGGGTGAACAGGTGCTTCATCAGGCCGCGCGCGAACACGCACACACTGATGTACGGGGCGTGGCCGCCGCGCGCGCCGGGCCGCAGGGTGCGCGCCACCCACTGCCCGCTCCGGTCCACCTGGACCCGGCCCCAGCCGGTGAACTCGATGCCGTTGCGGCCGGCGAAACCGCCGTCGGCCGGGTCGCGCCGCATCGAGCCGTCCACCCGCGGCACGGTGCCGTCCGGGCCCGGACCCCACAGTTCCACGAGCGCGTCGGGCACCGGGTCGCCCGCGCCGTCCAGTACCCGGCCGTGCAGGGTGACGGTGCCGGGATGACCGTCCGGCGCGATGTCACCGCCGCCGGGGAACGGCAGCGCGTAACCGTAGAAGGGGCCGACCGTGTGCGACGGCGTGGGCGGCACGGTCTCCGGGCCGCCGGTGTCGGTCCTCGTCATGGCGGATCAGCGTCCTTCCTCGATCCAGGTGGCGGCCGGCCCGTCGAGCACGATGTCCCAGCGGTAGCCCAGGGAGAACTCCGGGACCGACAGGCCGTGGTCGTAGCCGGCGATGAGCCGTCGGCGTGCCGTGTCGT
The DNA here is from genome assembly GCF_040644295.1 of Streptomyces sp. NPDC047000. Taxonomy (NCBI): domain Bacteria; kingdom Bacillati; phylum Actinomycetota; class Actinomycetes; order Kitasatosporales; family Streptomycetaceae; genus Streptomyces; species Streptomyces sp. NPDC047000. Next base: position 715,254 of record NZ_JBEYWE010000001.1, read on the forward strand.
CGGTGACGGCCTGGAGGATGGGGTCGTAGGGGAACAGCGGGTCGTTCGGGAAGTACATCTGCGTCACCAGACGCTGGGTGAAGGCCGTGCCGAACAGCGAGAAGTGGATGTGCGCCGGGCGCCAGGCGTTGAGATGGTTGCGCCAGGGGTACGGGCCGGGCTGGATCGTGGTGAAGCTGTAGGCGCCGTCCGCGTCGGTCAGGGTGCGGCCCACTCCGGTGAAGTGGGGGTCGAGCGGGGCGTCGTGCTGCTCGCGCTGATGGGCGTAGCGGCCCGCCGCGTTGGCCTGCCAGATCTCGACGAGCTGGCCGCGCACCGGGTGCCCGGTACGGTCCAGGAGCCGGCCGGAGACCGTGATGCGCTCGCCGATCGGCTCGCCGCGGTGCTGCCGGGTGAGGTCGTTGTCGATCTCGGTGATGTCGCGCTCGCCGAACGCGGGGGAGGCCAGCTCCACCAGCTCGGGGTTCCTGCTCACGTCGACGGGGACCGGCGGCTGCTTCGGGTGACGCAGCACCGAGGAGCGGTACGGGGCGTAGTCCCGGCGCGGATGGTGCTCGACGGGGGCGCCGTCGGCGATCCGCTTCTCGTACGCGGCGTGCTCGGCCGCGATCTCACGGTCGATGTCGTGCTGGGTGAGGGGCACGGGGGCTCTCCTTCGGGTCAGGCCAGGTCCTCGGCGACGGTCAGCTCGGCGTCCGTCCGGTCCGCGATCTGCTCGGCGGTGACGCCGGGCGCGGTCTCGGTGAGGAGCAGGCCGTCGGGGGTGACGTCGAGGACGCCCAGGTCGGTGACGATCCGGTTCACACAGGCCCGGCCGGTCAGCGGCAGGGTGCACTCGGTGAGGATCTTCGGGCCGCCGTCCTTCGTGGTGTGCGTCATCACCACGACCACCGTGCGCGCCCCGTGGACCAGGTCCATCGCGCCGCCGATGCCCGTCACCATGTGGCCCGGCACCGCCCAGTTGGCCAGGTCGCCGGAGGCCGACACCTGCATGGCGCCCAGCACGGCGACGTCGATGTGGCCGCCGCGGATCATCGCGAACGACAGCGCCGAGTCGAAGAACGACGCTCCCGGCAGCACGGTGACCGTCTCCTTGCCGGCGTTGATCAGGTCCGGGTCGATGGCGTCCTCGGCGGGATACGGGCCCGTGCCGAGGATGCCGTTCTCGCTCTCCAGGACCACCTCGACGCCCGGCGGGAGATGATTGGGGATCAGGGTCGGCAGACCGATGCCGAGGTTGACGTACTGGCCGTCCCGCAGCTCCCGCGCCGCGCGGGCCGCCATCTGCTCGCGTGTCCAGGCCATCAGCCGCTCACCGTCCGCCGCTCGATCCGCTTGTCCGCCGCCTGCTCCGGGGTGAGCGCCACGACCCGCTGCACGAAGACGCCGGGCAGGTGCACCGCGTCCGGGTCGATCCCGCCGGGTTCGACGAGTTCCTCCACCTCGGCGATCGTCACCCGGCCCGCCATCGCGGCGAGCGGGTTGAAGTTGCGGGCGGACCTGGCGAAGACGAGGTTGCCGTGCCGGTCGCCCTTCGCGGCCCGTACCAGCGCGAAATCGGTGCGGATACCGTGCTCCAGGACGTACTCGGTGCCGTCGAACTCGCGTACCTCCTTGGCCGGCGAGGCCAGGGCGACGCCGCCCGAACCGTCGTAGCGCCAGGGCAGTCCGCCGTCGGCGATCTGCGTGCCGACGCCCGCGGGCGTGTAGAACGCGGGGATCCCCGCCCCGCCCGCGCGCAGCCGCTCCGCCAGGGTGCCCTGCGGGATCAGCTCCAGTTCCAGCTCACCGCCCAGGTACTGGCGCGCGAACTCCTTGTTCCCGCCGATGTACGAGCCCGTCACCCGGGTGATCCGGTCCGCGGCCAGCAGTACCGCCAGCCCGGAGTCCATCGCCCCGCAGTTGTTCGACACCACGCTCAGGCCCGACACGCCCCGCTCGTACAGCGCCTGGATCAGTACGCCGGGCACTCCGCTCAGCCCGAAACCGCCCACCGCGAGCGACGCGCCGTCCGGTACATCGGCCACCGCCTCGGCGGCTGTGGCAACCACCTTGTCCATCTCGAAGCCCATCTCCTCCGCGTGCCCGACCGCTCAATTACTCAGGGCACTGAGTAATTCGGCGAGGTGTCCCTCACGCTGCCATCGGGCCGGTCCGGCGTCAAGACCTCGGACGATGGGTAAGTCAAGGGGCCTACCGGCCTTGAGACAGCCCCCTTCGGGGAGGGTATTGTTCAGTGCACCGATGAGTTCGCCGATGAGGACGGGAGCGCACATGGCCGCCGTGGACCTCACCACCCATCCCGGGCACCTGGCCCGGCGGCTCCAGCAGGCGCACTACCTGCTGTGGAACCTGATGGTCTCCGAGGAGATCACCTCGCCCCAGTTCGCGGTCCTCAACGCGCTCGTCGCCGAGCCGGGCCTGGACCAGCGCACCGTGGGGGAGCGGGTCGGCCTCGACCGGTCCACCATCGCCGAGGTGATCAGCAGGCTCAGCCGCCGCGGCCTGCTCGACAAGGTGCGCGACCCGCAGGACGGCCGCCGAGCCCTGCTGCGGCCGACCGGGGACGGCACCCGCACGCACCGCAGACTGGCCGTCCGCGCCGCCAGGATGAACCAGGTCTTCCTCGCCCCGCTGTCCGCCGAGGAACAGACGGTGTTCCTGGACCTCATCCGCCGGGTCTCGGACGCGGCCGAAGGGCTGCGCCACCCGGCGGAACCCGTCACCGGCCGCCCCTGACCCGGTCCCCGGCGGGGCCCGCTCAGCCCGCCGCGACGAACACCACCCACACCTGGCCCTCGGCGAAGTTCACCGCGGCACCGTCCGCGCCGGTGAACTCCGTACCGCCGTCGGCCCGTGCGCGCGTCCACCGGGCCTCGTAGGACCGCCCGCCGCGCAGCACCTCGGCCTGCCCCGAACCGACCGTCTCGGTGTACGGCGTGTGGTTGCCGAGCACGTCGTGGTACGCGGACCGCCGCACCGTCACGTGCTGCACGACGACCGTCGCCGGGGCCACCCGGGTGCCGTCCGTCGTGACGGTGGGCGAGCCGTCCGTCGACACCAGCCAGCGCCCCCGGCCCGCGGACCAGGTGAACGTGAACCGGGCCGCCGGGTAGCGCACGGTGCGCGAGGTCTCGGGGGTGCCGCCGGACGGCGCCGCGCCGTACCGGAAGCCCGTCGTGAGCGCCGCCGCGCCCGGCGCCGACGGCACCAGCCGGTCCGGGCGCACATAGAGATTGTGCGGGGCGGCCCGGTCCGTGCCCCGGTAATAGGCACCGGACGCCGCCTTCTCCGGCGACTCCGCCTCCAGCGGTGCCCTGTCGATCAGCGGCAGCAGCCTGCGCTGCGCGCCGGAGAAGGCCAGCACCGGCCGGGTGAACTGGCGCAGCAGCTCCAGATCGGACTCGCGGGCGCTGCGCACCGGTCCCACGGACCGGGGGAACCGTGTGGCGTACACGGCCATCAGGCGGCTCAGACCGCCCTCGACCTGCTCGGCGTACACCACGTCGGCCGCGTCCAGACCGGTCTGCGGGCGGGCGGGCGCGACGTTGTCGATCTTCACGGCGAGCACCGGGCCGCTGCCCGCGGACTGCGACGGGCCGGTACTCGGGCTCCGCCCGTGGCCGCTGCCGTCGTCGTGCGTGCCGCCCGTGCAGCCCGCCAGCGGTGACAGGGCCGCCGCGGCGGCCAGCAGCAGCGCCGTCGCGGCACCTCTCCTGCGGGTTCCCGGACCGTCCGTGCCCATTGCCGTCACCCCGTCGCCGTCGTCCGATCGCGCGCTCCCCGGTTCGATCGCGCGCTCCCCGGTTCATAGATGGTCATACCCGATCGCATCCGGTCATGCGCGTGGCACGGCCGTGACCCGCCGTGAAGCCGTCGCCGGCCGCGGTCCGCCGTGCGGGGGCCGGACCGTGCGCCTACCGTGACCCCATGGGCGAAGCGGTGGAACTGACGGCCGGCGGCCGGGGACTGCACGTCTTCGTACCCATCGCTCCCCGGTAGACCTTCACCCAGGTCAGACGTGCCGCGATCGCCGCCGGGCGGGAACCGGAACGCCGGATGCCGGAGCACGTCACCGTGAAATGGTGGAAGGAGGAACGCGGCAGCCGCGTCTTCCTCGACTACGACCAGACCGCCCGGGACCGCACCATCGCCTCCGCCCACTCGGTACGGCCCCGCCCGCACGCCCCCGTCTCCGCACCGCTGCGCCGGGACGAGACGGACGACGCCCGGCCGCGCGACTTCGACATCGCGACCATGCCCGCCCGCTTCGCCCGGCTCGGCGACCTGCACGCCGGCATGGACGAGCACGCCCACTCCCTCGACGCGCTGCTCGACCTCGCCCGCCGCGACGAGCACGACCACGGCCTGGCCGATCTGCCGTACCCTCCGGAGTATCCGAAGATGCCCGGCGAACCGAAACGCGTGCAGCCCAGCCGGGACAGTGCCGACCGGTCAGGGACGGACCGCTGAACCCGTGCCGCGCGGCGGCCGGCCGGCAGATCACCCGGAGTGCGGAGAGCGCTCTCATTCCCTCCGTTCCGCGACTAGGGTGATCGGCAACCGCCCACGAGGAGCCCAGAAGTGACCGAGACCGTCTCCCGTCCCACGCTGGAGGCCGTCGCGGCGCGGGCCGGGGTGTCCCGGGCCACCGCGTCGCGCGTCGTCAACGGCGGCGACGGCGTGCGGGAACCCCTTGTCGAACGGGTACGGCGAGCCGTCGAGGAACTCGGCTACGTCCCCAACCAGGCCGCCCGCAGCCTGGTCACCAAGCGGCACGACGCGGTCGCCGTCGTCATAGCGGAACCCGAGACACGGGTCTTCGCCGATCCCTTCTTCGCCCTGCAACTGCGCGGCATCAGCAAGGAACTCACCGCCCACGACTCCCAGCTGGTGCTGCTGCTCACCGAGGGCCGCGCCGACCACGCGCGGGTCGGCCGCTATCTCGCCGGCGGCCATGTGGACGGCGCGCTGGTCTTCTCGCTGCACCTCGACGACCCGCTGCCCGGACTGATCCGCACGGCCGGCGTGCCCGTCGTGTTCGGCGGGCGGCCCGGCTGGAGCGAGGGCGTGCTGCCCGGCGGTCCCGGCTCCGCGCGCGCCGAGGGACTGCCCGGCTCCGCGCCCGCCGTCTACGTCGACAGCGACAACCGGGGCGGCGCCCGCACCGCCGTACGGCATCTCGCCGGCCTCGGCCGCACCCGGATCGCGCACATCACCGGCGCCCTCGACCAGACGTCCGCGGTGGACCGGCTCGACGGGTTCCGGGACGTCCTGCCCGACACCGACCCGCGGCTGATCGCCGAGGGCGACTTCACCCCGGCAGGAGGCGAGCGCGCCATGCGGGAACTCCTGGACCGCTGCCCCGGCATCGACGCCGTGTTCGCCGCCAGCGACCTGACCGCCGCCGGTGCCCTGCGCGTGCTGCGCGAACGCGGGCGGCGGGTGCCGCAGGACGTCGCGGTGATCGGGTTCGACGACATGCTGCCCGTCGCCGAACAGACCGACCCGCCGCTGACGACGATCCGTCAGGACATCGAGGAGATGGGCGGACTGATGGCCCGACTGCTGCTGAGCACCCTCGACCGCCGCCCCGGCGCCGACGCCCCGGCCGTACCGGCCAGCGTCGTCACCCCGACGACCCTGGTCCGGCGCGCCTCCGCCTGACCGCTCCGCGGGTTCGGCGGCCCTCCCGGCGCCTGGCCCCGTCACGGCCGACCGCCCTCGCCGGGCCGGGTCCCACCGGTGCGGTGCGGTTCGCCGTCCGGGTGGGTGCGCTGTGCCGTCCGGCGGGTGCGGGTTCGCGGCGGGCTGTCCGCGCAGTTCCCCGCGCCCCTGGGGGTGGTCGGGCGTGTGGGTCTCGCGCGGGTCGTCGCGGGTCGCCGACATGGTTCCGCGCCTCGCCGGGCGTGGGCCGCAGCCGTCCGGGTCGGGTGCGGCTCAGGTCGGGGAGGGCATGCCCGTGATGACCGCGAAGCGTGCCCCGTACGGGTCGGTGAGGCGGGCGATACGGCCCACGCCCTCTATCGTGGTCGCCGCCATGGTCACCCCTCCGCCCGTCTCCCGGGCCTTGGCGACCGTGGCGTCCGTGTCGGCGACCGCGAAGTAGGGCACCCAGTGCGGGCCCGCCGCGGCGGGGTCGACGTCGGTCGGGACGATGCCGCCGAACATGGCGTCCTGACCGCCCTCGGCGGGGTTGACGCAGGTGTACGTGCCGCCGGGGAAGGGAACGGCCGACGTCTCCAGGCCGAGCGACGCGTGGTAGAAGGCGGCGGCCGCCGCGACGTCCGGGGTGAAGAGCTCCACCCACGTCAGCGAGTTCGGCTCGCCCGCGACGTCCACCCCCTTGGTACGGCCCGGCTGCCAGATGCCGAACACACAGCCCGCCGGGTCGGCGAAGACCCCCACGCGGCCCTCGCCCATCACATCGGCCGGCTGGAACAGCACCGTGCCGTGCGCGCCCTCGACGGCCTTCGCGGTGGCCTGCGCGTCCGGGCTTCGGAAGTACACGGTCCAGGCCGGCGGGGCCTGGCCCTCCTCCACCGGCATGGCGCCGGTCACCGTCCTCCCGTCCAGCTGGAAGAAGCCGTAGCCCCCGGACCCCGGTCCGGCCGACAGGTACTGCCAGCCGAACAGCCCGCGGTAGAAGGAGATCGTGCCGTCGATGTCCGGTGTGCCGACGTCGATCCAGTTGGGAGCGCCGTCCACGAAATGTGTGGTGAGCATCGCTGCCCTCCTCCGAAGGGTCTGATCCTCTGCTCTGCCGAGTCTGGCACCCACCACCGACAACCGCGTCCCGGCGCGCTCACCACGGGTCACCCCGTGATTCCGCCGGGTTCCCGTCTTCCGCGGTCCGTGCCGCGCGCCGCCGTGCGCCCGGCACCGCGGCGGGGGCACCATACGGTGGCCGCACCGTGCGACGGCCGGCACCGCGCGACGACCGGAGGCCCCGCGCGGCGTTGATCGGACGTTGATCGGACGTTTTTCCGCGCCCGGCACGATCCTGGGCATGCACATACAGACGATCACCTCGCCCGACCTGGACTGGCAGCAGGAGGCGTTGTGCGCTCAGACCGGGGGAGACTTCTTCTTCCCCGAGCCCGGCAGCTCCGTACGGGATGCCAAGCGCATCTGCGGCCTGTGCCCGATCCGCACCACCTGCCTCGAGTACGCCCTCGGCAACGACGAGCGCTTCGGGGTCTGGGGCGGACTGTCCGAGAAGGAACGCCTCCACATCAGACGCCGGCGCGAACCGCTGCGCGACTGCTCCTGACGCGGGCCGGGCACCCCCGGACACGCCGGCGGGGCGCACCGGCGAACCGGTGCGCCCCGCCGGCGGGGCGCTCAGGCCGCGGCGCGGGCCGCCATCCGTGCCTTGCGCGCCGCCAGCTTCTCGTCGAACTTCACGGCCTCCGCGTCCAGGCCGCCCATGAACATGCCGAGCTCCTCCTGCGCCTGCAGGCCCGCGGTGCCGAGGCCGTCGACCTCCAGGACCTTCAGGAAGCGCAGCACCGGCTGGAGCACGTCGTCATGGTGGATGCGCAGGTTGTAGACCTCGCCGATGGCCATCTGCGCGGCGGCGCGTTCGAAGCCGGGGATGCCGTGGCCGGGCATGCGGAAGTTCACCACGACGTCCCGCACCGCCTGCATCGTCAGGTCGGGGGCGAGTGCGAACGCCGCCTTCAGCAGGTTGCGGTAGAAGACCATGTGCAGGTTCTCGTCGGTCGCGATACGGGCCAGCATGCGGTCGCACGCCGGGTCGCCCGACTGGTGGCCGGTGTTGCGGTGCGAGACCCGGGTGGCCAGCTCCTGGAACGCGACGTAGGCCACCGAGTGCAGCATCGAGTGCCGGTTGTCCGACTCGAAGCCCTCGCTCATGTGGGCCATGCGGAACTGCTCCAGCTTGTCGGGGTCCACCGCGCGCGAGGCGAGCAGGTAGTCGCGCATCACGATGCCGTGCCGGCCCTCCTCCGCCGTCCAGCGGTGCACCCAGGTGCCCCAGGCGCCGTCACGGCCGAACAGGCTGGCGATCTCGTGGTGGTAGCTCGGCAGGTTGTCCTCGGTCAGCAGGTTGACGACCAGGGCGATCCGGCCGACCTCGGTGACCTTCGACTGGCCCTTCTCCCAGGCCTCGCCGTCCTCGTAGACGCCGGGGAAGTTGCGGGCGTCGCTCCAGGGCACGTACTCGTGCGGCATCCAGTCCTTCGCGACCTTCAGATGCCGGTCGAGCTCCTTCGCGACGACCTCCTCCAGCGCGAACAGCAGCCGGGCGTCGGTCCAGTCGGTGGACGGGCTGCCGAGAGAGGGGGACGCGATCGACACGAAAACTCCAGGGGGACGTACGCGGGCAGGAATCTGTCCGGCGAGCGGGGTGCCGGAACTTACGGGATCGTAGGCTACGAGACCGTAGGCTACGAAACCGTAGGTTATGAATCCGCAGGCTAAGGGCGCTGTAAAGAGCCCCTTGCGTACGGGGAGAAGGCCCCGGGGACGGAGTGTCGCGGAGCCCTTTCCCGCTGGTGGGGTCGGCGCGTCAGACGTACAGGTCCCGCAGCCGCACCGAAAGACAGGTCACGCAGCCCTCGAGTTTCTCGAACTCGCCGATGTCCACCAGAACGGGCTCGTGCCCCAGGTCCGCGAGCAGCTCCGCGGTCTGCGGCGCGCTCGCCGCCATCAGCAGCTTGCCCCCGCCGAGCCGCACCACATGCGCACCGGACTTCTCCGGCACCGCCAGGAAGCGCGGGAACAGCGACGGCCGGTCCACGTGCGGGACGTGCCCGATGACCGTCCCGTCGGGCAGGGCCGTCACCGCCGACTTCAGATGCAGCACCTTGCTCACCGGCACCGCCACCACCCGCGCCCCCAGCGGTTCGAAGGCGGCGCGCAGCTGCTGCACCCCGGCCGCGTCGGTGCGCCCGCCGCGGCCGACGTAGATGTCGTCGCCGATCTTCAGCACGTCGCCGCCGTCCAGCGTGGCCGGCTCCCAGATCCAGTTCACCGAGCAGCCCAGCCGTGCCACGGCCTCCTCGACACCGGCCGTCTCGGCCCGCCGGGACTCGGCGCCGGGCCGGGTGATCAGGGCGACGTTCCGGTACATCACCACCGTGTCCTCGACGAACACCGAGTCCGGGCAGTCGTCGGCCGGCTCCACCTCGACCGTCTCCCAGCCGTGCGCGGCGAGCGCCTCGACATAGGCCTCCCACTGCTCCACGGCGAGTTCCACGTCGACCTTCTCCCGCTCGATGTGCGTGACCAGCCCTTCGGCGAGGCGCGGGCTGGGGCGGCGGACGAGGGCCTTCTGGCTGGGCACGGCGGATCTCCGTATCGGCGGGGTACTTCCCGGTGCCGGCTCTCCCGGCACCGGTTGGTCATCATGCGCCACCCCGGGGCACGGACAAAACCCCCGCAGAGCCCCCGCGTCCCGCCCGGCACCCCCGGCACGCGCGCGCGTGGCCGGTCAGTCCGGTTCCCGGACCGGCTCCGGGCCGGTCTCCCGCAGCTCACCGTCCATCAACAACCAGCGTGTGACGCCGATCGACTCCAGGAACGGCAGATCGTGCGAGGCGACGATCAGCGCTCCCCGGTAGGACTCCAGCGCCGTCGTGAGTTGCCGCACACTCGCCAGGTCGAGGTTGTTCGTCGGCTCGTCCAGCATCAGCAGCTGCGGGGCCGGCTCGGCCAGCAGCAGCGCGGCCAGCGCCGCCCGGAACCGCTCACCGCCGGACAGCGTGGCCGCCTTCCGGTCGGCGCGGGCGCCCCGGAACAGGAAGCGGGCCAGCCGGGCCCGGACCCGGTTGTCCGTGGCGTCCGGCGCGAACCGCGCCACGTTCTCCGCGACCGTGAGACCGTCGTCCAGCACGTCCAGGCGCTGCGGCAGGAAACGCACCGGCACGTGCGCGCGTGCCTCGCCCGACACCGGCGCCAGTTCCCCGGCGATCGTGCGCAGCAGCGTCGTCTTGCCCGCCCCGTTGCGCCCGACCAGGGCGACACGCTCGGGACCGCGCAGCTCCAGACCGCCCCGCACGCGTGCGCCGTAGGCCGGTTCGAGGTCCTGGAGCGTGAGCACGGTCCGGCCCGGCGGCACGGCCGTGTGCGGCAGGTCGACACGGATCTCGTCGTCGTCCCGTACGGCCTCCACCGCGTCGTCCAGCCGTTCCCTCGCCCCGGCGAGGCGCTCCTCGTGCAGGATGCGGTGCTTGCCCGCGGACTCCTGCGCCGCGCGTCTGCGCGCCCCCATGACGATCTTCGGCTCGCGCCGCTGGTCCCACATCTTCTGCCCGTACCGCCTGCGGCGGGCCAGCTTGACCTGGGCGTCGACCAGTTCGCGCTTCTGCCGGCGCAGATCGGCCTCCGCGGCGCGCACGGTGCGCTCGGCCGCCTCCTGCTCCACGGCGAGGGCCTCCTCGTACTCGGTGAACGTGCCGCCGTACCAGGTGACCTCCCCGGCCCGCAGGTCCGCGATCCGGTCGACCAGGTCGAGGAGCTCCCGGTCGTGGCTGACCACCACCAGCACGCCGGACCAGGACGCCACGGCCGCGTACAGCCGGCGGCGCGCGTACAGGTCGAGGTTGTTGGTCGGTTCGTCGAGCAGCAGCACGCCGGGCCGGGCCAGCAGCAGTGCGGCGAGCCGCAGCAGCACCGACTCGCCGCCGGAGACCTCGCCGACGGTGCGGTCGAGCCCGATGCGGCCGAGCCCCAGCTCGCCGAGCGTGGCGAGGGCGCGCTCCTCGACGTCCCAGTCGTCGCCGAGCGTCTCGAAGTGCGCCTCGCTCGCGTCGCCCGCCTCGATGGCGTGCAGGGCGGCGCGCCGGGCGGCGATGCCGAGCGCCTCGTCGACGCGCAGGGCGGTGTCCAGGGTGACGTTCTGCGGGAGGTGGCCGACCTCGCCCGTCACCCGGACGGTGCCGCCGGACGGGGCCAGCTCACCGGCGATCAGCTTGAGGAGCGTGGACTTGCCCGCCCCGTTGACGCCGATGAGGCCGGTCCTGCCGGGGCCGAGGGCGAGGTCGAGGCCGTCGAGGACGGGGGTGCCGTCGGGCCAGGCGAAGGACAGGGACGTGCAGGTGACGGCGGGGGAGGAGGTATGTGACATGCGGGCCTCACGGTCGCTCGATGCGGAAGGGACACACGCGTATCGAGACACCGCGGGGCGGGAGAGAGCCCGGCCGGGCGGCGGGCGGGAGCCCGCGGCACGGAGGACGGCTCGTGCGCCGAGGTCGTACGAACGCCACGCACACACACCTCACCGGGGTGTGACGCGGTGTCTCGGGACCTCAGACGAGCAACGTCCTTCTCCTATCGGCGGCAACAGGACCGCCGTACACGCTAGGAGGACGGCACGGGGGCGTCAACGCGATTACGGCCCGACCCCGGGCGGTGCCGCCCACTCCGGACGGGCCGCCTCCGCTCTGCGCCCCCGCTTCCCGCCCGCTTCCGTTCCCCCGCTCCTCCGGTCCGCCGCTTCAGGCGTCGCGCGTCAGCTCCAGCAGCTCCTGGTCCAGGTCCAGCTGGAGATGCTCCAGCCCGACGGGCACCAGCACGCCCGTGTCCTGAAGGAAACGGCGTATCTCCTCGCTGCGCACATGGACCACCGCGGTGCCCTCGGGGGCGTGGAACTCCAGCACGGTACGGTCGTAGCCGTACGGACGTATCCGCACGTCGCCACGGCCCTGCGGTGTCTCCAGCCCGGCGGTGAGCAGTTCGCGCGAGAAGGTCCAGCACACGTCGACCCCCTCCAGGGTGGCCGGGGCCGGGAACGCCATCCGGACGGCGAACGGATCGCTGCGGTCGTAGCGCAGTGCCGCGGGGATGCTCTGCATCCGCGGCGCGGCGGCGACGAGACGGGCCTCTACGGGCTGCTCGATGACGGTGGACAACGCCTTGCTCCCTCGCGACGGTCGGACGGCTCCGGCCGGCCGGGGGCCGGAGACCGGACGGGATCCGGATACTGGAAGAGACGACGGAAACGGCCGGACAGTGCTCATGAATCGAGTGACCTGCGTCACCGCTTCCCTGCGCGGTCGCGCGGGGAAGGACCGGCGCGGTGTCCACCGGGGGCACCCGGAGCCGTAGGCTCGACGGCGCCATGACGACCGTACGCATCCCCGCGGGCTGGCCCGCGACCGAGGAACAGGCCCGCGCCGTCCAGGACGGCCTGCGGGCGGCCGTGGTGCTCGACGAGCCCGGACCACCGCCCGGATCCGGCCGTGTCACCGGCGTGGACGTCGCCTACGACGACGCGCGGGACGTGGTCGCGGCGGCGGCCGTCGTCCTGGACGCCGCGACCCTGGAGACCGTCGCCGAGGCCACCGCCGTCGGCCGGATCTCCTTCCCGTACGTCCCCGGGCTGCTCGCCTTCCGTGAGATCCCCACCGTCCTCGCCGCCCTGGAGGCGCTCACCGAGCCGCCGGGACTGGTGGTCTGCGACGGCTACGGCCTCGCCCACCCCCGGCGTTTCGGGCTCGCCAGCCACCTGGGCGTCCTCACCGGGCTGCCCACCATCGGCGTCGCCAAGAACCCGTTCGCCTTCGCCCACGACGAGCCCGGCACCGCGCGAGGCTGCACGGCACCCCTCAGGGCGGGGGACGAGGAGGTCGGCCGTGCCCTGCGCACCCGGGACGGCGTCAAGCCGGTCTTCGTCTCGGTCGGCCACCGCACCGCCCTGGACAACGCCTGCGCCCACACCCTCGCCCTCACCCCGGCCCACCGCCTCCCGGAGACGACCCGCAGAGCGGACGCCCTGTGCCGCAGGGCCCTGCGCGAGGCGACGGCGTAGGAGGCGAGCCACTCCCGGGCGGGGCGGGGCGCGGGGCCTGTGTCATGTGCGGTTCCGGCGCGCGGGCGCCACCGGCCGCGTACGACCCGCCCCCGCCACCGGCCGGACACCCCCCTCGCTCTCCGGCGTGCCCCGGGCAGCCGGACGTCAGAAGCTCGCGGCGACCCGGAACCCGATCCCGGCCGCGCTCAGGCGCGCCGTCAGCGCGTCGCCCATGGCCACCGCCGTGGTCACCTGACCCGCCGTCTCCGGCAGGTCGTCCAGCGCGAGCGACAGCGCCGACTCGGCGAACATCTTCGCCGTCTCCCCGTACCCCGGATCCCCGCCCGAGACCTGTGTGAACACCCGCCGTCCCGCGCCCTCCCCGACGAACCGCACCGTGAAGCTGCTGCGGGCCCGCCGCTCGGCGCCCGGCCCGTCACCCGGCTCCAGGCGTCCCGACAGCCAGCGGCGGGCGGCCGGCAGCTGGGCCGCCGCCACGGCCGCACCGACGGCCGCCACCCCGCCGAGCGCGGCCGGGAGCCGCCGGACGGCGGCGTAGTGGCGGTAACGGAAGTCGGGGCCGTAGCGCTCCAGGGCGCGCGCCGAGCGGCGCACGATCTGCGGGTCGAGGGTCGGCAGCGGCAGCACCCAGGAGCCGACCTCCCGGGCGAAGCGCGGCGCGCCGGACGCCGTGACGGCCCGGCGTGTCACCAGCCGCGGTTCGTGCCGCCCGCGGTCCCGGGCGGCGGCCCGCATCTGACGGGTGCGCGCCACCTGGTTGAGCGCGGAGGCCAGGGTGCCGCCGGAGAACGAGGCGTCCACGTGCACGAAGCCGTCCACGGTGAGCGGCACGCCCTCGGGCAGCCGCCGCACGGTGAAGTACACCCCCAGGTCGTGCGGGACCGAGTCGAAGCCGCACGCGTGCAGCAGACGGGCGCCGGTCTCGCGCGCGCGTGCGTCGTGCCGTACGTACGTCAGGTCGACGAACTCGGGCTCCCCGGTGAGGTCCAGGTAGTCCGTTCCGGTGTCCGCGCAGGCGGCGACGAGTCCTTCCCCGTGGGTGACATAGGGGCCGACCGCGGTGGCGAGCACACGCGTCTGCTCCGCGAGTGCGCGCAGGGAGGCCGGATCGGAGGTGTCCGCACACAGCACGCCGGGACCCGCGGCGCCGGGCAGCCGCTCGCGCAGCCGTTCCAGCTTCCGCCCGTCGCGGCCCGCGACCGCCCAGCGCAGCCCCGCGGGCGCGTGGGCGGCGAGGTACTCCGCGGTGAGCGCCCCGACGAAGCCCGTGGCTCCGAAGAGCACGATGTCGTACGGACGGTCCGTCCTTCTCAGCCTGCTCATGACACCCCTCGGTCAGGCGGCACGCGCCGCTGTCGGTGGCTGAGGCTAGCGTGAGAGCGGCGGGGGCCGGTCACCCGGACCCGCCGCCGTATCCCGTGCCCGCCGGCCGTCTGCCGCCGGGCGGGTGACATCCGGTTGACATCCGCGCCGTTCCGCCCGATATCCGTCCGGTACGACGGCACTTCACTAAGCGCTTGCTCGCCGGGGTCTTGTGCCGACTGGAACGCGTTCTTAACATCATTGGTGTTACATCAGTTGTGTCACAGCGAGGGGGCTGGATGACTACGGCAGAGAAGCCGGGGCGGGGACCGCTCGCCGGCGTGCGCGTGCTCGAGCTGGCCGGGATCGGACCGGGTCCCTTCGCCGCCATGCTCCTGGGCGACCTGGGTGCCGACGTGGTCCGCGTGGACCGGCCGGGCGGCGCCGGGCTGGGCATCGATCCGGCGTTCGACGTCACCAACCGCAACAAGCGCTCGGTGCTCGTCGACCTGAAGTCCCCCGACGGCGCGGCCCGGGTCCTGGACCTCGCCGCCCGCGCCGACGTCCTCGTCGAGGGATACCGCCCCGGCGTCGCCGAGCGGCTGGGGATCGGCCCCGGCGTCTGCCACGCGCGCAACCCGCGCCTGGTCTACGGCCGGATGACCGGCTGGGGCCAGGACGGCCCGCTCGCCCCGCGCGCCGGGCACGACATCGCCTACCTGGCCCTCACCGGCGCCCTCGGCATGATCGGCAGCCCCGGCGAGCCGCCGCCGCCCCCGGCCAACCTGCTCGGCGACTACGCGGGCGGTTCGCTCTACCTCGTCGTCGGCGTGCTGGCCGCGCTCTACCACGCGCGCGAGACGGGCGCCGGCCAGGTCGTCGACGCGGCCATCGTCGACGGCGCGAGCCACCTCTCCGCGATGATCCACGGCATGCTCGCGGCGGGCGGCTGGCAGGACCGCCGCGGTGCCAACCTCCTCGACGGCGGCTGCCCCTACTACGGCACCTACGAGACCGCCGACGGCAGGTACATGGCCGTCGGCGCGCTGGAGACGCAGTTCTACGACGAGTTCCTCCGGCTGCTCGGCGTCGCCGACGAGGCGCCCGCGCGCGGGGACCTCACCCGCTGGGACGAACTGCGCACGGTGATCGCGGCCCGCTTCAAGTCCCGTACCCGTGACGAGTGGACGGCCGTCTTCGCCGGCTCCGACGCCTGTGTGGCGCCCGTCCTCACCCTCCGCGAGGCCCCGCTCCACCCGCACCTCGCGGCCCGCGGCACCTTCACCGAACACGGCGGCGTCGTCCAGCCCGCCCCGGCGCCGCGCTTCTCCGCGACCCCCGCCGCCGTCCGCGGCGGCCCCGCACAGCCCGGCGCGCACGCCGCCGAGATCGCCCGCGACTGGGACGTACCCCGGCTCCTGGAGGACGGCACCTGATGGACCGGCCGGAGGAGCACGGCAGGCCGCATGACACACAGCGCGACACACAGCGCGACAGGCCGCACGACAGGCCGCACGACAGGCCGCACCGCGAGGAACCCGCCCGGGAAGACCGCACGGAGCACGCTAGGGAGAATCGGATGGAACCGATGGAACGGCGTATCTTCACCCCCGACCACGAGGCGTTCCGCGCCACCGTGCGCAGCTTCCTGGCCAAGGAGGTGCTGCCGCACCACGACCGGTGGGAGAAGGACGGCGTCGTCTCCCGGGACGCCTGGCTCGCGGCGGGCAAGCAGGGCCTGCTCGGCATGGCCGTGCCCGAGGAGTACGGGGGCGGCGGCACCCCCGACTTCCGCTACGCGGCCGTCCTGGGCGAGGAGTTCACCCGCGCGGGCGCCTCCGGCCTCGCGATCGGCCTGCACAACGACATCGTCGGGCCCTACCTCACCTCGCTCGGCACCGAGGAGCAGAAGCGGCGCTGGCTGCCCGGCTTCTGCGACGGCACGCTGATCACCGCGATCGCCATGACCGAGCCCGGCGCGGGCTCCGACCTCCAGGGCATCAGCACCCGCGCCGAGGACAAGGGCGACCACTGGGTGCTCAACGGCGCCAAGACGTTCATCTCCAACGGCATCCTCGCCGACCTGGTGATCGTGGTGGCCCGGACCACCCCCGAGGGCGGCGCGCGCGGTCTCTCGCTGCTCGTCGTGGAACGCGGCACGCCCGGCTTCGAACGCGGCCGCAACCTCGACAAGATCGGCCAGAAGGCCCAGGACACCGCCGAACTGTTCTTCACCGACGTCCGGGTGCCGAAGGAGAACCTGCTGGGCGAGCTCAACGGCGCGTTCCTGCACCTGATGACGAACCTCGCCCAGGAGCGCCTGGCCATCGCCGTCGCCGGGATCGCGGGCGCCGAGCACGTCCTGGAGCTCACCACGGAGTACGTCAGGCAGCGCGAGGCGTTCGGCCGGCCGCTCGCCGCCAAGCAGCACATCCGCTTCGAGATCGCCGAGATGGCCACCGAGTGCGCCGTCACCCGCGCGTTCCTCGACCGCTGCATCGAGGACCACTCCGCGGGCCGGCTGGACGCGGTGCACGCGTCCATGGCCAAGTGGTGGGCGACCGAACTGCAGAAGCGGGTCGCCGACCGCTGCCTCCAACTGCACGGAGGATACGGCTACATGACCGAGTACCCGGTGGCCAGGGCGTTCACCGACGGCCGTATCCAGACCATCTACGGCGGCACCACCGAGATCATGAAGGAGATCATCGGCCGCTCCCTGCTCGGCTGAGCTCCTCCCGGAGCCGACGGCTTCCGCGCAACCACCCTCACCGAAAGGCTTACCAGTGAGCACCGAAGCGTACGTGTACGACGCGATCCGCACCCCGCGCGGGCGCGGCAAGGCGAGCGGCGCCCTGCACGGCACGAAGCCCATCGACCTGGTCGTCGGTCTCATCCACGAGCTCCGTGACCGCTTCCCCGGACTCGACCCGGCCGCGATCGACGACATCGTGCTCGGTGTCGTCAGCCCGCTCGGCGACCAGGGCTCCGACATCGCCCGGACCGCCGCGATCGCGGCCGGACTGCCGGACACCGTGGCGGGCGTGCAGGAGAACCGCTTCTGTGCCTCGGGCCTGGAGGCCGTCAACCTGGCCGCAGCCAAGGTCCGTTCGGGCTGGGAGGACCTGGTGCTCGCGGGCGGCGTCGAGTCGATGTCCCGGATCCCGATGGGCTCGGACGGCGGCGCCTGGGCCAACGACCCGCAGACCAACATGTCGCTGGGCTTCGTGCCGCAGGGCATCGGCGCCGACCTGATCGCCACCATGGAGGGCTTCTCCCGCCGGGACGTCGACGAGTACGCCGCGATGTCGCAGGAGCGGGCGGCCACCGCCTGGAAGGAGGGCCGCTTCAAGCGGTCCGTCGTCCCGGTGCGCGACGCGAGCGGCCTGCTCGTCCTCGACCACGACGAGCACATGCGCCCCGGCACCACCGCCGACTCGCTGGCCGGGCTGAAGCCGTCCTTCGCGGACATCGGCGACCTGGGCGGCTTCGACGCGGTCGCCCTGCAGAAGTACCACTGGGTCGAGAAGATCGACCACGTCCACCACGCGGGCAACTCCTCCGGCATCGTCGACGGCGCGTCCCTCGTCGCGATCGGCACCAGGGAGGTGGGGGAGCGCGCCGGGCTCACCCCGCGCGCGCGGATCGTCTCCGCCGCCGTCTCCGGCTCCGAGCCCACCATCATGCTCACCGGCCCCGCGCCCGCCGCCCGCAAGGCGCTCGCCAAGGCCGGGCTGACCGTCGGCGACATCGACCTCGTCGAGATCAACGAGGCGTTCGCGGCGGTCGTCCTGCGCTTCGTGCGCGACCTGGGACTGTCCCTGGACAAGGTCAACGTCAACGGCGGCGCCATCGCCCTCGGCCACCCGCTCGGCGCCACCGGCGCGATGATCCTCGGCACCCTCGTCGACGAACTCGAGCGCCAGGACAAGCGCTACGGCCTCGCCACGCTGTGCGTCGGCGGCGGCATGGGCATCGCGACCGTCGTCGAACGCCTCTGACCCCCTTCCCCGCGGCACCCCGGCCCTCAGGGCCGCCCCCAGACACCGGCCACAGGCATCCGCCCTCAGGGACCGGCCACAGGCATCCGCCCACAGGCACCGGCCACAGACTTCTTCGACGGAGACGAGACACCTGTCATGACCACCGAGAGCAGCAGCACCATCCGCTGGGAGCAGGACGACACCGGCGTCGTCACCCTCGTGCTCGACGACCCCGACCAGTCGGTCAACACCATGAACCAGGCCTTCCGCGACTCGCTCGCCGCGGTCGCCGACCGCCTGGAGGCCGAGAAGGACACCGTCCGGGGCGTCGTCCTCACATCCGCCAAGAAGACCTTCTTCGCGGGCGGCGACCTGCGTGACCTGATCCGCGCCACGCCCGAGACCGCCCAGCAGCTGTACGACGCCGGCATGGCCGTCAAGCGGGACCTGCGCCGTATCGAGACCCTCGGCAAGCCCGTGGTCGCCGCGATCAACGGCGCGGCCCTGGGCGGCGGTTACGAGATCGCGCTGGCCTGCCACCACCGCGTCGCCCTCGACACGCCCGGCACCAGGGTCGGCTGCCCCGAGGTCACCCTGGGCCTGCTGCCCGGCGGCGGAGGCATCACCCGCACCGTGCGGATGCTCGGCATCGCCGACGCCCTGCTCAAGGTCCTCCTCCAGGGCACCCAGTACAGCGCGCACCGCGCCCTGGACAACGGCCTGGTCGACGAGGTGGCCGACACCCCGGAGGACCTGATCGCCAGGGCCCGCGCGTTCGTCGACGCCCACCCCGAGTCGCGGCAGCCCTGGGACCGGCCCGGCCACCGCATCCCCGGCGGCACCCCGGCCACCCCCAAGTTCGCCGCCAACCTGCCCGCCTTC
Source organism: Streptomyces sp. NPDC047000 (assembly GCF_040644295.1). Classification (NCBI taxonomy): domain Bacteria; kingdom Bacillati; phylum Actinomycetota; class Actinomycetes; order Kitasatosporales; family Streptomycetaceae; genus Streptomyces; species Streptomyces sp. NPDC047000. Next base: position 734,199 of record NZ_JBEYWE010000001.1, read on the forward strand.
CCCGCCAACCTGCGCAAGCAGACCAGCGGCGCCCCCTACCCGGCGCCCGCCGCCATCCTCGCCGCCGCCGTCGAGGGCGCCCAGGTCGACTTCGAGACCGCGCAGGTCGTCGAGGCGCGCCACTTCGTGGCCCTGGCGACCGGGCAGACGACGAAGAACATGATCCAGGCGTTCTTCTTCGACCTCCAGGCCGTCAACTCCGGCGTCAACCGGCCCCAGGGCATCGCACCCCGCACCGTCCGCAAGGTGGCGGTACTCGGCGCCGGCATGATGGGCGCCGGCATCGCCTACGCGTGCGCCCGCGCGGGGATCGAGGTCGTCCTCAAGGACGTCTCCGAGGAGGCCGCCGCCAAGGGCAAGGGCTACTCGGAGAAGCTGTGCGCCAAGGCCGTCAGCCGGGGCCGTACCACCCGGGAGAAGGCCGACGCGCTGCTCGCGCGCATCACCCCGGCCGCCGACCCGCAGGCCGTGGCGGGCTGCGACGCCGTCATCGAGGCCGTCTTCGAGGACCCCGCGCTCAAGCACAAGGTGTTCCAGGAGATCCAGCACCTCGTCGCCCCCGACGCCCTGCTGTGCTCCAACACCTCCACCCTCCCCATCACCGTCCTCGCCGAAGGCGTCGAGCGGCAGACCGACTTCATCGGGCTGCACTTCTTCTCCCCGGTCGACAAGATGCCGCTCGTCGAGATCATCAAGGGCGAACGCACCGGCGAGGAGGCACTGGCGCGCGCGTTCGACCTGGTCCGGCAGATCGCCAAGACGCCCATCGTCGTCAACGACTCGCGCGGCTTCTTCACCTCACGGGTGATCGGGCACTTCATCAACGAGGGCGTCGCCATGGTCGGCGAGGGCATCGAGCCCGCCTCCGTGGAACAGGCCGCGGCCCAGGCCGGTTACCCGGCCAAGGTGCTCTCCCTGATGGACGAGCTGACCCTCACCCTGCCCCGCAGGATCCGCAACGAGTCGCGGCGCGCGGTCGAGGAGGCGGGCGGCACCTGGACCGGGCATCCCGCCGAGCCCGTGATCGACCGCATGATCGACGAGTTCGGCCGCCCCGGCCGCAGCGGCGGCGCGGGCTTCTACGAGTACGGCGAGGACGGCAGGCGCGGCGGTCTGTGGCCGGGCCTGCGCGAGCACTTCACCCAGCCGGGCCACGAGATCCCGTTCCGCGACATGCAGGAACGCATGCTGTTCTCGGAGTCCCTCGACACGGTCAGGCTCCTGGAGGAGGGCGTCCTGACCTCGGTCGCCGACGCCAACATCGGCTCCCTGCTGGGCATCGGCTTCCCCGGCTGGACCGGCGGCGTCCTGCAGTACGTCAACGGCTACGAGAGCGAGGACGGCAAGAGCCGCGGCCTGCCCGCGTTCGTCGCCCGCGCCCGCGAACTCGCCGAGCGCTACGGCGACCGCTTCGAGCCGCCGGCGCTGCTCGTGACGAAGGCCGAGAAGGGGGAGACGTTCACGGACGCCCGCTGAGGCGCCGACCGCCGCACCAGAACCTCCCCAACCCCCCCAGCCCCCTGAGCCGTTCTCACCTGTTCGAGTGATGGTTGCCGGGCCTGACGGGCCGTCGACAGGGCCTTGTGGTCCCTTTTGTGCCCGTTGGTCCTAGGGTCAACCTGACGTCAGGTCAAGCGAACGACTCAGGGGGGTCGTCATGTCCCACCAGCGCTCCCTGCCGAGACGGCCGAGACTGCCCCGTCTGTACGGCCCGTACGGCCTGCCGGGGCTGCGAAGGCTGTTGGCCGCCTGCTCCGCATGCGTCCTGGGCGGTGCCGCCGCACTCGCCGTCGCCCCGCCCGCCGCCGCCGAACCCGCCACCCCGGCCGGTTACCCGTCCGGCGCCACCGCCACCCGCTACAGCGGACTCGCCTTCGACGCCTGCACCGCGCCGCCGCTGTCCACGATCCAGGCGTGGAAGACCTCGCCGTACCGCGCGCTCGGCGTGTACGTCTCCGGCGTCAACCGCACCTGCGCCCAGCCCCGGCTGACATCGGACTGGGTGGCCTCCGTGTCGCAGCTGAACTGGCGTCTGCTGCCCATCCACAAAGGCCTCCAGCCCTCGTGCGGAGCGCGCCCCACCGACGCCAAGATCAGCAGGACCTCGGCGACGGCCCGTGCCCAGGGCGCCGCCGCGGCCCAGGAGGCGGTCACCGCCGCCGAGGCGCTGGGCATGCTGCCCGGCAGCGCCCTCTACAACGACATCGAGAACTACAGCCAGACCGACGGCACCTGCCGCACCTCCGTGCTGAACTACCTGTCGGGCTGGACCAGGGAACTCCATCGCGTCGGCTACGTGTCCGGCGTCTACATGAACCTCGGCCTCGGCGCCGGACAGCTCGCCGGCGTCTACACCTCCACGTCGTACGCCCGCCCGGACGCCCTCTGGATCGCCCGCTACGACGGCAAGGACACCCTCACCGGCTGGAGCGGCGTCCCCGGCTCCCGGTGGGCCGTCCACCAGCGCGCCAAGCAGTACCGCGGCAGCCACGACGAGACGTACGGCGGTGTCACGGTCAACATCGACAACGACCGCGTGGACGCACCGGTGGCCACGGTCGCGTACCCGTACGCGGCGACCGGTACCGCACCGCTCGACGCCCGCACGGGCCCCTCGACGAGCTACCCCGTCACCACCACCTACGCACCCGGCGACACCCTGGACGTGGTCTGCCAGACGCCGGGCCCGAAGGTCGGCACGACGACGGTCTGGGACCAGCTCGGCGACGGCGCGTACGTGCCCGACCACTACGTCGGCACGCCCTCCGCCACCGGCTACAGCAGCCCGCTGCCGCGCTGCACCTATCCCTACCAGACGACCGCGGCGTCCGGCCTGACCCAGCGGACCGGCCCCGGCGCCGGGTACGCCTCCGCGGGCAGCCTGTCCAACGGCTCGCTGGCATGGGTCAGCTGCCAGAAGGCGGGCACCACGGTCGGCACCACCAAGGTCTGGGACCGCCTGGAGAACGGCCGTTACGTGAGCGACCGCTACGTGGCGACCCCGAGCGGCACCACCTACAGCAGACCGGTACCGCGCTGCTGAACCCGGTTCCCGGTTCCCGGTGCCTGCCGCGGCACTAGCGGCCGCTGTCCGGCCCCTCGTCCTGCGACTCGCTGAGCCATTCCCGCAGTTCCTCCCGCAGGGACCGCTGGAACGTCGTCAGCAGAGCCTGCACGACGAGGGGCTGCATGTCGGCGGAGAGCGTCTTGACGTCCTGGGCGTCGCGCTGGGCGACCTCGTCGCGCAGCAGCCGCGACAACGCCTGCGCGGCGGAACGGGAGTGCTCCAGGAGGACGGTACGGGCGGCGAGGATCGACTCCTGGGACAGCGGTACGCCGAGCAGCCGTACACCGAGCCGCAGCAACCCGGAGTCCACCCGGAACGCGTCGCCCTCGACCGTCAGCATCCCCATCGCCGCCAGCCGCTTCACCTCGGCGTCGTCCAGCGCCCGCCCCGCCCGCTGCTCCAGGCCCTCCCGGGTCACCGTGTCCACCGTGTCCGGCGCCCAGGACGCCACCACCGCACGGTGGATCGCGAGGTCGTGCGCGCTCAGCCCCGGCGGCAGCTGCCGCAGATACCGCTCGATCGCGGCCAGCGTCATCCCCTGGTGCTGGAGCTCCTCGATCAGCGCGAGCCGCGCGAGGTGCAGCGCGCCGTAGTGGCCCACCCGGCGCGCACCGATCTCCGGCGGCGGCAGCAGCCCCTTGGTCCCGTAGAACCGGACGGTACGCACGGTGACCCCCGCACGGGCGGCCAGCTCGTCGATGGTGAAGGTCCCCTCTGCCTGATCTCCGGTGTCGGTCGTCATGTACAGCAGTATCGCTGTAACACCACCACTGTGACACCCCGGCGGGTGAAGCCCGGGCCCCTCCCCGCCCGGCCTCTACAATCCCTACGGCGTCAACCGTCCCCAGGAAAGGCACCCCTGACAGACATGCCCCAGGCCACCGACGTCCTAGTCATGGGCGGCGCCGGAGTGGACACCGTCGTACGGGTCCCCGCCCTGCCCCTCCCCTACGCCGACAGCTACATGATCGACTCCGGCATAGTCACCCGCGCCGGCCAGACCGGTGACTTCGTGGCCGTGGGTCTCGCCGCCCTCGGCCTGCGCGTGCACCACCTCGACCTGCTCGGTGAGGACCCCGAGGGCGAGCTGGTCCGGGCGCTGCACGAACGGCACGGCATCGCCCTCACCGCGATCCTGCAGCCCGCCGGCACCAAGCGCGCGGTCAACCTCGTCGGCCCCGACGGCCGGCGGCTGTCGCTCTACGACACCAGCCGCTCCCGCCCCGGCGACCGGTTCCCGGAGGCCGCCGTCCGCGCCCTGGCCGGGGCGAGCCGGCACGTCCACGTCACCATCACCCAGCCCGGCGACCACGCGCTCCCGCTGCTGCGGGAGTCCGGGGCGACCCTCTCCACCGACCTGCACGACTGGGACGGCACCGACCCCTACCACGAGCCCTACGCCTACGCGGCCGACGTGGTGTTCCTCTCCGCCGCCGCCCTCACCGACCCGGAGGCCACGATGCGCCGGATCGCCGGGCGCGGCCGGGCCGGCACGGTCGTCGCGACGGCGGGCGCGGAAGGGGCGTATCTGCTGGCCGACGGAGAGATCACCCGGGTCCCCGCCGTCACGCCGCCGGCGCCGGTCGTGGACTCCAACGGCGCGGGCGACGCCTTCGCCGCGGCGTTCCTCTACGGCCGTCTGAACGGCGAACCACCCGCCCGCTGCGCCCGGTACGGCGCGGTGGCCGGGGCGTACGCCTGCACCGTGCCGGCGACGGGGACGGCCGCGATCGGCCGGACCGAACTCCTCACCCGCGCGGCGGCGGCGGAGTCCGCCGTGCGCTGAGACGGCGGCCCGGGGCATCGCCACCCCGGGCCGCCGCCCGCCCCCCGCTCACTGTCGCGCCGCTCAGCGGGTGGCGTGCACGTCGTTCGTCGCCTCGATCGCCTTCCACGACTTCGGCCGGACGGCCGCCTTCACACCCTTCGCCGACGGCACCGACGGCACCGCCCCCGGTGCGAGGGCCGGTGCCCCCGGCTTCGACGGCTGGAACAGCCAGGTGTCGAACAGCGCCGTCAGCGACCGCCCCGACACCCGCTCCGCGTACGCCTGGAAGTCGGCGACGGACGCGTTGCCGTAGGCATGCTCCTGCGGCCACCCCTTCAGCACCGCGAAGAACGCGTCGTCGCCGATCCCGTCGCGCAGCGCCTGGATCGCGAGGGCGCCCCGGTCGTACACCGCGATGTCGAACTGGTCGTCGGGACCGGGGTCGCCGGGCTTCACGGTCCAGAAGGCGTCGTCGGCCGGGTGCGAGGCGTAGACGTAGTCGGCGAGTTCCTGCGCGGTGCCCTCGCCCTCGTGCTCGGACCACAGCCACTGCGCGTAGCGCGCGAAGCCCTCGTTGATCCAGATGTCCTTCCAGCCCTTCAGCGACACGCTGTCGCCGTACCACTGGTGGGCCAGTTCGTGCACCACGACGGAGGTGTTGGAGCCGTTCGCGAACTGCCGCGGGCTGTAGTAGACCCGGGTCTGCGTCTCCAGGGCGAACCCGGTGGTGGTGTTCGGCACATAGCCGCCGGCCGAACCGAACGGATAGGGCCCGAAGTAACCGCTGAGCCAGTCGACCAGCTCCCCGGTCCGCTCGACGCTCGCCCGGGCCGCGCCGTCGTTGTCGCCGAGGTCCTTGCTGTAGGCGTTGACGACGGGGACGCCGCCGTCGGAGGTACCGGTCGTGATGTCGAACCTGCCGAGCGCCAGAGTGGTCAGATAGGTGGTCTGCGGCTTGTTCTCACGCCAGTTCCAGCGGGTCCAGCCGAGCCGCGAACTCGTCGACTGCAACGTGCCGTTGGAGACCGCCTGGGTGCCGTCGGGCACGGCGACGGAGATGTCGTAGGTGGCCTTGTCGCCGGGGTGGTCGTTGCTGGGGAACCACCACCACGCGGACTCGGGCTCGTCCGCCGCGATCGCACCGTCCGGGGTGCGGTGCCAGGTGGTGAAGCCGTACGCGCTCTTCGTGGACGGCACCCCGCTGTAGCGGACCACCACGGTGACCGGGGTGCCCTTCGCCAGCGGGGTCCTGGGGGTGACGACCAGTTCGTGCTCGCCGGAGGAGGCGAAGGAGGCCGCGGTGCCGTTGACCCGCACCTCGGAGACGTCCAGCAGGAAGTCCAGGTCGAAGCTGGACAGATCCTGGGTGGTGGTCGCCAGGACGGTCGCCGTGCCCTCCAGCTCGTCCGTCGCGGGCTGGTACTTCAGCCGCAGGTCGTAATGGGAGACGTCGTAGCCGCCGTTGCCGTAGTACGGGTAGTAGGGGTCGCCGAAACCCGGTGCGCCGGGGGTGTAACCCGCGGCCGAGGCCGGGACCGCCAGCAGCAGGGAGGCCGCCGCGAGTGCTCCCGGCGCGAAGATTCTGCGGTGCACGAGAACTCCAAGTCGTGGGGACGCGAGGTCTTTCCGGACCTTCCGGAGCCTATTGAGTCCCGTGGGCCGCGGTGGTGTCCATGGCCGCCCCCGTCACACGATCGCCATTCGGCCGACACGGGACCCCGTCCCCTCCGTCCCCCGCCCTGCCGACGCGTACGCGTTTCACGAGCCGGCTCGGCGCCCGGAGCCGGACCCCGCTGAGGGCACCTGCCGTCGCCGTCCTCCCGGCCCCCTTCCTCCCCCCGGCCGGTGTACTCCTGCGACCTGTCCCCTCTCGGCGCGCATCCCGCTCGCCGGAGGCCCGGCGGCATCCGCCCGCGCCGGCCGGGGGCGGTTAGGATCGTCGCCTTATGACCGCCACCCTCGTCGCCAAGGACCTCACCGCCGGGCACGGCGACCGCGCCCTGTTCACGGGGCTCGACCTCGTCGTCGCGCCCGGCGACGTGATCGGCCTGGTCGGTGCCAACGGCGCGGGCAAGTCCACGCTCCTGCGGCTGCTGGCCGGACTGGACCGCCCCGAGCAGGGCGAGCTGAGGCTCTCCCCGCCGAGCGCCACCGTCGGACACCTCCCGCAGGAGCCGGAGCGCCGCCCCGGCGAGACCGTACGGGAGTTCCTGGCCCGCCGCACCGGCGTCGACGCCGCGCAGCGGGCCATGGACGACGCCACCGAGGCCCTCGTCGCGGGCGCCCCGGGCGCCGACGACGCCTACGCCACCGCCCTCGAGCGCTGGCTCGGCCTCGGCGGCGCCGACCTCGACGAACGCGCCGAGGAGGTCGCCGACGGCCTGGGCCTCGGCATCGGCCTGGACCAGCCGATGACCTCCCTGTCCGGCGGCCAGGCGGCCCGCGCCGGACTCGCCTCGCTGCTGCTCTCCCGCTACGACGTCTTCCTCCTCGACGAACCCACCAACGACCTCGACCTCGACGGCCTGGAACGCCTCGAACGCTTCGTGACCGGACTGCGCGCGGGCACCGTCGTCGTCAGCCACGACCGCGAGTTCCTCACCCGCACCGTCACCAAGGTCCTCGAACTCGACCTCGCCCAGGGGCAGATCAACCTCTACGGCGGCGGCTACGACGCCTACCTGGAGGAGCGGGCCACCGCCCGCCGACACGCCCGCGACGACTACGAGGAGTTCGCCGACCGGCGCGCCGCCCTCCAGGACCGCGCCCAGACGCAGCGCGCCTGGATGGACAAGGGCGTCAAGAACGCACGCCGCAAGGCGGGCAACGACAACGACAAGATCGGCCGCAAGTTCCGCAGCGAGGCCAGTGAGAAGCAGGCCGCCAAGGCCCGCCAGACGCAGCGCATGATCGAACGGCTCGACGTCGTCGAGGAACCCCGCAAGGAGTGGGAACTGCGCATGGAGATCGCCTCCGCGCCCCGCTCCGGCGCGGTGGTCGCCACCCTGCGCGACGCCGAGGTACGGCGCGGAGGCTTCACCCTCGGCCCGGTGTCCCTCCAGATCGACTGGGCCGACCGTGTCGCCGTCACCGGCGCCAACGGCGCGGGCAAGTCCACGCTGCTCGGCGCCCTGCTCGGCCGCGTCCCGCTCGACGCGGGGCACGCCGCGCTCGGCTCCGGTGTCCTCGTCGGCGAGGTCGACCAGGCCCGCAAGCTGTTCCACGGGCCGCAGACCCTGCTGGACGCGTTCCGCGCCGCCGTGCCCGGCACCGAACCGGCCGAGGTACGGACGCTGCTCGCGAAGTTCGGGCTCAAGGCGGACCATGTGCTGCGGCCCGCGGACACGCTGTCGCCGGGCGAACGGACCCGCTCCGCGCTGGCGCTGCTACAGGGACGCGGAGTCAACCTCCTCGTCCTCGACGAGCCGACCAACCACCTCGACCTTCCGGCCATCGAACAGCTGGAGTCCGCGCTGGACGCCTACGACGGCACGCTGCTGCTCGTGACGCATGACCGGCGGATGCTGGACGCCGTCCGCGTGGGGCGACGGCTCCAGGTGTCCGACGGGACTGTCAGCGAGAGCTGAGGGCTGTCCTGGTGCTCGCCTGGCCGCGGGCGCGTCGTGGCCGGTCGCGCCACGCGGCGGAGCCGCACATCGACAGAGCCCCGCGCCCCTGGGGGAGTCGGCCGGCCATCAGTTGACAAGGTCCCGGCCGAGCATGACAACTCGGGGTCCGGCACCCCTCTCAGGGGCGCGGGGAACTGCGCGACCGGCCCCCACGCGCCCGCGGACGAGACACAACCCGAGCCGAGCTCGACCGGCCGACCCGACCGGACGGTCAGCCGCGTCCCTTCTTCGGGTCGAGCAGGCCGGCCCGGCGCAACGCGTCGGCCATCGCGCTGTTGGCCGGAGCGGGCGCAGCCGCCTGGCGGCCCCCGCCCTGGCCCCGCTGCTGCGGCCGGCCACCGCGCTGGGACCGGTCACCCTGCTGCGGCCGGCCACCCTGCTGCGGCCGCCCCGCCCCCCGCGGCTGACGCTCGCCACCGTCCTGCGGGGCGGCCTCGTCGTCCAGCCGCAGCGTCAGCGAGATCCGCTTCCTCGGGATGTCCACCTCGAGGACCTTCACCTTGACGATGTCGCCCGGCTTCACCACGTCCCGCGGGTCCTTGACGAACGTCTTCGACATCGCGGAGACATGGACCAGGCCGTCCTGGTGGACGCCGACGTCCACGAACGCGCCGAAGGCCGCCACATTGGTGACCACGCCCTCCAGGACCATCCCGGAGGACAGGTCGGAGATCTTCTCGACGCCCTCCTTGAAGACGGCCGTCTTGAAGGCGGGCCGCGGGTCACGCCCGGGCTTCTCCAGTTCCCTGAGGATGTCGGTGACGGTCGGCAGACCGAACGTGTCGTCGACGAAGTCACCCGGCTTCAGCGACCGCAGCACCGACGTGTTGCCGATGAGCGCGGCCACCTCCTGCCCGGAGTTCTTCACCATGCGCCGGACCACCGGGTACGCCTCGGGGTGCACACTCGACGCGTCCAGCGGGTCGCCGCCACGGATGCGCAGGAAGCCCGCGCACTGCTCGTACGCCTTCGGGCCGAGCCGGGCCACCTTCTTCAGGTCGCCGCGCGAGGTGAAGGGGCCGTTGGCGTCGCGGTGCGCCACGATGTTCTCGGCGAGACCGGAGGAGATGCCCGACACCCGGGAGAGCAGCGGCACGGACGCCGTGTTGACGTCGACGCCGACGCCGTTCACACAGTCCTCCACCACCGTGTCCAGCGAGCGTGACAGCTTCACCTCGGACAGGTCGTGCTGGTACTGGCCGACGCCGATCGACTTGGGGTCGATCTTCACCAGCTCCGCCAGCGGGTCCTGAAGCCGCCGGGCGATGGAGACCGCGCCGCGCAGCGACACGTCCATGCCGGGCAGCTCCTGGGAGGCGTACTGCGAGGCCGAGTACACCGACGCGCCCGCCTCCGACACCATCACCTTGGTGAGGTCCAGCTCCGGGTGCCGGGTGATCAGCTCGCCCGCGAGCCTGTCGGTCTCACGGGACGCCGTGCCGTTGCCGATGGCGATCAGCTCGACCGCGTGCTGCGCGGCCAGCCGGGCCAGCTTGGCGAGCGCCTCGTCCCACTTGTTCGCCGGGACGTGCGGGTAGATCACGTCGGTCGCGACGACCTTGCCGGTGGCGTCGACGACGGCGACCTTCACCCCCGTACGGAAGCCGGGGTCCAGGCCCAGCGTCGCGCGGGTGCCGGCCGGGGCGGCGAGCAGCAGGTCGCGCAGGTTCGCCGCGAACACGCCGACCGCCTCGTCCTCGGCGGCCGTCCGCAGCCGCAGCCGCAGGTCGATGCCGAGGTGCACCAGGATGCGGGTGCGCCAGGCCCAGCGGACCGTGTCCAGCAGCCACCTGTCGGCGGGGCGCTTGTGGTCGGCGATGCCGAACCGGGCGGCCACGATCGGCTCGTACGACGACGGAGCCGTCGCCGCCGCCGGGGATCCGTCCGTCGCGGCGGGCTCCTCCGGCTCCAGGACGAGGTCGAGGACCTCCTCCTTCTCACCGCGCAGCATCGCCAGGATGCGGTGCGAGGGCAGTTCGGTGAACGGCTGGGCGAAGTCGAAGTAGTCCGCGAACTTCGCGCCGGCCTCCTCCTTGCCCGCGCGCACCCGGGCCGCCAGCCGCCCCCGCACCCACATGCGCTCGCGCAGTTCGCCGATCAGGTCGGCGTCCTCCGAGAACCGCTCGGTGAGGATCGCCCGCGCGCCGTCCAGGGCGGCCTGCGGATCGGCGACGCCCCTGTCGGCGTCGACGAAGGCGGCGGCAGCGGCGAGCGGTGCCACGCCCGGGTCGCCGAGCAGCCCGTCGGCGAGCGGTTCCAGGCCCGCCTCGCGCGCGATCTGCGCCTTGGTCCGCCGCTTCGGCTTGTACGGGAGATAGACGTCCTCCAGCCGCGCCTTGGTCTCGGCCCCCCGGATCCGCGCCTCCAGCTCCTCGGTGAGCTTGCCCTGTTCGCGGACCGATTCGAGGATCGCCGTCCGCCGCTCCTCCAGCTCCCGCAGATAGCGCAGCCGTTCCTCGAGCGTGCGCAGCTGCGCGTCGTCGAGCATCTCGGTCGCTTCCTTGCGGTAGCGGGCGATGAAGGGCACCGTCGAGCCGCCGTCGAGCAGCTCCACCGCGGCCTTCACCTGCCGCTCCCGTACGCCGAGCTCCTCGGCGATCCTGCCTTCGATGGACCCTGCTGCGAGGGATCCGGGTGTCGTCACGATCCGGTACCGCCTGCCTTCTCCACTACGGGTTGCGCGGCAATTGTGGCAGGCGGCACCGACAACCGGGGATCAGGGCGCTGCCGGGAGCGGCGCGGCGGCGTGTACGGCGGCCCGTACGGGGGTGGGCCCGGCGGCCCCGCTCACCGCTTCCCGACCAGGTCCGCGGGGAAGGCCCCCGCCGTCAGGGCCGCGCGGGCGAACCCGGCGCCCAGCTCGGTCAGCCGGGCCACGCCCGCCGCGCCGAGGTGCTCGTACGGAGCCCGGTCCAGCCGGTCCGTGTCCGCCTCGATCTGGGTGCGCAGCAGCCCGCCCCGCTCGGTCAGCTCGCCGTCCGCGTCCAGCAGGCCGCGCTCCCGCAGCCGCAGCACGGCCGCCTCCCAGTCCTCCCGGCTCCAGCCGCGTGTGCCGCGCACCCACTTCGGGGTCATGCCCCTGCCGGTCGCGGTGTGGGTGACCACGGCCTCGAGCCCGTCGAGCTCCGCCGCCATCAGTACGGTGATGTGCCCGTCGCCGCGGTGCTCGCGCAGCAGCGTCGCCGCGTGCCAGTACGCCAGGTGCGGTTCCGCGGGCACCGGCAGGTCGGCGTGGGCCGCGTAGAGCGGGCGGCCGCCGCGGGAGCACGCCTCGGCGGCCCGCAGGGCGAGCCGCGCGGCCTCGGCCATCTCGGCGGACGCCAGGGTCTCCGGGCCCAGCAACCGCCGCAGCGCCGCGTCGACGGCCCGCGCGCGGGCGGCCAGGACGGCCCCGGGAGCGGCCGTCTCCCAGATCGCGGGCACGTGGTCGGCGACGAGCGTGTGGCGGTAGTTGTAGAACATCGCCGTCACCGCTCCGGCCCCGACCGCGCCCGCCGCGGCCGAGCGCACCGCGAAGTTGACGGCCCGCGGGTCCGTGATGCCGAGAGCGGCCAGTTCCCGCCCCAGCTCGGGCGCGAAGTAGTGCGTCGTGTGCAGCGAGTTGAGCACGTTGTGACAACGACGTCCGGCGCGTGGTGCGAGGGTGACGGTGGTCATGCCCAGAACGTTACCGACCGGCCGGTAACGTCGTTCAGAGGGTCCCCTGGTCCAGGGGCCCGGGAGTGCAGGGGCCCGCAGGTTCAGGGGGCCCAGGTGAACGAGGGCGGCCTGTGCTCGAGGAACGCCGCCACGCCCTCCGCCGCGTCCGTGGCGGAACGCGCCTGGCCGGCCCAGTGCGCGTCGCGGTCCGTACGGCCGTCGGCGAACTCCTTCGCGGACACCTGCGTCAGCTGCGAGCGGGACACCAGAGTCCGGGTGAACTCCGCCACCCGCTTGCCGAGTTCTCCCTCCGGCAGCACCTCGTCGACCAGCCCGGTGCGCAGTGCCCGCCCAGCGTCGATCAACTCGCTGGAGAAGAGCAGGTACTTGGTGGTGGCCGGGCCGACCAGCGCGGTGAGCCGCCGGGTCCAGGACGACGGGTACACGATGCCGAGCCTGGCCGGTGTCACCCCGAAGAGCGCGCCCTCCTCCGCGAACCGCAGGTCACAGGCCGCCGCGAGCTGGGCGCCGCCGCCCACGCAGTACCCCCGGATCGCCGCCAGCGTCGGTTTGGGGAAGGTGGCCAGCGCCTCCTCGGCCACCACGGCGAGCCGCTGCGTCTCCTCCATGGAGTCCCGGAGCTCCGAGATGTCGGCCCCGGCGCTGAACGTGCCGCCCGCCCCGGTGAGGACCAGGACCCGTACCCCGGGGTCGGCGGCGAGCGTGCCGAGCAGCGGGGGCAGCGCACGCCATATCGCGGCCGTCATGGCGTTGCGCCTGGCCGGATGGTCGATGACGACGGTGGCGACCGAGTCGGCGACGCTGTGCGACAGCTGGGGCTCCATGGGCCGGATGGTATCCGGCGGCGTCCGGCGCACGGACGCACGCGGCCGCGGGAGCGGCGGGAGCGGCGGCGGGAAACCCCGTCCGGCCTGCCGTACAAGCCGAAAAGTTCCAGAAGTCGGCACACGGGGCACAGAGGCGGTCTCCTGGACACCTCCGTCGCACAGCGGCGGTCGGAACCGCTCGATAACCGCTGACTTCTGTTCAGCCCTGGGGGGTGGAGGGGCCCGTCCCCACACTCGACGTGTGGTCACAATCGAGCGCAAGGGCGGCGACGGGACGATGGGGAATTCCGAGCCTCCGAGTCCGCTGCCGTACGAAGGGGTGTGGCGGTTCACCGCCCCCGCCGTCGACGTCTCGGTCCCGCAGGCGCGCCACGCCGTACGGGACCTGCTCGCCCGCCAGGGCGTCCCGGTCCCCGCGGAACTGGCCGAGGGTCTGCTGCTGATCGTCTCGGAGCTGGTCACCAACGCGGTCCGGCACGCGGCGCTGCTGTCGCCGATGCTCGCCGTGGAGGTCGCGGTCGGAGCCGAGTGGGTACGGGTCTCCGTGGAGGACAACCACCCCTACCGGCCCACCGCCCTGGAGGCCGCCCACAACGAGACCGGCGGCCGGGGGCTGCTGCTGGTGCGGGAGATCACCCTGGAGGCGGGCGGGGTGTGCGACGTGGAGAACACCGCCACCGGCGGCAAGGTGGTCTGGGCCGCCCTGCCGCTCGGCCCCGCACCGGTGCCGCGGCACGTGACCTGACCGGGGCCGCCGCCCGCGGGGCGCGGTGGGCCGACGCGCCCGGGGTGCCACGGTGCGGGTGGGCCGCCCGCCGGCGGACGCTCACCAGCCCGCGGCGGAACCCGTCAGCTCGCGCACCGCCGGACGCGCCGCGTCCAGGACGGTGAGGAACCATGCCGAGAACGTGTCCTTCGCGTGCCGTTCCGCCAGCTCGGCGGGGGTCACGAACGCGGTGGCGCCGACCTCCTCGGGGTCCGGCCGCAGCGGGGCCTGCACCAGGCCGACGAAGAGATGGTTGTACTCCTGCTCCACCAGGCCCGACTCGGGGTCGGGGTGGTTGTAGCGCACGGTGCCCGCCTCCGCCATCAGCGACGGCGAGACGCCGAGCTCCTCGTACGTACGCCGGGCCGCCGCCGCGAAGGGCGCCTCGCCGGGGTACGGGTGACCGCAGCAGGTGTTGGACCACACACCGGGGGAGTGGTACTTGCCGAGCGCCCGCTGTTGCAGCAGCAGCCGGCCGTGCGCGTCGAAGAGGAAGACCGAGAAGGCCCGGTGCAGCAGCCCGGGCGGCTGGTGGGCGTCGAGCTTCTCCGCAGTGCCGATCGTCACGCCGCTCTCGTCGACCAGTTCCAGCAAAATCGCGTCCGCGGTACCGCTCGACGAACTGTGCGTCGCAGTGGCAGGTGTGATCGGCATACCCATCCTTCGCCTCGGTCCTCGTGCCCCAGTCTGCCGTACGGATCCGGCACCCCCGGCACTCCGCGGTGATCGTTCCCGGCGCGGCGGGCGGAGAACCGTCGGACATCAGGACGGGCACACCCCGGGGGTGTGAGGCTGCCGCGGGCCGCTCAGTGGCAGAGCCGGGCCTCGTGCTCCGCGTGGCCGCCCGGCTCCAGCTGGAAGGTGCAGTGCTCCACGTCGAAGTGGCCGCCGAGGCACTCCTGCAACTCGTGCAGCATCTTCTCGTGACCGATGGCGGTCAGCGCGTCCGAGTCCACCACCACGTGCACGGACAGCACCGGCATCCCCGAGGTGATCGTCCACGCGTGCAGGTCGTGCACGTCCTCGACGCCCTCGAGCGCCAGGATGTGGGAGCGCACCTCGGCCATGTCGACCCCCTTCGGAGCCGCCTCCAGCAGCACGTCCAGGGTCTCGCGCAACAGCTTCACGGTGCGCGGTACGACCAGCACACCGATGGCGATCGACGCGATCGGGTCGGCCGCCTGCCATCCCGTGGTGAGGATCACCACCGCGGCGATCACCACCGCCGCCGAACCGAGTGCGTCCGCGGCCACCTCGAGGAACGCGCCACGCACGTTCAGGCTCTCGGACTGTCCCCGCATCAGGACGGTGAGCGAGACCGTGTTCGCCACCAGGCCGACCAGACCGATCACGATCGTCAGACCGCCCGCCGTGTCCGCCGGTGTGACGAACCGCTGAACGGATTCGAACAGCACATAGCCGCCCACTCCCAGCAGCAGGAGGCCGTTGGCCAGCGCGGCCAGGATCTCCGCGCGGGCGTAGCCGAACGTCCGTGTCTCACTGGGCGGGCGGTTCGCGAAGTGGATCGCCAGCAGGGCCATGGCCAGGCCCACCGCGTCCGTCGCCATGTGCGCGGCGTCCGCGATCAGGGCGAGCGAATCGGCGAGCAGCCCGCCGACCACCTCCACCACCATCACGGTGAGCGCGACCCCGAGGGCGAACCGCAGCCGGCCGCGGTGCGCGGCACCGGCGGTGCCTGGCCCGCCGTGAGCATGCCCGTGGCTGTGGCCGTGCCCGTGGTCATGTCCGGCGCCCATACGGCTCCGCCCCCTTCACCTCAGCCCTGCCTCACCCGGGGTGCCAGTGAACTACGGGCGGGGGGTATGGGGCAACGCGGCACTGAAGACCGTTGTCATGTGCCGTGATCAGGTACTTCGTCTCCGTGGCCGCCGTCCCCGTGCCCGCTCTCCCCGCGTCCGCCCTCACCGCACCCACCCTCCCCACGGCGGTACGTGTTCCGGCGGCAGGCGCCCACGAAAAGGGAGGCGCGTCACCCCGAGAGGACATCCCAGCCGTAGATACCCGCCCAAACCCTCCCTCCCCGCCCCCGGTGACCCCCTCGCGGTTTGTGGCGCGGGCGCCGCATCACCCATGATGATCGCGGCGACGGCAAGCCGGGTTTTCGCTGAGCGTCCCGTGAACGGGTGATGAACGCAGGCTTTTCATCATCCGATAACCTCAGCCGTCATGCCGCCCCCGGGTGCCGCCGGAACAGGGGGCGCCGCCCATCAGCACACCGCCGGCGCACACGCGTCGGCACCAGGGAGTGAGTTCGGTTGTCGACCGCAATCCTCACCGGTCAGCCGGTCCCCGGATCGTCGATCGAAGGTGATCTGCGGACGCTCGGCTTCGATGTCCAGGCAGCCTCCGACGCCTCCGACGCCGACGCCCTGCTCGTCGCAGTGCCCGCCGACCAGCGCGTGGCCGTGGTGGACGCCCGCTTCGTGGGCCATCTGCACGCGCTGCGCCTCGGTCTGACCGACCCCCGCTTCGACCTGGCCGCGATCACCGGCGCCGTCACCGCACGCCCCGCGGCACGGGCGGCGCTCACCCGGGCGCTGGTCCGCGAGGCCGTGACCCCCGCCGGCGGCCCCGCGCCCGCCGGCACCACCGCTGACGCGACCGCCGTCACCGACGTCACCACGGCCACCGTCACGGGTACGGCCTCCGGCAGCCTCGCCGACCGCCTGGCCGCCGCCCTGGACGCCGACGGCGCCGAGGTGCACCGGCCCGAGCTCGGCAGCCTGGTCGCCGCCGTCCCCTCGGACCCGCAGTCCCGCAACGAGGCGCGGCAGGCCGTGGACGCCGTCGACGACGAGGCCGTACGCCTGAAGTCGGCCGTGAAGTCCCGCGACGGCTTCTTCACCACCCACTTCATCAGCCCCTACTCCCGTTACATCGCCCGCTGGTGCGCACGGCGCGGCCTGACCCCCAACCAGGTCACCACCGCCTCCCTGCTCACCGCGCTGATCGCGGCCGGATGCGCGGCCACCGGCACCCGTCCCGGGTTCGTCGCGGCCGGTGTGCTGCTGATCGCCTCCTTCGTGCTGGACTGCACCGACGGGCAGCTCGCCCGCTACTCCCTGCAGTACTCCACGCTCGGCGCCTGGCTGGACGCCACGTTCGACCGGGCGAAGGAGTACGCCTACTACGCCGGTCTCGCCCTGGGCGCGGCCCGCTACGGAGGGGGGGACGACGTCTGGGCGCTGGCGCTCGGCGCGATGGTGCTGCAGACCTGCCGGCACGTCGTGGACTTCTCCTTCACCGAGGCCAACCACGACGCCACCGCGAACACCAGCCCCACCGCCGCCCTCTCCGACCGGCTGGACAGCGTCGGCTGGACGGTGTGGGTGCGGCGGATGATCGTCCTGCCGATCGGCGAGCGCTGGGCCATGATCGCCGTACTGACCGCGCTCACCACGCCCCGCGTCACCTTCTACGTGCTGCTCGCCGGGTGCGCCTTCGCCGCCACGTACACCACGGCCGGGCGGGTGCTGCGGTCCCTGACCCGTAAGGCGCGGCGCACCGACCGGGCCGCCCGGGCCCTCGCCGACCTGGCCGACAACGGCTACCTGGCGCAGCTCGTCGCCCGGCGCACCGCCGGCCGAAGGACGCTGAACCCGCTGCTCACCGCCGCGGCCGGGGTGCTCGTGCTGGCCGCCTCGCTCGTCGCGGGCCGTGTCGCCGGCTGGACCTGGGTCCCCGTCGCGGGCGGCCTCGTCTACGCCGTCGCCTCCGGCCACGCCCTCGTCAGGCCGCTGAAGGGCTCCCTCGACTGGCTGGTCCCGCCGCTGTTCCGCGCCGCGGAGTACCTCACGGTCCTGGTGCTCGCGGCCGGCATGAAGGTGAACGGAGCGCTTCCGGCGGCTTTCGGACTGGTGGCCGCCGTCGCCTACCATCACTACGACACGGTGTACCGCATCCGCGGCAACGCCGGAGCGCCCCCGGCCGGTCTGGTGCGCGCCATCGGGGGGCAGGAGGGGCGGACTCTGCTCGTCACCCTCCTGGCCGCTGTGCTCACCGGCAACGGGTTCACGGTCGCGCTCACGGTGCTGGCCGTGGCCACAGCCCTTGTGGTGCTCGCCGAGAGCATCCGGTTCTGGGTGTCCGCAGGGGCGCCCGCCGTACACGACGAAGGAGACCCCGCATGATCGGCCTCGTGCTGGCCGCAGGCGCCGGACGGCGTCTGCGCCCCTACACCGACACCCTTCCCAAGGCACTGGTGCCGGTGGGGCCCGCGGGTGCGGAGGACGAGCTCACCGTCCTCGACCTGACGCTCGGCAACTTCGCCGAGATCGGCCTGACCGAGGTCGGGATCATCGTCGGCTACCGCAAGGAGGCCGTCTACGACCGCAAGGCCGCCCTGGAGGCCAAGTACGGGCTCACCCTCACCCTGATCGACAACGACAAGGCCGAGGAGTGGAACAACGCCTACTCCCTGTGGTGCGGGCGTGACGCGCTGAAGGACGGCGTCATCCTCGCCAACGGCGACACCGTGCACCCGGTCTCCGTGGAGAAGACGCTGCTGGCGGCCCGCGGCGACGGCAAGAAGATCATCCTCGCCCTCGACACGGTGAAGAAGCTCGACGAGGAGGAGATGAAGGTCGTCGTGGACCCCGAGAAGGGTGTCCGCAGGATCACCAAGCTGATGGACCCCGCCGAGGCCACCGGTGAGTACATCGGGGTCACCCTCATCGAGGGCGACGCCGCGGCGGAGCTGGCCGACGCCCTGAAGGCCACCTTCGAGCGCGACCCGCAGCTCTACTACGAGGACGGTTACCAGGAGCTGGTGGACCGGGGCTTCAAGATCGACGTCGCGCCGATCGGCGAGGTGAAGTGGGTCGAGATCGACAACCACGACGACCTCGCCCGCGGCCGGGAGATCGCGTGCCAGTACTGACGCGGCTCATCCCGTCCCCGCTGGTCGTCGACATCCGTCCGGGTGCCCTCGACGACCTGGCGGGCGTGCTCGCGGACGAGCGCATCTCGCAGTCCGGGCGCCTGGCCGTCGCCGTCAGCGGCGGCTCCGGCGCCCGGCTGCGGGAGCGGGTCGCCCCCACGCTGCCCGGTGCCACCTGGTACGAGGTCGGCGGCGGCACCCTCGACGACGCCGTACGGCTGGCCCGTGACATCAAGGCCGGGCACTACGACGCGGTCGTCGGCCTGGGCGGCGGCAAGATCATCGACTGTGCCAAGTTCGCCTCGGCGCGCGTCGGCCTGCCCCTGGTCGCCGTACCGACGAACCTCGCGCACGACGGCCTGTGCTCCCCGGTCGCCACCCTCGACAACGACGCGGGCCGCGGCTCCTACGGGGTGCCCAACCCGATCGCCGCCGTCATCGACCTGGACGTCATCCGCGACGCCCCGGTCCGCTTCGTACGGGCCGGGATCGGCGACGCGATCTCCAACATCAACGCCATCGCCGACTGGGAACTCGCCAACCGCGTCAACGGCGAGAAGATCGACGGGCTGGCCGCGGCCATGGCCCGGCAGGCCGGCGAGGCGGTGCTGCGGCACCCCGGCGGCATCGGCGACAACGGTTTCCTCCAGGTGCTCGCCGAGGCGCTCGTCCTCACCGGTATCGCCATGTCGATCTCCGGTGACTCCCGGCCCGCCTCCGGCTCCTGCCACGAGATCAACCACGCCTTCGACCTCCTCTACCCCAAGCGCGCCGCCAGCCACGGTGAGCAGTGCGGGTTCGGCGCCGCCTTCGCCATGCATCTGCGCGGCGCCCACGAGGAGGCCGCCTACATGGCCGAGGTGCTGCGCCGGCACGGGCTTCCGGTGCTGGCCGAGGAGATCGGCTTCACGGCGGACGAGTTCGTCCGGGTCGTGGAGTTCGCCCCGGAGACCCGCCCCGGCCGCTACACGATCCTCGAACACCTCGCCCTCAAGACCGACCAGATCAAGGACTCGTACGCCGACTATGTCAAGGCCATCGGTAGCTGAACTCAGACCGGTCGTGCACCCCGCCGGGGTCAAGGACCGGCGCAGCGGTGAGCACTGGGCGGGACGCCTCTACATGCGTGAGGTGTCCCTGCGGATCACCCGCCGGCTGGCGAACACCAGGGTCACGCCCAACCAGCTCACCTACCTGATGACCCTGTCGGGCGTCCTCGCCGCCCCGGCCCTGCTGGTGCCGGGCGTGGCGGGCGCGGTGCTCGGCGTGGTGATGGTCCAGGGGTATCTGCTGCTCGACTGCGTCGACGGCGAGCTCGCCCGGTGGAAGCAGCAGTTCTCGCTCGGCGGGGTCTATCTCGACCGGGTGGGCGCCTACCTGTGCGACGCCGCCGTCCTCGTCGGGCTCGGGCTGCGGGCCGCCGACCTGTGGGGCGGCGGGCGGATCGACTGGCTGTGGGCCTTCCTCGGCACGCTGGCCGCGCTCGGCGCGATCCTGGTCAAGGCCGAGACCGACCTGGTCGGTGTCGCCCGGCACCAGAACGGGCTGCCGCCGGTCAAGGAGGCGGCCTCCGAGCCGCGCTCCTCCGGGGTGGCGCTGGCCCGCCGCGCCGCCGCCGCGCTCAAGTTCCACCGGCTGATCCTCGGCATCGAGGCGTCCCTGCTGATCCTGGTGCTGGCGATCGCCGACCAGGTCCGCGGCGACCTGTTCTACACCCGGCTCGGCACCGCCGTGCTCGCCGGGATCGCCGTGGTGCAGACCCTGCTGCACCTGGTGTCCGTCCTCGCCTCGAGCAGACTGCGGTGAGCGCCGCCCTGCGCGTCGGCGCGGTGATCATCACCATGGGCAACCGGCCCGGGGAACTGCGGGCGCTGCTCGACTCGGTCGCCAAGCAGGACGGCGACCCGGTCGAGGTGGTGGTGGTGGGCAACGGCTCGCCCGTCCCCGACGTCCCCGAGGGGGTGCGGACGGTCGAACTGCCCGAGAACCTCGGCATACCCGGCGGGCGCAACGTCGGTATCGAGGCGTTCGGGGCCGCGGGCCGGGAGGTCGACGTCCTGCTCTTCCTGGACGACGACGGACTGCTCGCCCGGCAGGACACCGCGGAGCTGTGCCGGGAGGCGTTCACCGCCGACCCGCAGCTCGGCATCATCAGCTTCCGTATCGCCGACCCGGAGACCGGGGTCACCCAGCGCCGTCACGTGCCGCGCCTCAGGGCCGCCGACCCGATGCGCTCCTCCCGGGTCACCACCTTCCTCGGCGGCGCCAACGCCGTCCGCACCCGGGTCTTCGCCGACGCCGGCACACTGCCGGACGACTTCTTCTACGCGCACGAGGAGACCGACCTCGCGTGGCGGGCCCTCGACGCGGGCTGGATGATCGACTACCGGGCCGACATGGTGCTCCTGCACCCCGCCACCGCCCCCTCACGGCACGCGGTCTACCACCGCATGGTCGCCCGCAACCGCGTCTGGCTGGCCCGGCGCAACCTTCCCCTCCCGCTGATCCCGGTCTATCTCGGGGTCTGGATGCTGCTCACCCTGGTCCGCCGCCCGTCCCGGCCGGCGCTGAAGGCGTGGTTCGGCGGCTTTCGGGAGGGCTGGGCCACGTCCTGCGGACCGCGCCGGCCCATGAGATGGCGTACGGTGTGGCGGCTCACCCGTCTGGGCCGGCCTCCCGTGATCTGACAAGCTCGTCCCGGGCACCCGGCGCACACCGACGGCTCCGGACCGTGCCCGGCCGGCCGGGCCGCTCCTTACCGAACACGAAAGTTTCCCCACCGTGAGTGAGACAACGCAGGACGCAGTCGCCGTGAACACGACGCCGTCGCCCGACGACGGTCTGACAAGAGGGGAGCTCGCGGCCAAGTACGGCCTCAGTGTGAGCGGCGCCCGCCCCTCGCTCGCCGCGTACGTACGGCAGCTGTGGGGGCGGCGCCACTTCATCCTCGCCTTCTCCCAGGCGAAGCTGACCGCCCAGTACAGCCAGGCCAAGCTCGGCCAGCTGTGGCAGGTGGCGACACCGCTGCTGAACGCGGCCGTGTACTACTTCATCTTCGGCGTCATCCTGAAAGCCAGCCGCGGCATGTCCCGGGACATCTACATCCCGTTCCTGGTCACCGGCGTGTTCGTGTTCACCTTCACCCAGAGTTCGATCATGTCCGGCGTCCGCGCGATCTCCGGCAACCTCGGTCTGGTGCGCGCGCTGCACTTCCCGCGTGCCTCGCTGCCCATCTCGTTCGCGCTCCAGCAGCTTCAGCAACTGCTGTTCTCGATGATCGTCCTGTTCGTCTTCGCCATCGGTTTCGGCAGCTATCCGGGCCTGTCCTGGCTGCTGATCCTGCCGATCCTGGCCCTGCAGTTCCTGTTCAACACAGGGCTCGCGCTGATCGTGGCGCGGGCAGGCGCCAAGACCCCGGACCTTGCCCAGCTCATGCCGTTCCTGCTGCGTACCTGGATGTACGCGTCCGGCGTGATGTTCTCCATCCATCACATGCTGCAGGGCCGCCCCGAGTGGCTGGTCCGCGCGATGCAGGTGAACCCGGCGGCCGTCTACATGGACCTGATGCGCTTCGCCCTCATCGACGGCTACGGCTCGTCCAACCTCCCGCCGCACGTCTGGGTGATCGCCCTGTTCTGGGCGGTGGTCGTCTTCGCCGGCGGGTTCGTGTACTTCTGGAAGGCGGAGGAGCGGTACGGCCGTGGCTGAGCACAAGAAGGGGAACCACGTTCCCACGGTGATCGCGGACGAGCTGCACATCGTCTACCGCGTCAACGGGGCGAAGACCGGCAAGGGCAGCGCCACCGCCGCCCTCAGCCGCATATTCAGGCGTGGTGAGGAGCGCGGGGTGCGCAAGGTGCACGCCGTGCGCGGGGTGTCCTTCACCTCCTACCGCGGTGAGGCCATCGGCCTGATCGGTTCCAACGGCTCCGGCAAGTCCACCCTGCTGCGGGCCATCGCAGGACTGCTGCCCGCGGAGAGCGGCAAGGTCTACACCGACGGCCAGCCCTCCCTGCTGGGCGTGAACGCGGCCCTGATGAACGACCTCACCGGCGAGCGCAACGTCATCCTCGGCGGTCTCGCCATGGGCATGTCCTACGAGGAGATCAAGGAGCGCTACCAGGACATCGTCGACTTCTCCGGCATCAACGAGAAGGGCGACTTCATCACACTGCCCATGCGCACCTATTCCTCCGGAATGGCGGCCCGGCTGCGGTTCTCCATCGCCGCCGCCAAGGACCACGACGTCCTGATGATCGACGAGGCCCTCGCCACCGGTGACCGCAAGTTCCAGAAGCGTTCCGAGGCACGTATCCGGGAGCTGCGCAAGGAGGCCGGGACGGTGTTCCTGGTCAGTCACAACAACAAGTCGATCCGCGACACCTGTGACCGGGTGCTGTGGCTGGAACGCGGTGAACTGCGCATGGACGGCCCCACCGACGAGGTGCTCGCGGAGTACGAGAAGTTCACCGGCAAGTAGTCGGGAATGCGCCATGGAAGGCCCGGGGCCCGCCGCAACTTTTCCGGCGGGTCCCGGCGTCTGTAAAGGAAGCGTCAACTCCGGCCCGGCGAAGGAATCTTGAAGCCGATCGGTGTGTTGTTGTGATGTGCAGGACACCCTGACAGGGGTCATGGCGCTGTACAACGTAAGCTGTAGCGGTCCTTAAAGGCGGCAATCAGGGCGATAACGCATGACACCCCGCGACGGACCGTCCGGCGGACAGCCGGGCGGCGTGTCCGAAATAGTGTGTATTGGGTCGGCGGTGTAGAACGGGAGATGTGACGGCAATGGCTACGGAAACTCCCCAGCTCAACGCAGCACGTGCCGTCCCCGCGGGCAGCGGGCGGTGACGGGAACGGCCGCGGCGCGCCGCCCGGACCCGGAGCGCGCCACCCTCGGCAAGGCCACGGGCGAGAACTTCCCCGTGGCACCGTTCTTCCTGCCGCGCGACTGGCGCGCCGACCTGATGGCCGTCTACGGCTTCTGCCGGCTCGTCGACGACATCGGCGACGGCGACCTCGCCCCCGGCGGTGCCGACGCCCGGCTGCTCGGCGTGGCCCCCGCGCGGACCGAGGACCGGACGGCCCTGCTCGACGCCTTCGAGGCCGACCTGCGGCGGGTCTTCGACGCCACCCCGCGCCACCCCCTGCTGCGCCGCCTCCAGCCGGTCGTGCGCCGCCGCGCCCTCACCCCCGCCCCGTTCCTCGCCCTGATCGCCGCCAACCGCCAGGACCAGCTGGTGAGCCGGTACGAGACGTACGGCGACCTGCTCGCGTACTGCGAGCTCTCGGCCAACCCCGTGGGCCGGCTGGTCCTCGCCGTGACCGGCACCGCCACCCCCGAGCGCATCCGCCGCTCCGACGCGGTCTGCACCGCACTCCAGATCGTCGAACACCTCCAGGACGTCGCCGAGGACCTCGGCCGCGACCGTGTCTACCTGCCTGCCGAGGACATGAAACGCTTCCACGTCCAGGAGCCGGATCTCGCCGCACCCGCCGCGGGAGCCGCTCTGCGCGCCCTGATCGCATACGAAACACAACGCGTCCGCGATCTCCTGAATGAAGGCGCCCCCTTGGTGGGTAGCGTCCACGGCAGGCTGAAGCTGCTGCTCGCCGGGTTCGTGGCGGGGGGAAGGGCGGCCGCCGACGCGATCACCGCCGCCGGACACGACGTACTCTCCGGCCCGCCCAAGCCCGGCAAGGTCCGGCTGCTGCGCGAGGTGGGCGTGACTCTGCGAGGAAAGGGGTGATCCGGACCGTGGAGCTCCAGCCGCAGGTGTCCGCACCGGTACTCGCCGCCTACAGCTACTGCGAGGCCGTCACCGGGCAGCAGGCCCGGAATTTCGCGTACGGCATCAGGCTGCTGCCGCTGCCCAAGAGGCGCGCGATGTCGGCGCTGTACGCGTTCTCGCGGCGGGTCGACGACATCGGTGACGGGCGGCTCGCGCACGACGTCAAGACCGCCCGGCTCGAGGAGACGAGGGAGCTGCTCGCCCGGGTCAGGGCCGGGGAGGTGGAGGAGGACGACACCGACCCCGTCGCCGTCGCCCTCACCCACACGGCCGCCCGGTTCCCCGTCCCGCTCGGCGGTCTAGACGAGCTGATCGACGGTGTGCTGATGGACGTACGCGGCGAGACCTACGAGACCTGGGACGACCTGAAGGTCTACTGCCGCTGTGTCGCCGGTGCCATCGGACGCCTCTCGCTCGGCGTCTTCGGCACCGGGGACGGCGCGCGCGGCGCCGAACGGGCCTCCGAGTACGCCGACACCCTCGGGCTCGCGCTCCAGCTCACCAACATCCTCCGGGACGTCCGCGAGGACGCCCAGGGCGGCCGCACCTATCTGCCCGCCGACGACCTCGCCAAGTTCGGCTGCTCGGCCGGGTTCGCCCAGCCGGTGCCGCCGGAGGGCGCCGACTTCGCGGGCCTCGTGCACTTCGAGGTACGGCGGGCCCGGGCCCTCTTCGCCGAGGGCTACCGGCTGCTGCCCCTGCTCGACCGGCGCAGCGGCGCCTGTGTCGCCGCCATGGCCGGCATCTACCGCCGCCTCCTCGACCGCATCGAGCGCGAACCGGAGGCCGTGCTGCGCGGCCGCGTCTCGCTGCCGGGCCGGGAGAAGGCGTACGTCGCCGTGCGCGGCCTGTCCGGCCTGGACACCCGGCATGTGTCCCGCAGGACCGTCAGGAGGCGCGCCTGATGGACAGAGCGGTCCCAGTGCCGAGACGGGCGCGGTCCGCCCCGTCACGGCACCCGTCACGTTCCCCCGCACTCTCCGGCCACAGGGGACCGGCCCGTGCCCGGTCTTCCACCCCGCACGCCGGCAACAGGCACCGGACGCCGTGTCCCGGCGGGCGGGACGACGCGAGTGGCGGAGTCCGGCAAGGGGGAACTGCCGCGGCTGCGGGCCCGGTGGTGTCCGGTGCGCGGGTTTCGGCCCGGTGTGCCGGAGGCGCGCGGCGGACATCGTGTCCGGGCGGGCGGGCGTGGTCCGCCGGTGCGCCGGACGACGCGAGTGACGAGGTCCGGCAGGCAACCCTCCGCCGTCCGGCGGCGTCCCTGACTAGGACGGCCCGCACCCCGCGGCTTCGCCACCGCGGCGGCCGGGCAGGGGAGGGTGCACGATGACCGACGGCATGCGGCCCCCGGCGCCGCCCGCGGACCCGCCGGGGCGCTCCGGGCACAGCGCCGTCGTGGTCGGCGGCGGGCTCGCCGGGATCACCACCGCGCTCGCACTCGCGGACGCGGGAGTCCGCGTCACCCTGCTCGAGGGCAGGCCGAGACTGGGCGGCCTGGCCTTCTCCTTCCGGCGCGGCGAGCTGACCGTGGACAACGGCCAGCACGTCTACCTGCGCTGCTGCACCGCCTACCGCTGGTTCCTCGACCGGATCGAGGGCACCGCGCTGGCGCCGCTGCAGAACCGTCTCGACGTGCCCGTCGTCGACGTCGCCAAACCCGAGGGCAGACGGCTCGGCAGACTGCGGCGCGACCCGCTGCCCGTGCCCTTCCACCTGGGCCGGAGCCTGGCCGCGTATCCGCATCTCTCGCTCGCCGAGCGTGCCGCCGTGGGCCGTGCCGCGCTCGCGCTGAAGAAGCTCGACCCCGCCGATCCGGCCCTGGACACCCAGGACTTCGGCAGCTGGCTGACCGCGCACGGTCAGTCGGCGCGTGCCGTCGAGGCCCTGTGGGACCTGGTCGGGGTCGCCACACTCAACGCGGTCGCGGGCGACGCCTCACTGGGACTCGCCGCGATGGTGTTCAAGACCGGTCTGCTGTCCGACCCCGGCGCCGCCGACATCGGCTGGGCCCATGTACCGCTGGGGGAACTGCACGACCGGCTGGCCCGCAAGGCGCTCGACTCCGCGGGCGTCCGTACCGAGGTCCGTACACGCGTCACCTCCGTCTCCCACCACGAGAACGGCACCTGGCGCGTCCAGGTTCCCGGCGAGACCCTCGAAGCGGACGCCGTCGTCCTCGCCGTACCCCAGCGCGAGGCCCTTGACCTGCTGCCCGAGGGCGCGGTCGACGCCCCGGAAAATCTTGCCGCCCTCGGCACCGCGCCGATCCTCGACATCCACGTCGTCTACGACCGGAAGGTCCTCGGCGTCCCCTTCCTCGCCGCCCTCGGCACCCCCGTCCAGTGGGTGTTCGACCGCACCCGTGCCTCCGGACTGCGCGAGGGCCAGTACCTCGCGCTGTCCCAGTCCGCCGCGCAGGACGACATCGACACCCCCGTCGCCGCCCTGCGCGAGCGGTACCTGCCCGAACTGAACCGGCTGCTGCCCACCACCCGCGGCGCCCGGGTACGGGACTTCTTCGTCACCCGGGAGCGCACCGCGACGTTCGCTCCCGCCCCCGGCACCGGGCGGCTGCGGCCCGGCGCCCGCACCAAGGCACCCGGCCTCTGTCTGGCCGGAGCGTGGACCGCCACCGGGTGGCCCGCGACCATGGAGAGTGCGGTCCGCAGCGGCGTGAACGCGGCCGACGCCGCGCTCGCCGCCCTGGGCCGGCCCCGCCCCCGCCGCCCCTACCCCATCGAGGAGGCGGCATGACGGCCGACATGCACGGCACGGCGGCAGGCCCCCGCACTCCCCGTACCGCGACAAGAGGAGAGACTGTGCCCCCTGTGCCCCCGGCCTCGAAGGCTGCTCGAGAGACCGCGGTCGACGTGACCGCGCTCCTGGAGCGCGGCCGGACCCTGGCCACACCGGTACTGCGGGCGGCCTGTGACCGCCTCGCGCCTCCCATGGACACCGTCGCCGCCTACCACTTCGGCTGGATCGACGCCGAGGGCAACCCCGCCGACGGCGACGGCGGCAAGGCCGTACGGCCCGCCCTCGCCGTGCTGTCCGCCGAGGTCACCGGCGCCGCTCCGGAGACCGGGGTGCCCGGCGCGGTGGCGGTCGAGCTGGTGCACAACTTCTCCCTGCTGCACGACGACCTGATGGACGGCGACGAGCAGCGCCGGCACCGCGACACCGTCTGGAAGGTGCACGGCCCCGCCCAGGCGATCCTCGTCGGCGACGCCCTGTTCGCCCTCGGCAACGAGGTCCTGCTGGAACTCGGCACCGTCGAGGCGGGCCGTGCCACCCGCCGGCTGATCAGCGCCACCCGCGCCCTGATCGACGGCCAGGCCCAGGACATCTCCTACGAGCACCGCGACCGCGTCAGCGTCGCCGAGTGCCTGGAGATGGAGGGCAACAAGACCGGCGCCCTGCTGGCCTGCGCCAGCTCCATCGGCGCCGTGCTCGGCGGCGCGGACGACCGCACCGCCGACACCCTGGAGAAGTACGGCTACCACCTCGGCCTGGCCTTCCAGGCCGTCGACGACCTCCTCGGCATCTGGGGCGACCCGGACTCCACCGGCAAGCAGACCTGGAGCGATCTGCGCCAGCGCAAGAAGTCCCTGCCGGTGGTCGCCGCGCTCGCCGCCGGCGGACCCGCCTCGGAGCGGCTCGGCGAGATCCTCGCCGCCGACGCCAAGAGCAGCGACTTCGCCACCTTCTCCGAGGAGGAGTTCGCCGCCCGCGCCGCCCTGATCGAGGAGGCGGGCGGCCGCGAGTGGACCGCCGGGGAGGCCCGCCGCCAGCACACCATCGCCCTGGAAGCCCTCGACGACGTCGACATGCCCGACCGGGTGCGGGACCGGTTCGCGGCACTCGCCGACTTCGTCGTCGTACGGAAGAGATGATCATTATCGGTCGAACAGTCCTCGCGTAGTCGCCGGCCGGTGCCCGCGCATCAGAGCACCGGCCGACGGCGGACCCACAGCAGCACGACTTGCACGACTGCACGAAGGGGAAGCCATGACAGCGACGACCGACGGAAGCACCGGAGCACTGCCGCCCCGCGTGTCCTCGGCCAGCGAAACCGACATCACCACCCCCCTGGCGGCCGGGGCACGAGAAGCCGCCGTCCACGCGGTCCGCCGCGCCACCGACCACCTGCTGGCCCGCCAGGACGCCCAGGGCTGGTGGAAGGGCGATCTCGAGACCAACGTCACGATGGACGCCGAGGACCTGCTGCTCCGTCAGTTCCTGGGCATCCGCGACGAGGCCGTCACCCGCGCCGCCGCCCTGTTCGTCCGCGGCGAGCAGCGCGAGGACGGCGCCTGGGCCACCTTCTACGGCGGGCCCGGCGACCTGTCCGCCACCATCGAGGCCTACGTCGCCCTGCGGCTGGCCGGCGACGACCCCGCCGCACCCCACATGGCGCGCGCCTCCGCCTGGGTCCGCGAGCGCGGCGGGATCGCCGCCGCCCGGGTCTTCACCCGGATCTGGCTCGCCCTGTTCGGCTGGTGGAAGTGGGAGGACCTGCCCGAACTCCCCCCGGAACTCCTCTACTTCCCCAAGTGGTTCCCGCTCAACATCTACCACTTCGGCTGCTGGGCGCGGCAGACCATCGTGCCGCTCACCGTGGTCTCCGCCAAACGCCCGGTGCGCCCGGCGCCCTTCCCGCTCGACGAACTGCACACCGACCCGGAGCGCCCCAACCCGCCGCAGCCGCTCGCTCCCGCCCTGAGCTGGGACGGCCTGTTCCAGCGCCTCGACAAGGTGGTCCGCGGCTACCGCCCCGTCGCCCTGCGCTCCCTGCGCCGCGCCGCGCTCAACAGCGCCGCGCGCTGGATCGTCGAACGGCAGGAGAACGACGGCTGCTGGGGCGGCATCCAGCCGCCCGCCGTGTACTCGGTGATCGCCCTGCACCTGCTGGGCTACGACCTGGAGCACCCCGTGATGCGCGCCGGCATCGAGTCCCTCGACCGCTACGCCGTGTGGCGCGAGGACGGCGCCCGGATGATCGAGGCCTGCCAGTCGCCCGTCTGGGACACCTGCCTGGCCACCATCGCCCTCGCCGACGCGGGCCTGCCCGCCGACCACCCGCAACTGGTCAAGGCCGCCGACTGGATGCTCGCCGAACAGGTCGTCCGGCCCGGCGACTGGTCGATAAGGCGGCCCGGACTCCCGCCGGGCGGCTGGGCGTTCGAGTTCCACAACGACAACTACCCCGACACCGACGACACCGCCGAGGTCGTCCTCGCGCTGCGCCGGGTACGTCACCACGACCCCGAGCGCGTGGAGAAGGCCGTCTCCCGCGGGGTGCGCTGGAACCTCGGCATGCAGTCCAGGAACGGGGCCTGGGGCGCCTTCGACGCCGACAACACCAGCGACTTTCCCAACCGGCTGCCGTTCTGCGACTTCGGCGAGGTCGTCGACCCGCCCTCGGCCGACGTCACCGCGCACGTCGTGGAGATGCTCGCCGCCGAGGGCCTCGCCCACGACCCGCGCACCCGGCGCGGCATCGCCTGGCTGCTGGCCGAACAGGAACCGGACGGCTCGTGGTTCGGCCGCTGGGGTGTCAACTACCTCTACGGCACGGGGTCCGTGGTGCCCGCCCTGGTCGCCGCCGGGCTCCCGGCCGCGCACCCGGCGATCCGCCGCGCGGTGACCTGGCTGGAGTCCGTGCAGAACGACGACGGCGGCTGGGGAGAGGACCTGCGCTCCTACCACCGGCCGGGGGAATGGTCGGGACGGGGCGCCTCCACCGCCTCCCAGACCGGCTGGGCGCTGCTGGCGCTGCTGGCGGCCGGGGAGAAGGACTCCAAGGCCGTCGAGCGGGCCGTCGCCTGGCTGACCGCGACCCAGCGCGAGGACGGCTCCTGGGACGAGCCGTACTTCACCGGCACCGGCTTCCCCTGGGACTTCTCCATCAACTACCACCTCTACCGGCAGGTCTTCCCGCTCACCGCGCTGGGCCGCTACCTGTACGGCGATCCCCTCACCCGGCTGTCCCGCACCGAGGCCGAGGGGGGCTGATGAGCACGCAGCCCGCCCCGGCGCCGCTGCTGATCGCCTGCGCGCTCGGCATCGAGCACCTCGCCCTGCGCATGAGCGACCGCGGCGGAGCCGGCGGGCCGGTCACCGTGCTGCGCACCGGCATGGGGCCGAGGGCGGCCGACCGTGCGGTGACCCGGGCCCTGGCCGGGCCGGCGCTGGCCGACGCCGTCGTGCTCGCCACCGGCTTCTGCGCGGGTCTGGCGCCCGGGATGCACCCCGGCGACCTGGTCGTCGCCGAGGAGACCCGGGCCCCGCGCGGCCGGGTGCCCTGCACCGGCACCGAACTGCTCGTCAAGGAACTCACCCGCGCCCTGCCCGGCCGCACCGTCCACACCGGGCCCCTCACCGGTTCCGACCACGTCGTGCGCGGCCACGAGCGCGCCGACCTGTTCGCGACCGGCGCGATCGCGGTGGACATGGAGTCCGCGGCCACCCTGCTGAGCGCCGTACGCGCGGGCGAGCGCCCGGTTGCGGCCGTACGGGTGGTGGTGGACGCTCCAGAACATGAACTCGTCCGGATCGGAACGGTACGCGGTGGGATATCGGCCTTCCGCGTCCTCCGCTCCGTACTTCCCGCTTTCTTCGAATGGCACCGTTCTTTGCTGCTCCCCCGGAGGTGAGCCGTATGGCCATGCCGCTGCGTCAGTCCGTCAAGGTCGCCACATATTTGGCCGAGCAGAAGATCCGCAGGCGTGACAAGTTCCCGCTGATCGTCGAGCTGGAGCCGCTGTTCGCCTGCAACCTGAAGTGCGAGGGCTGCGGCAAGATCCAGCACCCCGCGGGAGTGCTCAAGCAGCGTATGCCGGTCGCCCAGGCGGTCGGGGCGGTGCTGGAGTCGGGCGCCCCGATGGTGTCCATCGCCGGCGGCGAACCCCTGATGCACCCTCAGATCCACGAGATCGTGCGGCAGCTGGTCGCCCGGCGCAAATACGTCTTCCTCTGCACCAACGCCATGCTGCTGCGCAAGAAGATGGACAAGTTCACGCCCTCGCCCTACTTCGCCTTCGCGGTGCACATCGACGGGCTGCGTGAACGGCACGACGAATCCGTCGCCAAGGAGGGCGTGTTCGACGAGGCGGTGGCGGCGATCAAGGAGGCCAAGCGGCGCGGCTTCCGGGTGACCACCAACTCCACCTTCTTCAACACGGACACCCCGCAGACCGTCGTCGAGGTGCTCAACTTCCTCAACGACGAGCTGAAGGTGGACGAGATGATGATCTCGCCCGCCTACGCCTACGAGAAGGCCCCCGACCAGGAACACTTCCTCGGCGTGGAACAGACCCGCGAACTGTTCAAGAAGGCGTTCTCCGGCGGCAACCGCAGGCGCTGGCGGCTCAACCACTCCCCGCTGTTCCTCGACTTCCTCGAGGGCAAGGTCGACTTCCCCTGCACCGCCTGGGCGATCCCCAACTACTCCCTGTTCGGCTGGCAGCGGCCCTGCTACCTGATGAGCGACGGCTACGTGCCCACGTACCGCGAACTCGTCGAGGACACCGACTGGGACAAGTACGGCCGCGGCAAGGACCCGCGCTGCGCCAACTGCATGGCGCACTGCGGCTACGAGCCCACCGCCGTGATGGCCACCATGGGCTCTCTCAAGGAGTCCCTGCGGGCGATGCGCGAGACCGTCAACGGAAACCGTGAGTGATGTGACGGGGGCGGTTCCCCGGACGGCTTCCCGGGCAGCCGCCCCGGGAGTCCCCGGGGCCCCGCAACGGCCCGGCGCCGGACGGCGCGTGGCACGGCGCACCGGCGCCGGGCCCGTGCCGGCCGGCGGCCGGGCGCCGGTGCCGGCAGGGAAGCCGGCCGACCGGACGGAGACGGAGCAGGACGGCACCGGGTCCGGAACACCCGCCGTCACCGCGAGCTGAACGGACCGAGAGGGGGCCCGAGCGTGAGCATTCTCGAGAACATCCGGGGACCACGCGACCTGAAGGCGCTGTCCGAGGCGGAACTCGGTGAACTGTCCGAAGAGATAAGGGAGTTCCTGGTGCATGCGGTCACCAGGACCGGAGGACACCTCGGCCCCAATCTGGGCGTGGTGGAGCTGAGCATCGCGCTCCACCGCGTGTTCGAGTCACCCGCCGACCACATCCTCTGGGACACCGGTCACCAGAGCTATGTGCACAAGCTGCTGACCGGCCGTCAGGACTTCTCCAAGCTGCGCCACAAGGGCGGCCTGTCCGGCTACCCCTCGCGCGAGGAGTCCGAGCACGACGTCGTGGAGAACAGCCACGCCTCCACCGCGCTCGGCTGGGCCGACGGCCTCGCCAAGGCCCGCCAGGTGCAGGGAGAGCGCGGCCACGTGGTCGCGGTGATCGGTGACGGCGCGCTGACCGGCGGCATGGCCTGGGAGGCGCTCAACAACATCGCCGCCGCCAGGGACCGGCCGCTGATCATCGTCGTCAACGACAACGAACGCTCCTACGCCCCCACCATCGGCGGCCTCGCCAACCACCTCGCCACCCTGCGCACCACCGACGGCTACGAGAAGGCGCTCGCCTGGGGCAAGGACGTCCTGCTGCGCACCCCGCTCGTCGGCGCCACCCTCTACGAGTCCCTGCACGGCGCCAAGAAGGGCTTCAAGGACGCCTTCGCACCCCAGGGCATGTTCGAGGACCTGGGCCTGAAGTACGTCGGCCCGATCGACGGCCACGACATCAGGGCGGTCGAGTCGGCGCTGCGCCGCGCCAAGCGCTTCCACGGCCCCGTCCTCGTGCACTGCCTCACCGAGAAGGGCCGCGGCTACGAGCCGGCCCTCGCCCACGAGGAGGACCACTTCCACACCGTCGGCGCGATGGACCCGCTCACCTGCGAGCCGCTCGGACCCCCCGCCGCCCCCTCCTGGACCGAGGTGTTCGGCGACGAGATGCTCGCCATCGGCGAGGAACGCGACGACGTCGTCGCCGTCACCGCGGCCATGCTGCACCCCGTGGGCCTGGCCGGGTTCGCCGAACGGTTCCCCGGCCGGGTGTGGGACGTGGGCATCGCCGAACAGCACGCCGTGGTCTCCGCGGCGGGCCTCGCCACCGGCGGCCTGCACCCGGTCGTCGCCGTCTACGCCACCTTCCTCAACCGTGCCTTCGACCAGCTGCTGATGGACGTCGCCCTGCACCGCTGCGGCGTCACCTTCGTCCTCGACCGGGCCGGCGTCACCGGCTCCGACGGACCCTCCCACAACGGCATGTGGGACATGTCGATCCTCCAGGTCGTGCCCGGCCTCCGGATCGCCGCGCCGCGCGACGCCGCCCAGCTCCGCGCCCAGCTGCGCGAGGCCGTCGCCGTCGACGACGCGCCCACCCTGGTCAGGTTCCCCAAGGAGTCCGTCGGACCCGAGATCCCCGCCGTGGCGCACCTCGGCGGTATCGACGTGCTGCACCGCGCGCCCGGGGCGGACGTCCTGCTGGTCTCCGTCGGCGTGATGGCGCCGGTCTGCCTCCGGGCGGCCGAGCTGCTGGAGGCCCGCGGCATCGGCTGCACGGTGGCCGACCCGCGCTGGGTCAAACCCGTCGACCCCG
Organism: Streptomyces sp. NPDC047000; assembly: GCF_040644295.1. Taxonomy (NCBI): domain Bacteria; kingdom Bacillati; phylum Actinomycetota; class Actinomycetes; order Kitasatosporales; family Streptomycetaceae; genus Streptomyces; species Streptomyces sp. NPDC047000. Next base: position 768,165 of record NZ_JBEYWE010000001.1, read on the forward strand.
CCCTGCCCGGCCTCGCCGCCGAGCACCGGCTGGTCGCCGTCGTCGAGGACAACAGCCGCTCGGCCGGTGTCGGCGCCGCCGTGGCGCTCGCCCTGGGCGACGCCGAAGTGGACGTCCCGGTGCGGCGGTTCGGCATCCCGGAGCAGTTCCTCGCGCACGCCAGGCGTGACGAGGTGCTCGCCGACATCGGGCTCACCCCCGTCGAGATCGCCGGCCGGATCAGCGCCTGCCTCGCCGTCAGGGACGCCGGGGGGACCCGGGCGGCGAAGGAGCCCGCAGACCCCTTTGCCGGGCACCCCGCCCGGCAGGCCCCGGCCGTCCGTGAGACACCGGCCGTCCATGAGGCCCCGGCCGTCCGTGAGGCCCCGGCCGTCCGTGAGGCCCCGGCCGCCGAGCGCGCCGTACCGCCGCCGGACCAGGACGGGGCCGCCGGGCCGGTCCCGCACCGGGCCGGCACAGCCAAGGAGCGACCCGAATGACCAAGGAGTTCGACCTCGGCGCCCTCCTCGCCGAACGCGGAGCCGAGCGCTACGAGCTGCACACCGCGTACCTCAACCACCAGCTCCCGCGCATGCTGCACACCATCGGCTTCGACAAGGTCTACGAACGGGCCGAGGGCGCCCACTTCTGGGACGCCGACGGCAACGACTACCTGGACATGCTCGCCGGATTCGGGGTGATGGGCCTGGGCCGCCACCACCCCGTGGTCCGCAAGGCGCTGCACGACGTCCTGGACGCACAGCTCGCCGACCTCACCCGCTTCGACTGCCAGCCGCTGCCCGGTCTGCTCGCCGAACGACTCCTCGCGCACAGTCCGCACCTGGACCGCGTGTTCTTCGGCAACAGCGGCACCGAGGCCGTCGAAGGGGCCCTGAAGTTCGCCCGGTACGCCACCGGACGGCCCAGGATCCTCTACTGCGAGCACGCCTTCCACGGCCTGACCACCGGCGCCCTGTCCGTCAACGGCGAGTCCGGCTTCCGGGACGGCTTCGCGCCCCTGCTCCCCGACACGGCGATCCCGCTCGGCGACCTCGACGCGCTCGCCCGCGAGCTGAAGAAGGGCGACGTCGCCGCGCTGATCGTCGAACCGATCCAGGGCAAGGGCGTCCACGAGGCCCCGCCCGGCTATCTGCGCGCCGCCCAGGACCTGCTGCACCGGCACAAGGCGCTGCTCATCGCCGACGAGGTGCAGACCGGTCTCGGCCGCACCGGGGACTTCTACGCCTACCAGCACGAGGACGGCGTGGAACCCGACCTGGTCTGTGTGGCCAAGGCCCTCTCCGGCGGCTATGTGCCGGTCGGCGCCACCCTCGGCAAGGACTGGATCTTCAAGAAGGTCTACTCGTCGATGGACCGGGTGCTCGTCCACTCCGCGAGTTTCGGCTCCAACGCCCAGGCGATGGCGGCCGGGCTCGCCGTGCTCTCCGTCATGGAGAACGAGCAGACCGTCGCCCACGCGCGGCTCATGGGGGAGCGGCTGAAGTCCCGCCTCGCCGCGCTGACCGACCGGTACGAACTCCTCGCCGACGTGCGCGGCCGGGGCCTGATGATCGGCATCGAGTTCGGGCGGCCCAAGTCGCTGGGGCTGCGCAGCCGCTGGACCGTGCTCCAGACCGCCCGCAAGGGACTGTTCGCGCAGATGGTCGTCGTCCCGCTGCTCCAGCGCCACCGGATCCTCACCCAGGTCTCCGGGGACCATCTGGAGGTGATCAAACTGATCCCGCCACTGGTCGTCGACGAGGCGGACGTGGACCGGTTCGTGACCGCCTTCACGGAGGTCATGGACGACGCGCACAGCGGCGGCGGACTGATGTGGGACTTCGGCAAGACACTCGTCCGACAGGCCGTGGCCAACCGCTAGGCGAGGACCGGAGGCCGGGGCGCGGGGACTTCCGGGACGGAAGACCCCGGCGGCCCGCGTCGAACGGTCCCGGAAAGCGGGGACGAACGGCCCGGGAGGCCGGGACCAAGATCGGGTTTGCCTCTGAGGCAAGAAAGTTGCCTCAGAGGCAAATTTCCGGCTGAATAGGGGGCATGAGCCCTCCAGAAGCCGAGCCCGACGGCTCGGCGGGGCCGGTCGACGACGACCTGCCCGCCGTCGCACCGCAACTGCGCGCCCTGCGCCGTCGCGCCTCCCTCACCCTGGAGACGGCGGCCGGAGCCGCCGGGCTGTCGCCCGCCCACCTCTCCCGACTGGAGACCGGACAGCGCCAGCCCTCGCTCCCGATGCTGCTCGCACTCGCCCGCATCTACGGTACGACGGTCTCCGAACTGCTCGGCGAGCGGGTCGCCGACCGCGACGCCGTGGTGCGCTCCGCCGGCGCGGAGCCCACCTCGGCCGGCGGCTGGAGCTACTGGCAGGCCGGGGCCCCCGGCCGCGGGATGCAGGCGCTGCGTGTCCACGTCCCCCACGGCTCACAGGGCGACATGGTGCGCGTGCACCCCGGCGAGGAGTGGCTGTACGTCCTGCGGGGGCACCTGGTGCTGCGGCTGGGCGACACCACGCACCGGCTCGCCCCGGGCGACAGCGCGCACTTCGACTCGCTCACCCCGCACCGTCTCGCCGCCGCCGCTCAGGACGGCGTCGACCTGCTGTTCGTGCACACCCTTCTGCAGAGTCCCACCGCCGCCCTGTGCCTGGGCCCCCACACCGGAGAGATGCCATGAGCAACATGGAGGAGAAGTTCCCCCGTGCCCTGTGGATCCGCCTGATCATCTACATCGCCGTCGGCCACCTCTTCGCGGCCTTCATCTACCTGCTGTTCTCGGTGGGCGCCAAGTAGCCCACCGGGAACAGCGAGCGCCGCCGCCGGGGCGGCCGTCAGTCGAGCAGCCGGTCCCGCAGCCGCTCCCGGACCGGCGGGGTGACCCCGAGACCGCGCTCCAGATAGGCGTCGACACCGCCCCAGGTCTCCTCGGCGGTCTCCAGAGCCGCCGTCAGATACTCGGCCCGCGCGTCGAACAGCGGGCCGAGCAGCTCCATCACCTCGGGGGAGTAGGCCGAGTCGCCGGTGCGCCGCACCTTGTAGCGGCGGTGCTTGGCGTTGGACTCCAGGTAGTCGGCGAAGATCGCCTCGCGTTCCACGCCCAGCGCGAGCAGCGTGACCGCTATCGACAGACCCGCGCGGTCCTTGCCGGCCGCGCAGTGCATCAGCGCCGGGACGCTGTCCTCGGCGAGCGCCGCCAGCACCCGCGCGTGCTCGCCGGTGCGCTCGGTGACGATCGCCCGGTAGGAGGCGATCATCCGTGCCGCCGCCTTCCCCTCGCCGAGCAGCGCGCGCAGCTGGTCCAGATCGCCGTCGCGGACCATCCTCCAGAACTCGGCGCCGTCCGCCGGGTCGCTCAGCGGCAGGTTCACGTTCCGCACCCCGGGCAGGTCGACGTCCGGGCCCTCCAGCCTGCGGTCGGCGTCGTTGCGGAAGTCGAAGACCGTGTGCAGCCCCAGCGACGCCAGGAACGCGGCGTCCTCGTCCGTCGCGTGCGCGAGATGGCCGCTGCGGAACAGCACCCCCTGCCGCACCCGGCGTCCGTCCACGGTCGGCAGACCGCCCACGTCACGGAAATTGCGCACACCGGTCAGCTCGGGTTCGGTCGACGGGACCTGCTGCGTCACGGAGGCTCCTCTCATCGGCTCCGCCGGTGCTCGGCGGATCCGCCGGCGGATGCGACTTTGACGATACGGCACGGTTTCCCGGGGCAATGGACTGTCCACAGGCCCGGGTGGGGAGAGCGCTTCCGGGGCGTGCGGCCAGGCGCGGGGCGGCCGGGGGGCGGGGATGCGGCGAACGAGTTCTCGCATGTTTTCCACAGGCGTTGCTTCCCGGCGCGCAGCCCTTGATCATGGATCATGTCGGAGTCTGAGCGGGCTTGTCGGGAACTGTGGAGGCGCGGTGCTGGAGATCGCCGGAAACGGACGTACATGGCTGCTGTCGGGGCCGTCGAGCGGCTACGCCGTCCACCTCACGGACGACGACGTGCTCCTCCATCTGCACTGGGGCCCCAGAATCTCCCTGGCCGCCGCCGAGTCCCTCGTCCCCGGGCTGCTCCCGCCGTACCGGCCCTTCGAGTCCGGCCTCGACGGCCGCGAGGAGTACCCCGTCGAGGGCGGCGCCCGCTTCGTGCGGCCCGCCCTGTCGGTGCGCACCGCCGAACGCCGCGGCACGGAGTGGCACTTCGAGGGACATGAGCACGACGCGTCCGGCGACGGCGAACTGCGGCTGCGCTTCCGGGACGGCGGACTCGCGATCACCCTGCACTACCGGATGCGCGACGACGTGGTCGAGCGCTGGGTGACCCTCGGCAACGAGGGCGGCGAGCCGCTGGAACTGCTGCGCGCCGACCCGGCCACCTGGACCCTGCCCGAACGGGAGGACTGGCGGCTGTCCCAGCTGCACGGCCGCTGGGCCGCCGAGTCCCGGCTCGCCCGTACGCCCCTCACCTACGGGGACAAAATCATCGGCAGCCGGCGCGGCCACACCGGCCACCAGCACCTGCCCTGGGTCGCGCTCGACACCGGCGCCGACGAGGAGCACGGCGAGGTCTACGGCTGCGCGCTCGCCTGGTCCGGTTCCTGGCGCATCGCGGTGGCCCAGCTGCCCGACGCGCGCGTCCAGATCACCGGCGGCGCGGGGTACGACGACTCCGGGCTGCTGCTGCTCGAGCCGGGCGAGTCGTACACCACGCCGGTCTTCGCGGGCCTGTGGAGCGACGGGGGCTTCGGCGGGGCCAGCCGCGCCTGGCACGCCTACCAGCGGGCGTACGTCGTCCCGGACGCCGAGCGGGACCGGCCGGTGCTGTTCAACTCCTGGGAGGCCACCCACTTCGACATCACCGAGGAGCAGCAGAGCCTGCTCGCCCGGCGGGCCGCCGCGATCGGGGTCGAGCTGTTCGTGGTCGACGACGGCTGGTTCGGCTCGCGCACCTCGGACCGCGCCGGACTCGGTGACTGGCGGCCCAACCCCGACCGCTTCCCCGGCGGCCTCAAGCCCCTCGCCGACTACGTGCACGCCCTCGGTATGCAGTTCGGCATCTGGGTCGAGCCCGAGATGGTCAACCCGGACAGCGACCTCTACCGCGCGCACCCCGACTGGGTGCAGTTCCAGCCGGGCCGCAGGCGGACCGAGTTCCGCAACCAGCTGGTGCTGAACCTGGCCCGTGAGGACGTCCAGGAATATCTCTGGGAGCAGCTGGACGACCTGCTCGCGTCCACTCCCGTCGACTATGTGAAGTGGGACTTCAACCGCTGCTTCACCGACGCGGGCTGGCCCGGCGAGCCGTACCCGCAGCGGTTGTGGGTCGACCATGTCCGCTCCTTCTACACCCTCCTCGACCGGCTCCGGTCGGCCTATCCGGACGTGGCCTTCGAGTCCTGTTCGGGCGGCGGCGGCCGGATCGACCTCGGGGTGATGAGCCGCACCGACCAGGTGTGGACCTCGGACAACACCGACCCGCTCGACCGGCTGGAGATCCAGCACGGCTTCAGCCAGATCCACCCGGCGCGGGTGATGGCCGCCTGGGTCACCGACAGCCCGAACATCCAGCTCAACCACCGCGCCAGCAGCCTGCGTTTCCGGTTCGTGAGCGCCATGGCCGGCGTGCTGGGCGTCGGCGGTCACCTCAGCGACTGGAGCGAGGAGGAACTCGCCGAGGCGCGCGGCTGGGTGGAGCTCTACAAGGAGATCCGGCCCGTGGTGCAGCGCGGCGGGCAGTACCGGCTGCGTCCGCCGGAGGGCGGACTGAGCGCGGTGCAGTACTCGCTCGGCGACGAGACCGTCGTCCTCGCCTGCCTCCAGGCCCAGCGCTACGGCGAACGTGTCCCCGCGCTGCGGCTGCGCGGGCTCGACCCGGCGGCGTCGTACGAATGCCGCGAAACGGGTGAAGTGCACCCGGGTGCGGTGCTGCTGCACCACGGGCTGCGCACCGGGTTGCAGGGTGACCTGGACGCGACGGTCGTGCGGTTGCGGAGAATCTGAGGCTTCTGTCCGCTTCGTTGCCGCTATGCGGCTTTGGTTGTCCTTCATTGCCGTTCATTGCTCTTCATCGCCCTTCATTCCAACTCGGCCTGGAATGGGGGGCGATGGTGCGGGGCGGGTGAGCAGGCTCATATCCGTGACCGTGAGTCGTCCGTCATGCTCACGTAATCCATGAGGTTTTCCTTGGGAATTGCCGCGGGAATTCCGGGCGGAATGCACGGAGGGTGACCGGGAATTCGGTAAAAGGATCAAGTGAATCGCGCGGCGGCATATCCGTCGACTTGTTACTTCGCGTCCTGGTCGCTTACGTTCACGACCCATCCGGACGGACCGCCGAATCCTGCCGCCGACCGGAATCCGCACACCACCCACCCGACGCACGGCAGGAGCGGGGGACCCACAGGTACCACTGCCTGGTCCGGTCTCCGGAACAGGCTCGGGGTGAAGTCGTGACGTCCCGTCACGGCCGGGCAGCTCCAGCCCGAACCCGACAGCTCACCTCGCAGGCGCCGGAGAGGAATCCGTCATGCCCGCGAAGGGTAAGCACCGCCGTCCCAGGGCCCAGCGCCTCACCCGTTCCATAGCCGCCGCCGGAACCGGCGGTGCCGCGCTGGCCCTGCCGCTCATCGGCGCACCGGGCGCTCACGCGGCGACCGCGCAGCCGGCCGCGGAGACGGTCTCCCGGCCCGTCTCCGTGAAGACCGTTCAGGCCGCGCCGGTCACCGTGCACCGCGCGGGAACGGTGACCGCCGCGACGGGCGCGCGGGTGACGACGTACACCGTCCGCACCGGCGACTGCCTCGCGAAGATCGCCGCCGAGCATCAGGTGCGGGGCGGCTGGCACGACCTCTACCAGGCCAACCGCGCGGCGGTGGGCGGCGATCCGTCGCTGATCCACCCTGGTCTGAAGCTCACGCTCGGCGGGCAGGCGGCGGCGGGCACCGCCGGGTCGCGGACCGCGCCTGCGCGCCCGTCCTCCCCGTCCTCCTCGTCGGCGGCGTCCTCGTCCGCCGGGACGGCGTCCGCCGCGAAGGCCGCGGCCCCCGCCGCCGCCGGCTTCACGCTGCCGGTCTCCGGCGCCGGCGTCGGCACGTCGTACCACGTCGCGGGCAGCATGTGGTCCAGCGGCTACCACACCGGGGTCGACTTCGTGGTCGGGACCGGCACCCCCCTGAAGGCCGTGGGCGCGGGCACCGTCGTCTCCGCGGGCTGGGGCGGCGCGTACGGCAACCAGGTCGTCCTCCGGCTCGCCGACGGCTACTACGCGCAGTACGCCCATCTGTCCAGCCTCTCCGTCTCGGCCGGGCAGTCCGTGACGGCGGGTCAGCAGGTCGGCCTCTCCGGTGCGACCGGCAATGTGACGGGCCCGCACCTGCACTTCGAGATCCGCACCACCCCGGACTACGGCTCGGACGTGGACCCGGTGAGCTATCTGCGCTCGCACGGCGTCGCCGTCGGCTGACCGCCGAGCCGACCGCGCCCGGTCCGCCGGGTACGCGGCGCCGTACCCCCTGCCCCCGTCCCCCCGTACCGCCTGAGGCCGGACCACGATCCCCGGGTCCGGCCTCCGGCCTGCCCGCGCACCCGAGCGCCGGTGCGAGCCCCCGGACCGCGGGCGACCGAGCCGTCAACGCCCCCGGCCGGACGTGTATTCCAGAATTGGACAACGCTTTACGAGTGTCCTTTGTCACCGCTAGTCAAGCCTTGCCTACGGTCGCGTAGGTCACATCACCCGGTGAATCATGGCCCCTTGTGGCAGACGATTCGAAGAGTGACAGCAGATCAGTGATCGGGTCGTACGTGGCGGTGGGGGACAGCTTCACCGAGGGAGTGGGCGACCCCGGCCCCGACGGACAGTTCGTCGGATGGGCCGACCGGTTCGCCGTACTCCTCGCCGACCGGCGGCCCGAGGGCGACTTCGACTACACCAACCTCGCCGTACGCGGCAAGCTGCTCGACCAGGTCGTGGCGGACCAGCTCCCGCGGGCCGTGGAGCTCGCGCCGGACCTCGTCTCCTTCTGTGCGGGCGGCAACGACATCATCCGGCCGGGCACCGACCCGGACGACGTGGCCGAGCGCTTCGAGGCGGCGGTCGGCCGGCTCGCCGAGGTGGCCGGCACGGTCCTGGTGACCACCGGCTTCGACACCCGCGGCATCCCGGTGCTCAAGCGGCTGCGGGGCAAGATAGCGACGTACAACGGACACGTCAGGGCGATCGCCGACCGGTACGGCTTCCCCGTGCTCGACCTGTGGTCCCTGCGGGCCATCCAGGACCGCCGGGCCTGGGACGGCGACCGGCTGCACCTGTCCGCCGAGGGCCACACCCGGGTGGCCCTGCGCGCCGGACAGCTCCTCGGCTACGACGTCCCCGCCGACCCGGAGCAGCCCTGGCCCCCGCTGCCGCCGCGCGGCACGCTGGAGATCCGGCGCGACAACGTGAACTGGGCGCGCGAGTACCTGGTGCCCTGGATCGGCCGCCGGCTGCGCGGTGAGTCCTCCGGCGACCATGTGACGGCGAAGGGCGCGCTGTCGCCGGACGACATCAAGATGCGGATCCGCGCGGTGGCGTAGGCCCCTGCCGCGCCCGGCCGCCGGGCGGTCCACGCCCGGCGGCCGGGTCCGCCCCTGGGCGGCCGGGCCGCCTCGCGCAGGTGCCGGGCATGATCCGGCGGACAGGCCGCAGGGCACGGCCGTGGGCGCCCAGGGAAGTCCAAGAATTCTCCAAGGTTGGGCATCCGCGCAGGTCCGGGGCCTGCGGCCGGGGTCCCGTACGTCGTGCGCCGCCCGGCGCGGCCCAGGAGAGTCCCGGCGCCGCCGGGCGGTCCGACCATAATGGAAAACCTGACTGACGCCACCAGGAGGCACTGTGACCGGTTTGGGTTCCCTGAGCTCCGGGCTCCGTTCGCTGCAGCCCGCGGCTTTCGGCGCGGACCCGAGCGGTGACCGCATGGCGCGGATCCGCAGATCGCCCCACTTCAAGGACGGCGTCTTCCAGAACCCCGAGGGCACCACCCGGATCCGGCCCTCGGGCTCGACGCTGGACTTCGCCAAGATCTACTTCGACCGGGAGCTGCGGCCGCGCCGGGCACCCCGGGGCACGGTCCCGGTGCACCCCACCACCCTGGCCGACCTGGCCAAGCCGCCCGCCACGGGGCTCAGGCTCACCTGGATGGGCCACTCCAGCGTGCTTGCCGAGATCGACGGGCGCCGGGTGCTGTTCGACCCGGTCTGGGGCCAGCGCTGCTCGCCGTTCTCCTTCGCGGGGCCCAAGCGGCTGCACCCGGTGCCGCTCCCGCTGGCCGCGCTCGGACCGGTCGACGTCGTCGTCATCTCGCACGACCACTACGACCACCTGGACATGCCCACGATCAAGGCGCTGGCCGGCACGGACACCGTGTTCGCCGTGCCGCTGGGCGTGGGCGAGCACCTGGAACACTGGGGCGTGTCGGCCGGCCGGCTGCGCGAGCTGGACTGGCACGAGGCGACCGAGGTCGGCGGCATCACCCTGACCGCCACCCCGGCCCGGCACTTCTGCGGCCGGGGCCTGCGCAACACCCAGCACACCCTGTGGGCCTCCTGGGCCGTGGCGGGCGAGGAGCACCGGATCTACCACAGCGGGGACACCGGCTACTTCAAGGGCTTCCAGGACATCGGCGCCGCCCACGGCCCGTTCGACGCCACGATGATCCAGATCGGGGCCTACAGCGAGTTCTGGCCCGACATCCACATGACCCCCGAGGAGGGCATGCGCGCCCACCTCGACCTCCAGGACGGCGAGCCGTCCGGCGTGATGCTGCCGATCCACTGGGCCACCTTCAACCTGGCCCCGCACCCCTGGGCCGAGCCGGGCGAGGGAACCGTCAGCGCCGCGGCGGCGGTCGGCGCGCGCGCCGCCCTGCCGCGGCCCGGCGAGCCGTTCGAGCCGACCGGCGACTCCGTCCCCGCCGAACCCTGGTGGCGCGGGATCTCCGCCGCCCCGGCGGGCGGCTGGCCCGCGCTCCAGGCGCTGCCGCACGCGGTGGCCGAGATCGAGGGCGAGTCGGAGGTCCGTCACGCCGCCCGTCGGACGGCGGCCGACACACCGGCCGACACATCGGCCGACACGCCGGGTGACATGCCCGAGGGCGGGAGCACGGACAGCGGCGACCCGGAAGCCGTACGGGCGAGCTGACCGGGCACCGCGCAGAAGCCTGGGACGAGGGCCGGGGAGCGATCAGCTCCCCGGCCCTCGTCTTGCGTCTCCGACCGGTCGTGACCAGGTCGGATCGTCTTCTGATCGGTTGGTTTCGCGGGTTCGGGCGATGGCGTCGGTCGTGCGTACGGGGCCTCATACCAGAGGGGGACGAGCGGCGCGGGACTTTGCCAACTGTGCGCCGCATGTGATGCGTTGGCGACTACTGTGAGTGTCCGTCGAGTGACGCACTCGACCGGTGCCGTGACGGCGCACGCCTGTCTCGCGTGCGCGCCGCACCCACCCGAAAGGCCCGACGGACCCCGTACGAGGACGCAACGAGGACGCAGATGTCTCACCTCCGTGCACCGGCCCCACGCGCAGACCGCCGCGAGGGAGGACGGCACGGGCGGCCGGTCAACCGCACCGCCCCCGCGCTGCCCGACACCCGGATACGGCCACAGCTGCTGCGCCTCGCCGTGCTGCCGCCCGTCGCGGTGGCCCTCTGCGGCTGCGCGGCCGTCCTGTTCACCGTCCGCTCCGGCGGCGCCCACCACGGCCCCGCCCTGTGGGCCGTCCTCGCCGGCGCCCTCTCCGTGGCCCTCGCGGCCGTACTGATCGCCGCCGTCGCCGCGGGGCGCGCCGCCGCGTCCGTCAGCGAGCGCATCGGCGCCCTGCGCCGCAACACCGCCCGCGGCGAGGCCGATCTGAAGGCCCTCGTGGAGGGACTGCGCCGCGGCGAGGGCCCGCCCGTCCGCCGGGCGCGCAGCGGACCGCCCGACGAAGCCGACGAGTTCGAGCTGCTCGCCGCCGACCTCGCCCACGCCCACGAGGCGGCCGTCGCCACCGTCGTCCGGGCCGCCCAGCTCTCCAGCCGGACGAGCAGCGAGCAGAAGCTGGAGGTGTTCGTCAACCTCGCGCGCCGCCTTCAGTCCCTGGTGCACCGCGAGATCTCCATCCTCGACGAGCTGGAGAACGACATCGAGGACCCCGATCTCCTCAAGGGCCTCTTCCACGTCGACCACCTCGCCACCCGTATCCGCCGTCACTCCGAGAACCTCGCCGTCCTCGGCGGCGCCGTCTCCCGCCGCCAGTGGAGCAACCCGGTCCCCATGACCGAGGTGCTGCGCTCCGCCATCGCCGAGGTCGAGCAGTACCACCGGGTGAGGCTCGTGCCGCCCGTCGAAGGGGAGCTGCGCGGACACGCCGTCGCCGACGTCATCCATCTGCTCGCCGAACTCGTCGAGAACGCCACGGTGTTCTCCGCGCCGCACACCCAGGTGCTGCTGCGCGCCAGCCTCGTCACCTCCGGACTCGCGGTCGAGGTGGAGGACCGCGGCCTCGGCATGCCGCTCGGCGAGCAGCAGCGGATGAACGCCCTGCTGGCCCACCCCGACCAGGTCAACGTCGCGGGCCTGCTGGCCGACGGGCGCATCGGGCTCTTCGTGGTCTCCCAGTTGGCCCGGCGGCACGGCATCCTCGTCCGGCTCCAGACCAACATCTACGGCGGTGTGCAGGCGGTGCTGGTCGTACCGGCCGGGCTGCTCGGCCCGGCGCCCGCCGCCGACGCCGGGCCCTGGCTGCCGCCCGCCGCCGAGGCACAGCCCCGGCTTCCGTACGTCGCCGGGACCGTGCCGCAGCTGCCCCACACCGCCGGTCCCACCGCCGGACCGGGGGAGACGGCGGCACTGCCCCGCCAGACCGCCCCGGAACCGGCCGCCGTACCCCGGCAGTCCCCGGCCCGGCCCCCCGCCCTGCCCCAACCCCCTTCCCTGCCCAGGCAGTCGGCGGCCGGACCCGCCGCCGCGTCCCCCTCCCCGCAACCCGGCACGGACCGGGCCGGCGAGCACACCTCGCCGCGGTCCGGGGCCGCCCGGCCCGGCGAACCCGTGGCGCTGCCCGCGCGGGGCGGCCACGGGGAGCGGCCCGTGCCGCAGCCCGGCGCGGCCGGGGCCGGTGGCCGGTCCGGTGAGCCGCCCGGGGTGCCTGGGGTGCCCGTGCCGCTGCCCGGCGCGGCCGGAGCCGGTGATCCGTCCGGGGTGTCGTCCGGTGCGGACCGTCCCGGCGAGCGGTGCGGACCGCGGTCCGACGCGGACAGGTCCGGGGACTTCCCGGCGCCGCTGCCCGTGCGGGGCAGTCATGAGGAGCGGCCCAATCCCGCCGAGGCACGGCCCGGGATCCGGGCCGGGGAACGGCAGGCCGTCGCCGAGCACCTCGGCGCCCCGCCCGTCCCGCGTACCGGCGCCCCGCCCGCCCCGCGTACCGCCGCCGCGGCCGCCGCCACGGACCGGCCCCGGCTGCCCCGGCGCCGCGACCAGGAGAACCTCGTACCGCAGCTGCGCGGCGGTCCCGCGCCCCGCCGGTACGACGAGCACGTCGGCCACGACCCCGGCCTGATGGCGGCCTTCCGGCGGGGCATCAGCCTCGCCGAGACCCAGGAGACGCGCCGGACCGCCCCCGCCGAGCGCCCGCCCCGGACCCCGGCGCCCCAGGCCCAGGCCCCGGCCCACGGGGAGACCGCCGCCGTCACCGCCACCACCTCGTCGGCCCTCCTCGACCTGACCGCGGCGCGCGCCGCCCGCGCCGAACCTCCCACCGGGCACGACGGGAACGAGCCCGCCGGATGACCACGACCGGCGTTCCCGCCCCGGCCCCCACCACCCCGGCCACCCGCACCACCCTCACCGCTCCCGCAGACCTTCGTACCCCAAGGAGTCGATCCACCATGGCGAGCGAAGCGCCGACCGGCACCGCGCGCACCTCCGACCTCGACTGGCTGATGACCGGCCTGGTCCAGCGGGTGCCGCACACCACCAGCGCCGTACTGCTCTCCAGCGACGGTCTGGTGAAGTCGGTCCACGGCCTCGACCCCGACAGCGCCGACCACATGGCCGCCCTGGCCTCCGGCCTCTACTCCCTCGGCCGCAGCGCGGGCGTGCGCTTCGGCGACGGCGGGGAGGTGCGCCAGGTCGTCGTGGAACTCGACGCGACGCTGCTGTTCGTCACCACCGCGGGCTCCGGCACCTGCCTCGCCGTGCTCGCGGGCCGCGACGCCGACGCCGCCGTACTCGGCTACGAGATGGCCATGCTCGTCAAGAGCGTCCGCCCCTGTCTGGAGACCGCCCCCCGGCAGCAGCACGCCGTCGAACCCCTTGCGACGAGGCTGCCTTGAACGTGGCGGCCGCCGGTGACCCGCCGTGGCTCGACGACGCGGCCGGACGACTGGTGCGGCCCTTCACCGTCAGCAACGGCCGCACCCGGCCGACCGTGGCACTCGACCTGATGTCCCAGGTGCTGGCCACCGGAACCACTCCCCTCGGCTGTCTCGGCCCCGAGTACACGCGGGCGCTCGACCTGTGCGCCGCGCCCGTCTCGGTCGCCGAGGTCGCCGCCCATCTCAGGCTCCCGGCGGCGGTCACCAAGGTGCTGCTGTCGGACCTGGTCGACTGCGGCACGCTCGCCGCCAAGTCCCCCGCCCACCACCACGACCCCACGGACCGGTCCCTACTGGAGGCAGTGCTCGATGGACTACGCCGGCAGCTCTGAGTACGGCAGCGCGGAGCACGACGACGCCCCGGACCCCTTCCCCACCGCGCTGAAGATCCTGGTGGCGGGCGGCTTCGGGGTCGGGAAGACGACCCTCGTCGGCGCCGTCAGCGAGATCGCGCCGCTGAGCACGGAGGAACTGCTCACCACCGCCGGCGCCGGGACCGACCGGCTCGACGGCATCGAGAACAAGGTCGAGACGACCGTCGCCATGGACTTCGGCCGCATCACCCTCGACCCGCGGCACGTCCTGTACCTGTTCGGCACACCCGGCCAGGAACGCTTCTGGTTCATGTGGGACGAGCTGTCCGCGGGCGCCCTCGGCGCGATCGTCCTCGCCGACACCCGGCGGCTCGCGGAATGCTTCGCCGCCGTCGACTTCTTCGAGCGGCGCGGCCTCGGATTCATCGTCGCCGTCAACGAGTTCGACGGCTCCTTCCGCTACGACCCCGAGGAGGTGCGCCTCGCGCTCGACCTCGCCCCCGGCATCCCCGTGGTGTCCTGCGACGCCCGGATCTCCAGCTCCGGCATCCAGACCCTGCTCACCCTCGTCCGCCACCTCATCGCCCACGCCTCGGCGCCCGCGCGCGGCCAGAGCGTGCCCCGCTGACCCGACCCACCTCCCGCACCCCGCCCGAACGCCGCCGACGGAGGCCGCCCATGAGCTACGAACCGGCCCGCCCCGCCCGGGGCCTGCTGCTCACCCCCGAGGACCGTGAGGCCCCCGCACGCGCCCGCAGACTGCGCGAACTCGGTCTCGGCCGGCACGCCGACCCCGCCCTCGACGCCTACGCCGACCGTCTCGCCGAACTCGGCGGCGCCCCCTACGCGATGGTCAACTTCATCGACGAGGAACAGCAGTTCTTCGCCGGGCTGCGCATACCGTACGCGGGGACGGCCGTGAAGGCCGACGGCACCCGCCCCGAGCTGGGCCGCGGACAGCCGCGCGACCACGGCTTCTGCCCCCATGTGGTGGTGCGGCGCCACGCCCTCGTCCTGGAGGACGTGCGCGACTATCCGCGCTTCGCGGGCAATCCGGTCGTCGACGAGTACGGCATCCTCTCCTACCTCGGCGCGCCGCTGATCGACAGCACCGGCATGGTGCTGGGCACGGTGTGCGTGGCCGACGTGCGGCCCCGGGCGTGGGGGAGGAGCGGCCTGGACACCATCAAGGCGACGGCCGCGGAACTCGTCCTGCGGCTGGAGCGGCGCGGGGCCGACGGTTTCCCCCTGTGACCTCGCGCCCCCGTCCCGCGCGGGTGATTGTCAGTGGTGGTGGCTACGGTTCGTGACATGCCGGACGCCGAAGACGTACGCCGTATCGCCCTGTCCCTGCCGGACACCACCGAGAAGACCGCCTGGAACATGCCCACGTTCCGGGTGGCCGGGAAGATGTTCGCCACGCTGCCCGAGGACGAGACGTCCCTCGCCGTGCGCTGCCCCCGGGAGGAGCGTGACGAACTGGTGCTGGCCGAACCGGAGAAGTTCTGGATCGCCTCCCACGAGGCCCAGTTCGCCTGGGTGCGGGCCAGACTCGGCGCGCTGGACGACGAGACCGAGCTGCGTGACATCCTCGCCGACTCCTGGCGCCAGGCCGCCCCGCCCGGCCTGCTGGAGACCCACCCGGCGCTGGGCGCGCCGCCGGGGGAGTGAGCCCCGGCCCCGTGCCGCGCCCGTCAGCCCGTGACGACGGCCCGCCCCGCGAGGAACGCCCCGATCCGCTCCCGCAGGGCGCCCGCGTCCAGTCCGTGCGCCGCGGCATGCTCCTCGGGACTGCCGTAGCGCCGCAGCTCACGGCGGCCGACGCCGAGCCCCAGCACCCGGTGGGGCACCTCTGCGAGCGCCTCGGTCACGGCGCCCGCGGAGGTGCCCGCGAGATACGGCTCGACCAGCACGACATCCGTGCCCGCCGCCGCGACGGCGTGCCGCAGCGCCGCCGCGTCGAAGGGCCGCACGGTCGTCGCGTACAGCACGGTGACGTCGAGCCCCTCCGTGCCGGCGAGCACCGCGTCCAGTACGGGCCCCACCGCGACGACGACACCCGAGCGCCCCTCCCGGAGGGTGCGCAGCCGGCTCCCGTCGACGGGCACGGCGGCCGTGTTGGACCGCACGGACAGCCGGACGTACACCTTGTCGTCGCCCGCCCCGACCGCGTGCCGCAGCAGCGCCTCCGCCTCGTCGGGATGGCCCGGCACATGGACCGTCCAGCCGTCCAGGGTGTCGAGCAGCGCGATGTCGCCCGGCGCCATATGGGTGAAGCCGCCCGAGGACACGTCGAAGGAGGCCCCGGCACTCACCAGTACCGCTCCCGCGCCCTGGTGCCCGAGGTCCAGTTTGACCTGCTCGAAGGGCCGCTCGACGAGGAAGGAGGCGAAGGTGTGGATCACCGGCCGCAGTCCGGTGAGCGCGAGCCCCGCCCCGACGCCGAGCATCAGCTGCTCCCGGATGCCGACGTTGATCACCCGGTCGGGGTGCCGTAGTGCCGTGTCCTCGAAGGCGGCCGCGCCGATCTCGGCGAGGACCAGCGCGACACGCGGATCCTCGTCCAGCAGCCGGGAGAGAACGGGAACGAAGCGGTCCCGCATGGTGTCCATGAAGGCCGGGCCTTTCTGTGAGAACGGGCAGGAGACGTACGGGGACGACAGATCACGTCAGGAGTTCTTGTCCTCGACCCGGGCCACGACGACATGCGGCCGTCCCGGATGCGGCGCGGTGAAGGCGCCGTACAGCGCCTCGTGGTCCCGCCCGTCCACGCTGACGGCGGACCACCCGGCGACCTCGAAACGCGCCGCGATCCCGCCGGGCAGCCGGTGACTGGCGGAGGCGTTGTCGACGACGACGGCGTGCAGCCGCTCCAGACCCGTCGCCCCCGCGAAGGCGATCGCCTCGTGATTGCTGCCCTCGTCCAGCTCCGCGTCCCCGAGCAGCACCCACACCGCCGGCCCGGTCAGCCCCTGGGCGCGCAGCCCCAGCACCTCGCCGACGGCGATCGGCAGCCCGTGCCCCAGCGAGCCGCTGGAGATCTCCACCCCCGGCACGAGCACCCGGTCGGGGTGATACCCGAGCGGCGAGTCGTACGCCCCGAACCCGGGCAGCCACCGGACCGGGACGAAGCCCTTGGCGGCCAGTACGGCGTAGTACGCCATCGGCCCGTGCCCCTTGCTCAGCAGGAACCGGTCCCGCTCCGGATCCTCCGTGCTCCCCGGCCCGACCCGCAGCACCCGGTCGTGGAGCACCCACAGCACATCGAGCGTGGACGTCGCGGCGGGCCCGTGCTTCTCGTCGCCGGTCATCAGGCTCATCAGCCCGGACAGCTCCGCGTGACCGTACGTCCGTCCCTGCCCCTCGGTGATCGTCATACCACCGATCGTGCAACCTCGACCGGACTTGAGGTCAACACCGCGCATCCGGACCGCGGCATCAACGGATGCGCGATCACCAAGCCGAGTGCGGTATGGTTTCCTTGCACGTTGTGACCAGGGAAACCCCAGGTCAAACGGCACCGGGACGTGGCGCAGCTTGGTAGCGCACTTGACTGGGGGTCAAGGGGTCGCAGGTTCAAATCCTGTCGTCCCGACTCGATGGAGTCGCAGGTGAAGGGGCGGTTTCGGAGAAATCCGAGACCGCCCTCGATCGTTCTCGGGGACCGGTCGGGGACCAGCGGTCCTTGATCGGTGCCGGCGAGTGAGGACAGCCGTCGGGGAAGGGAACGCGGGGCGCGCGGCGACGGCACGGTCCACCGCCGCGATGAAGCGACCGACACCCCGGTCGAACACAAGCAGTACGGCACCTTCGACGCATACCACCGTCCCGGCCGGCCGCCGTATCGACACCGTGGTCAAGCCGACGGAGAGAGGCCGGCCGGGAGCAGCTCCGAGGCGGTACCCCCGATGCCCGGTCGGCTTCTCGACGGCTGCTCGCCCGGTGGCCATCCGGACCCCTCGCTGACGCCGCGGTGACGCCTCCGTAACGGCCCTCTTGCCAACGTAGCCATCGCCGGACGGGCCTGGACGACCCGCCGGGACCGGACTACCAGCGGGGGAATCATGTCGGCATTCGGGGACCGGGCGCTGTTGGCACTGAGTGACCCTGTCGCTCTGGGGGCGTTGCTGTCGCCCACCGACGGTTCGGGTGACCAGCGGGTCCGCACCATGCTGGCCTCGGTCTACGACCTGTCGGCCGTCCGGCTCGATACGATCACCGACGCACGGGTGGGGGAGATCGCCCTGCAACGGCCGCTGTTCCCGACCGGCCGCCAGGACGGGGCATGGTCGCAACTCGTACCGTCCTACACACGTACGGAACTGACCCTGACCGTGCCCGAGCCCACCCGGCCGGTCTGGATCGACCTGCGCGCCACCATCGACGTCACGCTGGTCGCCGAGATCGACCCGGCCGGCGCGGAATCGGTGGTGGCCCGGGCGTTCGACGACTTCGCCACCTTCGACGAGTTCCGGGCGAGGTTCACCTTCTTCGATCTCGACGCCTTCCTCACCGAGCACGGGATCAGCACGGTGGAGGAGCTGAAGGACGCCTTCCGCTACGTGGTCGCTGAGATACAGCTGCGCACACCGCCCCCCTTCGATCCCGACGACCCGGCGAACACGCACACCCTGCCGGTCACCCTGGCGGCCGTGGTCGTCGACCCGTTCGACCTCGCCGGCGGGCTGCGCGCCACCCGGCTCGTACGGGAGGCGGCCCGGCCCCTGACCGGCCCGGTCCCCGCCGGGCTCCCGGCCGAGGCCACCGAGGCCTGTGCGACGGCCCTGGTCATCGCCTCCGACGGCCTGCCCGACGGGCTCGCCGCGGCGGATGTCGAACGGGTCTGTGCCGCCGAAGGCGTCGTCAGCCTCTTCCTGCCGGCCTCGTGAGGAAGCCGTCATGACAGCGACCGAGGAGCGGGCCGACCGGCCCGGGACCCGGCTCACCCCTATCCGCCACCGATTCGGCCTGACCGGCCCCGCCATGGAGGAGAACCCTGATGCCCGTTCGGTATATCCGGGTTGACCCGACCGTCAACCTGTTCGCACCGGCCGTCCGCGCGTTCGGCACGATCGCGATCGTGGGCCGTGTGACCGCCCCGGCCCCCACCCCGCCCGCGTCGGCCTCGGCGTCGGCCAAGAAGTCGGCGGCCGCGGACGCGGCAGCGGCTGTGCCGCCCACGCCGGTGGCGTTCACCAGCCCGGACAAGGCGGAGGAGACCTTCCCGGGAGAACTCGGCAAGGCACTCACGCTGGTCTTCCGACAGAGCCCCGGCCCGACTCTCGTCTACGGCGTCCCGGTCGACGCCACCGCGCCGGACTGGAAGGGCGCGCTTTCAGTCGTCGCCGGCCTGAACGTCCAGCTCGTCGTCCTCGCCAACACCCCGATCGACGCCACCTCGAAGACCCCCGACGGACCCATAGGCCTGCTCTCCGCCCACGTCACCTCGGTGTCCGAAACAGGTGCCGACGGGATGGAGCGCATGGGTGTCGCGATGCTGCCCAAGGGCAGCACGGACCCGAAGGTGATCCTGTCCAACGAACGGATGGTCTACATCGCGCACAACAGCGAAGAGGACGCGGCGGTGGCCGTGACCGGCACCATCGCGGGCTACGAACCCTTCGTGTCGCTGCTGCTGAAGCAGGTGAACATCGAGAGCCCGCCGTTCAACCCCACCGACATCGACACCTTGAACGGACCGACGGAGGTCTCCGGATCGGGCCCGACGGGAGCCGGTGTCAACTGGCTGACAAGTCCGGCGCTCATCCCCGGCAACGGCGTCTACATGGGCGAGGGCTACACCGGCAACCCCGGCAGCCCCAAGAAGTACATCGACGTCTGCCGCTTCATCGACCACCTGTCCTTCCTGCTCAAGGCACAGCTCATCGGATCGATCGGGAACGTGCGGATCAGCAGGTCCGGGCTGCGCGCCCTGGTCGCCCAGATGGAGGCAGTGCTCAGCCCCTTCGCGGACGCCGGCGTCCTCAACAGTTTCGAGATCGTCGTCCCCGTCCTCGCCCTCCTGGACAAGGACCCGGCCACGCTCACCACCGACGAGGCGAGCCGGATCCACACCGCCGAGGTGCAACGCCTCGTGCAGGTGCTGGCCGCCGTCGAGTACGCGGGCGCCGTGCACCGGATCTCCATCGACCTGAAGTTCGAGTAGGGAACTTCGACCAGCCACATCCCACTAGGAAGGCACACCTGATGGCCGACTGGAACACCCGCCTCGAAGTGAAACTCGGGGACTCCACCATCACCCCCATCTCGACGTTCACCCCGACCTTCAACGTGCCGCACACCGTGCTGCACAGCGTCGAGGCGGACAACGTCGGGTTCGTCCGCCAGCCCGCGACGTTCACGTTCACCATGGGCGTGCCGGCGGTCGCGACCGCGGTCGCCGACCTGACCCAACTGGCCACGGAGGGAACCGAGTTCCAGATCATCGTGGCCGAGAAGAAGGGTACGGACTGGGCCTTCAACTCGATGAGGTTCGCCCGCTGCGTCGTCACGTCGGCGAACCCCAGCAACGTGGTGATCGACGGCGTCCCGCAGGCGAGCTTCACCTGCCTCGCGCTCTCCGTCGGGGTCGAGGCGTAACCCGTGGACGGCGACCCGGACGAGGGTCCGGACGGCGTCGAGAGCGATCCCGGCGGCCAGGACGTGTTCCCCGTACCGGGGTTCGCGACCGGCGGCCGGGTGGAACGCACCGGGATCGCGCTGGTGCACGAGGGCGAGTACATCGTCCCGCAGGCCGGCAGCGAGGCCGTGATCTCGCCGGAGAGCGAGTCCACGGTCGTCAACTACTACTTCCCGGTCCAGGTGGAGGTCGTGGGGACACTGCCGGACACCGAGGTCCAGCGGGTGGCCGGTTACGTCTTCGAC
Organism: Streptomyces sp. NPDC047000; assembly: GCF_040644295.1. NCBI lineage: Bacteria > Bacillati > Actinomycetota > Actinomycetes > Kitasatosporales > Streptomycetaceae > Streptomyces > Streptomyces sp. NPDC047000. The sequence goes on from NZ_JBEYWE010000001.1 coordinate 788,721, forward strand.
CAGCTCGACCGGGAACTGGCGACCCGGATCTGACGGACGCCGACGAGCCGGACCCGACGGATGTGAAGGGGGAGGAACACGATGGCTGATGCGGTGAACCTGCCGGTGCTGGTGGGCCCTGTGCAGCTGATGTACGTGCAGAGCATGACCATCAACGAGGGCTACCGCATCGAGCGGATCATGGGCAGCCGGTTCTCCCAGGCCACCCAGCCCACGAACAAGACGATCGCGATCGAGGCCGTCCTGCTCGGCCCGCAGCGGCTGGAGCAGAAGAAGGCCCTGGAGGCGCTCGCGCTCACCTCGCGGCTGCTGGTCGCCGCCATGGCCCGGGGAGAGTCGGCGGTCGGTATCCCGGTGGTGTCGGGACTGACCACCAGTCTGAACATGCAGGTCACCGACCTGCGCTTCACCCAGGGAGTGGCCAAGCGGGACGCGCTGGACGTGTCGATCACGCTCCAGCAGATCCCGCCGGCCCTCACCACCGCGGTACTCGGCGAGATCGGCGACCTCGTCCTCGCCGTCGGCACCGCGGCCGTGCCCACCGGACCGGTGGCCAGTCCCATCGCCCGTGTCCCGGGCGGCCTGTTGTAAGTCCGCGACGAACCCCGTCATGACCAAGGAGGCAGGATATGGCGGCCCTGAACTATCTCGCCCTGCCCATCGACCCGGCCGACGGGTTCCCGCAGGCGTTCCGACTCTCCCTCGGCGTTCGCTCCTACCGGTTCCGGCTCTACGCCAACGTTGCGGAGGACCTCCTCGACGACGCGTCGGGCGACCTGCTCGACCTGCCGGCCCGAAGGGCGTTCCTCGTGCTGTCGGTCGACCGTGAGGAGCCGGCAGGCCTGACCACCATCCTGCGGCGCAAGCTGGCGCCCGGCGTGGAGTACCACGCGGCCGAACTGGCCCTGACGTTCCCCACGATGCTGCTGGACCCACGCAATCTCAACGGCGTCGGCTCGTTCGGCTCCCGGGTCGTCGGAGGGGTGGCCCTGCGATGAACGAACGGGCGAACTCCCGCCGGGAGGTGGCGACATGAGCTTCGTGATCCGGTACGAGGTCGAGATCTCCGCGCCCCTGGCATCCGGCGGGACCGGACTGCCGCTGACCGTGTCCAACGACGTGCTGGCCGGCTCCTTCGTGCTCGACGCCGACATCACCGTCACGATGACGGAGGGCGCCGCCACCGACACGTTCGAGGTCACGCTCATCAACCTGCCGACGGACGTGATCGACATGATCCGCGCGGTCCAGGCGCGGACGGCGGTCAACGTCTCCATCAGGCTCGGCTACTTCGACGACCCGTCCACCACGACGGGCGACGCCGGCCGTGTCCTCGTGGGGCGGGTCACCAGGATCTCCGGCACCGTCGGCCAGGACGGCTACGCACGCACGGTGCTGTACGGGCAGGAGGAGGGCGGTTACCTGCTGCGCAACAAGCCGGTGGCCGTCGGCAGCCCGGCCGGGACGAGCGCGCAACTGTTCGCCCTCAACCTGCTGAAGAAGGCGGGCGTGCCGGTCGCGGCGGGGTCGACCCTGCCGGGAGACCTGAGCGGCTTCACCGTGCGCAGCGGGTCCACCCTGGACGCGCTGCGCACCCTGGCCGAACGGGGCAACGTGCCGCTGGTGGTCCGCGACGGCACTGTCCACCTCGGTGCGGCGGTCGGCGCCGCCAAGGACACGGCGCCGGTGGCGCTCGACCCCGACATCAACATCGTATGGCTGGACAGTTCCTACGGAGAGGACACCGACGGGGCGTTGTCGCCGCCGGTGCGGGCCACCGTGAACCTGGCCGTGCTCGGGCATCCGCGGCTGCGTGTCGGCCAGGTCGCGAAGATCACCGGGCTGTCCGGCGTGCCCGACGGCACCCTGCGGCTGACACGGGTGGTGCACCGGTTCACCACCTCCGGCGGATACACCGCGGAACTCGGCCTGATCGCGGCCGCCGCGGGCGAACGGGCCCAGGTCACGACCGGTGTCCAGGTCGTGGTGGACCGCTGGCGGGGCATGGTGGACCGGGCCCGCGACGACCACCCGGCCGTCGACGTCGGCGAGGTCACCGAGTACGCCGCCGGCGCCGACAGACACCTCGCGTCCCTGCACTACGCCCAGGTCCCCGACCCCGGAGTGGTCGCGCCCAGCGTGGACAGCCTCGTCGACACCGGCGCGAGCATGCACGAGAAACCGATCGCCTCGGTGTTCGCGTTCGACCGCACGGGCCTGGTCGTGCCGGTGTACCCCGGCATGCGCGCCCTCCTCGCCCACAACCGGGGCGCCGTCAACGACGCCGTACTGGCCGGGTTCCTCTGGCCGGACAACCCGGCGACGCGACGCCCGGCCAACGAGCCCGGCGACTACTGGCTGGCGCTGCCCACCGCACTCGGTGACGACGGCCGGCCGACCGGCCCCGGAGCCAACGACCTCACCGACGCGGGCGGTCACCGGATCATCCAGACGACCGGTCTGCACATCGTGGTCGGCAAGGACCTGCTGCCCGAGGTGGGCGCCCGTCCGAAGCCGCCGGACGACGACACGATCACCATCGAGCACCACAGCGGTACGACCATCACGGTCGGCGCCGACGGCACGGTCACCATCAGCACCAAGGACCGACCGATCCGGCTGACCAACGGCACGGTCGGCCTGGCCCTCGACGGTTCCGCCGTGGCGGTGTCGTGATGGCCGCCGTTCTCACCGCCGCGTCCACGCTCCAATGTCCGCACGGGGCACCTCTGTTGATCGTGCCCGGCGGACACCTGCTGACCGTGGACGGCCAACCCGTCCTCACCCGCGCCGACCTGCTCACCGCGACCGTCCCGGCCTGCCCGAACAAACCACCGTGCGGCGCGGTCGCCTCCATCGACACCGGCCTCGCCACGACGCTGAAGGTCGGGGGCGAACCGGTGGCACTGGAGACCGCACAGGGACCGACCCTGACGGCCACGCCCTGGCGGGTCGTCTCGGCCGGCCAGACGAAATTGGAGGCAACATGACAACGCCGACGTCCCCGGACCCGTTCGGGCGCGGCCTGCGCGTGGACGACGGGGACCTCGTACTCGACGGCGGGGACCTGGCCGAGGTGACCGGGATCGCCAACCTCACCCAGGCGCTGACCCTGCGGGTCCTGACACCCTTCGGCTCCGACCGGTTCAACACGGGCTACGGCCTGGACGTCACCCAGGCGTTCACCGAACCGAACGGCACCCGCGTCGCCAAGCAGCTCCTGAAGCTGAACCTGGTCGGCACGCTGGGCACGGACCCGAGGGTGAGCGAGGTCAGACAGGTCACCTTCGACGACGATCCCGAACGCCTGGCCGCCGGACCCGGCGCCGTGGCACAGGCGCGCGCCGCACAGGTCCGCCGCGCGTGGACGGTCGAGGCCGACCTGGAGACGGTGGCCGAGGTTCCGGTCACGCTGCGCGTGAACGTGGAGGTGTGACGACCGTGACCGATTACGGGGTGACTGCCGACGGGTTCGTCCTCAAGCCCGTCGACGTGATTCTCAGCGAGTCCTTCGACCGGGCCCGGGCGGCGTTCCCCGGAGCGGACCTGAGCAGTACCAGCGCACTGCGCAAGATCCTGGAGACGGCCGCCGCCGAGGACGGCGAGCTGTGGAAACGGCTGGAGGACCTCTATTACGCCAACTTCGTGTCCACGGCGGTCGGTGACGCCCTCGACCTGCTCGGCGAGGACACCGGTCTGGACCGCGCGCCGCTGGCGAGCACCGGCACGGTCACCGTCACGCTGAACAATGGCGTGGAGGGCCGGAGTTACGTCCTGCCCCAAGGGGCGATCCTGGTGACCGCCGCCCGACCCGGCCTCCCCGCACAGTCGTTCGGCACGGTGGCGCCGGTCGTGCTCGACAGCCGCGACACCCCCACCGCGGACGTCGGCGTGATGGCGTTCGAGCCGGGCCCCGACGGCGACGTCGAAGCCGACAGGATCACCGCCATCGACCCGACGTACCGGTCGATCTACCTGACCGACCTCGGGGCCGCGGACTTCAAGGTGACCAACGCGGCCGCGACGACCGGCGGCACCAAGGAGGAACCGGACGGGACCTATCGCGCCCGGCTGCTCGGGATCGCCCGCAACCTCTGGACGGTCGAAGCCGTGGCGCAGGCGGCCCAGGGCGTCCGCGGCGTCCTCGACGTCGTCCTGTCCGACCCGCTCGGCGGAGTCGACGTGTCGCAGAGCTACTTCGACCTGTTCCACTTCGACCAGCGGGCGTTCAGCAGCGAACGCCGCGTCGGACAGCCGTACTTCTTCACGGTCGTGGTCGCGCACGACTTCCGCTGGCCGTGGCACACCACCGGCTCCGTGCCCGGAATCTTCGAGCGGGTCGGCGCGGCGGTCGACGCGGTACGGCCGATCGGCATCCATGCCGACATCGTCGAGGCCGACCACATAGAGGTCGGGGTCCGGGCCACCCTCGTGATCGCGCCCGGCTCGGACGGTGTCGCCCTGCTCTCCGCGGTGCGCCGCCGCCTGGCGACGGACATCGGGGCGCTGCGCCTGGGCGGCGACGTCCTGTACGCGCAGGTGGTCAGCGCGTTCGTCGAACAGCCGGGTGTGCTCGACGTCCAGGGGCTGCATCTGCGCAGGGCACCGGCCGCGTTCGGCCGGATCACCTTCGGCGACGTGCCCTTCCAACGGGTGCTCGCGGAGGGCGCCGTGGGTGAGAACCTGGTGATGGGCCCGACCGAACTGGCGACCTTCGTGGTCGACGGCGAGGCCTTCGACGTGACGGTGGTGACCGGATGACCACCGAGGAGCTCACACCGGCACCCGCGCTCGCCGCCACCACGATGGCGCGCCGGCTCACCACACCGTTCGCTCGCGGCGCGGACATCCTCGGCCTTCGCCTGCTGCCCTCCAACAGCTCCCAGGCCACGGTGGAGAGCTACGACTTCGCCGACCACGAGGCCCGCTTCGGCGTACCGCCCGAGCCGCGCTACGTCCTCGCCACGACCCGGGACATCGACGTCGACATCACGGTGACGATCACCTACGAGGAGCCGGGCGCGCGTGCGGTGGACACATCGGTGACCGTGCCGGCCGGCACGGTCACCGGCACTTCGTTCCTGCTGGAACGACCCGTGACCGCGACTGCCCGGCTGCTCCTGCTCACCATGGGTACGTCACCGTTCGACAACCGGCCCCAGGACTGCTGGACGCTGACCGCGCTGCTCGGCACCACGGCCAAGCTGCTGTGGGTGACCGGCGCCGAACGCGACCGGCTGCGGCGGCACGCGGTCACGACCCTCGCCCAACGGCACCTGCCGTCCGCCCTGGGCCTGAGCCTCGACCTGATCGGCGCCGACCTCGGCGTACCGCGCTTCCCCGCGCTGCCGTACGGCTTCGACACCGACACCGTGGCGCTCTACCATCTCGACGACGACGCCGGGGCCACCCCGCAGGTGGCGGACGCGACCGCCGCGTACCTGGGCCGGACCGCGCATCACGGTGTGCTCCAGGGCCCGGTGCAGGTCGGCCTCCCCGGCCGGTACGGGCGAGCGATGGGCTTCCGGTCCGCCGACACGGTGATCATGGCCGACACCGACGCCACGTTCGACATCGGCGAGTGGGACGACGCGACGTTCGAGTGCTTCGTCCGCCCCGACCCGGCCCTCGACGCCGATCTGGATCCCGACCCCCGCGCCCACGACGGGCCGGTGCTCAGCCGACGCCCCGACCCCGGCGAAAGACGGGTTCCGGGCTGGGAGTTCGCGATCGGCGACTTCGGACGCGGGCTCCCGCGCAACGTACGGTTCACGATCAGCGACGGCGACCCGGACCACGACGTGATCCTGTTCGCGGACACCGGCCTGCCGACCGACGCGTTCACGCACATGTCGGCGGTGGTCGACCGCACCAGCGGCCGGGTGAAGCTGTTCCTCGACGGACGACTGCGGGACTGGCGGTTCCTGTACCCGCTCGGCGCGGTGGCGAACACGGCCCCGCTGCGCATCGGCGCGGGCGGCGGCGGCTTCCGCGGGGTCGTCGACGAGGTACGGATCAGTTCTACGCCGAGGACGGGCTTCGCACCCGTCCTCGGCGAGGACGACGACCACTACCGCCGTCGGCTCGAGCTGTTCCGCCGCTGGACCCTGCCGACCCCGGCGAACCTCACCGCCCTCCTCAACCGGCTCGCCGGACCGATCGGCGGGCAGCACGACGCACTGGTGGTCGACGACACGAACGCCACCCTGGTCCGCGGCACCCGGCTCGTGCACATCCGGCCGTACGCCCTGCTGCCCGGTGAGAGCATCGACGCGACCGGACGGCGCCGCACGACCGAGTCGAGCGTGGTGGGCACCGCCGCCCAGGAGGACACCTTCGACCCGGCCTACCTGTTCCGCTACGACCACGCCGGGGTGGACTTCACCCCGGCGCCGGCCCCTGCCGACCCGCACCTGGTCCAGGTCGGGGTCGCCGAGTGTCTCGACCGGCTGGTCACCCTGGCCGGCACCGAGACCGCACCGCCCGGCCGCCTGCTGGTCGACGCCGCCTACGACCCTCTGGCGGACGACCTGCGGGCAACGGGCCGGGCGGTGCTCCTCCGCCACAGTTCGGTGCCGACGGGGCGACTCGCGGCGCTGGCCCACCGGGCGGGCTTCGACTACGTCACCCACCGGGGCGGAGCGGGGGAGGTCTACGCGGCCACAACGCAGAGCGACTACTTCAGGATCGACGTCACTCCTGTCCAGGCCGTCCCGACTGCCGTTCCTTCAGACGGTGTTGCCCCGACGGCCCCCGCCGCGGTCGCCGCCTCCGGCACCCCGAACCCGCCCGACCTGGACCCGGGAACCCTCGTGACCCTGTCCCTGCGTCCGGCACCCCCTGCGGACGCGTTCGTCAACTGGCTTGTGGTGCCCGGAGGTTCAGGGCGAGGCTTGTTGTCGCCGGAGAGCGGGGCCGGCTCCCGGCACCGGACCGCGGCTCTGAACGCCACCGCTCCCGGGCAGCTGATCGTCAAGGCCGATGTGGCCCGGGGCAGACACACGGTCGCGGCGTCGGGCACCCGCACACTGCGGGTCGGCCTGGCCGGCCTGGACGACGGCGCCACGATCGCCGCGGACGGAACACGCGGCGTGCCCGCGTCGAGCGTGGAGCGCCCGGGAACCTACTTCGACCCGGCGTTCCTGGTCCGCCACGACGACCCCCGGGTCGACTACGGCGGTGACGGCGCCCACCTGATGCAGCCGGCCGTGGCCGAACTCCTGGACGCACTGCTCGCCGAACTGGCACGCCGGTCGGTCACGGGACGGCTCACGGTGACCGCCGGCTTCGACGACACCGGCGACCCTCCCGACCCGTCCGCCGCCGCAGGACGCCGGCTCGTCCTGCGGCACAGCTCCCTGGACCCCGGAGCGCTGGCCGGGCCCGCGTTCGCGGTCGGCTTCGGACATCTCCTGAACAGCGGCGACGACCTGGAGGTGCGCCAGGCCCCCGGGCAGCTCGTCGAGGTACGCGGGCCCTCCGGCGTCGAGCGGGGCGCCGTCGTCGAACTGGACGAGGGCTCCACCATGGAGCTCACCGCGACCCCGTCGCCCGCCGCCCTGGCCGGTCTCATCGGCCAGTTCCCCGGCGAGGGGCCGCGCCTGGGCTGGGCGTCGGGGACGTACGACGACGCCGCGATCACCGTGGCGTCCAGCACCCGGCAGACCGTCACCCTGCAGGCCGACGCGGCCGGCACGGCCTGGGTGCAGGCGAGCTACCTGATCGGCGGGCAGGCGGTCCCGTACACCTTCCAGGTGCGGCTGCGGCCGGAGGCGGACACCCCGGCGACGGTCATCACCAAGGACCAGCACGACCTGATCATGAACGTCCTCAACGTGCTGCATCCGGTCGGTGTGGAGGTCAACACCGCCGCGATCCGCGCCCATGTGGTCGAACTCCAGGGTGACCTCTCGCTGGCGAACCCCGACTACACCTACCCGAGGTTCCGTGTCCGCGGCCCGCTGCCGCCCCGAGCCAGGAGGCCCGCCGATGGCTGACATCGTGTTCCAACCCACCTTCTTCCAGAAAGAGTTCGTGGACGGCCCCGACGGCGACCGGGTCAGGGCCGGCGAACCGAACGGATTCAACGCCCGGTTCGCCGCCATCGAGCACGATCTGCGCCAACTGTCCACCGTCGTCGCCCAGATCGACGCCGCCGTGGACCGACGCGGCACCGGACCGGTCGGGCATGTCCTCACCCTGGCGCCGATGCTGACGGGCTCCGAGGGGGGCGGCGCCGGCTGGAGGATCACCGGCGGCGGTGCGGCCCAGGCGCAGGACGAGGACGTGTACGGGCAGATGGAGGTGACGCTTCCCGACAACGTTCAGTTGACCTCGTTCCGTGTCATGGGCCAGGTCGGCGCCAACGTGGTGGGTCTGGCCGTCTCCCTTTCCCGGGTCAAGATCCCGGGCGGCACCCCGGAGGTGCTGGCGGCGGTCAGCGGCGACACCGACCCCTTCGACAGGTCCACGGACGTGGACCTGTCGAAGGCCGTGACCGCGACGGCGACGTACCGCTACCTCATCCAGGCCTCCCTCATCAATTCCGGGACCACGGTCACTCTCGCGGCCTTCCAGATCGCCTACACCAGCAGCTAGGAGTCAACGTGGCCGACATCAGCTACACCCCGACGTTCCGCCATGTCGCCTGGGAGGACCGCAAGGACCGGGTGGAGGCAGCCGGTCCGAACGGGTTCAACGTGCGCTTCAACGCGATCGCGGGCGACCTGGGCCAACTGTCCACCGCGGTCACCGACATCGGCACGGCGATCGACGCGACGAACGCCGTGCCGCCCCCACAGCCGCAGCGGCTCAGTTTCACACCGTCCCTTCGACCCACCGGACTCCTGTCGGGGGGCGTGTGGAGCTACGACCGGAACGGCGTGGCCCACGCCAACTCCCTCGCCATGACCGGGGTGGCCAACCTCACCCTGCCCCACGGGCTTCGGCTGACCTCGGTACGGGTCGTGGGCGACATGCAGAGAGGCTCCGCCCACAGCGTCAGCGGCACCGTCTCGCTGGCGCGCACACCGATTCGGCTCGTCGTCCCGGCCCCGGCCCCCGAACCGCTGGCGGTCAGCGACGACTTCGGGTCCGTCGGACCCTTCGACCTCCAGATACCGGTCTCGGCGCCACGCGCCCTGATCGACACCAGCGTCTTCCGCTACGTCCTCACGGCGACCTTCATGACCATCATCTTCGGCCGCATGTCCATCGAGGCCGTCCACCTCACCTTCGCCTCGCCGTCCTGACCGGGAAGGGACACCTGTGACCGACCTCAGCTACACCCCCACGTTCAAGCACACCGACTGGATCGACAACGTCAGCCGCATCACCGCCGACGGCCCGAACGGCTTCAACGTGCGGTTCGACGCGATCGCGAGCGACCTCCACCGGGCGGCCGCGGTCGTCACCGAGATCGACACCGCGCTCGCCCAGCCCGTCGGCGTGCCGACCGGCCAGCAACTGCTCACCCCCGGCATCGACCTCGTATCGCTGCCGGGATCGGGCGACGGCTGGCTGTACGACGAGACCGGGGCGGCGTACCCGGCAGTCAGCGGCCCCGACAACGTCGCGGTGATGGGCCTCAGCCTGCCGGCGAACGTCAGGCTGGTCTCGTTCCGAGCCGTCGGTCTCTGGTTCGGCGCTCCGGCCGCCTTCAGCATCGTCCTGACCAGGGCCCCACTGGCGAACGCGAGCGCCGCTCCCGACAAGCTGGCCGAGATCGGTACGGCGACGTCCGCCGTCACCAACCCGTACGACATCACCGTGCCCGTCGACGCGGCGTTCGCCGCCGTCGATCCGCAGACGTACCGCTACTGTGTCGTGGCCACGGGTTCGGCCATCCAGGTGGCCGGCGCCACCAGCCTCGCCACCGTCCAGCTCGCCTGCACCGCGGGCTGAGCCGGCGCCATGCGGATCGACTGCCACGTTCCGATCACCCTGCGGATCGTCGGGGTGCCCACCGACGACCAACTGGAGGCGGCAGGGCGGGCGTTGACCCGGGCGGTCGCGGCCCGGCTGACCGAGGCCGAACGCCTGCTGGCCGACCGGCACGGCCGGGACCGTGGCACGGCGGTCGAGGTGAAGGAGCCGTACGACGCGGACCGGCAGGGCGCCGAGGGGTACGCCGTCCCGTCCTTCGGTGACGGCGGCAAACCGGTCGCGGTCCCCGACAGACAGGGCACGTCGGCACCGGCGGGAGCGGAACCGACCGGGACCGGGGCTGCCGAGCCCGTGGCCATGCCCGCCGCGGAGGCCACGGCCGTTCGCCCTTACCCGACGAGCGGTGTCTCGGCCTGGACCCGGGCATGGGCGGTCCGCTTCGGCCTGGACCGGGCGATGTCCGGCGTGGACGAGGCGGTGCCCGCGCCGAGGGTGGCGGCATCCTCGGCCGCCCCCACCGAGGAGGGCACGCCGCTGGCCCCGCACGGTCCGTCGACCACAACGCCGGCACCGGCCCAGGAAATCCACGCGGCGCCGCACCACCCGGCTCCGGTGGACACCGGCACCCTGCATCCGGACGCCCAGGCCTTCCTGGACGGCAAGCTGCGCAAGTTCTACGAGCTGATCGGCACCCAGGAGCGCATCAAGCTGAAGCGGAACTCCACCATCGCCATCGGCCTCGTGACCCTCGACGGTGATCCGCGGCTGGTCTACACGATCGCCGGCAACCGCGGGGGCAAGAAGTTGTTCCAGGCAGCTGAGCAACTGGACCTCGTGCGGTGGAGGTACGACACCGGTGTCCCGGGCCGGGGAGCGGTCGGAGCGCCCAACGACGCCGAGCAGCTGATGATCGAGTTCGCGCGGGACCATGACGCCGTCGTGCACGGCATGGCGGTCTCCCGGCGTCTCTGCGCCGACTGCGCGAGCGTGGTCACCGTCACCGCGCGGGACGGCACCACGAGGACGCGGTACAGCGTCAGCGTGGTTCCCGATCCGATCCCCATGCCACGCGAGGCTGCCCCCAAGAGCAGGCCGGAGGCGACAACCAAGCCGAAACCCGAGGCAGTGGCAGAGGCAAGGCCCGAGGCGAGACACGACGTGGCTGTCGAGGCAAGGCCCGAGGTGCGCTCCGGCGCGACGATCGAGACGAGGGGAGCTCCGGTCGAACCGATCCACAGCCCCGTGAACCTTGACCTGAAAAGTGCTGCCGAGGGCGCGGCCACCATGCTGCTCGCGCTGCAGCTCGGCAGCCTCAGGGGCGCCGAGGAACAGAAGGCGAGAGCCGCGTACGAGGAGCTGTTCGCCCGGGACATCGGCCCCGGCCTGGCCCGGGGCAACAGCGTCGGCGTGGCCGTGGTGTACGAGGTACCTGACCAGGTCGACATCGCGGCCTACGTGACAGGGATCGGCGACACCGGCCAGGTGGTCCTGTTCAGGAAGATGTACGTGAACGCCGAAGCTCCGTACGACCCGGAGAAACCGCTGCCCACGGCCACCACCCCGGCCTCGATGCACGCGAACCTGGCGCCCTCGCTCACGAACGAACCGTGGTACGTGAGCGAGGGGAGGAAGGAGAACCAGCCCACGAAGGGGTTCCATTTCAAGGAGTACCACTTCTCCGTCCAGCCACCCGACCGGAGGGGAAGGCCGCTCCAAGGCCCACGGCGCGGAGGAACGTACCGCCCGCAGGGCTACGTCCTGCTGCGCGGACGCGCCGAGGACGTGGAACTCCATGGCATGGGCCGACTGCTCTACGTCCCTCCCGCCGGGCACGAGCCCGCGGAGATGTGGGACATCAACGGCACACAGTACGACTCGCCGTTCGTGGTGCTGCCCGGGGAGTTCCCGCACCGCTGGTTCTCCGGAGTCGGAACGGACAAGGCGTACGCCCTTGACAGCCGTATGGATTACGGCGGACCGGACAAATGGATGATCATCGAGGACGTCACCGGTGAGGAACTCGGTTCGACACGGCGTCCGGGGAGCACTTGGCGGGCGCGGATCGTCTGGACGAGGAGCTGAACCATCGTGGCGAACCACCACAGCGACGCGGGGACGCGCCGGCGCTACCACCCGCCCACTGACATCACCCTGCCCGAGGGGCTGTCGGCCGAGACCGGCGAACGGCTGCGCGCGACGGTCGTGGCCGCGATCCGCCGCGCGGTGCGGGACGCCGAGCCGGGGGAGACGGCACCGCCGCCGACGAGGCCGGGCCCTCGGCCGCGGGCCCGCGCGGCGGCCGGGACCGACCGCCGTGACTACGCCGTACCGAGCTACGACAACGACGGCGAGAGAGTCGGAATCCCGGTCGCCTCCCAGGCACCGGCGCCGGTGCCGTCGCCCGCACCGGCCCCCGCCGCGCCGCTGTCGCCGCGCGATCCGACGAACCCGCACAACACGCTCACGATCGACGAGATGTTCAAGATCTGGCGCAAGTACTGGATGTCTCGTCTCAACCGTGCCATCAGGCGTGGCGAGGAGATCAGGCTGGAGGCGTTCCACAGGGACAGGAAGGCCTACATCAACGACATGGACGCCTTCATGCATGGGCATCACAGTGCGCTCGGGCCCGCGTACCAAGCGGCCACGGAGGAACGGGACTGGTGCGTGTTCGTCCTCTCCGCGCCCATGCAGGGGTGGCTCCTGATCCAGGAGCAGCACCACAGGCCGTTCACCATCGAGGAGATGAACGCGGAGGCATTGCGGCGGGCGCGGGCGCACGCGTTCTTTCAGGAAATGTTGGCGCCGATCATCATCGCCGGCGCGGGCGGGGTGCTGTCCTCGGGCCCGCGCACCACTCCGCCGTCGGCCGACGAGGTACCCGCGCCCCGGGGACTTCCCCCGGTGCGGCCGACCGAACCGGTGCGGCCGATCGAACCAGTGCGGCCGATCGAACCAGTCGAACCAGTCGAACCAGTCGCCCCGGTCGCGCCAGGGCCATCGCCGTCTGCCGCGACCGCACCGGTACCTTCCTCCGCGCCGGGGGGCTTCACGGCGTGGGCTCGGGCGTGGGCCGTCCGCTTCGGCCTGAACAGGGCGATGACCGGCGCGGACCAGGCACTGCCCGCCCCCAGAATGGCGGCGTCCTCGGCACCCGCCCCCACCGAGCAGACCTCGCCACCGACCCCCGGCCGGCCATCCACGACAACTCAGGCACCGGCAACGGCACCGGAACCGACGCCCGCGCGGACGGCGCCCGCAACGCGCCCTCCCGGCCTGACGGAGCCCACGCTGACCACGGAGGACGTCTTCGCACGGCTGCACGTCGAGCTGGCCCACCTGCCGTCGGCGCCGCCCAGCGGCACCAGAGTGCCGTCCGCCGTCGCCGACGCCCAGGCCGCCGGGCTGCTCGGTCCGCAGGGCGCTCCGGGCACGGCGGATCTCGCGGTGCAGCGACACGCGGACGCGCCGGTGGTCCGGGGCGCGTACGGGGTGTCGGGCGGACAGGTCCAGTCGGCGCACGCCGGCCCGACCTCCTTCCTGCGGGACGTGCCCGGCTACAGTCGCCGGGACGCCCTCACCGTGCTGCTCCCCACCTGGGTCCACACGGCGTTCGACCAGCACTGGAAGAACTGGGCGATGGCACGGCGCCGGGCCGGCGACACCCAGGTGAAGGTCGCGCAGCTGTACGCCGAGATGCTCGCGGCCGTCGACCGGATCCCGCTCCTCGACCAGGCCACCCGGAACACCATCGCCTGGGTCATCCACCGGGAGTTCTTCTACGACCTGGGACTCTCTCCCGGCGACGACCGCGCCCTTCCGTACCCCAACGTGCCGCCCGGCCCGTGACCCGGCGGGTGGGCGCCCACACCTCCGGGTCCGATGAGCGGAACGGCGTATGACAGCCCCCGTCCCGCCTCGCCACGCTGGTCGTCTCAGACCCGCGTGAACGCCGGCCTGAGCACACGGGGGCCGTCCGACCGGCGGTCGCCACACGGGGAAACGGGGACGGCGATGGCCTGGAACGAACTGACCGCGGAACCACGAAGACACGACACGGCGGAACAGTCCGCGGGACTCGCCAGACTGCGTCTGTTCGACGCCTTCAGGCTGGAGGGCACCGAGGGGGGTATCGCCGTCCCGGCCAACGAGCAGCGGCTGCTGGCCTATCTCGGACTGCATCAGCGCGCGCCCCGGTCGGTGGTCGCCGGGACCCTGTGGCCCGACGTCAGTGAGGAGCACGCGCAGGGCAGCCTCCGTACGACGCTCTGGCGACTGCGCCGGCTGCGGCACCCGGTGGTCGGCAGCGACGGCGACAGCCTGTACCTCGCGGACGGCGTGTCCGTCGACGTCGACGACTTCACCCGGGCCGCCCTGCGCCTGACCGGCTCCGCGCACGATCCGGGTGACGCGATGCCTCCGCTCGGCCTGCTGGCGAGAGGCGAACTGCTCCCCGGATGGGACGAGGAGTGGATCTGTTCCGAGCGCGAGCGGCTGCGCCAACTCCGCCTGCACGCGCTCGAATCGCTGAGCGCACGGCATGCCCGGAGCGGCTGCTACGCACTTGCGCTGGAGTCCGCCCTCACCTGTGTCGCGATCGAGCCCCTCCGCGAGAGCGCCCACTGCGCGGTGGTGACCGTGCATCTGGCCGAGAGCAATGTCGTGGAGGCGATCCGGCACTACGAGGCATTCCGGCGGCTGCTCCGTGCGGAGCTGGGCATCGAACCCTCGGCACGCTTCGCCGGCATGATTCCGTATCACGCCAGAGGCGCTGCCCGTACCCCGTCGCCCCTGGCCTCGACACCCGAGCGGCACGACCGCCCGGAATGACGGGGCCCGGCCCGACGGCGTCGTGTTGATACGGCGGTGACGTCCCGGTCACGGGGTGCCTGCCATCGTTCCCACGACGAGCGAAGGCCGGCCCCTTCCGGCGCACAGGCCGCCGACCGGACCCGGTCACCACTCACGCCGTACGACGACCCGAAGGGGGAATGCCGACATGGCCACATGCCGTGGCGTCGACGTCTCCGCATACCAGACAGCCCAGAACTGGACCGCCCGCAAGGCCGAAGGCGTCGTTTTCGCCTTCGTCAAGGCCAGCGAGGGCGAGCACACCCACGACACGCGCTTCGCCCAGCACATCGGCGCCGTCATCGACGCCGGACTCGTCCCCGGCGCCTACCACTTCGGCTGGCCGAACCAGAGCGCCACCGCCGAGGCGGCCAACTACGTGGCCGCCGTGAAACCTCACGCCCGGCCCGGCTTCGTGCACTGGCTCGACCTGGAACGCCGGTCCGACGGAGCCAACTACGCGGGCGTCTCCGCGGCCGGGATCCTGTCCTACGCCAAGGCGTGGATCAAAGCGGTCCGGACCGCGTTCCCCGGCCAGCGCGTCGGCGTCTACACCTCGGGCAGCGACCTGACCGCCGGCCACGCTCCCACCGACGCACCGCTGTGGTACCCGGCCTACCCCTGGTCCGGTGCCGCGACCTACGCACAGGCGGAGGCAACCGCGCGGCCCGCCCCGGCCGGCCGCACGCCGCTGTTCTGGCAGTTCACCTCGACCCCGTTCGACCGATCCATCTGCTATCTGAGCGAGTCCGCGTTGCGCACGTGGGCCGCCGGAACGGAGACCGACATGCCGCTCACCGCCGCCGACATCGCCAGTGTCGCCACCGCTTGCGCGAAGGCGGTACTCACCATGGACGGCTTGATCGCCGCCCCGGCAGACGCCCCCGACGTGAAGACCAACCCTTACTGGGAACTCCAGTCCTACGTCAAGGACACCAACCTCCGCCTGCGGGCCGTCCAGGCGACCGAAGCGGCGCAGAGCGCGGCCATCAATCAACTCGCGGCCGCTATCGCGAAGTTCGACAAGACCATCGACCCCGCCGCCCTGGTCTCGTCCATCACCGCGGCCATCGAGGCGGCCGTGGGCAAGGTCGTCGTACACCTCGACACCGCCCCTTGACGGTGCCCGGAACCCGCGAGGCACGGAAAGGACTCTCCCGGTGAACCTCTTTGTCAGCTTCATGCGTACGGTCGTACCGATAGTCGCCGGCCTCGTACTGACCCTGCTGGTCCGTATCGGTGTCACCTTCGACTCGGCGGCGGTGGCCAGCGTGGTCACCGCGATCCTGACGGGCGCCTATTACACCCTGTTCCGGCTCCTGGAGACCCTCGCGGTGAAGATCCGCAACCGGCCGCTCGCGGCCGTCGCCGGGATCCTGCTGGGCTGGGCGGCTCCGCCGGACTACCCGGACCCGGCCGCCGCGTGACGCGCCGGCGTCGGAATCGGCGCAGGCCCGATCCCGTTCGGGATTCTCCTCCGAGAAGCCGACGCCCCTCGTCGATCCCGCTCCCGTGGGGACCGGTTGGGGACCACACGGTGCTCGCGACCCTGAACAGCGCGCGTGGGGAAGCACGTTCCGCACCCTCATTTTGCCTGATGCAGGTAGTTCCCATGGCCCTCACTCCTGGGGGGCAAGGGGGCGCAGGTTCACATCCTGTCGTCCCGACGGTGCGAAGGGTCTTCACGGGCAAGCCGCCCGCGAGGGCCCTTCTTCCCTGTCCGGACGGTATCCCGGCGGCAGTCGTGCCCCGATCCGTGTGAGGACACGGCCGCACCCTCCGGGAGACACAGAACACATCCGGTGTCGAGGGCTGCGCCCGCCGCCTCCCATCAGGTAAGGAGAAGGCCGGGGCGCGGACGACTGCGCCCTGCAACGCCGAGGGAACAGAGTGTCGCTTCCCTGACGCCGAGGAGTCGGATGTTCACCAAAGTGCTGGTCGCCAACCGGGGCGAGATCGCGATCCGGGCCTTCCGGGCCGCGTTCGAACTCGGGATCTCCACCGTGGCGGTGTTCCCCCACGAGGACCGCAACTCCCTGCACCGTGCGAAGGCCGACGAGGCGTATCTGATCGGTGAGCGCGGGCATCCGGTGCGGGCCTATCTCTCCGTCGACGAGATCATCAGGGCGGCGCGGCTCGCCGGTGCCGACGCGGTCTACCCGGGCTACGGGTTCCTGTCCGAGAACCCCGACCTCGCCGCCGCCTGCGCCGAGGCCGGCATCATCTTCGTCGGACCGCCCTCCGACGTCCTCGACCTCACCGGCAACAAGTCCCGGGCGGTCGCCGCGGCCCGCGAGGCGGGGGTGCCGGTGCTGGCCTCGTCCGCGCCGTCCCGGGACCTCGGCACCCTGCTCGCCGCCGCCGACGAGGTCGGCTTCCCGCTGTTCGTGAAGGCCGTCGCGGGCGGCGGCGGGCGCGGGATGCGGCGCGTCGCCTCCCGCGCCGAGCTGCGCGAGTCCATCGAGGCCGCCGTACGGGAGGCGGAGTCCGCGTTCGGCGACGGCACCGTCTTCCTGGAACAGGCGGTGATCGACCCCCGCCACATCGAGGTGCAGATCCTCGCCGACGGCGCCGGCAACGTCGTCCACCTCTACGAGCGGGACTGCTCGGTGCAGCGCCGCCACCAGAAGGTCGTCGAGATCGCCCCCGCGCCCAACCTCGACCCGGCCCTGCGGGAGCGGATCTGCGCCGACGCCGTCGCCTTCGCCCGGCACATCGGCTACGTCAACGCGGGCACCGTCGAGTTCCTCGTCGACCGGGACGGGCGGCATGTGTTCATCGAGATGAACCCGCGCATCCAGGTCGAGCACACCGTCACCGAGCAGGTCACCGACCGGGACCTGGTCATCGCCCAGCTGCGCATCGCGTCCGGCCTGACCCTGCCCGAGCTCTCCCTCACCCAGGACGACATCGTGCTGTCCGGGGCGGCCCTGCAGTGCCGTATCACCACCGAGGACCCCGCCAACGGCTTCCGCCCCGACACCGGCCTCATCTCCGCCTACCGCTCACCCGGCGGCCCCGGTGTCCGGCTCGACGGCGGCACCGTGCACACCGGGGCACAGGTCAGCGCCCACTTCGACTCGCTGCTGGTGAAACTGAGCTGCCACGGCCACGACTTCGCCAACGCCGCCCGCCGGGCCCGGCGCGCCATCGCCGAGTTCCGCATCCGCGGCGTCGCGACCAACCTGCCGTTCCTCGCCGCCGTCCTCGACGACCCCGACTTCCAGGAAGGACGGGTCACCACCAGCTTCATCGCCGAGCGGCCCCAGCTGCTGCGGGCCCGGCCCCCGGCCGACCGCGGCAGCCGTATCCTCCACCACCTCGCCGCGACCACCGTCAACCGGCCGCACGGCCCCCGGCCCCGGGTCGTCGAACCGGCGGAGAAACTGCCCCGCGTCGACCTCGCCGCGGCCCCGCCGCCCGGCTCCCGCCAGCGCCTCGCCGAACTCGGCCCCGAGGCCTTCGCCGCGGAACTGCGCGCCCAGCGGGCCGTCGCCGTCACCGACACCACCTTCCGCGACGCCCACCAGTCGCTGCTCGCCACCCGGGTCCGCACCCGCGACCTGCTCGCCGTCGCCCCGTACGTCGCCCGCACCGCCCCCGAGCTGCTCAGCCTGGAGTGCTGGGGCGGCGCCACCTACGACGTCGCCCTGCGCTTCCTCGCCGAGGACCCCTGGGAGCGCCTCGCCCTGCTGCGCGCGGCGGCGCCGAACCTCTGCACGCAGATGCTGCTGCGCGGCCGCAACACCGTCGGCTACACGCCCTACCCGACCGAGGTCACCGACGCCTTCGTCGCCGAGGCCGCCGCCACCGGCATGGACATCTTCCGCATCTTCGACGCCCTCAACGACGTCGCCCAGATGCGCCCCGCCATCGACGCCGTACGTGCCACCGGCACCGCCGTCGCCGAGGTCGCCCTCTGCTACACCGGCGACCTGTCCGACCCGGCGGAGCGGCTCTACACCCTCGACTACTATCTGCGGCTCGCCGAGCAGATCGTCGAGGCCGGGGCGCATGTGCTGGCCGTCAAGGACATGGCCGGCCTGCTGCGCCCGCCCGCCGCGCGCACCCTGGTCACCGCGCTGCGCGAGCGGTTCGACCTGCCCGTGCACCTGCACACCCACGACACCGCCGGCGGTCAGCTCGCCACGCTGATCGCCGCGATCGACGCCGGGGTGGACGCCGTCGACGCCGCCGTGGCCTCCATGGCCGGCACCACCAGCCAGCCGTCGCTGTCGGCGCTGGTCGCCGCCACCGACCACACCGAGCGGGCCACCGGTCTCTCCCTCCAGGCCGTCGGCGACCTGGAACCGTACTGGGAGGCCGTCCGCAAGGTGTACCGGCCCTTCGAGTCGGCCCTCGCCTCGCCGACCGGCCGCGTCTACCACCACGAGATCCCCGGCGGCCAGCTCTCCAACCTCCGCCAGCAGGCCATCGCCCTCGGTCTCGGCGACCGCTTCGAACTGATCGAGGACTGCTACGCCGCCGCCGACCGCATGCTCGGCCGGCTGGTGAAGGTCACCCCGTCGTCGAAGGTGGTCGGCGACCTCGCCCTGCACCTGGTCGGCGCGGGCGTCGAGGCGTCCGCCTTCGAGTCCGACCCGGCCAAGTTCGACCTGCCGGACTCCGTGATCGGCTTCCTGCGCGGCGAACTCGGCGACCCGCCCGGCGGCTGGCCCGAGCCGTTCCGCACCCGCGCCCTGGAAGGCCGCCCCGCCGCGGCCGCCGCGCCCGGACTGACCGAGGACGACCGCCGGGGGCTCGCCGAGAACCCCCGTGCCACCCTCAACCGGCTGCTGTTCCCCGGCCCGACGAAGGCGTTCGACACCCACCGCGAGACCTACGGCGACACCTCGGTGCTCACCACCAAGGACTTCTTCTACGGCCTCGAACCCGACACCGAGCACACCGTCACCCTCGGCCAGGGCGTCACCCTGCTCATCGAGCTGGAGGCGATCTCCGAGCCGGACGAGCGCGGCTACCGCACCGTGCTGGCCAGCCTCAACGGCCAGCTGCGGCCCGTGTCGGTGCGCGACGCCTCCGTCGCCACCGAGGTCAAGGCCGCGGAGAAGGCCGACCGCGGCGACGAGCGGCAGATCGCCGCGCCGTTCGCCGGGGTCGTCACCCTCCAGGTGGCCGAGGGGGCGAAGGTGTCGGCGGGGCAGACCGTCGCCACCATCGAGGCCATGAAGATGGAGGAGGGCGACGAGGCGTTCCGCCGCCGGGCCGCCGCCCATCTGGACGCCATGCTGGCCCTGTGCGAGACGGCCCGTTGCCGGCGCGGGCAGCTGCT